>JAGVGT010000011.1 GCA_020056965.1 Deltaproteobacteria bacterium
AACACAGCAGCTTCATCAGCGACCGGCTCGGCACCGGCTGCGGCTCTTGCCACACGAAGCATGTCGCCGCCCCGGAAAGCGGCCATCACCTCGGCTGCAACACCTGCCACGGTGATCCCAAACCGACCATCAACAACTCCAACCTGGCCAACGAAGGCAACGTTGGGGTTAGTACCGCCCTGCTTAATGGCGGATACTCTTTCGCCCCGCGCCTGACCGACGGCACCGGCAAGGTGATTGGGGAAACCGGCTTTCAAACGGTGGATTGCAGCGAGTGCCACGAACTGAAGAGAACAGCGGTCATTGACGGCACCCACAACGGACACGGCGCGACCTCCTTTGGCTGGAGTCCCGCCTGCATCGCCTGTCACGGCCCGATCAGCAAGGAAGTGGCCAAGGATGTGCATAAAAGCTGCGCCACCTGCCACGGACCGGAGAGCCTGAGCACCGATGACTACACGGTGCGGGTCGCCGGCACCAGCGCTTTCGGGATCGATGGCACCGCCGTCGGGGCCACCAGGTTATCCAAGTGTACCGACTGCCACAACACCAACATCGGGGCGGTGCATCATCTCAGCGAAAATGGGCTGGCCTCCTCCAGCTGTACGATTTCTTGCCACGCCGTGGCCGGACACCAGGGCAACCATACCGATCTGGTCGGCGGCTATGGAAACTGCAACACCTGCCATGACGCGAATATCGGTAGCAGCTCGGGCGCACCGGTGGATCCGGCCGACAACAAGAAACATGACTATTGCGCAACCTGCCACACCCCTGGTACCAGCCTGAAAAGCCCGGGCGAGGTCAACCCGGACCTGGTCATCGCCATGCCCGATGGCGGGGCCGGCAGCAACAACGGCGGCGGTAACTGCGCAACCTGCCATGACGAGTACTTCACCCGCCACAGCCATGCCGATCATCGGGACCGGGTGGCCGGCAACCTGGCCTGCCTATCCTGTCATGAGCAAACGGCCGATAACGACGGTGGCGGCGTGCCGACCAACCCTGCCGACAACAAGGTCCACGACGAGTGTTATACCTGTCATCAGAGCACCGGCGTTTTAAAGGCTGCCTACGGCAAGGCGCCAGGCATGGTTTCACCCGGCGGTGATTGCACCATCTGTCACGGTTCGTACTTCCCCAGTCACCAGATCAACCATTTCACCCGGGTGGCCGGGACCACCAACTGCACCGGGTGCCATACCGCCACGGCTGGCCTGCCCGGCGATATGCCGCCTGGCGACATGCCGGTTAACCCCGATGACCCTAAGGTTCACGATGGTTGCGCGACCTGTCACGATTCCGGCACGAATCTGCTCCGAACCGCCTATGGCAAGGCCTCGGCCATGCCGGCCGGGGGCGGGGATTGCAACGGTTGCCACGGCGCCTACTTTCTGTTGCACACCAAGGCCAACCATACCGCCAGGGTGGCAATCAACGCCAACTGCGCCGGCGCCAGCTGCCACAGCAGCACCGCGGGCACCGACAACGGTATGCCGGTCAACGGCGATGACAACAAGCTCCACGATGGTTGCACCACCTGCCATGCAGACAATGGCTCACTGAAAGCCCCCTACGGCAAGGCCACGGCCATGCCAACCGAAGGTGGGGACTGTCTGACCTGCCACACCACCATGGGGACAGGCCATACAGCGGTTCATGATTTTGCCCATGTCGACAAGCCCGCCTGTCTGAGCTGTCATCTCGATAACGTGGTAGCAGAGCACGTCACCCGGCGGGGCCTGTCCTGTTCGGTCTGCCATGACAGCAAGATTCTCGGGGTCATGGATACCATTACCGCCGGCAAGACGGGGAAGAATGTCACCTGCCAAAGCTGCCATCATGCGCAGGAGACCTACCCTGACGGCCTTGGTAAGTTTCAGGATGGCCATCACGCCACCAGCCGATCCACCACCGGCAACTGCGCCTTCTGCCATGTGGTGGGCGCGGGCAGCAGGGCCGTGACGGAAATGTCATGTCTCAAGTGTCATGGTGCCGGGCAACTGGTGGATCCGCAGCGAGCGGGGGCAGGCGGACATGCCAACGGCCCGGCGCTTACCAAGGTCCAGGATGGCCGGGTTTGCTTGTCCTGTCATCTGGCCGCTGGTGCCGGTTACCAGGCTGGGGTGACCCCGCTGGTAACCCCTCTCCATGCCATGCCCACGTCCCCGTACCCATCGGTTGGGCCTTTGAAGAACATCACGCTGCAATATCCCGGTCGCGAGAAGCTCAATCTTCGCTACCAAGACACGTATGCGAATGTGGCGGAAAAAAATTATGACGACAACTACGCGAACCAACCGAACAAGCCGGTCTGGACTGGCGAAACGGTTGCACCCTATGTGCGGGTGCCGGTCAGTTCCGGAAGCAGCACCTACTGGGTGCCAACCTTCTCCACCGGTGGCCCCCGCGGAAAAGCGGCCGGCAGCGGCGGCTTGACGGTGGCCATCCAGGCCGTGGACCAAAATGGCGTCGATGCCATGCCAATTCCAGCCGAGGCCCAATGGCGCGAGGACGGCAAAGAATGGCAAGCCGGCGGAACAACCCGGAGCGGTCTTGACCCCCGGCGACATCTGGTCGAGGGCAGATTGGTTTCGGGCTGGGCGACCTCTCCGCCGGTCGGAATCGAGGTGGCGGCCAACTCCACCGCGACCACGACCGTGACCTACCAGGCCTGCCCGACCAACGCGACCCTGGCGATCGGTCGCACCAGCGGTGACGGCAGTGGCGTAATTTCCTGGTCTTCCGAGACCCAGCAAGAGGCGTTCGAGGTTTCCGGCAATACGCCGGCCTGGGATGTGGCGTGGGAACTCGACTCCGATGGCGCCCCCGGATTCTCAGTGGTTTCCACCGGCCCCAAGAGCTGCCGGCTTGAGAAAACCGGCCCAACCCCGGCCGGCACCTATAACTTTATCTTGAAGGCGGTCGGCTCGTCCTGCCCGGGCAACAGTGCAACCCAGGCCATGACGGTAAGCGTGGCCGGGGCCGGCAGCAAATCCCCGGTGGCAACTCCCTATTACGGGGTTATTCAGGACACCACCATCGATACCCTGAGCGATAGCAACGGAATTCAGCGCCTCTTTCACCTGAGCGGCAAGACCTATGGCATTGTCTATATCAACGCCGGCCTGAAGGTGAAGACCTTTACGGTTGAGGACAACGGCACGATCAGCGATAATTTCAACCCGGTCAGCAATCTCAGTGCCTACGCGAGCAGCAGCGCCTATGACGTGACTAGGCTGTCGGATACGACCATTGCCGTGGTGCAGTATTATAGCTCTGGTACCGTGATATCTTTAGATACTTATGTGACTGCCGATGGCGGGATGAGCTTCAGCCCGGTCGGCAGCCTGGCGTTTGCCGCCGGATCCTCCAGCCATGTTAACTCGGTGCGGATCAGGCATCTCGCCGGCGATATCTACGCGATTTTATCTCCCGGCAGCGCCCTGAAAACCGTGGCCATTACCAGTGCCGGGGCCATTACCGCCGTTGACCTCTGGAAACCGGTTTTTTCTGGCCTGACCACCAGCATCGAACACGTCGCTGGGGACATCTATGCCGCGATCTCTCTGAAAGACGGAACCTGGCAGGTGGTCACCTTCCGCATTTCGGCCGCCGGGATGATTACCAAGACGGCCATTGATTCATTCAATTTCAATGGCAGCCAGGATACGGGCGGGGTCAAGGACGGCGTGCTGGCCCGGGTCTCCGGCAATCTTTTCGCCATTTCCTATTCCTATACTTTTACAACGGCGACCAACCATTTTGAAACCACGCGCAGCGCTCTGATTACACTGACGATCGACGATGCCGGCACGATATCCAAACAGGTCATAAACTCGTTCCCGGACGCCGGGGGTTCATACCCCATCGATGATCTGCTGGCCATTACCGACCAGGTTATGGCGGTTAAAAACGGGAGCGGAATTACGACCTATGCCATATCCCCCGCCGGTTGGATAGCGCCCCAGGCCATCGATTCCGGAGTGGGAAATATTGCAACATCCCTCGAATACCGGGATGGTTTGCATGTGGTCGGCGATGTGTATGTGTTCGCCGGCTATAACTGGATAAAGACCCTCAGGATTAACACGGCGCCCCCGCTTAGTCTGGCGGCCAGCCTCGGTTCCACCCCGGGCAGTGTCTGTAATGCGGTCGATGTTGCGGTTACCGTTACCCCGAGCGCCTCTTACCAGGGGCCATATCTCTGTGACTTTACCTGGGGAGACGGCACGGCCGAAACCGGCATCGACTGCGCCACCAGCCACCTCTATCCGGCCGGAACTGAACCCACCGCCAATGTGACCTGGACCGTGCGGAACAGCGATGGATTCACCCTGCAGTATCCTGAGCCCCGGACCGATACCATCACGCTGAATCGGGATCTGGAGGGCGACGGAATTTGCGAGGGCGACCTTTGTCCGAACGAAGCTCCTGATGATGTCGATGGGGATGGATACTGCGCCGGAACCGGCTTTGCCGCTCCCATGCTGGGCGACCATGATCCTTGTCCGAACGAGGCGCCGGATGACGGTGACGGCGACGGGTTCTGCGCCGGCGCCGGTTTCCTGGCCCCGCTGCTGAGCGACCAGGATAATTGTCCGGCCATCGCTAATCCCCAGCAAGAGGATAGCGATGCGGATGGGGTCGGTGATCCCTGTGACGCCTGTCCGGAGGATTCGATCAACGATCCCGATGGCGATCTGATCTGCGCCGGGACGGTCTTCCTGGCGCCCAAGGTTGCCGGCCTGGACAATTGCCCTGCCCTGGCGAATCCCGCCCAGGTGGATGACGACGGGGATGAGGTCGGCGATGGTTGCGACAACTGCCCGAGCACGGCCAATCCGCTCCAGGAAGATATCGACGGCGACGGCCTTGGCGACGCCTGTGACGGGGCGAATATCTATGCCGAGATCACGGTTACCGACGAGATTGCCCCAGCTAATGATCTTGACCTGCCGTTTGACGACACCGTTGAGGAATTGACCAGCGAGAAGACGATCACCATCAAAAATGAAGCCGCCGCCACGGCCAACCTGCTGGTCGGCGCCATCGCGACCGGCAATCCCTTGGCTGCGCCGTTTTCGCTCATCTCCGACTCCTGTTCCGGCCAGAGTATTGCGCCAAACGCCAGTTGCAGTTTCACGGTTCGTTTTGCTCCGGCCGCTCTGGGAACCTATAGCGACAGCTTTGATATCCCCAGCAACGACCACAACGAAAATCTGCTAACCATCAGGGTTAGTGGTCGAAAGAAAACACCCCAGTTCGCCTATGTCGCCCACAACAAGGGTACGGCTTCCGTTATTCGGACTTTTGACGATACCCTGATTAAAACGGTTTCGTACCATGCCGACCCGGGAGGCAACGGGATCGGCAACGGGATTGCCATACCGGCGGACAACGCCAAGGTCTATATCGCAAATTATTACGGTGGAGATTATTCAGTACTGAATACCGCCAACGACTCATATGCGACGGTTTCTTCGGGTGGCACGCAGGGCGCGGCCTTGAGTCCGAACGGCGCCTATCTGTATGTCACGAAGTTAGCGAGCAAACAGGTGGGGGTCTATCGCACCTCTGATCAGGTCAATATTGCCAACATCGATCTTGGTTCCGGCATCTCCCCCTCCGGCATTGCCGCCAGCCCGGATGGCTCCCGGATCTATGTGACCAGCAGTGCGACACCCGGTAAAGTCTTGGTGATTCGAACGTCTGATTACTCGGTGAGCAACACGATCACAGTCGGCAGTTATCCCAATGGTGTGGCCGTCAGTCCGGACAGCCGCTATGTCTATGTCAGCAACCGGGGCAGCGGCGCCGCCTCTACCGTCTCGATCATCCGGGCGGCTGATCTGGTCGTCGAGCCCACCATCCCCGTCGGCATCTATCCTTATGGCCTAGCCGTCACTCCAGATGGCAGTTACCTGTACGTGGCCAACGGCGGCAGCGGTTCGGTGTCGGCGGTTCGTCTGGACAACAAGGCGGTGACCACCATTACCGGCATTACCGGCGCCAGGGGCATCTCGATCACTCCGGACGGCAGCAAGGTCTACGTCACTTCCAGTTCAGCGACCGACCGCTCGGTTCGGGTCATCAGTACCGCCAGCAAGTCGGTGATCAAGACCATCGCCGTGGCGCCGGGCGGGGAAATTCGTGATTCTTACGCCATCGGCAGATTCATCGCCTCGGTCGATCCGGCCCAGTCCGCCCCGGATATCACGGTAAGCGATCCGGTCGGGGCGACAGATGACTCAGGCCTGGACTTTGGCGGCGTCTACGAGGGGCACGCCTCGGCCAAGAAAACGGTGACGATCACTAACAACGGCAATGCCAACCTGGTTCTCGGCACCCTGGGGGCGATGCATCCTCTGGGAGCAAATTTTGCCAAGATCACTGACACCTGTTCCGGCCAGACCCTGGTTCCGGGAAACAGTTGTACCTTCAGCCTCAGCTTCACTCCGACGGCAACCGGGGCATCAACCAAATTCTATGACAGCATCGACATCCCCAACAACGACCCCGATCAGAATCCTACCACGGTCTCGGTGAGCGGTCTAAGTACGGTGTCCGATATCACCGTCACCGACGAACTGGTGGATGTAAATGATCTGAACCTTCCCTTTGGCGACCGCACGGCGGGCACCACCCTCTCCCGCCTGGTCACCGTCACCAACAACGGTAACGGCGGGCTGGTGATGGGAACCATCGGCACCGGCAACCCACTGGCCGAGCCATTCTCGGTAACGACCGACACCTGTAGCGACAAAGCCCTGCCGACGGGGGCCAGCTGTACTTTCAGTGTGATCTTCAGCCCGGTTGGCGAAGGTCTCTTTAACGACACCTTTGCCTTACCCAATAACGACCCGGATGAAAACCCGGTGACCATGACGGTAAGCGGCGCCGGCACCAGCGCCGGCCCGGATATCACCGTGACCGATGTATATGCGGCATCCTCATTGCAGAATACCACCCTTGATTTCGGTTATTTCGACGTCAACTCCTCTTATCGGGATAAAACCCTCTACCTCAGAAACGACGGCACGGCCCCCCTCGACATCACGGCCGTCTCCCTGACCACTGATCCCCGCTCGTTCAGCCTTCTCACCGACAACTGTACCGGCCATTCGCTGCCCACCACCTGGCCCGCCAACACCTGCAGTGTCGTCCTCCGTTTTGACCCCACCACCACTGCGGTTGAAGCCTTTCAGGCCAGCCTGCGGGTAACGAGCAGCGATGCCGATGAAGGCCAGGTTGATGTGGCCCTGAACGGCAGGGGCACCCAATCGCAGTACGCCTTTATCACCAACAACTACACCTTCGGAGGAGGGGTCTGCCGGAACCAGATCGCTGACGGCGGGGACGGCTGCGCGCCGACCTACTCCATTACGCCGATTGCCATCTCCTTCGCGGCGGACGGCGCGTTAACCAATACCTCCCTGCCCAACCTTTCCACCGGCGCCGGCTTCCCGCCCTATGGCGTGGCAGCGACCCCGCCTTATACCTTTTTCACCATTCCGGACGGCAACCAGGTGCGGGTCTATTCCACGCAGGGCAGGTATCAGGTGGGCGCAGCTATCAGCGTGGGGACCAACCCCCAAGGAGTGGCGGCCTCGCCTGACGGCAACTATGTATACGTGGCCAACACCGGTAGCGGTACGGTCAGCGTCCTCAACCAGAAATCGCCTTTCAACCTGCTGGCAACCGTGACGGTTGGGGCCGGTCCCTTCGGGATTGACGTGTCGCCGGACAGCGCCCTGGTTTACGTGACGAACTCCACCGCCAACACCGTTTCGGTGATTGATGCCGCTTCCAACACCGTGCTGGGCGAGCCCATCCCGGTCGGCAGCACCCCGCAAGGCCTGGCCGTCTCGCCGGATGGTTCAAAAGTTTATGTCGTCAACATGTACAGCAACAATGTCTCGGTGATTCAAACCTCGGACCATACGGTGGCTTTCACCATCACCGGATTGTCATGGCCCTATGGCGTAGCCTTCACTCCGAACGGCGAGTACGCCTATGTCGGCAATACCGGCAACAGCACAGTGTCGGTGATCCGGACTAGCGATAATTCGGTGAGCAGCACGGTCAGCAATATTTACTCACCCAAAGGCGTAGCCGCGACGGTCGACGGTAAATATATCTATGTGGCGTCCTGGTCCATGACCACCTCGGCGGCTGATCCGGCCGGTGGTGACGTCTTTGTTATCCGGACTTCCGACAACACGGTGGTCGCCTCCGTCCCCACCGCTAAAGGTTCGTACGCCCTGGGCCGATTCATCACCACCGGCTCGGCCTATGATGTGGATGGGGACGGCATTGGTGACCTCATCGATGTTTGTCCGAACAATGCCGGCTCCTGTTTGGAGACGCCGACTCTTACCGCGCCGACGGCGACCGCAATCGGCAGCACCACGGCAACCCTGGGGGCATCGATTGTGGCCAACGGGGTGAACGTCTCCGAGCGTGGCACGGTCTGGGGGACCTCGGTTAATCCGACGGTCAACCCCTTATCGGCAGGGGGGACCGCCACCGGGATTTTCAGCCAGGCGCGCAGCGGGCTACCGGCCGGCACCAAGATCTATTACCGCGGAAAGGCGACCGACAACGCCGGGATCGGCTACTCGCCCGATGGCAGCTTCTATACGGAGCCAGCCACCCAGGCCGCCGGTGTAAGCTTTTCGGCCATCAGCCAAACGGGCATGACGGTGAACTGGAGCCGCGGCAGTGGCGAAGGGGTTATCGTGCTGATGCGATCAGGCTCGGCGGTCAACGCCGACCCGGTCGATGGATTCTATTCCGCCTATACGCCTGACCCGACCTTTGGCAACGTGACCGCCCAAATCGGCACCGGCAATTATCTCGTCTACAAAGGGACCGGCACCAGTGTGGCCGTGACCGGACTGACTCTGGGAACCACCTACTACGTGGCGGTTTACGAATATCAGGGGCTTGTCGATAATGCGGGAGTGGACCAAGGCACCAACTACAAACCCGGCGCGGCAATCGGCAGCCAGATCACCAACTCCTTGCCTCCGGTCCTGACCGCGCCGACCGCGACCGCCATCACCAGCACCACGGCCACCCTGGGGGCTAATATTACCGGTGGGGATTACCTCACCGCCCGCGGTTCGGTCTGGGGCACCGCGCCGAATCCGACCGGTAATCTCTTGACGGAAGGGGGAACTGCCATTGGCCTCTTCACAAAGGCACAAACCGGACTGACGGCCGGCACCAAGATCTACCATCGCGGCTTCGCAACCAATAGCGGGGGAACCGCATACTCGCCCGACGGCAGTTTCTATACGGAGCCGGCCACCCAGGCCTCCGGAGTGACCTTTACCGCTGTCGGCGTGACGGGCATGACCATCAACTGGACCCGCGGCAGCGGGGACGGGGTGATGGTTTTGATGAAATCCGGCGCGGCGGTAAGCTCCGCCCCGGCCGATGGCGTCCATGCCGGCTATTCGGCGGCCCCGGCCTTTGGCACCGGCAGCCTGATCGGCAGCGGCAATTATGTCGTCTACCAAGGGACCGACAGCAGTGTGACCGTGACCGGGCTGACTCTGGGCACCACATACTACGTGGCTGTCCATGAGTATCAGGGGACTATCGATACCGCCGGGGTGGATCAGGGCACCAACTACAAAACCACCCCGGCCACCGGCAGCCGAATGACGGTCGGTATTCCGACCTTCTACTCGGCGGTCTCGGCGACGGCACTGACCGGCACCACGGCGACCCTGGGGGCAAATCTCAGTTCCGATGGTGGCGCCCCGCTCACCGAACGGGGCACGCTCTGGCAGGGTTCCTCACCTCCGACCATCAATGTCCTCGCAGAAGGCGGGACCGGCATCGGGCTGTTCAGCCAGACCCGGACCGTGCCGGCCAATGCCAAGATCTATTATCGCGCCTATGCGACCAATATCGCCGGGACCGCCTACTCCCCGGAGGGCAGTTTCTACACCGAGCCGTCCAATCAAGTCTCGGCGCTCAGTACTACGGTGGCGGGACCGACCAGTCTGACCGTGAATTGGACGCGGGGTAACGGCGATGGCGCCATTCTGCTGATGCGCAAGGATGCGCCGGTGAACGCGGCCCCGGTCGACGGGGTCTATACCGGTTATGTGGCCAGCACGGTATTCGGCAGCGGCACCCAGATCGGCAGCGGCAACTATGTAATCCACCGGGGGTTCGGCACCAGTATCACCGTGACCGGGCTAATTGAAGGCGCCACCTATCACGTGGCGGCCTATGAGTACAAAGGCTATATCGACAGCTCCGGGGTGAACCTCGGCACCAACTACCTGCCTACGGCGACCACCGCCAACCATCCAAGCATCATTGCCTCGACGGCCACATCAATCACCAGCACCTCGGCGATGATGGGGGCGAATGTGACCTCCATCGGCGGCGCCCCGCTCAGCGAGCGCGGCGTGGTCTGGGCAACCTCGGCGTTCCCGACCCTGGCGACCGGCAACGTGGTGGCGGAAGGCAATACCAGCACGGGCGTCTTCAACCAGACGATCAGCGGACTGCCGCCCGGCACGAGGATCTACTATCGCGGTTATGCTACCAACAGCGTGGGGACCAGTTACTCGCCCAGCGGCAGTTTCCATACCGAACCGGCCAGCCAGGCCGCCGGGGTGAACTTCACCGCAGTCAGCCAGACCAGCATGACCGTAAACTGGACGCGGGGCAGTGGCGATGGCGTTTTCGTCCTGCTCAGACCAGGCTCGCCGGTCAACGCCGAACCGGTCGACGGGACCTTTACCAATTACACCAACTATATCTATCCCTACGCCTACGCCTCCAGCTCGCAGGTCGGCAGCGGCAATTATGTGGTGTACCGAAGCCTCGGCACCAGCGTGACCTTGAGCGGTCTGACCGCCGGCGTCACTTATCACGTGGCGGTGGTTGAGTATGCGGCGAACGGGAGCTACAACAGTTCGGGGGCGGACCAGGGCGTCAACTACCTGTCGCCCATGGCCACCGGCAGTCAGACGACCACCTCGGTGCCGCCCCTCGCTGCCCCGTCCGCAACCGCCATCACCAGCACCACGGCGACTCTGGGGGCGGATGTCTCCGCCAATGGCGGTTCGGCTATTACCGCCCGCGGTACGGTCTGGGGGACTTCGACTAACCCGACCGGTAATCCGTTGGCCGAAGGCGGCACCACAACCGGGAGCTTCAGCCAGGCCCGGACCGGGCTGACGGCCGGGACGAAGATATACTATCGCGGCTATGCCACCAATAGTCTGGGAACCGGGTACTCCGCGGGCGGCAGTTTCTATACCGAACCGGCCACCCAGGCCTCCCTGGGGACTTTCACTGCAGTCGGCACAACGGGCATGACCGTGAACTGGACACGGGGGACCGGCGACGGCGTTATCGTCCTGATGCGAGAGGGTTCGGCGGTGGACTCCGATCCGGCCGACGGGGCCTATTCAGGTTATACGGCAAATCCGATATTCGGCAGCGGCAGCGAGATCGGCACCGCCACCGGTAGTTACGTGGTCTACAAAGGTACCGGCACCAGCGTGCCGGTTACCGGACTGACAACCGGCGCGACCTATTACCTGGCGGTCTACGAGTACAAGGGAACAGTGGACACTGCGGGAGTTGACCAGGGGACCAACTACAAGACCCCGGCTTCCACAGGCAACGAGGCAACTGACCCGCTGCCGACCCTTGTGATCCCGACGGCAACAACAATAGACAGCACCACGGCGATTCTGGGGGCAAATGTGACGGCCATCGGCAGCTCAGCCATCACCGAGCGCGGCACGGTCTGGGGAATCTCGGCGAACCCGACCGGTAATGGCGCGGCGGCGGCCGGGACCACCACCGGAATCTTCACCCATTTGAGATCATCATTGCCGTCCGGCTCGAAAATATACTATCGCGGCTACGCGACCAATGGCTCCGGCACCGGCTATTCCCCGGACGGCAGTTTCTACACGGAGCCGTCCACCCAGGCAGCAGGCGTAAATTTCACCTCGGTCGGCGAAACGGCCATGACCATAAACTGGTCGCGCGGCAACGGCGATGGAGTCATCGTCTTGATGAAACAGGACTCAGCGGTGGATTTTGATCCGGCGGACGGCACCTATTCCTACACAGCAAACACGACCTTCCGCAATGGCAGCCAGATCGGCGGGGGCAACTATGTCGTGTACCAGGGTGAAGGCACCAGCGTGGCCGTCACCGGACTAACCGCCGGTACCACCTATTACCTGGCGGTATATGAATATAAGGGGGTTTCCGACACCAACTTTGCGGACCAGGGCACCAACTACAAATCCGCACCGGCCACCTCCACCCAGGCAACCGCCAATAGCTCCGCCATTGGCCAGGTTACTTTCGGCTATTCGACCTCCACCCCCAATATCGGGACGCTGCCGGCCATTGCCAATCTTGGGAATGGCCATTACACACTCACGGTCCCGAATGGGGCTACGGTATTTTATGCCACCGTAAATGGCGCGGGAGGCGGCGGTGGTGACTGGGCCGGCAGCAATGAGTTGCCCGGCTCGGCAGGCGGTTCTTCCCGGATAGTCTATTCATCAGCCACCCTGTGTACCGCTCTTGGTGGTGGTGCCGGTCGAGTTGGCGTTGACGGGGCCGCCGGTTCCTCTTCTGTTGACGGGACCAAGTTTACAACCACAAACATTGTCGATGGAGGAGGATCCTATGGTGGCTACGGCAGTGACAACGATGGCTGTGGGGCGGGTGGCAATGGCGCGCAACGCGTAGGGTATTTTGCTGTTGCCAGCGGAAACCTTGTTGATATTTATGTCGGCAACGGCGGTGCTGCAGGCGGGGGTGATGCCGGTGCGGGTGACGCCGGCTCGGTGGTAATCAGTTGGTAATTTTCGGATGGCTGAACAAGGAACAGGTTGTATTTTATTTGTGTTTATCGGTGGTTCCCTGGCATGATGACAGTTGTTTGAGAGTTAGGAGTTACCCCAGCCGGTTTCTGGTGTGGCGGCTTTGGCTGGGCGACCTGGAGACTGACGCTGAGGGGAGGCAACGGTCCCGCCCCTGACATCAGCTCGGCCGGAATGATGCCGGAAAAACCGTTGAGATTAAGAGGGCAAGCGGTTTGACACCAAAGTCGAACAAGCGGGCGACACCCATTTCACCTCAACGGCTGGTTTATTCCCTTGCTCTTTCCGGGTTTCTGCTACTGCTCTACCCTTCCCTGCTTTTGGCCGAAGCCCAGCGGCAACCCGACCAAAAGGTCTATGACACCCTCACGGTCTACTGGGAAAATGACGCCTTCGCCGGCACCGACCAGGATTACACCAACGGACTGCGGTTCACCTGGAGCACGCCATACCGCGTCGACCCCGACGATGCCCGGCTACCGGCCTGGAGCCGGCCCTGGCTGGAAAAACTCCCCGGCGGCAATCCCGGCGAAGGCCGGGCCGTCTCGTGGTCGTTCGGCCAGAGCATTTACACCCCCTCCGACACCAGGCGGGAGGGGATTGATCCGGTTGACCGGCCTTACGCCGGTTACTCCTATCTGGCGGCCGATTTCCACAACCGCGGCCCCGCGGTCAAGACCAGCTGGGAGTTTCAGGTCGGGGTGGTCGGCCCCCTTTCCTTTGCCGAGGAGTTCCAGAATTTCACTCATGATCTTTTGGGCAATGCTCGGGTCAATGGCTGGGATCACCAACTCAAGAATGAACCGATCCTGCAGGTGATCGGGGAACGTCACTGGCTATTGCTCCACAGCGAGGGAGAGCAGGGATTGTCCTTTGATCTGATCCCCCATCTGGGTGGTCAACTCGGTAATGCCTTCACGCTGGTCAATGCCGGCGGAGAGCTGCGGTTTGGCTGGAATCTCCCCCGCAATCTCGGAACCTGCCCCATCCGGGGGGGCTGCGAAAGTAACAGCGCCTTCCTTGATAAACAGCCGCTGCCCGGTTTTTCCGGCTGCTATCTCTTTCTCGTCACCGACGGTCGCTGGGTCATCCATAATATCTTTCTGGACGGCAACAACTTTACCGATAGCTCCAGTGTCGAGCGGGTACCGTTCGTGGCCGATTTCATGGCCGGGATTGCCGTCCAATACGGAATCACCCGGGTGACTTACTCCTATGTCTATCGAACCAGGGAGTTCAAGAGCCAGGAGCGGCAACAGTTGTTCGGGGCCTTCAGCTTCTCCTGGACCTATTGAGCTAATTTTCCGTAAAGCGTCGGTCCCCGATTTCATCCACCCCTGGATAATCGCTCCGAGGCAGTTCCTTTCCCGATAATCCTGATATAAGATTAAACGAAAGAGGGGTAGTTCCAGCCCGGCAAGCCCATCCGGAAGGAAAGAAGACCGTCTTTTTCTAGAATTTATGGTGAAGCATGAAGGATCTGACGATTTGGAAGGATGAGCAGTTCCGGCAGATGCGGGCGGACCTGGACCGATTGTTCCGCGACTTTCTCGGTGATTTTGCCGAGTCGCGGGTGGTCCGGCCGGACGGCGAGGCCGAACTGCCCCGCGTTGAACTGAGCGAGGAAAACGAGGCGGTCCTGATCAGAATGGCCTTTCCCGGCCTGGACCCAGCCGATCTTTCGATCGAGGTGTCACCGGAGGCGGTGATCATCACGGCCGACCGGCAGGAAAAGCTGAGCAGTGAGGCCGGTGCGGTGCACCACCGGTTTTCACAGCGGATCACCCTGCCCTGCCGGGTTGAACCGGAAAGGGCCGAGGCCTTGTGCTTCGACCATCGGCTGGAGATCAGACTGCCCAAGAGTCACTCGGCCACCTTCCGAAATATTACCCTGCGCCGGGTCAAGAGGTGACGTCGCGTTGGCCTGAAACAAACTGGTTATCCAACTAGCAGGAGCAGCTATGAGTGATAAAAACAGCAAATATCTGGTCCCGGTTGAGAAGTTGTGCTGGCGGATCGATCCGGCCGGACTGGCCAAGGCCGGCGCCGGCGATGGCCGGAGCGGCGAGGAGATCATCGGCCAGCCCCGCGGGGTGCAGGCCTTCCGCTTTGCCATGCAGATGAACAAAAGCGGCTACAACGTCTTCGTCACCGGCCATCCCGGGATCGGGCGCCTGGAAGCGATCAAGAAGATGCTGGCCGAGATCGCCGGCCATGAGAAGTCACCGGACGATCTCTGCTACGTCAACAACTTCAAGAGTCCCGAGGCCCCCATCCTCCTGCGCTTCAAGGCCGGGGACGGCGGGCGCTTCAAAGAGGGAATGCGTGAAGTTATGGAGCGCTTAAAAACTCTGGTGCCGCAGCTCTTTGAAAGCGAGGAGTACATCAACCGCCGCAAGGAGATCACCAGCGCTTACGAGAAAAAGACCACGGAATTCTTCAAGGGGCTGGATAAAAGGGTCAAAGAGATGGGCTTCAGTCTGGTCCAGATTCCCGACGCCCACCAGCAGCGGCCGCAGCTGATGCCGATGGTCGATGGCGAGCCGGTGCCCCTGCCGGTGCTGGAAGAGCGGATGGAAAAGGGCCGGTTTCCCCGGAAAGAGTATGCACAGATCAAGGAGAAGTTCGAAACCCTGAAGCGGGAGATCGACAAGATCTTCCTGGATATCCGCGAACTCCAGAAGGATCTCCAGGACAAGGGCCAGAAGTTTGAGCAAATGATGTTCCGCAACATGGCCGCCGAGCAACTCAGGCCGTTGCGGGAAGCCCACGAGGATCAGAAGGTCCAGGCCTATGTGGAATCGGTCCTGGACGATCTAAGCGAAAATATTCAGATCTTTATGCCGGTCGAAGGCCAGTCCGGAGGGCCGGCCCGGCTGCTCGCCGCCGGTGACCAGTTTCAGCCTTATCAGGTCAATCTGTTGGTGGACAATGCCAAACAGAAACAGCCTCCGGTAATCATCGAGTCCTACCCGACTTACCGTAACCTCTTCGGCACCATTGAACGGATCGTCGATCGCAGCGGGGTGTGGCGCACCGATTTCAGCAAAATCCAGGCCGGCTCCTTCCTCAAGGCAAACGGCGGTTATCTGGTCCTGAATCTAATCGATCTGCTCACCGAACCGGGGGTATGGCCAGCCCTGAAACGGGCGTTGAAGACCGAGGAAATGGAAATCCAGACCTTCGACCCCTTCTATTGGTTCACCTCCACCGGTTTAAAACCCGAGGCCATCCCCATGGAGATCAAGGTGGTGGTGCTGGGGGATCCCCGCCTCTATTACCTGCTCCGTTACTACGACGAGGAAGTGGCCAAGATCTTCAAGGTGCGGGCCGACTTTGACTCCACCATGAATCGGGACGAAGAGGCCATCGGCCAACTGGCCGGAACCATCCGGGCCACCGTTGAACGGGAGAAACTCCGCGCCCTGGACGCCTCCGCCCTGGCCGTCCTCCTGGAACACATGGTGCGAGTGACCGGCCGGCAGGAGAAGATCGCGGTCAGCACCCCATTGCTTGAAGACCTTCTGAGCGAGGCCGACAGTCTGGCCGGGCGGGATGGCGCCGAAAAGATCCTGGGCAGACATATCGAGCAGGCCCTCAACGACCGGATTTACCGGGCCAACCTGATCGAGGAGAAAATCCAGGAGATGATCGACCGGGGCAGCCTGCTGATCGAGGTTGACGGCTGTGAGATCGGCCAGGTCAACGGCCTGGCGGTGATCAGTCTGGGCGAATACATGTTCGGTCGGCCCAGCCGGATCACCGCCGTCACCTCCATGGGCCGCGACGGGATAATTAATATCGAGCGCGAGGCCGATCTGGCCGGCTCCATCCACAACAAGGGGGTGCTGATCCTCAGCGGCTATCTGCGGCGGATGTACGCCCAGGACAAGCCGCTCTCGGTCAGCGCCAGCCTGGCCTTCGAGCAATCCTACTCCGGGGTGGACGGCGACAGCGCCTCCTCCACCGAACTCTATGCCCTGCTCTCCAGTCTGGCCGAGGTGCCGATCGATCAGGGGATCGCGGTGACCGGTTCGGTCAATCAGAAGGGCGAGGTCCAGGCCATCGGCGGGGTCAACGAGAAGATCGAGGGGTTTTACGAGGTCTGCCGCAAGAAGGGCATCACCGGGCGCCAGGGGGTGATGATCCCGGCCAGCAACGTCCAGGACCTGATGCTGCGCCGCCAGGTGGTCGAGGCGGTGGCGGCGGGCCGTTTCCAGGTCTGGGCGGTGAAGAACATCAACGAGGGGCTGGAAATCCTCACCGGGAAGAAGGCCGGTGAGCGCGATCCGCAGAAGGGCTACCCGGCCGGCTCCCTCAATCGGCTGGTTGACGCCAAGCTCTTGAAGTTCGCCAAGGGGCTGCAGGCCTTCGCCTCCGGCCGCAACGGCGCGAAAAAAGCGACCAGTCCGCAGAAAAAAGCCGGTAACCCGGGCGGAGAGTGAGGCGGTAATCTTCCTGGTTTCGAATGCCGGCGGATCTCGACCCAGAGGCGGCGGGATTGTCTACTCGGAATCCTTGCCGTCCAGCACCGCCCGGACGCTGCGGGCGAAATCCTGCCGGACCAGAGGCTTGGTCACAAAATCCCGAATCCCCAGGGTCCGGGCTGTCTCTTGGTTGATCAACTCACTGAAACCGGTGCAGACCACGACCGGCAGGTCGGGCCGAGTCGCCATGATCTTTTCGGCGAAGTGGTCACCGGTCATCTTCGGCATGGTCATGTCGGTAACCACCAGATCGAATTGGTCGGGGGCGGCGGCGAAGGCGGCCAAGGCCTCCAATGGCCCCGAAAAGGCCGTGACCCGGTAACCCAGGCTCTCGATCATCGCCTTTTCGGCCTCCCTGACGGCCGCCTCATCATCGACCAGCATGATCCGTTCACTACCGGTCGGGACTGTGGCTTGAAAGACCGGGGCCTGGTGCGCGGTTGGCTGCGCACTGGCCGGCAGATAGATGCGGATGGTGGTGCCTCGGCCCGGTTCGCTGTACAGGCTGATCCCGCCCCCGTAGCCCTTGACGATGCCGTGGACCACCGACAACCCCATCCCGGTGCCTTCATCCTTGGACTTGGTGGTGAAATACGGTTCCAGGGCCCGGTCGAGAGTTTCCTTATTCATCCCGCAGCCGGTGTCGCTGACTTCCAGGCGCAGATAATGGCCCGGCGGCAGGTTGAGGCTCTTGAGGTAATCCTGGGCGGAAATCTCCAGCGGGACCAGGGAAACCCCCAGGATACCGCCGGTTTCCCGCATGGCATGATAGGCGTTGGTGCAGAGATTCATCAGGATCTGGTGAATCTGGGTAGGGTTGGCCAGAACCGGTGGGCAGGAGAGATCGATCTCCTGGCGGATCTCGATGGTCGTCGGAATCGAGGCCCGCAGAAGCTTCAGCGCCTCCTTGATGATCACCTGCACCTCGACGGCTGACTGCTGCACCGAATCCCGCCGGCTGAAAGTGAGGATCTGATTCACCAGCTCCCGGGCCCGCCCGGCGGCCTGGTAAACCTTGTCAAGATGATCCCTGACCGGCTGGTCGGCGGGGATCTTCATCATCGCCAGTTCCAGATAGCCGTAAATCGGGGTGAGGATGTTGTTGAAGTCATGGGCAATCCCGCCGGCCAGGGTGCCGATGGATTCCATCTTCTGCGACTGGAGCAGCCTGCTTTCCATCTGGTGGCGCTCTTTTTCGGCCTCCAACCGTTCCGAAATGTCACGAACCAGGGCGATGATCAGCTTCTCTCCGGCCAATTCCAGCAACCCCACCCGGACCTCGACCGGATAGGTCACCCCGTCCTTGCGCCGGTGGACACCTTCAACGGTCACCGGCCGCTCGGGCTGGAGGTTTTGCCAGTAGCGGGTTTTTAACTGACTGGTCTCCGTTGCTACCTCAATGTCCGCTATGGCCATGCCCAGCAGTTCTTCGCGGCTGTAGCCCAGACTATCGCAGGCCCGCTGATTCACATCGATAATCCGCCCCTCCAGATCATGCAGGAGGAAGACGTCGGCGGCCTGATTGAGCAAGGCGCGATAGCGTCTTTCACTGTTGCGCAAGGCCTCGTTGCGTTGATCAATCTGGGCCAGCATGCCGTTGAACGAATCGACCAGATTGCCGACCTCGTCGGAACCATGTTTCTCGGCGCGCAGTCCATAATCCTGATGGCGGGAGATTTCCTCGGCCACCCCGGCCAGTTCGGTAATCGGGTTTGAGATCAACTCCCGAAGCCGGGCGGCCAGAAAAAAAATCAAGCCGCTGACCAGAAGGACGATCAGCGCAAGAGTCAGCAGGGCGTAATGACTGAAGGCCCGGATCGAGCGCATGTCATCCTGCAGGGAGATGGCGCCGATAACCTTACCGTTCATCTCGATGTCGTGGGTGATCGAGAGGGTTTCCGGGCCGACCGCCGCCTGGCCGTAAGTGGCGAAAAGCTTGCCTTCGGCATCGCTGATTTTGGCGGTGATTACGGAAGGACGGCTCCGGAGCGAGAGCAACAGCTGCTCGGCGTCTTCCGGGATGCTAAAGGCCAGGGAGGCCTGGCAGTTGGCGGCCAGGATTCCGGCCAGGCTCTCCAGGTCGGCCCGGTAGGATTGGCGATACTGGTCGCTGAGCAGCGAGTAAAAGGCCAGAGTCGCAGCCAGAACGGCCGCCGTGCTGACGATCAGCAACAGCACGGTAAGCTTGGTGCGGATTGACAGGTCGCGGAAACGTTTCACGGCCTTGACCTTCGCTCAGCCGAAGCGTTCATTCGACCACCTTCATGGCCATCTCCAGCAGCCTGGCATTCAATCGCAGCCCCGAGGCCTCTGCCGACCGGCGGTTTACGGCCCAGCGGATTTTATTGGCCTGGGACAGGAGGGCAATCATGCAGCCCTGATCCAGACAATCTTCGTCATCGCCAACCAGCAGGGCCGGCCTCCCCTTGAGACTCCCGATTATCTTCTTGATGTTCCTCAATTCCGGTTGAGAGATGAAGAGCAGCTGGCAGCCGGAAAGGTCCATGCCCTCCACATACGGTCCATAAAAACGGACCGTGATCTCAATGCCCCGGCTGCGCTTCAGTTCCTTCTTCAGGGTTTGCAGGCTATCCCCAATGGGAGAGTCGCCGAGGACGGCAATCTCCTCCACCCGTCCCCCATTGACGGTACAAGGTCCGGCCGGCCAGTTGACGAACTGGAGGAAGTTATAGAGATAGACGGCCTTCAGCTCATATTCTTTGGGAATAGTCGGCGTGGCCTTCGCGGCGGAGGGCGGCCAACCGAGCAGGCCAGCCAGTAGCAATAAGGCAATGAGCGCGACCGGCCGCCCGAACCGGCCGGAACGCTGCGAATATTTTCGGGAACGATTCAAAATGTCCGGTGCTCCTAGTATCTATAGGCCAGTTCAGCCCAGAAACTCCGCCCTTCCAGGGGGTAGTCGTCAGGGATGGCGGCGGGGCTGGGTTCGCGGGCATCTTCATCGAAGAAATTTCTGATCTTCAATTTCACGTCCCAGTGGCCGGCGATATTGCGGCGTTGCAGACAGAGGTGGACCAGATCGTAGTCGGCAACCTCTGGTCGGCTGTCTCCGGCGGCCCGGTGGCGGTCAGCCACCCGGTAGTACTGGGCGTCCAGGGACCAGTGGGGCAAAAACGCCCATTGGGGGTTTAAATAATACTGAAGTGCCGGGGCATCGGCAACGATGGCATCGGTGTCGTGGTCCTTGGAGCGCTGATAGGCCAGATTGCCGATCAGGCGCAACTCCTCGGTCACCTGCCACTCCGCCGCGATCTCGAAACCTTGGCCATCCTGGTCCCTGGCGTTTTGAGCGGATAGCGTCGAAGCCCCGGGATCAGGAAGGTTGTCAATCAGATCCTTGATCTCGTAGCGAAATATGTTGAAGGTCGCATGCAGACGCGACCAGGGTCGGTAGTCGAAAGCCAGCTCCAGGGTATCGATGGTTTCCGGTTTGAGTGAGGCATTGCCCAGATTGGAGGGGTTGTTCTTTAGATACAGATCACTGAAGGTGGGAGCCCGGAAGGCCCGACCGTACATGAGTTTAGTGGTCAGGGGCGGGGCGGTCTGCCAGACTAGGGCGGCACGGGGGTTGAAGGTGTCGCCGAAGTCGGAATAATGGTCATACCGGCCCCCGCCGGTGAGTTCCCACTTCTCGGCGAATTGCCACTCATCCTGAAGGGAGAGGTTGTAGACCGTGCGACTTTGGTCGCTCATGAAGATGTAGGGGCTGGAACTGTCCAGACGGGTGAGAGAGCCGTCGATCACATTGATGGCGGGCGGCGGCGCCAGAGTGGCAACATCGATCACGCCGGGGCCGAAGTTCTTGTAGTTGTCGGTTTTTGCCTCGTTCCGGTTAACGCCGCCGGCCAGGCGCACCCGGTGGTCGCTGAACCCTTCATAAACTCCGCTCAGTTCCGTGTGCAGCATATGGTCGGTGATGATCGGCTCCCCGAACAACCCTTCGCTGAACAGGACCAGAGCCCGCACCGGGGTGGTGGCACCGGCGACGTTGCCGTCCGCCCCGATGGGCAGCAGGGCGCCGGACGGGAACATCCGGGCCAGGCTGTCAGCCTTCTCGTACTTGTAACGGAAATCAAGATTCAGATTCCAGTCACGCAACTCCTGATAACGGTAGCCCAGATCGGTGGTGAACACCCGGCCGTCCGTGGAGCCGGTGGAATCGAGGGCCGAGGTCAGGCCGGTGCCCAGGCCATGGTCCTGCATGATCTGACCGGTGAATTTGCCGGAGAATCCGCCTTTGCTCAGGGACAAGGAAGAGTCGTAATAGGTGTACTGGGTCTGGGCCGCGCCCGGGGCCAGCGAGGCCGGGGGCAAGCCGCGGGGCGCGTTCAATTTACTGTCCAGGACGGTTTGCTGGTCGCGGCCGATGATCCGCCCGTCGTCGCCATCGCTGTGCCGGTACTGCAGACTGAAGGTAGTATCCCAGCCGGCCGGAGTGGAACCGTGGCGCAACCAGGCGTCCCGGGTGTCGAAAGAGCCGTAGCCGACCCCGCTCTCCAGGCTGCCGATTTGCGAACGCTTCATGGTGATGATGTTGATCACCCCGGCGAAGGCGTCGGCCCCGTAGAGGGCGGAACCGGGGCCGCGGATGACCTCGACGCGCTCTACCATGGCCATGGGCATGAAGAACATTTGATTTTTAGGGCCGTGGTTGGCAAAGGTAATGGGCTTGCCGTCAATCAAGAAGAGAACCTGGGGATTGAGGCGGCTGTGGACGCCGCGGATGGAGTAGTGCGGCGTCAAATACGGGAACATGGCGCCGATGTGCAGGCCGGGCACCCCGGCCAGGGCCTCCGCCAATGAGGTGGCGCCCATCCGTTCGATATCGCTCCGGATGATCACCGAGGCCACCGAGGGCGCCAGGTTCAGCGGCTTGGCCGATCCGGTGGCCAAGGAAACGTCAAGGCTGACCAGCTCCTCCAGACTCATGGCCAGGAGAGGGCTGAGACGGGAAGTCCCTTCGGATTCCTCGGCAGCCAGGCCCGGTTGCGACAGAAGAAAACAGGAAAGACCGGCGACCAACCAGAGCCGGGCAATGATTTGGCAACGCATCTGACTACCCCCTTGTCCTCAGAGCGAATCCGGCAAAGCAAGGTACACCATCCGGGACTGCAACTTTTGTATATACCAGCGCGGTGGCGTTGGAGGCAATCCTCAGAAAGCATTTATGCTAAAAACGGCAGTTATATGTGAAATATTTCGTTTAGATCCCGAGCCCCCCCTCTCCTTCAGGGAGAAGGCAAGGGTGAGGGGATTTATCAGTTAGTCTCAAGCCACAAGGGTAGGCATGCTAACTGCCGTTTTCAGGGTTTATTCACGATCAGATGGCAGAGCATTGTCGTTCATCGCCCGGGCCAGGCTAGCCGTAACTCCCATGGCCATGGTTGGCCCACACCCAGGCGGACTGGTCTAATGGCCGGAGCGGCGGGGTTTACATCTCCAACCGGCTGACGATGCCGTGCAAGCGGTCCGGCGGCAGCTTGTAGAAGTGGATGTAGCTGGGGGTGATCCGCTTGATCAGCGCGAAGAACTTCCAGAGCGGATTCTTGGTGGTGATCTCTTCCATCCCGTAGAAGATGGCCTTGGCGTCGATGCCGGCCTCCTTGAGCACCTTGCCGACGTCTACCAGCTCCATGTAGCCCACCATGATCTCGAACTGCCGCAACCCCTCGGCGTAGCACTCCCGGTAGGCCCAGGAGATCCCGAACGGTTGTTCGAGCCGGACCAGGGAGACCACGATGTTGTCGGTGTAGACAATGTTGTTGGTCAGGATGGTCTGGTAGATATAGGGCGAAACCTTCTGCATGTCGCGGGCGAAGAACAGCGCGGTGCCCTGGATGCGGGCGATCCGCTTGCAGATCTTCCAGTACTTGTCGAGAAAGACGTCCAAATCCATGCTCTTCATCATCAGGTACATCCGCTTCTGGCCGGCGGTGTAAACCAGGATGATCGCTAGGGGCACCGAGGCGAGGATCAGCGACCAGTAGCCGCCGTGGGGAATTTTGTACATGTTGGAGATCAGGAAGGCGAAATCGACCACCGTCACCAGAACGGCCGCCCCGGCCTTTAGGCGTTCGCGGCGGAGCAGGAAGATCCAGGTCATCATGATGCCGGTGATGGTCATGGTGCCGGTTACCGCCAGGCCGTACGCCACGGCCAGGTTGGCTGATTCCCGGAAGATGAACATGATGAACAGCACCGAGGCCAGCAACGCCCAGTTGACCAGGCCGATATAGATTTGCGAGCGCAGATCGGAGGAGGTGTACTCAACCTTGAAGAGCGGCATGATCCGGGTAGACATGCATTGATAGATGATCGAGAACATCCCGCTGATCATAGCCTGGGAGGCGATGATGGTGGCGGCGATACTCAGCAGCAGAAAGGGGATATAGAGCAGGACTGACTCATTGAAGATCATCTCGAAGAGGACGTTCTTGGCGTCCGGGTGCAGGGAGAGGTAGGCCCCCTGGCCCATGTAGCTGGTGACCAGGGCGGGAAAAACAAAGAGCCAGCCCCGAAAGATGGGGGCGCGGCCCAGATGGCCCATGTCGGCGTAAAGGGCCTCGCCGCCGGTGGCGCAGAGGATCACCTCGGAGAGGATAAAGAAGCCGGCCAAGCCGTTGTGGAGCAGGAAGCTGGCCGCATAGTGCGGGGAGAAGGCCTGCAGCACCACCGGGGCATCGATCACCGACAGCAGCCCGGAGATGAACAGGGCGGAGAACCACAGCACCATCACTGGTCCGAAGATCTTGGAGACCTTCTCAGTGCCGTAGGACTGGACAGCGAAGAGGCCGATGGCGATGACCATGGCGATGGCGATCAGGGTATTCTGGGGGGTGCCCTCCAGGCCGGGGATGAGCAGGATACCTTCCACGGCACTAAGAATAGAGATGGCCGGGGTGATGACCCCGTCACCGGCGAACAGGGAAATGCCGATATAAGAAAGTATGGTGACGACCTGGGCCTTGCGGGTCTGACCGAGCATGGGGGCGAGAAGTTCGCGCAGCACGATGGTGCCGCCCTCGCCCTTCTTGCCCAGACTCATGGCCAGCCAGGCGTATTCGACCATGACCAGCAGCATCAGGGTCCAGAAAATCAGCGAAAGGACGCCGATGACATTTTCCGGGGTCTTGGCGGTCAGGAAGAAGATGACGGTGAGTGTGTAGATGGGGCTGGTGCCGATGTCGCCGAACACCAGGCCGAGGGCCTTAACGGTGCTACCCGCCCGGGACCTTAGGCCCCCATTTAGCTGCTGCATGTCAGTACACCGAGAAGACCGGAATAAGCCGAGGTCGACGGCCGTCATGAGTGCGCGGCCGCGCGGAGGTTCGTCTTACTGCTTTAAGTCGTTCTCTGATAAGGTCCGCCGAGACGGGCGGTCGCGAGTTTTATTACCCTTCCAATTGCCTACGAGGTTAGCTGACGGGCTCGGGCCAGGAAGTGCCCTATCCACAAAGGAATTCGCCCCGAACTCCGGGTCCCCCGTACCGCCTCCCCCCGGAAGCGATCTCGGCTGCAACAAAGCACGGCAATTTAGACCCGAAGGGGGTTCTTGTCAAGAAATTGTCAAGGCGGGGTGGCGGGGGCTTGCGGTTCAAGGTTTCCGCCGGTCTTTTGGCAGATCGCGGCGAATTCCTCGGGATAATGCTGTTCCAGGCATTCGGGGCAGATGCCGTGGCTGATGTCGGCGCCCGAATGCTTGTGGATGTATATATCGACCTTTTCCCAATAGCCCCGATCGTCGCGGATTTTTTTACAGAAAGAGCAGAACGGCAGAATCCCCCGCAACCTCTTGATTTCCGACATGGCCTTAATCAATTTCGCGATGTTTTGGTCCAGGGCCAGATTGGCGCCATGCAGGTGAGCTTCGGTGCGCTGGCCGGTAATTATTATAAAAACAGCGGCGCTGGCAACTTCGAAGATGGTCATGAACAGAAAGTAGAGGGTGTTGTAATTGTTGGTAATCCAAATATTGGCGCCGGAATTGCCGAGCCAGGAGAGGGCCCTGAACATGATGGCAAAGACAAACAAAATATATAACCCGCCGGAGGTGTAGTAGGTGAGGTGGTAGGCTGAGGGAGCGTAGCGGATCAGGTGCCAGGCCACCGCCAGGGAAAGTGCGGAAAACGT
This sequence comes from Deltaproteobacteria bacterium, assembly GCA_020056965.1. GTDB lineage: Bacteria > Desulfobacterota > Desulfobulbia > Desulfobulbales > JAGXFP01 > JAGVGT01. The sequence continues at coordinate 25,526 of JAGVGT010000011.1, forward strand.
CAGACCGACTATAAAAACCCGCAGTCCTATATGGTCAAAGGCAAAATAAAATAGGGCGCAGGCACCAGCCACCAGGAACGGCAGGACGTAATAGGCCTTGCCCAGCGCCCGGTCCTTGATGAATCGGCGCACGCCGTCCAGTTTGCACACCGCGGCGCCGCTGAAAAACAAGTTGCTACCCAGGACACTGAGCCCCAGCGAAATCTCGGTTCGCAAGACCAGCAGAAAATAACCGGCGGCGCTCAACAGTGTGCCGACCACCCAGAATTCGAAGCCGTGGTAGGTCTTCCGGTCCGCCCAATAAAAAACCAGGACCAGGCAGAGCATGGCGGAGATGGCGGTAAGCGAGATGATCAGGGTTTTTACATCAAGAAGCATAACGCCCGCACCGATTCGGAATTTAGTGACCTGGTTGACTACTTGCTAAAGACTATCAGTTTGTGACCGGTGGCCGTCAATTAATAATGTTTACTGCCTGGCCGGTATCTCCCGTGAATAGTGGGAAAACCGGGAATGGGCTGGCCGAAACAGCCAAGGGTTAAGGCCATTTTTTTATTTGTCGCCCGCAAGGCGGCGGCGATGGTCGGGCGGGATGCTGATTCGCAGTCGGGCTTGGCGATGGTTATCTTTTTGACATGAAAGCCGCCACTGCTCGGCTGGGATTACTGAACTGGTCGAAAGGTTGTACGGCAACGGCGGTAACAACAAGCAAACATGGAGGTCGCCATGAATCCGGTTAACTGGTTTGAGATTCCTGTTACGGAAATCGCTCGGGCCAAGAACTTCTACGAGCAGGTTCTGGGTATTCCTTTGGAATTGCATGATTTCGAGAACATGCGGATGGCCTTCTTCCCCATGACCATGGATGCATACGGCGCCGCCGGCGCACTGGTCACGGCCGAGGGTTATGTCCCGTCCGGGACCGGGGTGATCATCTACTTCAGCGTCGAGGACATTGAGGCGATTCTGGCCAAGGCGGCCGACCACGGCGGCAAGATCCTGATCCCCAAGATGGGCATCGGCGAATACGGCTTCATCGGCCACTTCATCGACACCGAGGGCAATCGGCTCGGGCTGCATTCCATGAAGTGACGGGACCGGCGGTTACTAATCCTGGGTGGGCGGAGGGTTCAGTTCAGGGCAACGCCAAGTTTAACGGCTTGGCCGCTGGAACGTTTGGTTGGAAACAATCTTATGATTTCCTGATTAGCGCTAATCTTCCGCAGTAAAGTTTCTAATGCTATGTGCCTCATTTGGGAAGGGTCTCCTTGGCATATAGCAGCACGAAATCATCGTCATTCCGGCATGTTGTTAGCCGGAATCCAGCCTGTCATCTTCACTGGACCCCGGCTAAAAACATGCCGGGGTGACGGCTTGCGGAAGATTGACGCTAATCAGGTATGATTTTATGGGCGTCCCCTTCTTACCCAATAAAAATCGCAGATGAAACTCGTCATTGGTTTACTACCACTAGAAAAAAATTACGTTCCGCCGAGGTGGGTTTCAATGTCCATGCGGCCATGCAGAATACGGACAATCTCGATGGAATCTCCACTCGGCTGGCGATAAAAGATGAGATGGCGACCGGCGATCATTTTCCGGTAGCCGGCCCGGATCTCGCTACAATCGCCGCCCTGGCCGGGGTTGGCGGCCAAGCGCCGGAAGCAGCCGTCCAGCATGCGCAGGTACAAGTCGCGCTGTTGCCGCCCCCACTGCTCTTGGGTGTGGCGAGCAATCTCCTTCAAGTCATCTTTGGCCTTTCCGGTAAGGGTAAAACCGGGCATCAGTGGGCGCCTTCTCTGTCAAGCTCGGCCAGCAAGCCCTCCAGGGAATAATCGGCGGTACCGCTTTCCTCACCTTCCACCAACGCCCGGCGCAACAGGGAAAGCTTAGCCTCCCGCTCTTCCAGCAGCCGCAACCCGGCCCGAATAGCCTCGCTGGCCGAACCGAAATGTCCTTGGGCAACCTGTTGGGAAATGAATTTTTCGTAGTGGGCACCAATAGTGACGCTGGTGTTTTTGGGCATGGCATAACCTCCTATTATGACAAGACAACCTCATTGCTATAATATTTATTGGTACCAGTCAAGCGCAAAACTATTTCATAAGTCGCCAGAGCCGCAGCCAGGGAATTATGTAAGATATCCCCCGATGTCATAGTATAGCGGCTTAGATGCTGGAACGTCCGGTTGGATAGAACTCGCGGCGTACCGCCATTTATCGCCAAAAGCCAAGAGCGGACTTGACCCATCGCATTCTGTCTTTTTCGCATTTTTGGCAAATTGGCATGTATTAGATGTTTCTCTTTTGGTGTCCCAACGGCTTTCATAACCTGACCGGGCCATTGAATAAGCCACGTAGCGCCGCCAGATTTACCCCGGTCAGGTTAATGATTTTGTTATGAAATTTTTATGATGCAGTTGCAAAAATGATTTTTTCCGCCATGTACTGGACTAGAGGTAAAAACTTTACAACGATTTCTTCTGACTCAGAGAAAGGTAGGTAACATTCATCTCGTGAGTATCTATCGCTTGAATGAACTAGTGCATTCCTTATATGCTTTAACAGTGAAGCTGTATTAGCTAACGCATGCCCTTTATCAAGCTTAATTGATAGCTGCTCACCAAATATTTGCTGCTTCGCTCCAGAATATATCTTTTCTCCAATATCCTTTTCTTTGTTCAATACAAATTCAATAAATTCTTCTTCTGGAACGTATTTTAACAATACGTCTTTAAGCATTTGCTTTTCGTCAGCAGTGCTATCGTACTTTTTGATAGTTGAAATCAAACCTGAGACATTATCGTAGCTAGGATTAAATGCAGGATCATTAAGACGAGTGCGTACTGCTCCGAAAAGTGTTTCGTCTGCTACCCGAAGAAAATGATATTCAAGGATGTGATAATATGAAAGGAATACTTGACTAGGAAACCTACTGCTTTTAGCTACTTTATAGTAACTTACTAAACTAGAGTCATACGAAGCGACTGGAATATCGAGCGACATTCCATCTTCTTCAATAGTTGGAAAAAAGAAACCTCGCGATTTTATGTCTTGACTGATTTCCCAACACTCAGCTTTCCGATATGAAAGACTAAAAAGACATGCCCGTACACGTTCAATAGCAATTGTTTCAAGCGAGACATCTCTAGGTTTACGTTTTAAAATATATCTTGCAGTGTGAAAAGAAAGCATTAACTCGTCCGGTGTAAAAGATACGCGCCGTGGAGTGGTTCGGCCTTTCGATCTTATCTCACACCTTCGCATAATTTTCTTTTTTATTCTTTTGAAAGTTACTTCGTAACGTTTTGATTGGAAATATGACAACAAGAACTCGTTAGTGGCTGAACCAACAAGAACTTGATTACCTACTTTGTCTGTGAATTGGTGATCGTTTTTATACAAATATCCAGAGTCTAGGCGAGTCAGTTGATATTCCACTGAACGATTGGCCACAAGTATACGTCGTTCTGAATCATATTTATACTGCCTGGAACGGTAGAACCCTCGAACAGTTGCAAGCCAATCCTTATCGAACACGATTGTAGCTTTCTGCTCATCAATATCTATGTCTATTCGATCAGCATGAACAGTTGCATCGCATCCGAGTTCGATAAGGCGATCAGCAATATTTTTAAGACTCATAATTATCCCTATTCAAATTCATAATATCGTTATTAGATAGCTTGCGACTTTTCTTTTACTTCCGCTTTTCACTAACCATCTAACTACTCAAAAGTGGTCAAAAACTGACCACCTATTTCCTTAATTATCAGCTTTTACCCCCCGTGCGGGGGTGTTAGATAGAAAACTATATAATTCCGGCTAAAATTAGTCGGGGTGTTATATAGCTAACTGATTGTGGGTGGGGCTGCAAGGTGAAATCTTGACAGGCAAGGCATTGCTGTGGACCGAGATCAGATCAGCCAGTTTTCCACAGGCAAGTCACGAACGCGGGAAAATTCGATGGTGTTGGCGGTAACCAGAGCCAGGTCGGTTTGGCCTCACTCCAGCGCTTCTCTTTCCTCCTGGGAATCGGCAAATTCGTGGGCGACCTTCCTGAACTGTTCGTGGATATCCAGAAACGCATCCACCAGGTCCGGGTCAAAGTGCGTTCCCCTGCCTTCTTTGATTATCTCCACCGCCTTGGTGTGCGGGGTGGGTGGCTTATAGACCCGCTTGCTTATCAGGGCGTCATAGACATCAGCCAGGGCCATGAGTCTGCCGCTGATGGGGATTGCCTCGCCTTGGAGGCCCAGCGGATATCCGGAGCCGTCCCATTTCTCCTGGTGCGAGTGGGCCATTTCCGCGGCAATGCTCAGGAATGACTTTTTACCGAGTTTGCGGATGGAGGCGGCGATCACATCCCGGCCGATGGTCGTATGGGTCTTCATGACTTCATACTCTTCCACGGTCAACCGGCCCGGTTTGAGCAGGATATCATCGTGGATGCCGACCTTGCCGATATCGTGCAGGGGGGCGGATTTGTAAAGCATGTCAATGTTGGTATCAGTGAGGAAGTCCTTATACTTGTCGTGCTGCTTGAGGTACTCGGCCAGCAGTTTGACATACCTTCTAGTGCGCATGATATGGCTGCCGGTTTCGGGATCCCGGTATTCGGCCAGGTGGGCCATGCTTTCGATGGTGACGTCCTGGGTGAGGAGCAGCTCCCGCAGGCCGGCAAGAATCTTCTTTTCATCCAACCGGTATTTGAGGACGGTCAGAAACAGGTAGCTACAGACCAGGGAGGCAATCGGAAAGGCCGGCCCGACAAACAGCCCCATGCGAAAGAGCGTCTGTTGCGTGGCCAGCCATAAGCCAACCATGGCGAGCAACATGGCAACGAAGCTGGCGGCGGCGCTGGTGAAGGCAATAAACAGACTCAAAGCCACCCCCAGCCCGAGCACCAGCAGCACGACCAGACCGTTGGCCCAGCTTGGCACCGAGATGAAATCACCGGTCAGCAGATTGTCAACCACCGTGGCATGGACCTCTACCCCCGGAAAGATCGGATCAAAGGTCGTGGTTCGCAACTCCTTCAGGCCGCTCGACGAGGTGCCGACAAAGGCGATTCGTCCCTCCAGCCGTTCCGCGGCAACAGTGCCGGCCATGATATCCGCCGCCGAGATGTAGTCGTATTTCCCTTTCGGACCCCGGAACTTGATCAGCAGCTGGCCATGTTGGTCAACTGGGATGGCGGTTCCCTGGTAATTGATGGACTGGAGGGCGTTCCCCTCTTCTTTCAGCAAGAGATTGTCGGCACCCTTAAGTTTCAAAACCGTGGCGAGGGCCAGGCTGGGATAAACCTCGCCTTGGTATTGAATGAGCAACGGCAGGCGCCGCAGCATGCCGTCCTGGTCGGGACTGACATTAACAAAACCGGAATAACCGACCACTCCTGAGAGCATGGTTAAATTACAGAGAACCCCGGCGCTTTCAGGAAGCCCGGTGTGCCCTGCCCGTTCCCCCTCCTTCTGCAGATACGAAACCTTGACGGGGTGCAGCACGCATTGTTCCGAGCTTTTTTCAAGCCGGTCGAAGTGGAATTTGTTGCCCAGGACAAAAGGGCCCCGGGCCAGCGTTTCAGCGAGGATCCGGTCGTTATCGCTTAATGCCCCGGGAAGGCGGTCAACTGTGAGGTTAAGCCGGTATGCGTCCCCAAGGTCTTTCAGCAGCCGCCCCGCGGAGGTCCGGTCGGGTTCGGCAAAAAGGACGTCGAGACCGATGACCGCCGGCTTCCGGGCGGCGATTTTGTCCAGCAACTCGGCCACCCGATAGCGGGGCCAGGGCCACTGCCCGTAGCGATTCAGGCTTTTTTCATCAAGGTCGACAATGACTAGCCGGCTGCTGGCCTGATTGTTTGGGAAATTCTTAAGGAGCAGGTCATAGTTGATAAAATCGACCGGCTGCAGCAGGTTGGGTTTGATGGTATAGAGGGCGACAAAAAACAGGGTGGCCAGGATTCCCCAGGTAATGATGCGATGGCTTTCCGACCGGCCGGTTACGATAAAATCACTGGCCTCGTCAGGGGGAAGCATGGGTGATTCTGGTTTCATGGAAAGGCTTCCTGGCGGCGGCTGTTATCTGATCGCTACCTCGACCCGGCGGTTTCTTGGTTCCGCTACAGCATCAGCGGTTTTAATCAGGGGATTGCCTTCACCATGCGAGGTGACGGTGATATTGGCAGGGACGGCGCCGTTGGCCACCAGGATTGTAGAGGTGGTCTGGGCCCGTTCCAGCGCCAGTTTGTCGTTGTAGCCATTTTCACCCACCTTGTCGGTATGGCCGGAAATGACGATATCGGTGGAGGCCCGCTCCTGGATGCTTTGAAAAATTTGCGGGAGAACGGCCTTGGATTCAGCGGTCAGTTCATTGGAGTCCTGAAGAAAATAGAGGACGAATTCTGTCGGCTGCAGCGGTTGGGCGGCCAACGCCTCGGCAAAGGTGGCGTGGATCTCGTCGGCGCCGAGCATGGTTACTGCGCTTGGCGGCGTCTGCCGACCCGTTACCTGCACCGACTGATTAGCCTGGTTCAAGACCTGTTGCCCGCCCTGGTTCGCCACTGCCAGTTGCCCCACCTTACCGCCCGGGTCCGGGATCAAGACCACCGTGCTTTTGGTTCCACAGCCCACGATAACCAAAACAAGGCCTAAACTGGCCAGCGTGTTGATCATTGCCTTCATGTCAGCCTCCCTTCGTCAGGATTCCCTGATAAATTTCAAGTTAGTAAAAGTACTCTGCAGCCGGCCGCCAGACAAGATTACCGGCTTTCCACCTTGACCAGGAATTGGGTGCCCCGGATGCCGATTGTGGCATCCGGGGTTTGGAAGCTCACCGATTCCGGCGACTGCCGGCCTATGATGCCTGACAGATAAGAGGCCGTGCCTTTCAGCATCCGGGTGAGCATGGAGAACAGGCCTTTTTCGGGGGCAAAGACATACTCATCAATCACAATTTCGCTTTTCGACCCCAGGGCCAAAATCGTGTTGTCCTCGAAAATAATCCCCACCGAGCTGTCCGCCCCGGTTCGGATGAGGTCATTCTGGTAAAGTTTGTCGCCAATAGCGATGGGGATTTCTTTGCCGCTGCGGATGACCACCACCTCGCCCTTGCCGGTTTTGGTTTTCCCAATTGACGACCCTTCGCCCGCGACCAGACCCGGCAGGAGAATCGTCATCATCAGACAGAGGATAAATAGCCTTTTCATGGTTTGCTTACCTCCTTGAAGTTGCGGGGCTGTTCCGATTCACCCCCGCCTGATTTGTTAGTATAAAAATATCACAAGGCGCATGCGGATGATGATTTAATTTGATCTAATCCTGACTTTTGAAACCTCCGCAGCTGATCGCTTACGCCGCAATTACCGGCAATTATGCTCGCTTATGGCCTTCTTGGTGGTGCCAGCTGAGGATGCGTTAATTCATATAAAAAAATCGACCACCTTAACCGGCAAATTTCCGGCCTACAGGAAGTGAGGATTTACTTTTTTAACCCGGGCAGGAGATTGCTGATAATTCGGTTGCCAGGCTGGCAACTTGCTGGTAACAACATCTGGAAGCAAATTTTTCGGGCGGCACAAACGGCCCACAGCACCAACTGATAAAGGCAAAGTTAAACCGAACCAATATTGACTGAAACCCGCTAAACGCCTTTGGGCAACAGCCCCTCAAGACCTTCCCCCATGCACTCCGCTACTTTACTCAATCGTTACCAACAGCAGTTGTTGGGGAATAATGCCCATAACGCAAGCCTGAACCTCTTGTACAGCAGTCGATATGGGCCGCCACCGGCTGACCAAACAAGACAAGAGGTGTCGCTTGTTAATAATTCTACATAGCTCGGTAGTGTCTATGAGCTGGATGAATACGGGAAGGGACGGACAATGGCGGAAAAAATCTTCCGTAAACACAAAAATGGACTAACCAGAGCCAAAAAGAACCAGCCGGACCGGACCGATGCAACTCCCCCTGCCGCGACAGTTGCTGACCCTCCGGCACCGGTAATGGAAAAGCCCCAGCCGCTGGCATCGCCAGAACCATCCACGAGTACTCCGATGACGCCCAACCCGGTCGGGTCGGAACCTTGCCAACCGACCTTTCCGGGCCTGGTCCCCACCACCGCGCTCTTTCTGATCTTCTCCGCCTTTATCTTTCTCCTCTATTCCCCATCGTTGAATGGCGATTTCGTTTTTGACGACTGGCTGAACATTGGCTACCCGGAAGGAATGCACCTCAAGGAACTGAGCCTGGCTGAGTTGCGGAATGTCTTCACCCAAAGCAAATTGCCGAATAGGGCGGTGGCCAACCTGACCTTCGCCTTAAACTACTACTTCCATGGCTTAAAACCGCTGGGCTACCATTTGGTCAACGTCTTCATCCACTGCCTCAATGCTTTCCTGCTTTTCATCCTGGTCCGCAGGACTCTGGACTTATCCGGATACCCAGGGTCAGCCCGAAGAATTTTCCGGCTCTCATTCATAACCGCAGCCATCTGGGCCGTTCACCCGTTGCAGACCCAGTCAGTTTCCTACCTCGTCCAGAGGATGAACAGCTTGGCCGCCATGTTCTACCTCATCTCGATTATCACCTATCTTAAAGGCAGATCCGATAATCGGCGGATATATTTTTACTTTATTATCAGCGCGTTAGCATTTATTTGCGCAGTATTATCCAAGGAAAACGCAGCCACCTTGCCCTTGATAATACTGCTCTATGAATGGTTCTTCCTGCAGGATTTGTCCCGCCGCTTCCTGAGGAGCAAGGCGGTTGCCTGGTCGGCGGTGGCAGCCCTGATGGTACTTATTCTGATCGTCTTTGAGAGTTCGATCATCGACGGAATCATCTCCGGTTACCGGCTCAGAAATTTCACCATGGGCCAGAGGATTTTGACCGAGTTCAACGTCATTTTCTTCTACCTGGGCCAGTTTATCCTGCCGCATCCTTCCCGGCTTAGCCTCGAGCACAATTTTCCACTGTCGTATTCGCTGTTCAAGCCTCTAACAACCCTGTTCTCGGCCTTGGGACTGGCGGGGATATTCGCCCTGGTTGTTTACCGGGCCAGACAGGAGCGCCTGCTCGCCTTCTGTGTCCTCTGGTTTCTGATTAATATGGTAATCGAGTCATCCTTCATCGGCCTGATCCTCGTCTTTGAACACCGGATGTTCCTGCCGTCCATGTTCCTGGTTTTGCTGGTGGTTCTGCTGGCCGACCGTTTGATAACCAAGAAACTGCCCATGGCAATAGCCACTTCAGTCGTCGTGACGGTACTTTCTTTCTGGACCTACCAGAGAAACATGGTCTGGAGCGACAGCCTGTTGGTTTACCGGGACACCGTCCAAAAGGCCCCCGACACCTACCTGGCCCGCTACCATTTGGCGAAAACTTTGCAGAACCGGCATCTGCCGGACGAGGCCATACCCCAGTATTTCGCCACCCTGCGCCTCAACCCCGGGGAATATTTCGCCCACAATAACCTAGGGGTGATCTATCAGGAAAAGGGAGAATACGACAAAGCCATCTACCACTACAAAACAGCCCTGGCCATCTGCCCAACTTGCCAACAGGCCCAGGAAAACCTGCGCAACCTGCAGTAGTTTATCCCAAACCAGGACTGCTTGTGCCTTCTTGACAGGGGTGACAATGCTGTTATCCATCGTCACGGCCCACACCTTCCGCCACTCTTTCGCCACCCACCTCTTGCAGACCAATTACGACATCCGCACTATCCAAAAGCTGTTGGGCCACGCCAGTCTGAAACCGACCATGATCCACACCCACTGGGTCCGGTCATAACCGTGAAGGAGTTGACAAGCCCCCTGGATTTCTAATTCATCCTTGCCGCCATCTGCTGACAATTAGGTTGCCAGCCCTTTAACTTGCTGGTAACAACAACCGGAGGTATTTTCTGCGGGTGGCACATTCCTGATTTCTCCTCTTGATCGGATGGGCCCAAAACCCGGCGCGGCTTTTCCTTTGGTTGATGAGGTGGCGATGAAGTTGCGCGTTAAAATTCCCCTTCTGGTTGGCCTGGTGGTCGCGGGCGCCCTGGGCGCCACCGGCTATCTGACCGCCTCCTTTCAAGATGATCTGGTGATCGGCCAGGCCGAACGCCAGGCCCGCATGCTTTCCCGGCAAATCCTCCTGACCCGCCGCTGGGTGACCGACCACGACGGGCTATTCGTCACCAAGAAACCAGGGACGGGCGGCAGCCCCGCTCCGGCCGACAGCGATGTCGTCGATCGGTCCGGTCAGGTCTACGTCAAGCGCAATCCCGGCATGATCATCTGGGACCTTTCCGACTATGCCGCCCAGGCGGATTTCTGCCGCTTCCGGGTCACCAGTCTGCGGCCGGTCAATCCCGCCAACACCCCGGATGATTTCGAGCGCCGGGGCCTGCTGGACTTCGAAACCGGCAAGGAGGAGGTCAGCGAGATCAGTAGCGGTCAGCAGGGCCGAACCTTGCGCTATATGATCCCCCTCAAGGTCGAGGAATCCTGCCTGCCCTGTCATGCCGAGCATGGCTATCAGGTCGGCAATATCCGCGGCGGTCTCAGCCTGGAGGTGCCACTCGGCTGGGCAGATGACGCCATTACCGCCAACAATCTGTTACTGCTCCTGGTCGGTCTGATCGGGGTTGCCCTGGCCGCCCTCTTGACCTTTCTGCAGATCAATGCCCAGGTGGTGCGCCGCTTGGCCGGGCTGGCCGGAGCCATGGACCGATACCCCCAGCTGGTGCCGCCAGCAAGTCGGCCGGCCGGCAGTGATGAGATCAGCGTGTTGACCGACAAATTCACAGGCATGGGCGAGCGGCTGGAACGCGCCCAGGCCGACCTGGCCCGGACCCGGGAACAGCTGTTCCAGAGCGAGAAACTGGCGGCCATCGGCGAACTGGCAACGGGCATTGCCCATGAGATCAAGAACCCGGTGGGCAGCATGCGCGACAGCCTGAAAATCCTGGCTGATGACCGGGAGGAGCCGGAACTTCGTGAGCGTTGCCTGGATCTGTTCGACATTGGGCTGTTGCGCCTCGCCCATGTCGTTCGGCACCTCCTGAACTTCGGCCGCGAAATCCCCCTGAACCCGCAGCCAATCAACCTTGATGGCCTGATTCGAGATTGCTTCGCGCTGCTGGCCTTTCAGCTCAGAGCCATCGAGCTAAAACTTGATTTGGCGGTGACCGAGCCTTGTCTTCTGGACGGCGGGGTGTTGAAACAGGCCCTGCTCGATATCGCCCTGAACGCCACCCAAGCCATGCCGGAAGGCGGGGAACTTCTGGTGGCCAGCCGCGCGGAACCAGGGCGGCTGGTAATTACCGTGCGCAATTCCGGCCAGGGCATCCCGCCGGGCGAGCTTGACCGGGTGCGCGAGCCATTTTCCACCAGCCAGTCCGAAGGGCCTGGGCCCGGCCCCAGCCTTGCGGTCGCCGCCGCCCTGATTAAACGGCTGGGGGGGGAAATGCAGGTGGAAAGTCGACCTGGCGAAGGGAGCCTCTTCACCATCGAACTGCCCCGGCCTCCGGCCGGGACATAAACCAGGAACCACGATGGCTAAGCATGTCTGCCCCTGGTGGCTGGCCTACACCTTTGACAACCCGCTGCGCCGGTTTATCCATGATCCGCGGCGGCTCTTGTCAGCCCACGTCCGGCCCGGGATGACCGTCGCCGACCTGGGCTGCGGCCTGGGTTTTTTCGCCATCGGCATGGCCGAGCTGGTGGGCCGGGAGGGCCGGGTGCTGGCCGTGGACCGGCAACCGAAGATGCTGGAAAAAGCCGCCCGCCGGGCGGCAGCCGCCGGAGTTAGTGAGCGAATTAGCTTTTTGCCTTGCCGGGCCGACCGTTTGGAAATCCCCGAGCCGGTGGACTTTGCCCTGGCCTTCTGGATGGCCCACGAAACCCCGGATGTCGGCAATTTCTTTGCCCAGGTCCGGGCCGCCCTTAAACCAGAGGGGGTGCTTCTGGTCGCCGAACCCAGAATGCATGTGACGGCCGGGGAATTTGCCGGGGAAGTCGAACTGGCCCGGTCGGCCGGGCTGCGGGTTTGCGCCGAACCGCCGGTGCGCCTGAGCCGGTCCGTGGTCTTGGCCAGGATTTAGGGGCGACCGGGGAACTCTCGGCGGCCCCGGCAGAATGTGCGACATTTTGCCGCATTCCCGAAGGATTCGCTGACATGGTAAACAGTAATCGTCTTGGTTGAACATGCTTTCCTCATGAGTGTTATTCGGAAGGTTTCCCTCGGTCCGCCCGGCCGAGGGAAACACTCCGGAGCAAGTCCGTATTTAATACTCGAAGCATCGGCCAGACACCTTATGTTGCCGCTTTTAAATCGGGAGGTTCCGTGAGATTCAATTTACCGCTGGTTCTTTTCCTCTTAATGGCCGTTATTCTCGGCAATCTATCGCCGGCCTCCGCAGCCGTCAAACCCCCGCCCCAGGTCATCCCCGAGCAAGCCGCTTGCGGGGTCTGCGGTATGTATCCGGCCCGGTTTCTCCGGTGGCAGGCCGAAATCATCTTTACTGACGGACGGATGGTTCCCTTTGATGGCCCCAAGGACATGTTCAAGTACCTTTTTAAAATGGCCGAGTACGACAAAGGCCATACCCGCGCCGATGTGGCGGCGATCTGGGTCCGGAATTATTCGGACGGCAACTGGCTCGACGGCGAGGCGGCCTTCTTTGTGATTGGCAGTTCGGTCACCGGGCCCATGGGCCGTGAGCTGGTGCCCCTGGCCAACGGTGTGATTGCCAAGGAGTTCATCAGCAAGAATGGCGGTGGGGTCAGCCGTTATTCCGAAATCGACCTGCACGTTATTCAGAAGATCGACATGGGTAGCATGAAGATGGGCAACCACCGTCCGGGTGGTATGTAACGCACCACTTAAAATTTGTCCTGATTAGCGGCATTCTTCCGCAGAACACCAAAAGATGTCATTCCCGAGTCGCTTCTGATCGGGAATCCAGCTTTTCAGCCTGCAAAATCATGGATCCCCGATAAAAGCCTTCGGGGATGACGGGCTTGTTGCTGAAGATTAGCGCTAATCAGGAAATTTTTTAAGCACCCCCTGTCACCCCCTCGAAAGCCCCTCATGGCCCTGCCCTCTCCCAGGGCCATGAGGGGTTTGTTATTTTGCCTGGGCGAGGATTCCGTGGTAAATAAATGCCTTAAACTGCCATCCACCAGGTGAGCCCATGCCCGAAAATCCCCACGACATAGCCGCACCGCGCCCGGAATCCTCAAGGATCACCTTCGCCTGGCTGATCAAACTGCGCTGGGGTGCGGTCGCCTGCCAACTGACCTTGATCGGGATCGTCTCGCTGTTCTTCGCCATCGAATTGCCGGCCGCGATTGTCTTAAGTTTCATCGCCATCCAGGCGGCCGGCAATCTCTTCTTTCAGTACCGTCTGGCCCATCGCGCCACGATCGCACCACTGTTCTTCGCCCTGGTCATGGCCTGGGACATCATCCACCTTACCGTCCTGCTCTACTTTACCGGCGGCCCCATGAACCCCTTCACCTTCCTCTACTTGGTCCACGTGGCCATGGGGGCGCTGATCATGGCCGAAATATGGGCCTGGGGGCTGGCCGGCCTCACCGTGGCCGGCTATGCCCTGCTTTTTCTGCTACCGCCCCCGCCGGTTCAGGGCAGCGGCCTGGTAGCGGGGCAGAGCATGCCGGCCTGCAATCTCTTCGGCAACTTGCACCTGCAGGGGATGTGGGTGGCCTACAGCCTGACGGCCTGTTTTATTGTCTTCTTTCTAGGCCGGATTCAGAAGGCCCTGGTTGGCCACCAGCAGACCCTGTTGAAGCTGGACGAGGCCAGGGTCCGCGGTGAGAAGATGGCCTCGCTGGCTACCCTGGCGGCCGGGGCCGCCCATGAATTTTCCACGCCGCTTTCCACCATTGCCGTGGCCGCCGCCGAAATGGAAGAGCAGTTGCGCGAGGCGGGCGGGGAGCCGGAACTGCTGGCCGATGCCGGCTTGATCCGGGCCGAGGTGCGGAGGTGCAGCGAAATCCTCCGGCAGCTGGCCGCCGATGCCGGCGAGCAGCCGGGGGAACTCTTTACGAAAATCTCCCTCCATGACCTGATCCACCAGCTCTGCCGGGATTTTGAACAGGAAAGCGGCCGGCGGGTCACGGCCGAACTGCTCGCCGGGGATGTCGGCCTGTTCGCGCCGGTCCAGACCTGGCGCCGGACCCTGAAGGGGTTGCTCAAGAACGCACTGGACGCCGATCCAACCGGGGCGATCGGCTGCCGGGTCAGCCGGGAAGGCGATTTACTGGCCATCACCGTCAGCGACCAGGGCAGCGGCTTTTCCCCGGAGGCCCTGGCCCGGGCCGGTGAGCCGTTTTTCACCACCAAGTCCCCGGGCCGGGGCATGGGGCTGGGGATTTTTCTCGCCCGTTCCCTGGCCGAACGTTTCGGCGGCGAGTTGCGGCTGCGCTCAGCGGCCGGACAAGGCACCTCGGTGACCTTTCTGGCCCGCCTTGATCGAATCGTTGGTTGAACGGCCGGCTCCGAAGTTGATGGACTAACGTTAATCTTCAGCCGGTTTTCTCCGTCATTCCGGCGAAAGCCGGAATCCAGTGAGATTGGCCATTTTTTCTGGATTTCGGCTTTCGCCGGAATGACTTTAAAGCAAGTGCCGATCCGTACAAAACACACATTACCGACACCTTGGCAGGTTGTGTCTGTATATTGGTTGAAATTCGGTGGTAATCAGAATTTTTTTTAGTCGCCAACAATATCAATAAGGCTGGAAAAGATGGCAAAGATTCTTTTGGTAGACGACGAAGAGCATTTCCGCGACCGGCTGGCCCGGGCCCTGATCCGGCGCGGCCATCAGGTGCTGACGGCGGGCGATTATGGTGAGGCCCTGGCGGTACTGGCCAGCGATAACCCTGAACTGGCGGTGGTCGATCTGCGGATGCCCGGCCCCTCCGGGCTGGAGCTGGTCAAGGCTGCCCTGACCCTCCATCCGCACCTGAAAATCGTGGTATTGACCGGTTACGGCAGCATCGCCACCGCCACCGAGGCGATCCGCCTGGGGGCAATCAACTACCTGCCCAAACCGGCCGATGCCGAGGAGATTCTGGCCGCCTTCACCCTTACCAGCGACGAGCCGGGCGATGATCCGGAAGAGGACATCTCCACCCCGTCGCTGGCCCGGGCCGAGTGGGAACACATCAACCGGGTGCTGACCGACTGCGGCGGCAACATCTCCGAGGCGGCCAAGCGCTTAAAGCTGCACCGCCGCACCCTGCAACGTAAACTCAGCAAATTCCCGCCCATGGACTAGAAGCCTCCCCTCCCCTCTCTTGATTTTCCTCGGTTGGACAGTTATCATGACGGCTTTTCGGTTCTAGCGTACAGGAGCAACTTCCTCGATTCCTCCTTAACTTCATCAGCAAAGGCAGTCTCATGATCACCCTGCTCGATTACGGCGCCGGCAATGTCCGCAGCGTCAGGAACGCCATTAAAAAACTCGGTTTCGAGGTACGGGATGTCGCCGCCCCCGAGGATATCACCAAGGCCGACAAGCTGGTCTTTCCGGGGGTCGGCAGTTTCGGCAGCGCCATGGAGCGGTTGCGGGAGCGCGGCTATATCGAGCCGCTGCTGGCCCACTTGAAGGCCGACAAACCCTTCCTGGGCATCTGCCTGGGCTTGCAGACCTTATTTGAGGGCAGCCAGGAGTCGCCGGGTGTGGCCGGGTTGGGGTTGATCCCCGGCCAGGTCGGCCGCTTTACCGTCCGCGACCGCTCGGTGCCGCAGATCGGCTGGAACGGCGTCAACCTCCGCCGGCAATCGCCGCTTTTCGACCACTACCAAGGCGAGAAACTCTACTTCGTCCACTCCTTCCGGGCCATGGCCGATGCCGGTAACCGGGACTGGGTGCTGACCACCACCAATTACGGCGAGGAGTTTGTCAGCGCGGTCCAGAAGGGCAACGTGGTGGCCTGCCAGTTCCACCCGGAAAAGAGCGGGGCGGCAGGGCTCAATATCCTCAAGAACTTTCTGGCGGCCGCCTCTCTGCCTACCAGCCCGCTGACCGGTGCAGAACCGGCTGAAACCCGGATGGCCAAGCGGGTCATCGCCTGCCTCGACGTCCGGGCCAACGATGCCGGCGATCTGGTGGTGACCAAGGGCGACCAGTACGACGTGCGGGAACAGGGCGAGGTGCGCAACCTCGGCAAGCCGGTGGAACTGGCCCGGCGTTACTACGAAGAGGGGGCCGACGAGATCACCTTCCTGAACATCACCGGCTTTCGGGATTTTCCGCTCCGGGACCAGCCGATGCTGGAGGTTCTGGAGCGCACCTCCGAGAATGTCTTCGTGCCGTTGACCATCGGCGGCGGGATCCGCGAGTACACCGGTTCCGACGGGGTTTACTACTCGGCCCTGGATGTGGCCTCGCAGTACTTCCGCTCCGGGGCCGACAAGATCTCCATCGGCAGCGATGCGGTCTACGTGGTCGAGGAATACCTGCAAAGCGGCCGGCCCAGCGGCAAAAGCTCCCTGGAGCAGATCTCCCGGGTCTACGGCAACCAGGCGGTGGTGATCTCGGTGGACCCACGCCGGGTATATGTGCAGTCGCCGGCCGACACCCCGCACTACACCATCGAAACCACCTTCCCCGGTCCCAACGGGGAGCGGTACTGTTGGTATCAGTGTACCGTAAAGGGCGGCCGGGAGGGGCGCGACCTCGATGTGGTGCAGCTGGTGACGGTCTGCGAGAAATTGGGGGCGGGGGAGA
>JAGVGT010000010.1 GCA_020056965.1 Deltaproteobacteria bacterium
CGGGTAGAGTTCGGGCGGCATAGCCAGATAAAAAAGGCGGTTGCCGCCGCAGCCCAAGCGCTGGTCGAGCTCGGTGAGGGTGGCGGCCAATTCCCGGTAACCGGCGGCACCATGGTACTCCAGGGTCTGGTAATGCAGCAGAGCCGAGAATTCCGGCCAGCGGGGGTGACCTACGGTGGCGGCCGCGCACTTCTCCCCGAGCAGGGTCCGAAAGCCCGCGTCGTCAAGGCGGGTGCGACCACAGCCGACAATCCCGAAGGGGCGCGGCAGAATCCCATTGAGGAAGAGGTTGAACAGGGCCGGGATCAGTTTGCGGGCGGTGAGATCGCCGGTCGCCCCGAAAATCACCAGCAGACAGGGCGACTGCCCGGGGGCCGGCAAGGCGCAGGCCGACGCACTCCCCAACCCCGCGCCACTGCGGGGCACCCCGTCAACCCCGCTCATCGCCACCCCCCTTGACGGCGTGGCCGCCGAACTCCCGGCGCAGGGCGGCCAGCAGCCGGTTTTCGAAGGCGTTGTCATGGCGCGACTCGAAGCGGCGGAAGAGGGCGGCGGTGATCACCGGGGCGGAGACCCCGCTTTCCACGGCCTGCTGCACGGTCCAGCGCCCCTCGCCGGAATCGTCCACATGGCCCTGAAGCTCGGTCAAGCGGGGATCGGCGGCAAAGGCCCGCTCCAGCAGCTCCAGCAGCCAGGAGCGCACCACGCTGCCCTGGTTCCAGAGGTGGGAGAGTTCCGCATAGTTCAGCTCCTGGCCGTAGGGCGAGGCCTCCAGCAGGGCAAAACCCTCGCCATAGGCCTGCATCATCCCGTACTCGATGCCGTTGTGGATCATCTTGACAAAGTGGCCGGCCCCCAGCGGCCCGCAATGCAGGTAGCCGCCGGGCGGGGCCAGGGTCTGCAGGAGCGGCTCGATCCGGGCAAAGTCGGCGACTGTGCCGCCGACCATGGTGCAGTAACCCTTCTCCAGCCCCCAGATGCCGCCGCTGACCCCGGCATCGGCGTAAGCGATCCCGGTTCCGGCCAGTTCAGCACCCCGCCGCAGGTCGTCCTTATAGTAGGAGTTGCCGCCCTCGACGATCAGAGACCCGGCCGGCAACAGCTCGCGGAGTTGGGCCAGATGCGCATCCACCACCCCGGCCGGCAGCATCAGCCAGACCACCTTGGGCTCCGGCAGCGCCGCAACCAGTTCGGCCAGGGTCCGGCAGACCTCGCCGCCCTCCCGACCCAGTTCCTCGGTCTTGTCCAGGCTGCGGTTCCAGGCCGCCACCTGGTGGCCGCCGCGCAGCAGCCGCCGCGCCATGTTCATGCCCATCCGCCCCAGTCCGACCATGCCGATCTTCATGCCTTGTCCCTCGCGATCATCCGTTCCAGCTCCTGCTCCAGGTAGCCCAAGTGCAGCTTTTCCTCATCTACCAGCTTCAAGAACAGCGCCTGGACCTCCGGGCGCTGCGCCTTCTGGGCCAAGCGGCCATAGAGGTCCATGGCCTGGGTCTCGAACATCATGGCCAGGTCGAAAATCGCCTCCAGGTCCAAAAGCTCCGGCCGCACCCGGGCCAGATACTCGGAGACCGTCCGCCCACCCTCCATCAGCTCACTGGAACCGGGCTCCAAAGGGGGTAAACCGGCCTCGTCGTGGCGAACCACCTCGTATTCCCCGGCCAACCAGGCCTTGTGCTTGTCCTCGAAACCAGCCAGCCGAACAAGCAAGGTCTTCTGGTCCAAGTCGGCGACCCGGGCCGCCAGCTGCAGATAAAACTGCTGCAGTCCCTCTTCCAGGGCATAGCCCATGGTCAGACTGTTAACGTAGTCGGTCTCGGGAGCGATCAGGTCCAGGCCTTGCAGCTCCGGGCCGGCCGCCTTGCGCCCCTGCCACGCCTTGATCCCGCCGCTCAGATTGTAGACCTGGTTGAAGCCCTGACCGTTCAGGTACTGGGCCGCCGCCCGGCTGCGCCCGCCGATGGCGCAGTAGACCAGGACCGGCTGATCGGGGTCGAGTTCATTAACCCTTCCCGGCAATTCCTTGAGGGGAATCAAGCGGGCCCCGGCCAGGTGTTCCTGATCATACTCCCCGGGCTGACGGACATCCAGCAGCTGGTAGCCCCCGGCCGGCCGGGCCGCCATGAACTCCTTGGCCCCGGCGGGGTCAAGATTACCCACCGGCTTGAACAATGCGCTCCACTTCATCTTCGTTCGTCCTTTGCTTGGGTTCCCGGCAAGCCAGGGCCGGTCCCTTGGTCGGCCTGCGGGCAATCCTTGCAGCGCCGGCCCTTTTTCAGGTATTTCTCACAGCAGACTTCCTTGAGCTTCCGGGGTTTCCCCTCGTGCTCCCGCTCATCCTTTTTCTTGCCCATCTGCAACCGCCTCCTAGCCCGACGACAACCGCTCATTGCCGGCCACTCCGGCCCGGTCTTGCCCCTTATGCCAAACATTCCTAATAGCTTCCGACCGGACTTTCAAGCGCTTAATGGCGACATTACCTCACCGCCGGATCTGCCCGGGCCGCCGACGATTGGAAGCCCCCGGCCAAGCCCGCTGCGCCGACACCAAAATATCCGGATTGTATTGTATTTTAGCCCGCCTTTTTATGTTACGATAAATTTAGAAAAGGGTTATGAATTAAGTGCCCGCTGACTACTGCGGGGTTCAATAATAATCAGATGGAGGAAGTGCATGGAACTTCAGATTGAAGGACGTCATGTCGAAATCCGCAAATCCTGGCAGGACAAGATCGAGCTCGAAAAAGACCGATTGGTTCGGCACCATCCCGGACTGGTTCACAACCTGCGCGTGGCCATCGAATCCACCAACGCTCACAAGGAAGGCGGCTTCGAGGTGCGCCTGATTGCCACCGTTCCCAATGATACCATCATCGTCAAGCGCAAGGGCGAGGAAGTCAAGCCCACCATCGTCAAGGCCTTCGATAACCTGGGGCTGCAACTCAAGGAACTGCAGCGCAAGAAACGGCAGACCATTAAAGGCCACGAAACCAACGGGGTCAGCGCCGCCGCCGGCAGCATCAAGACGGTTTCCCCGGCTGAATCATACGGCTTCATCATCACCAGCGACGACCGTGAGTTCTACTTTCACGAGAATGCCCTTAAGGACATCGCCATCGACAAGCTCAACGAGGGCGATGCCGTCACCTTCGGGATCACCGAGGGCGAGAAGGGGCCCAGCGCCAACTGGGTCAAACTGGCCAGATAAAGCTTAAGTTAAGCAGCGTGTCTTATAAAGAGCGGGAGGGCTAACTCCCCGGTAATTAAACGGAAAACAAGCATGGCAAGCCCCACACAGGTAGACCTTGACCCGGTCTACCTGGAACAACCGGAAGCGGTTATCTGTGAAAAGATCGCCCAGCGCAAGCAAGAGCTGGGCGATTCCCTTTTAATCCTCTGCCATCACTACCAGCAGGAGGCGGTCTTCCAGTTCGCCGACCTGACCGGCGATTCGCTGAAGCTGGCCCGGGCCGCTTCGCAGGAGAAGAGTCCGTTCATCGTCTTCTGCGGGGTGCATTTCATGGCCGAGACCGCCGACATCCTCACCACCCAGGAACAGACCGTGATCCTGCCGGACCTGCGGGCCGGCTGCCCGATGGCCGACATGGCCGACATCGAGGAGGTCGAATACGCCTGGGACGAGTTGCAGGCGGCGGTGGGCAGCGCCAAGATCATCCCGATCACCTACGTCAACTCGACCGCTCGAATCAAGGCCCTGGTCGGCGAGCGGGGCGGCTCGGTCTGCACCTCCTCCAACGCCGAGAAGGTCCTGACCTGGGCGCTCAAGGATGGCGACAAGGTCTTCTTCTTCCCCGACGAGCACCTGGGCCGCAACTCGGCCCACGCCCTGGGGATCCCGAAAGACCAGGTGGTGCTCTGGCAGCGCGACCTGCCGCTGGGCGGCAACACCGTCGAACAGTTGAAGCACGCCAAGATCATCCTCTGGAACGGTTACTGCACGGTGCATATGCAGTTCACCCCCGAGCAGGTCGAGATCTGGCGGCAGAAGGAGCCGGAGATCAAGATCATCGTCCACCCCGAATGTTGCCACGAGGTGGTCGTCAAGGCCGACCGCTACGGCTCCACCGAGGCGATCATCAATGCCATCCGCGACTCACCGCCCGGCTCCAAGTGGGCGGTGGGCACCGAGATCAACCTGGTCAACCGGCTGAGCCAGCAATTCCCGGACAAGGAGGTCCACTCGCTCTCCCCCTTCCAGTGCCTCTGCTCGACCATGTACCGGATCAAACCCGGCTACCTGCTCTGGGTGCTGGACAACATCGTGGCCGGGCGGACGGTTAACCGGATCACGGTGGCGCCCGAGATCGGCGCCAAGGCCAAATTATCTCTGAACCGGATGCTGGAGATATGCTGAAGGCACAAACAATCACAGGCGCAAGCTCGTCATTGCGAGCGCAGCGAAGCAATCTCTGTCTCGATAGACTGGAAACAGATTGCTTCGTCGTGCACTCCTCGCAATGACGTCCTCAGCCCCCTTATGAGTTCATCAGCCATGACCAGAATCTACTTCGACAACAACGCCACCACCCCGGTGGCCCCGGAGGTGCTGGCGGCGATGCTGCCGTACCTCACCGACAACTTCGGCAACCCCTCCAGCGGCCATCGCGAAGGCGAGCTGGCCCGGGCCGGGGTGGACGAGGCCCGCGCCCAGGTCGCCGCGCTTTTGAACGTAGCCCCGGCCCGGATCACCTTCACCTCCGGGGGCAGCGAGGCCAACAACCTGGCGATCTTCAGCGCGGCCGGGGCTGACCCGGCCAAGAAACATCTGATTGGTGCCAAGGTCGAACACGCCTCGGCGCTGGCGCCGCTGCGCTTTTTGGCCGACCACGGCTACGAAGTGACCCTGCTGGAGGTGAAGGCTGACGGCGGGCTCGACCTCGACCGGCTGCGGGCGGCGATCCGGCCCGGCACCGGGCTGGTCAGCCTGATGGGCGCCAACAACGAGACCGGCGTCCTCTGGCCGCTGGCCGAGATCGGCGCCATCTGCCGGGAGCGCGGAGTGCTCTGCCACAGCGATGTGGTGCAGCTGCTCGGCAAGGAACCCATCGACGCCGGGGCGTTACCGGTGGATTACCTGTCCATGGCCGCCCACAAACTGCACGGACCCAAGGGGGTCGGCGCCCTCTACAGTGCCCGCCGGGCACCGCTGACCCCGCTGATCCGGGGCGCCAGCCAGGAAAACTCCAAACGGGCCGGCACCGAGAACACCCCCGGCCTGGCCGGTTTTGGCCGAGCCTGCGAGTTGGCGGGGGAACAGCTAAGCGCCAGTCATGCCCGGATCGCCGCCCTGCGCGACCGGCTGGAGGCAGGCATCCTGGCGGCGGCGCCCGAGGCCTGGATCATGGGCCAAAGCCAGCCCCGGCTGGCCAATACCGTCAACGTCTGCTTCAAGTACTGTTCCTCGGCCGGTCTGGTCCAGGAACTGGACGCCCGGGGCATCGCGGTTTCCGGCCATTCCGCCTGCCACAGCGGCGACCTCGACCCCTCGCATGTCCTCTCGGCCATGGGGGTAGCGGAAACCCATCTGCACGGCTCGCTCCGGATCAGCCTGAGCCGCTACTCGACCGAGGCCGAGGTGGAGAGATTTTTGGCAGTGCTGCCGGAGATCGTCACCAAATCCAGTCGGAATTTCGCGGCGTAACGTTCACTTTGTCTGCAAGGCAACATCGAATGAATCGATGGAACATACCTGTTTGGCTGGAGCAGGAAGTAATTGAGAGAGACTCCAGTTGCGTTTATTGTGGGGTTAAGTTTACTTCAACAAATCAGGCACGAAACTCGAAACCGTCATGGGAACACATTGTCAACGATGCACGAATCATTACCCTGGCAAACATCGCAAGATGCTGCATGTCATGCAATGCTAGCAAAGGGGCAAAACGACTCGCTGAGTGGTTGGAATCAAGTTATTGCAAGACGCGGAATATCACAATGAAAACTGTCGCACCAGTGGTTCAACAGGCGATTGATGCCCCTCCTGCTCTGGAAGTGCTTGACCAGTAATTTCAAAGTATCGTTCCCACGCTCCGGCGTGGGAACGATAAATTAGCAGCGCGGGGCGACACGAAAGGTAAAACTAAAGGGGCCAGGATGTAAATTCTGTCCTCAGCACAACCCAACGGAACTACAATCACATTCCCTCATCCCAACCTTCTCCCGGAGAGAGAAGGAGCTTAATACCCTCTCCTTCCGGGAGAGGGCAGGGTGAGGGGATTAATTAGTGCTTTCAATTGCCGTGTGCCAATAGAATTTCGGCATACATTGAACAACCAGCAAACACTCAACACGTTTATTGTTAGGAAACCCCGAGGAAAACAATATGTGCGGAATAGTCGGATACATCGGCACCCGGCGCGTGGTGCCCATAATTCTCGAAGGTCTCAAACGCCTGGAATATCGGGGCTACGACTCGGCCGGCCTGGCCTATCTGGATGAGAACGGCGCCCTGCAATGTCATCGTTGCGAGGGCAAGCTGGCCAATCTGGAGCGGTTGATGGAGGAGTTCAACGTCACCAGCCGCATCGGCCTGGGCCACACCCGCTGGGCCACCCACGGCTCGCCCACCGAGGCCAACGCCCACCCGCACCGCGACTGCACCGGCAACCTGGTGGTGGTCCACAACGGCATCATCGAAAACTTCCATTCCCTGCGCGAGGAACTGCGCGGCCGGGGCCACAACTTCCTCTCGGAGACCGATACCGAGGTGCTGGCCCATCTGATCGAGGAGCAACTAGCCTGCGGCGACCTGGCCCTGGCGGTCCGCCAAGCCCTGACCCGGGTGGAAGGCTCTTACGCCCTGGGGGTGTTGTGGAGCGGTCAGCCCGACCGGCTGGTGGCGGTCCGCAACCAGAGCCCGCTGGTCATGGGCGTCCAGGAAGGCGGCGGCTATCTGGCCTCCGACATCCCGGCCCTGCTGCCCTTCACCCGCCAGGTGATCTTCCTGGATGACCGGGAGATGGCGATCATCACCCACTCCGGCTACCAGGTAGTGCGGCTGGACGACGGCACCCCGGTCACCAAAAAGATCCATACCATCGACTGGAACCCGGCCATGGCCGAAAAAGCCGGCTACCGGCACTTCATGCTCAAGGAGATTTTCGAGCAGCCCCAGGCCATCACCAACACCATCCGCGGCCGCCTCGACCCGGAAACCGGCGAGGTGACCCTGCCCGAGGCCAACCTGGGTCCAGATTACCTGCGGATGATCAAGCGCATCACCCTGGTGGCCTGCGGCACCTCCTGGCACGCCGCCCTGGTCGCCAAGTACTGGCTGGAGAAATGGGCCGGAATCCCGGTGGAGGTCGATATCGCCTCGGAGTTCCGCTACCGGCGGCTCCTGCTGGACGAGTCGGTCCTGGTGGTGCCGATCTCCCAGTCCGGCGAGACCGCCGACACCCTGGCCGGCATGCGGCGGGCCAAGCAGATGGGGGCGCGGATCGCCACCATCTGCAATGTGGTCGGCAGCACCATGACCCGCGAGGCCGACGGCACCATCTACACCCACGCCGGCCCCGAGATCGGGGTGGCCTCCACCAAGGCCTTCACCAGCCAGCTCACCGCCCTCTTTTTGTTGACCCTCTTGATCGGCCGGGCCCGGGAAACCCTCAGCCCCCACCAGGCCTGCGAACTAGGCCAGGCCCTGCTCGATCTGCCCAACCTGATCGAGGCCGAACTGCCCGGATTGCAGGAGTCCACCGAAAAACTGGCCGAGGAGTTCGTCAAGAGCCGCGATTTCCTCTACCTGGGCCGGGGCCACAACTTCCCGATCGCCCTGGAAGGGGCGCTGAAGCTCAAGGAAATCTCTTACATTCACGCCGAGGGCTACCCGGCCGGGGAACTCAAACACGGCCCGATCGCCCTGATCGACCGCGACATGCCGATCCTGGCCCTGGCCCCCAAAGACTCCGTGTACGACAAGGTGATCTCCAACATCCAGGAGGTCAAGGCCCGCCACGGCCGTCTGATCGTAGTCGGCACCCGGGGCGACGCCCACCTGGCCAGCCTGACCGACGAGCTAATCCTGCTGCCCGAGGTCCACGAAGAACTGACCCCGATCCTCTACACCATCCCCCTGCAGCTTCTGGCCTACCACATCGCCAACCAAAGGGGTTGCGACGTGGATCAGCCCCGCAATTTGGCGAAGAGTGTGACGGTGGAGTAACGGGCGCGGAAATCAAACTCAAGGATGGGATGCTCCTTGGGCCACCCTTCGACAGGCTCAGGGTGAACGGTTGTGTGTTTTTTTGTACGATGCCACGGAATAATCTCTACTCCAGAGGCTTTACCAAGCTCGGGTGAAGATGTGATAAAAGTAATTCCGTTCATGCTGAGCGTGTCGAAGCATGGCCCAATTCAGGCGCAGGCTTGGGCTTCTTAGTCTACATTCGTCATAGATTAAAATTAGCTCACGTGCATCAAGCCGCATTTCTCGCGTGGGCACAAAAGCGTGTCCACCCTGCACACAGTAAAAATGGCGGTAATATGCGAATATTGATATTGATATTTTTAATTCTAACAACATCGCGCCAAGCAAATGCCTTAGATATTTCGAGAGAAATACTAGACTTAGAACCAAGCAACGAGAAAGAAATCATTATCAATGTCAGTAATAACATCGAGATAAAAGGAACTTTAGCTAAAACCACTAAAGGGAATGGTACGCTTGATATTGGAAATTATTGTCTATTACGCATATACGACACGCATGGCGACACAGCTTATTATGAAAATCAGGCTCTTGATGTTGATCTAAATGATATCGATGGTGATGGTTTTAATGAAATAATTATATCTGGAGTTGTTGTGATTTCAACCGACAAGGAAATGATACTTGCCAGGGAACAATTGGTTTACATTTATAAATACAAGAATGGCAAGTACGTAATGGTGTACAAACGAGCACCTGTAGAAATCGATTTGTCCCAACCCGTAAGACGCAACCCAATGTCATCCAATGTAGGGCGACAATAAGCGCAGCGCATTGCGCCGGATGAGTCTTGTCGGCGGGGCAAAAGCAAACTCATTCGGCGCATTACGGTTTCGCCTAATGCGCCCTACACTCTGTTCGATAGCCATTAACCTTTCACGCATAATGCGACCATAAGTTGCATTATGCGATTCTAAATTGTAAAATGCAACCCATGACATAAACTCGCTCATGGAGGTTAATTGAATGGCAATGGCGGTAAGAATATCGGAAGAACTGGTGGGAGAAGCGAAAAAGTTCAGCAAGATTGAACATCGATCCTTGACCGGCCAAATTGAGCACTGGGCTAGAATTGGCAAGTGCTCCGAGGAAAACCCGGATTTGACTTATGCCCTGATCAAAGAAATTTTGATTGGGATTGAAGAATTAGACCAAAACGAAAAAACTGAATATCTCTTTGGTTGAAAGTCGATGAAGATTTATCAATCAAGGTCGTTTGAGAAAAAAGTCAGGAAGTTTAATGAGAAAGAAAAGAATGAGCTTGATAATGAAATCAAACAGATCATTAAGAATCAATTAATCGGCACTGAAAAGAAAGGCGATCTTAGAGGTGTTTTTGTTCATAAATTCAATTTACAGAACCAGATGTATCTTCTTTCTTACCGTTTCATCAAGAAAGAAAGTCTTGAGCTTATCATGATCGGGCCGCATGAGAATTATTACCGAGATTTGAAAAGTCATCTGAAGAGCGGCTCGTAGGAAGCAATCCGCTGCCACCCCAAGGGGCGGCAATAAGCGTTGCGCATTGCGCCGAATGGGCCATGTGTGTCGGTGGGGAACTCATCCTGCGCATTACGGCTGCGCCTAATGCGCCCTACACTTCTTAAGCCCTATAGCCAAAACCAACCCCTTATCCAACCTTCACAAATTATGACCATCGGCAACATGCGACAGGCTCTCTTTACATACTCGGGCGACACTCCCCCGCCAACCAGCGACTGCCCGGTCTTCCTGCCGGGCTGGGGGTTTGACGGCCGGGTCACCGCCCTGGCCACCCCGCCCCGCCCCTGGCTGACCACCAGCCGCTCGGCCGCCCCGGCCGAGATACTGACCGGACTCGCCGAATCACTGGCACAACTAAACATCGAATCAATCGTCCTGGTCGGCTGGTCGCTGGGCGCTTATCTGGCCCTGGACTTCGCCGCCACCCATCCCGAAAAGGTCAGTGCCGTTTACCTGCTGGCCGGCCGCGACCATTGGCCATCCGCC
The DNA here is from genome assembly GCA_020056965.1 of Deltaproteobacteria bacterium. GTDB lineage: Bacteria > Desulfobacterota > Desulfobulbia > Desulfobulbales > JAGXFP01 > JAGVGT01. The sequence goes on from JAGVGT010000010.1 coordinate 10,216, forward strand.
GAAATCGCGGCCATCCGCCAAGGGATCAGCGCCGACCAGGACGGCTTTATGCGCTCCTTCTACCGCAAGTGCTTCCTCGGCTACCGCCAGGCCGGCCAAGCCTTCCGGGAGCAGCTGGAGGAGCAATATCTGGCCGCCCTCTCGCCCGAAACCCTGAACGCGGGACTGGACTACCTGGACGACATCCGTTTGGCCGAACGATTACGCCCTTTGGCCGGACTTGACCTGCCGATCTACCGGCTGGAGGGGGCCAAGGACATCATCGCCCCGCCCACCGACTCCCCCGGGGACAGCCCCTTTCACCAGATTTTCCGGTACGGCGGCCATCCCCTCTTTCTGGAAAAGGATTTCGACCCGGAGCAGCACCAGCGCAAGGCGACCATCCGCCGCAAGTTCTCCCGGGCCGCCACCACCTACGACGAACACGCCACCGTCCAGAAGGAGGCGGGCGAACAACTTGCGACCCGCTTGCCCGAAACCGAACCGGAAGCCATCCTCGAACTGGGTTGCGGCACCGGCAACTACACCCGGCTGCTGGCCGAACGCTACCCGGCCTCCCGCCTCACCGCCCTCGACTTCGCCGCCGCCATGCTGGCCGTAGCCCGCGCCAAGGTGCGGGACGAACGGGTGACCTTTCATTGCCAGGACGCCGAGATTTTCCTGCGCGACTGTCGCGAGAGTTTCGACCTGATTACCGCCAACGCCACCCTGCAATGGTTCGACGATCTGGGCCGCGCCGCCGGTTTGCTCGCCGCGCGGCTCGGCCCCGGCGGGACCTTTCTGGCCACCATCTTCGGACCGGAAGGCTTACAGGAACTGCACGATGGCCTGAAGGCCGTCAACCCGGAGAAGGTGGTCTTACCCATCGACAGTTTCCCGGACCAAGCCCGGTTGCAGGCCATCTTCTCTCCCCATTTCGCCCGAGTCGAAATCGAGGAGTGGCGATTGCTGCGCTGCTACCCAAATCTGTCCGACCTGCTCCGCCACATCCGCCGCACCGGCACCGGCGGCCCCCGCCAGGGGGCAGCCCTGCTGGACCGGCCGCGCTTTGCCGCCCTGGAGGAGTGGTACCTTAAGAAATTCGGCGAATGCCGCGTCTCCTACCAGATCTTTCTGGTCCGTTGTACCCAAGGGGAACCAAAACCATGAGCGAAAACCGCCAGCTTTTCATCACCGCCACCGACACCGGGGTGGGCAAGACCCTGGTCAGCGGCCTGCTGCTCGGCTATCTGCGGGCGCAAGGAGTCAAGGCCGGCTACCAGAAGTGGCTGGCCACCGGCTGCGCCGAGAGGGTTGACGACCTGGAGCGGGTGACGGAACTGGCCGGAGAGGAAAGCGATCCGCCGCCGCTCGACCTGCGCGTACCCTACCGATTCCCCTTTGCCGCCTCGCCCCATCTGGCCGCGGAACGGGCCGGCCGGGAGATCGAGCCGGAGGTGCTGATTGCGGCCTATGAGAATCTTCGGAAAAGATACGAGGTCCTGCTGGTGGAGGGGGTCGGCGGAATACTGGTGCCCCTGCGCCGCGACCTGCTGCTGGCCAACCTGGTCGCCCGCTTGCAGATCCCGACCCTCCTGGTGGCCCGGAGCGGCCTGGGCAGCTTGAACCATACCCTGCTGACCCTGGATGGGCTGCGCAGCCGGGCGATTCCGGTTCTGGGCGTGCTTTTTACCGACGGACCCGCCGACGACGAGGCCATTGCCGCCGATAATCAGCGGACCATCGCCGAACTGGGCGGGGTCGAGGTCTTCGGCCGGTTACCCTGGCGGGCCAGCGACGGTGAACTTGCCGCCGCCTTCCGCCCCCTGGGTGAAGAAATCCGCGCCGCCCTGGCGCTAATCTAACCTATGGTGTCGTCCCTTGGTTGCTAAAGCTTGCTCAGCGGGAGCGGCTCCAGGGCTGCCGGCTGTACTCCTTCGCCAGCTCCACTCAACCATTCCCGCTAAAGTGCGGCCAGCCCGGTTTTTCCTTTGGCCGGCCGGCCCAGCATGCTAAAAAATAGAGAGAGCCGCCAGGCGCCAGCCCTGGTCCCGGCGACAATGCCACCTCGGGGGGATTAACTACCCATGACCAACCTGCAACTGCTCGGCATCGTTGCCGTTTTCACCGGCGCCCTCTTCCTTGGCGCCTCGCTCTATTTCCACCTGCGGGCCGCCCGCCGGATCCCCCTGGAAATCCGCCCCAAATGGCTGTTGATGGCCGGCCTGATGACCTTCTTCCTGACCGGCTATCTTTTCTTTCTGGTCATCCATGTGCTCAAAATCAACTTTCCCCTGGAGATTCTCACTGCGGCGGTCTTCTTCGGCGGCGGCCTCTTCGTCTTTCTGGTCACCCGAATTACCCTGCGGGCTCTCGAGGAAATCAGCGCCCATGAGGAGCAGTTGCACGCGATCAACGAAAAGCTGCTGGCCAAGAACCGCGACCTGGAAGAGGAAATCTCCCTACGCCTGGGAGCAGAAAAGCAGGCCCAGCTCCGGCTCCGACACCTCGCGGCCCTGCACTCCATCGACACCATTATCTCGGCCAGCCTCGACCTGGGGGTGACCCTCAAGGTTTTCCTGGAACAGATCGTGCCCCTGCTGGAGATCGATGCCGCCGCCGTCCTGCTCTTCAACCCCCACACCCAGACCGTCGAATTTGCCGCCGGTCAGGGCTTTCACGGCACCGCCGTGACCACCTCCCGCGAGCGGCTGGGCGAGGGCAGCGCCGGCCGGGTGGCCCTGACCCGCAAGCCGGAGATCATCCCGCAATTGACGGCCGCCGGCGGCAATTTCAGCCGCCCCGAGCTGCTCCGGGAAGAAAGAGCGGTTTCTTACTGCGGCCTACCCCTGATCGCCAAGGGCGAAATCCAGGGGGTTCTGGAGATCTATCACCGCCACCCCTTCAGCCCCGACCCGGAATGGCTGGAGTTCGTGCAGTCCCTGGCGATTCGGGCCGCCATCGCCATCGAGAACGCCACCCTCTTCAACGACCTGCAGCGCAGCAATTCCGAGTTGATCCTGGCCTATGACACCACCCTGGAGGGCTGGTCCCATGCCCTGGAACTGCGCGACCGGGAAACCCAGGGCCATACCCAGCGGGTGGTGCAAATGACCAGGGAAATCGCCAAGAGGTTCGGAATGCGGGAGGAACAGCTGGTCCACGTCACCCGCGGCGCCCTGCTGCACGATATCGGCAAGATGGGGATTTCGGACTCGATCTTGATGAACGAGGGGCCGCTCACCGGCGAGGAAAGAGACCTGATGCGCAAGCACCCGGTTTACGCCATGGAGATGCTTTCGCCCATCGCCTATCTTCAGCCGGCCTTGGACATCCCTTACTGTCACCATGAGCATTGGGACGGCAGCGGCTATCCCCGGGGGCTGAAGGGCAACCAGATTCCCCTGGCCGCCCGGATCTTCGCGGTGGCCGACACCTGGGATGCCCTGGTCAATGCCCGCCGCTATCATGAAGCCTGGCCCCGGGAGAAGGTCTGTGAACACATCGTCGCCCAGGCCGGCAGCCACTTTGATCCGGAGGTGATCAAGATATTCCAGGAGCTGGAATGGTGCCGGGGCGGCAACGAGCCGGGCGGACCAACGGGCTGAAGCCGGAAATCAGAATTTAAGGGACCAGAGACCCGAATGGCTAGTTTAAGCTTTTTGGGGCTGAGTAATACCCATCGTTCCCACGCTCCAGCGTGGGAACGGGATCCGGTGACGCTACCGCGTCACCAAAGGACGCTGGAGCGTCCAGGGCTGCGTTCCCTCGGAGACCGTGAAACGATAGAAAAAACCCTTAAACTAGCGTCATTCACCGGAAACCCCTTCAATTCCCTGGCAGTCTAACGATCTTAAACCAGAACGTTTCCATGGCCCGGATCACCTCGATGAACTCCTCCAGGCTGACTGGTTTGACAATATAGCAGTTAGCCTGCAGCCGGTAGCACTCGACGATGTCTTCCTCGGCTTGGGAGGTCGAGAGGATAACCACCGGAATGACTTGCAGTTCCGGATCCGCCTTGATTTCCCGGAGCACCTGGCGGCCGTCCAGGCCGGGCAGATTCAGATCCAGCATAATCAGATCAGGGCGTAAGGCCTTGGCATACCGCCCTTGCCTGCGCAGATACTCAAGGGCCGCCACGCCATCATTGACCACCCGCAACTCCAGCGCCACCTCGGCCTCGGCCAGCACCTCCTCAAGCAGCAGGATTTCGGCGGGGTTGTCCTCGACCACCAACAATTCCAGGTTTCTCCGCTGGGGTTTACGCCACATCCTCTTCCCTCCTTTTCGGCAGTGAGAAACAAAAAGTGGCCCCTTGCCCGGGCAACGACTCCACCCAGATCCGCCCGCCGTGGCGTTCGGTAATCTTCTTACAGATGGCCAGACCGATACCGGTACCGCCGTACTCTTCCCGCTTGTGCAAGCGCTGGAAGATCAGAAAGATGCGCTCGGCGTAGCGGGGGTCGATGCCGATCCCGTTGTCGCGCACACAGATGTGCCATTCGTCTTGCCGATTTTCCGCAAAAATCTCGACCCGGGGCGCTTCCTCGCCATGAAACTTGATGGCGTTGGCAATGAGGTTCTGCAAAAGGTGCAGCAACTGCGACTCATCGGCGACCACCACCGGCAGGGCCGAATCGATCACCACCTCGGCCCGCTGATCGGTGATGGCTTTTTGCAGATTGAAGACAATCTGACCAACGACCTCGTCCAAAGCCACCGGCCGCAGGTTGAGTTTCCCCCCCCCCAACCGGGAAAAGGCCAGCAGGTCGACCAGCAGCCGCTGCATGTAGGTGGTTCCCGCCACGGCATAATTGATATAGGACTCCGCCTTGTCGTCCAACCGGCCCCGGTAGCGACGCTCCAGGAGCTGCAGAAAACTGTTCACGGTATGCAGCGGCCCTTGCAGGTCGTGGGAGGCGATGTAGGCGAACTGTTGCAAGTCGTTGTTGGAGCGCTCCAGTTCCTGATTCAACTCTTCCAGATGGAAAACGCTTTCCTTGAGTTCCTCGTTGAGGGCGCGGATTCGCGCCTCGGCCTTTTTCCGCTCGGTGATGTCGCGCGAGACATGCACCGAACCGAGCATCCGGCCGTCGTCGGTGAAGAGGGGGGTGGTGGTGACCAAAAAATCGCCGCCCAGCCGCTCCTCGTGCAGTTCGGCCGCATGCTGTTTGCCATCCCGGATGGTTAGGGCATGCGGGCAGGAGCCGGGCGGGCCGCAGGTGCCATGTACGCAGGAGAAACAACTCACGCCCACGCACTCTTCCACGGTCATCCCCAGCCGCTCGGCCATGGCCCGATTGGCGCGAATCACCCGGTGATTTTTATCCAAGATGGCAATCAAATCGGGGACGGCGTTGAAGGTCCGCTCCCACTCATCCTTGGCCCGCACCAGCGCCTCCTCGGACCGCTTGCGCTCGGTGATCTCGAAAATCACCACCACCCCGAGCAGCGGCCGCCCCTGCGGGTCCCGGGCCAAAGCGCCGGAGTAACTGAAGAACCCCTGCCAGTCGCGATCCCGGCGACGAACCAGCACCTCATACCCCCGTAGCGTTTCGCCGCGCAGGATGCGGGCCAGTGGCCACTGCTCCAGCGGCAGGGCCTCCCCGGCGGCAGTGATTAGTTCAAAGGTATCTCCCAGTTCCTGAAGGCGTCGCAGCCCTTCGCTGGCATCGGCAAAGCCGTGCATGACTACAGCTGCGGGATTCCAATAAATCAGCTCCCCATTCAGGTCCGCGACCACCAATCCTTCGGTGATGTTATTGAGAATGGTCTGCAGCTGCGCCTCATTCCGGCGCAAGGCCGCTTCGGCCACCGCCCGGGCCATCCTTTCGCGCAGGGACACGACCCCATAGGCCAGGTCCTCGGCCAGTTCGGCCAGCAGAGCGGTCTCGCCCTCGGAAAAGCCATCGGGATCGGGGGAATAAATGGTCAGTGCCCCAAAAACCTTACCACCGGCCAGCAGCGGCAGAACCAGCGACGAGGCGTAACCGCACTGGAGGGCCTGGGCGCGCCACGGAGCAAATTTCGGATCGGTCTGCATATTTCGGCACTTGGAGATCTTGCCGGTCCGGATGGCGGTGCCGGTGGGGCCTCGGCCCAATTCGCTGTCGTCCCAGGTGATTCGCACCGACTCCAGATAATCTTGTCCGAGGCCATACTGGGCCACAGGCCGGACCGTCCGCGCCGCGTCCTCTACAGCATAACCGATCCAGACCATCCTGAATCCGCAGTCCTCGACGACAATTCGACAGACCTCGTCAAGGTAGGCCGCCTCATTATCGGCCAGCAGAGAGGCCCGCCGGCTGTCTCCCAGGGCCTTCCAAACCCGGTTCTCCCGATGCAGTTCATCCTCGAACCGCCGATGCTCGCTGATATCACTCAGGGTGATCCGAAACTCGCCGGGCTGCGGCGAGCTGATCAGCGACTGCACCCAGAAAAGAGCACCATCGGGGCGAACCAGCCGAAACTCACCCACCGACGATTTACCTTCCTCAGTGAACCGCCGGCGGAAGCGCTGATAATTATCCCGGTCCTTGGGGAGAATATAGCGGGCCAGGGGCTTATTTACGAGTAAGGCTCTCGACACCCCGAGCAGCGAAGCTGCGGTGAGATTGGCCTCAAGGATCCCCCCCGCTTCATCAAGGGTGAGATAGCCGACCGGGGCCAGATCGTACAGGTCAAAATAGCGCGCCCGGGCCGCTTCCAGCTCCAGCTGAGTATGCCGCAACTGGTCGTTCTGCATCTCCAGTTCGATCTGATGCACCTGCAGTTCGTGGAACAACCTCTTGGCCTCTTCCAGCGTCACCTCTTCGCCAAGCTGAAGCGGGTTGGCCAGCGCCTGCGCATCCGCCATTTTGCGAAGACCGGCCCTGACCTGGTCCGGGCTTTTCACTTCAGCCAGGGGCAGCGCCCCGCTCTTGCTCTTCGCGGCAGACTTGCCTTTGCTTGTTCCCTTGTCTCTCACGATTGCCCTCCGGTCCTCTTCGACCAGCTGCTCATCAGGCTCGAATCCCGCCATTTTCTGCCAGTCAGCACCGCTCAGTTTGTCGCATAGGCGCGGACGATTCTCTCTAATTCGGCCGCATAGGCCTCAAAATTGATCGGTTTGATCACAAATTCATCGGCGCCGCCGGCCAGACATTCAGCTTTATCCTCTTCGTCCAGAGACGAGGTAAAGATTACCACGGGGGTGGCCTGCAGCCTTGCGTCGCTCCGAATCTGCTTCAAGACCTCCAGTCCGCTCAATTTCGGCATCTTCAGATCAAGCAAAACCAGGCCCGGGGCAAATCTCGCGCCACCCAGGTATGGTCCGCGGCAGTGCAGATAATCCAGGGTCTCCTCACCGTCCCTGGTCACCACCACCTGCTCGGCTATCCCGCACTTCTTGAAGACGATCCGCATGAGTACGACATCAGCTTCGTCATCTTCGGCAATCAAAATATATTTGGGGGGGGTCATATTGTTCCTTTAGTTTCCTTGGGAAGAGAGAAGGAGAAGGTCGCCCCCTGGTCAATTTTGCTCTCGGCCCAGACCTCACCGCCATGCCGGTGGATGATGCGCTGCACATTGGCCAGGCCGATGCCGGTGCCCGGGAACGCCTCTTGGCTGTGCAGGCGCTGGAAGACGCCGAAAAGTTTATTGTAATGGGTCATGTCGAAGCCGACCCCGTTATCTTTCACGAAGACGATATGGCGGCCACCATCTTCACGATACCCGATCTCGATGGACGCCTGCGCCTTGGGGCCGGTAAATTTAACCGCATTGGCGATGAGGTTTTCAACCACAAACCTCAGCATGGTGGCATCCCCGTGCACCACCGGCAGTTCCCCCACCTGCCAGTCGATCCGCCGGGAGGGTGTTTTCCGGCGGAAATTTTCTACCACCTCACTGACGAGCGTTCCCAGGTCAACTTCGGCCCGGCCGATCTCAGCGCGGCCCATGCGGGAAAACTCCAGCAGCTCGTCCACCAGAACCCCCAGTTTCTCGGCGGCGCTGGTAATGTAGGTGAGAAATTCACGACCCTCGGCGGTGAGCGCCGGTCCCAGCTTCTTTTCCAGCAATTGGGCAAATCCGGCGATATGGCGGATCGGCGCCCGGAGGTCATGGGAGACTGAATAGGTGAAACCCTGGAGCTCCTTATTGACCGCCTCAAGTTCGGCGACCTTTTGCCCGAGCCGCTCGTTCAGACCCCGGATCGCCGCCTCCGCCCGCTTGCGCTCGCTGATATCCTGGGTGATCCCGAACCCGCCGCGCAGGGAACCGTCGCTCTCGAACTCCAGATAGGCCTTTTCCCGCACCCACTTGACCTGGCCGGCCACCAGCAGCCGGTGTTCGATATCGTAGGGGGCGCCGGCCAGCGCTGCCTGCCAGCGGGTATCGACGTAGACGCGATCATCCGGGTGGATGGCGGCCAGGAAGGTCTCGTAGGTCAGCGACGTTCCTTCCGGAATCCCGAAGATGCGATGGTTCTCCTCCGACCAGGTCAGGACATTGCGGCGGACGTCGAGCCGCCAGCTGCCGATCTGTGCCACCTGCTGGGCCCGGGCCATATCCAGCTGGCTCTGCCGCCAGGCCTTTTCGGCCGCTATGCGCTCAGTGATGTCCATCTGGGCGAGGACCATGCCGGCCACCTGGCCTTCCTCCGTCCGCAAAGGCACGGCATTGAATAACATGACATGCTCCCGGCCCTGCGCATCGTCAAGCAGATATTCCACCCCGGAGACCGTCTCGCCCAGCAGAACGCGCGATGACGGCATACTCTCAACCGTCAGCGGCCGGCCATCGGGGAGGCGGGCCCGCAGGCGGCCGGCAATCTCAGCCCGGTTGGCGTGGGTGGGATCGAACCCGAACAACGCCTTAACTGCCGGATTAACCCGGAGATACCTGCCATCACGGTCATGGAGGGACACCAGGACCGGCAGCGCCGCAAACACCGTATCCAGCTCGGTGGCGAGTTGGTGCAGTTCCTTGGTCAACCGCTCCCGGGCCAGCTCGGCCTGCCTGCGCTCGGTTATATCACGGCTGAAAACGGCCACCGCCGTGACGGCGCCACTTACATCGCGCACCGGATAAGCACTGTGCTCAAAGATGATCCCGGCCCGTTCATCCTCGAAACTGCCCGGACCGCCGGTCCGAACAATTTCTTCGACCTTGGCAATGCGCGCCGCCGCCAGGTGTGGGGGCAGAATATCCCGGCAGTTTTTCCCGACGACGTCCTCGACCCTCAGCCCCATCCGGCGGGCGGCGGTACTGTTGACGGCCAGAAACTCGCCCGCCAGGCTGAACAGCAAAATGGATTCGTCGGCCGAGTTGATCAGCGCGCTCGCCTGCAGTTCATTTTCCCGCTGGGCCTCCTCGGCCCGCTTGCGCTCGGTGATGTCCACCAGGACGTGGACCGCGCCGCGCGGCCGCCCCTGTTCATCCAGCAGGGGCGTGCCGTAGCCCAGCAGGTGCCGGGTGTCGCCATCATCGAAGCGGAGGCTGAACTCGAAATCCTTAATCACCTCCCCCCGGGCGGCGCGCTGGGCGGGCAGTTCCTCCACCCGCAACTCGCGCCCCTCCTTGAAGGCCTTGAAATGGCGCGGCCGGGTTTCCGGCGGGGCGGACAGTGAAACCTCGGAACCGTGGGGCAGCGACAATAGCGCATCCGCCGCCCGGTTGCCCGTCATGTGGGTGGACTCCGGGTCATGGACAATGAAAATCGGCATCGGCGCCGCTTCGAGCAGGGTGTTCAGCTCATCGGCCCGCCGACGTTCCCGGCGCTCGCTCTCCCGTAGCGCCGCCTCGATCCGCTTGCGCTCGGTAATATCGCTCATTGCGGTATAACAGGTTGGCCGCGCCTCCTCGCTCGCCAGGCTGCTCACCAGCTGGACCGGCAACAACTGGCCGCCCTTGAGCTTCAGGCTGATCTCGCAGGTCTGCCGGCTCCCCGAGGAGAAGACCTCGGCAAGATGGGCGCGAAAGGCGGCCATGTCGGCGGGCGCGATCAGTTTCCGGAGCGGCCGGCCGACCAGCTGCCTCTTGCTCAGACCGAGCATCCCGGCGCCGGTGTGGTTCACCTGCTCGATCAGGCCGTTATGGTCAAAGGAGAAATAGCCTACCGGGGAAAAATCATAGAGATCGGCATACTTGCGGTGCGAGACCTCAAGCTCGGTCTGGGCCTGCCGCAGTTCCTCGTTCTGCATCTCAAGTTCGATCTGGTGGGTGGAGAGTTCGTGGAGCAGCTTCTGCAGGTCCGGCGCGGCAAGATCCCCGAGCCGCTCCAGCTGCCTGGCCAGCTTCTCTTCCGCCCGTTGCCGGAGGGTGGCCGGCTGGTCATTCTTCCGGGGTGTTTTCATGTTTGCCGTTCATTTTACAGCGGGTTCCGACCAAGGGCCGTTGGCCCATCCGGAAACGAGGTTCTTTGAGCCCTGGTTCCGAGCTTAGGAACAGCCAATTACACGTCATTGCGAGGGAGTGTAACGGCCGAAGCAGATAAGCGAAGACTTCGATCTCCTTGAACGGGCGCCAAAGCAGGATCCTTCCTGCCCCGAAGAGATTGCCGCGTCGGGGCTGCGC
>JAGVGT010000033.1 GCA_020056965.1 Deltaproteobacteria bacterium
GATCTGGCTAATCGCGGGCATGGCCCGCTCCTTGGTTGTTGATTCATTCTTCTATCGCTCCCACGGTCTCCGTGGAAATGCAGCCCTGACGCTCCAGCGTCCTTTGGTGACGCGGGAGCGTCACCTGATCCCGTTTCCACGCGGGAGCGTGGAAACGATTGGTACTGCTCAGCTCATAACCGGTTCAGTCCGCATTTGTCGGCTTGAATAATCAGTTTTAAAACAAAATCTGATTACCACTATTCTTCAGCCCGTCCTTCCGCGTCATCGCGTCATTGCGAGGAGGGGCGGAGCCCCGACGTGGCAGGTAAGCGAAGCTTCCATCTCCTGTTGGTGGCACGGTTATCTGTAGCTGAATGGTATCAGGTTGCCAGACTTCCACGAGATTGCTTCGTCGTTACACTCCTCGCAATGACGTATTCCCCTCGATTTTGCCGGAAACTACCCGGTATGCTTAAATAATGGCTGAAGTTTGATGGTAATCAGAAAAACAAAAAGGGCGGGTCCGGTAAACAACCGGACCCGCCCTTGGCTTTACTGATTGACTGACCTACTTCGAATACTCGGGCAACTGGTCGAAGTTAAGATAGCGGTAGATCTCCCCGGCCGCTGGGGCGACCCGGGTCATCTCGCTTTGGTACTCGGCCACGGTCGGCAGCTTGCCGAGTTTGGCGGTGATCGCCGCCAGTTCGCCGGAGCCCAGATAAACCGAGGTGTCGTCGCCCATTCGCTGCGGGAAGTTACGGGTGGAGGTGGAAAAGACCGTGGTGCCGGACTTGACCCGGGCCTGGTTGCCCATGCAGAGCGAGCAGCCCGGCACCTCGGTGCGGGCGCCGGCCCGGCCGAAGATGGCGTAAAGCCCCTCGGCCACCAGTTGCCGCTCGTCCATCTTGGTGGGCGGGGCGATCCACAGCCGGGTCGGGACCTGCCCGGCCCCGTCCAGCAGTTTGGCGGCGGCCCGGTAATGGCCGATATTGGTCATGCAGGAGCCGATGAAGACCTCGTCGATCCCGGTCCCGGCCAGCACAGAGAGCAGCTTGACGTCGTCCGGATCGTTGGGGCAGGCCAGGATCGGTTCGGTGATCTCGGCCAGGTCGATCTCCAGCACCGCCGCGTATTCGGCGTCGGCGTCCGGGGCCAGCAGCTCCGGCTTGGCCAGCCACGCCTCCATGGCCGCCACCCGCCGGGCCAGGGTGTTGCGGTCCTGATAGCCCTCACCGATCAACCACTTCAAGAGCGCCACGTTGGAGCGGATGAACTCGATGACCGGTTCCGGGTTGAGCCGCACCGTGCAGGCGGCGGCGCTCCGTTCGGCCGAGGCGTCGGAGAGCTCGAAGGCCTGCTCGACCTTGAGGTCCGGCAACCCTTCGATCTCCAGGATCCGGCCGGAGAAGACGTTCTTCTTGCCGGTCTTGCCGACCGTCAGCAGACCGCGCTGGATGGCGACGTAGGGAATAGCATTGACCAGATCGCGCAGGGTGACGCCGGGTTGCAACTCACCCTTGAAGCGGACCAGCACCGACTCGGGCAGGTCCAGCGGCATCATGCCCATCGAGGCGCCGAAGGCCACCAGCCCGGAGCCGGCCGGAAAGCTGATCCCGATCGGGAAACGGGTGTGCGAGTCGCCGCCGGTGCCGACCGTGTCGGGCAGGGCCATGCGGTTCAACCAGGAGTGGATCACCCCGTCCCGGGGCCGCAGGACTAAGCCGCCCCGGCTCTCGAAGAAACCGGGCAACTCGCGGTGCAGCTTGATATCGACCACCTTCGGGTAGGCGGCGGTATGGCAGAAGCTCTGCATGACCAGATCGGCCGAGAAGCCCAGACAGGCCAGTTCCTTGAGCTCGTCGCGGGTCATGGCCCCGGTGGTGTCCTGGGAGCCGACCGTACTCATGTGCGGCTCGCAGTAGGCGCCGGGCCGGACCCCGGGCAGATTACAGGCCTTGCCGACCATCTTCTGGGCCAGGGTGTAACCTTTACCGGTCTCGGCCACCGGCTGGGGGCGGACAAAGAGCTGGCTGGGGGGGAGCTGCCGGGCCGCCCGGACCTGGTCGGTCAGCCCCCGGCCGATGATCAGGGGGATGCGGCCGCCGGCCCGGACCTCGTCGGCCAGGGTCGCGGGCTTGAGCTGGAAGGTGGTCAGCACCTGGCCGGCCGCATCGACGATCTTGCCTGCGCGGGTGAGAATCCGCACCACCTGGCCCATCTTAAGATTGGTGACGTCGCACTCGATCGGCAAGGCCCCGGAATCCTCGGCGGTGTTGAAGAAGATCGGGGCGATCTTGCCGCCCAGCACCACCCCGCCCTGCCGCTTGTTGGGCACGTAGGGGATGTCGTTGCCGATGTACCAGAGCACCGAGTTGATCGCCGATTTGCGCGACGAACCGGTGCCGACCACGTCGCCGACGAAGGCCAGCGGGTGGCCCAGCTTTTTCAATGCCTCGATCTGCTTAAGCGCCTCGGGCATCTTGCTGCGCAGCATGGCCTGGGCGTGCAGGGGAATATCGGGCCGGCTCCAGGCCTCGGAGGCCGGGGAAAAATCATCGGTGTTGGTCTCGCCGTCCACCTTGAAGACGGTGACCGTGATCTCCTCGGCCAGGGCGGGACGGCTGGTGAACCACTCCGCCTCAGCCCAGGCCGCGACCACCTCTTTCGCCCGGGGGTTGGTGGCAGCTTTGGCCAGCACCTCCTTGTAGGCCTCATAGACCAGGACGGTCCGGGCGAGGGCCGTAGCGGCGGCCGCGCCGGTCACCGCATCGTCGAGGGCCGCGATCAGCGGACTGATATTGTAGCCGCCCAGCATGGTGCCGAGCAGAAAGACCGCCCGCTCCCGGTCGAGCCCAACCACCTGCAGTTCGCCCCCGGCCACCCCGGCCAGAAATGCGGCCTTGACCTGGGCCGCCGCATCCACCCCCGGCGGGACCCGCTGGGTCAGGAGTTCCAGAAGGAACTCACCCTCGCCGGCCGGCGGATTTTTCAACAGTTCGACCAGTTCCCCGGTCTGCTTTTCATTCAGCGGCAGCGGCGGTAATCCGGCCGTTGCCCGTTCTTCCGCATGCTGGCGATAACTTTCGATCATGGTTGCTGTTCCCGATAAATGGTCAGGGCTGGCGTCTGGGCCGGCCGGTTAAGTTCTCCGCTGAAGCACTCCTTAATAAAAAGCCGACCGGTGCTTGTCAATTAAAAAGCCGGTCGCGGTCGCCCTTGCCGGGCCCGGCCGGAGCAGGTATAGATGCAGTTTAGCCCCCCTGACCATCTATGCCGACCGAGGAACAAACCATGCGCACCTCGCCAGACTGCCTGCCCTGCTTCCTGCGTCAAGCCGGTCATGTCGCCACCATAACCGGGGCCACCGGGGAAACCGCGGCGGAAATGGTCCAAGCCGCCGCCCGCTTGCTCCCAACTCTCGACCTGACCCTCTCGCCGCCGGAGAACGCCGTGGCCCTGTATGGCTTGCTCGCCAGGCTAAGCGGCAGCGCCGACCCCTTCGGCGCCTTAAAGAACGAGAGCAACCGCGCCGCCCTGGCCCTACTGCCGCGCCTGCGGGAAATCGTGGCCGGAGCGGGCGACCCTCTACGGACTGCAGCCCGGCTGGCCATCGCCGGCAATGTCATCGACTATGGCGCCCAGCAGGAGTTCGACGTGGAGGGGGCCATCAGCGCCAGCCTGGAACAGGCCCCGGCCATCGACCACTTTGCCTGGTTCCGGACGCGACTGGCCGGGGCCGAACGGATCCTCTACCTGGCCGACAACTGCGGCGAACTGGTCTTCGACCGCCTCTTCATCGAGCAACTTGGCAGGCCGGTGACCCTGGCGGTCAAGGCCAGGCCAATCATCAACGACGCCCTTATTGCCGATGCCGAGGCGTGCGGCTTGACCGAACTCTGCCGGGTCGTCGATAACGGCACCGGTTGCCCCGGCACCCCGCTGGCCGCCTGTAGCCCGGAGTTTCAGATACTCTTCCGGGCGGCCGACCTGATCATCAGCAAAGGCCAGGGTAACTTCGAAACCCTGTCGGAAACGGCCGCCCCGCTCTTCTTTATGCTCCTGGTCAAATGCCCGGTGGTGGCGAGCCACGCAGCCGCCATGGCCAACCGGTCGCCCGATGCCGTGCGAATCGGCGACCTGCTGATGCTGGCCACTGCCTAAAGCCCCTTCGCCGCTATCCTTTCCGGCCTGCCCATCCAGCCAAAATCTTAAATATCTACTTCCGGATTATCCTAAACTATTTATTTCGTTTTCCTTGACCTCCACCACCATATACCCTTAACTACACGCTAATTCGGGGTAGACGAAATACCTGGTCGTTCTGAAGGGAATGAGACGGCAAAGGAGCCGTAAGGGCAGGGGCTTAATTGCCCAAGTTATTTTCCAACGGCTCCTAACCTGCAAATTCTAACCGTAAGGGTCCGCCGTGCCACGCAAACTCTCCACCCTGTTCAGAATCCTGCTCTACATCTTCATCATCGTCTTGATGGCCAACGTCAGCGCCTTGACCGACGCGGTCATCCATCCCGGCATCTCCTACTTCAGCCTGGAGCACTTTATCGTCGGCGGCATGATGGCCTTCCTGGCCACCATCATCTGCGCTACCATCGAAGTCAACTACAACCCCACCAAGGGCCCGGGCGCCAGCTCCAGGTTGGCGCCGCTGGTTTGGTTCATGGCCATCATCTGGACGGCGATCATCTTTTCCTCGCTGGCCAGCGATGTCATCGGCAAAAAAGACACCAACCTGGAGATCGCCCTGCAAGAGGCCCGGACCGTCTACAACAAGGACCTTAATTACTACCGCTGGGCCACCGGCCACAAAGGGGTCTTCGTGCCGGTGACCGAGACCACCAAGCCCAACCCCTATCTCAGCCACCTCCCCGAATACAAACTGGAAACCACCTCCGGTCTCAAACTCACCCTGGTCAATCCCGAATACATGATCCGCCAGGTTTATGAGATGCAGACGGCCGCCCACGAAGTTCTCGGCCACATCACCAGCCTGGACCCGATCCGGGCCGAAAATGCGGCCGACCCCTGGGAGCAGAAGGCCCTGGATGAATTCGAAAGCGGGGCCAAGGAGGTCAGCAGCATCGAGCAGATCGGCGGCCGACCGTACCTGCGACTGATGCGGCCGATGATCACCGAGGAAGGCTGCCTCAAGTGCCATGCCATGCAGGGTTACGATGTGGGCGATATCCGGGGCGGGATCAGCGTAGCCATCCCCATGGCCCACCTGAACGAACTGGCCGTCAAGGACATCGCCACCTATACCCTGGGCCACGTGGGGCTGTGGATCCTGGGGCTGCTCGGCATCTTCATGGGCTCCAACCGGATCCATATGGCCATCAGCGAACGGGAAGAGGCCGAGGCCAAGACCCGTTCCATCATCGACAATATGTTCGACGGGCTGATCATCACCGAGGAGGATGCCTTTATTGAGTCATTGAACAGTAAGGCCGCCAGCATGTTCGAATACCACACGGCCGGGGAATTGCGCGGCCAGCACCTCTCGCTGCTGGTTCCCGAACTGCTCGGCACCATGAATCAAGGAGATCCTGGGGGGACCGCGATCAAACCGGGGCGCTACCACGAGGTGGAAGGCCGCCGCAAGGATGGCGCCGTCTTCCCCCTGGAGATGTCGATCAGCAAGATGCATTTCGGCGCCAAGATGTTCTTCATCGCCATCGTCCGCGACATCACCGAGGAAAAGATCCGCAAGGCCGAATCCCTCCAGGCCGGCAAACTGGCGGCCATCGGCGAGCTGGCGGCCGGGGTGGCCCACGAGATCAACAACCCCATCAACGGGATGATCAATTACGCCCAGATCCTCCAGGATGAGTTGAGCGCCGACGGCAACTCCGAACAGAGCGACATCCTGAAAAGGATAATCAAAGAAGGCGACCGGGTGGCCGGCATCGTCCGCAACCTCTTGGCCTTCGCTCGCCAGCGCGACGAGGATGTCGGCGATATCAACTTAAAGGAGATCCTGGCCGACTGCCTCTCCCTGGTCAAACACCAGCTCGGCAAGGAAGGAATCCTGCCCGTCATCGAAGTCCCCGACGACCTCCCCGCCCTGCACGGCAATCCCCAGCAATTGCAGCAGGTCTTCCTGAATGCCCTGAGCAACGCCCGCTATGCCTTAAACCAGCGGTTCCCCGGCCTTGATCCCCGCAAGCAGATCGAAATCAAGAGCCAGGCGATCAACTTCGGCGACAAGACCATCATTCGCACCACGGTGACCGACTACGGCTGCGGCATCCCACCCCATGCGATCGACCGGGTCTTCGATTCCATGTTCAGCACCAAACCGGCCGGCGAGGGAACCGGGCTGGGGTTAAGCATCAGCCGCGACCTGATCCAGGCCCACCACGGTTTCATCCACGTGGAAAGCCGCCTGAACGACCACACCACCTTGACGGTGGATCTGCCGGCGCAGAAAAACACGGGTGAGGTTTAAGGGAATGAAACAGGCAGGCAGACCAGGGGTTTCGGCGAGTGCCTTACGGCAAAGGAATTTATAGCCTTCACGATCAAATAAGCGGCAGGTCCACGATCACCTCAGTGTACTCCCCGGCTACGCTGCTGATGAACAGACGGCCGCCGTGCTCCCGGACAATCTCCCGGCAAACCGGCAGGCCCAGACCGTTGCCTGTACCGGGACTCCGGGTGGTGAAATCCGGGTCGAAGACCTGCTTAACCATCTCCGGGGTCATCCCGCAGCCGTAATCGCTGATTACCGTCCGCAACCATTCCGAATTACCATCCTGGAATAAACTCGCCCCGATCTCCAAACGTTTTTCCCCCTCCGGGCCGGGAAAGCGGCGTTCGAGGGCCTGCTGGGCGTTCAGCAGCAGATTGAGAAAGAGCTGGCGCAACTGGCGGCGGTTGCCGGGAACGACCGGCAGATGGTCGGGCAGATCGCGGTTGACCACGATGCCTTGCCCGCGAAAGCGGCTTTTTAACAGAGAGAGAACATCGCTGACCACCCGACTCAGATCGGTGGGCTGCCGACCTTGCTCCCGACTCTCGCTACAGGCAAGAATCTCCCCGGAGATCGCGCCGATCCGCTCCCCGGCCCCGATGATCTTCCCAAGCATCTTCTCCGCCTCCGGCCGGTCCCCGCACTCGGCCAACTCGTCGGACAATAGCTGCGCGTAATTGATCATCCCGTTGCTCAGATCGTTGATCTCATGGGCCACCTCACCGGCCAGCTCGCCCAGGGCGGAAAGTTGCGAGGCCCGGAAGAGATCGGGCGGAACGAGCGGGTTGACCGGTTTCCCCAGATCCAGACGCCGGTAGAAGAGCAGCATCGCGCCCAGCAGGCCGCCCACCACCAAGGCCAGCACCCCGATGACCACGGCCTGGACACCCACCAGATTACGCTGGGCCTGGCCGCTGACCAATCGATCAAAAAGCAGCAACCTTTCCCCGAGGAGCCGGGTCTCCCGCTGGAGCTGGCGCAGTTTATCGGCATCGGCCGCCCCCCCGCGGGTTTCCCGGAGCAGCAGGATAATCCCCGAGAGATCGACTTGGTTCAGGAAGGTCAGCTGGGATTCGGCGGGCAGGTCGGCCCGGGCCACCAAGGTGGTCAGATTCTGCCGGAAGGACTCCATCTCGCCGGCCAGCCCGGCCAGATTCGCGGTCTGACCGGCCAGGATCGATTCGATCAGATGCTCGCGGATGATGGCGTACTGGAAGAGGACCTTTTCGCTCTCCGCCACCACCTGCTGGCGATGACGCAGACCCATCTGCTGCATGATCCCGAGGGCGAGCAGGAGCACCAGGAGAAGCAAAGTCAGGCTAAGGGTGATGACCAGAGGTTTTTTCAGCGTCATGCGCGTCCCTTGACGGATCCCTCTCCCGGCCGCCCCAAGGCGGGGCGATCGGACGGGGGTAATCATATCCGACCGTCACCCCCAACTTGGGGGCAAAATGGCCGGCGGCGCCTTACTCCTTCCAGCGGAAGAGGATCGGCATCCGGGCCAGCACGGCCCGATAAACCACCAGGTAGGTCGAGTAGACCGTGATGACGATCACCACCTCCCGCCAGTGCGGGATCTCCCGGTACAGATTCCAGTTGAAGGCGATCAGGGCGGTATTCAGGCGATTCAAGGCAATGCCGAAGACCGCGATGAAGGCCGCCACCCGGGCCAGCTGCGCCGATTGGTGGCGAATCGCCATGGTGAAGAGGACCAGGGGCGCCAGCACCCCGACCGTGATCTCCAGAATGAACCACTGGCCCCAGCCGGTCACCAGATAGCGCCAGTCGCCATCGTGGGCGATGGCGATGACCTTGATGACCAGATAGGTTATGAGGGCCAGAGCAGCCCCTTTGGCAATGCCCAGGGTCAGCCGGTCGAGATTGTCGAGGAACTTATCGTCGCAACGCCAGCGCATCGACCATTTGGTGATGGTACTGACCACGATCAACATGGAGAGCCCGGCAAAAATCGCCGAGCAGATGAAGTGAAACCACTGAAAGGGCGCCGAATACCAGAGGGGATGGACCTTGCCGGGGGCATAGGTAAAGAGGGCGCCCAGCGCCCCCTGGTGCAGGGTCGAGAGGATGATCCCGGCCACGGTCAGCCCCAGGACCAGGCTCTTGACGAACTTCTTGGTCCGGGGCATCCCCATCCACTCGGCGAAGGCCGGCACCAGTTCGGCAACCTGGCAGGAGAGATAGGTCGCGACATGCCAGGCCACCAGGAACAGCACCGCCGCCGGTCCCAGGGAGACGAACATCGGGTAGATCAACCGCCAGGGCTGGCCCAGATCGACCTGCAGGAAGACCACCGCGAACAGATACCCGAGCAGGCCGTTCAGCAGCCCCAGCCGTTCGATGGGCTTGAAGTCATCGCGCCCGAACAATTCGACGGTGGTCCCCATCATGAAGCCCGAGGCCGACAGGGGCACCATGGTAAAGAGCCCCCAACCCAGAAAGAGACCCCAGGGATAATCGTAGGAACTGTGGGTGACCCAGCCCAGGCCGAAGATAAAGCGGCCGAAGAGAATGGGCAGGCCCACCGCGTAGATCACCACCAGCAGCCAGTTGAAGGGGTTGCGCAGGGCCTGGGCCAGATACTCGCCGGGGGTAAGGCCCAGAAAGAGCTTTTCCTTGACGCTCCAGCGGGTCCGGCCATCCGCCTTGAAGTGGGAGTTTACCGGCGCAAATCCTTGCTTGATCAATTTATTCATGACTTTTTCTCCTCCTGCTTCGGCTCCGGTTTTTCCGCGCCGACCCCAGCCTTTTTACGGTTGGCCAGCAGGTAGAACCCGGTGAACAGGGCCGGCCAGATGGTCAACACCATCGGCACGATGGTCAGGAAATCCTTGACGTAGGAAATGATCGGTTCGTTGCCCAGGTTGGTGTTGAACCCGAGCTGCTCGAAGGGCACATCCGACATGTACATCCAGGCGGTGCCGCCCACTTCCTTTTCTCCGTAGATGTGATCGACATACTTGTCGGGATTGTTGCGGATCCGCTCATGGCCGAGATTGATCAGGTCATCGCGATGACCGAAGGTCATGACCTCCTGGGGGCAGGCCTCGACGCAGGCCGGCGGCCGGCCGAATTTTAACCGGGTGTCGTAGCACATCACACATTTCTTGACCACCGGATTAATGACGCTGGAGTAGCTGTAGGCCGGGACATAAAAGGGACAGGCGACCATGCAGGTCCGGCAACCCACGCAGACCTTGGAGTTGTAGGCCACCGCCCCTTCGGGGGTCTTGGTGTAAGCGTTGACGAAACAGGAGGTCAGACAGGCCGGTTCGTTGCAGTGGTTGCACTGGAACTTGCGGAAGACCGGGCCGCTCTTGCGGTCGGTCTGATCGTAACGGTTGACCACGGTATAGGCCCTTTCGCTGGTCCTCCGCTGCTGACCGTTTTCGCGCTCCTCAAAGACCGACAGGTCGTCGAAGGGCTTGTCCGGGGCCGGCAGCCCCTGCTCTTTGTTGCAGGCCGCCTCACAACTCCGGCACCCCACGCAGCGGGTGAAATCCACCAGCACCCCCATGCTGTTCGGGTAGCCACCGAAAGTGCCGCTGGCCGCCGCCGGTTTTGGCGCGCCCGTCGCGGCCGCCGCCAATCCGGTGGCCAGCCCGCCTTTCAGAAAATTTCTGCGGTTAAAATTCTTCATCTCTTTCCTCTCCTGTTAATTAAGCCGCAATGATCCGGAATTTAGTTCCATCAATGTCCGCCGGTGGGCTGGCCCGGCGGCGGGGCTACGATATCGGCCCGAAAAAGGGCGTCCCCCTTGGCGTTCCGGGCGTGGCAGTCCTGGCACCCGGCCGGCCCGCCGTTTTCCACATGACAGGTCAAACAGTTGCGGTGCAGGGCGCCCTTCAGACCCGGCTTGTCGAGATGAAAGCGCTGGCGATCACCATCGAGCGCGGCCAGGTAATCGGCCTCGAACCGCTTGAGCGGATGACAGTCCCGGCAGGCATAGACGCCGCCATCGCTCCCGCCCTTGTGGCACTCCAGACAGCGGGGCTCCAGGGGGGCGGCCCCAGTGGTATGGTGATGGCACTTGGCGCATTTGCCTTCGGCCAAATCGACATGCACGGCATGGTTGAACTGCACCGGCTCATAGAACTCGGCCAGACTGTCCAGCACCACCGTGTCGGGGCCGGTTTCAGCCAGGCCGTTGCCGGCCCCGGCCAGAAAACCCAGCGACCCGATCAAAATCATGAAACTTTTTACCCGTGACAATCCCATGGCTGCTCCTCTCCCTTTCATTGTCTTGCTGTCGCCGATTTCGCCCCGCCCACCTACCCCGGGGCCACAATTTACTCGACTCATTGCAGATATGATGCCAGCAGCCGGACGCCGCCCTCCGTGACAAACCCGGCGCGCCTCCGGGCCAAGATGCAAGTCGGGGGCGGACGCAACCGACCCGGTCTGGACGGGTGGATTTTTTTTCACCGGGGAACGTGGCCAGAACAAGCGGGAAACTGCAGATGTGTGGCATGCAACAGATGTGTGGCGGCAGAAGTGTGGCATGCCACACATCCGCCACACTTTTAACCCAGCGGACCGATTGCCTCAGGCTGACCAGCCATCAGAAGATCGACCATCCGGCCATCGATGGTCTCCTGTTCCAGGAGCAGGGCGGCCAGCCGGTGCAGGTGTTCCGCCTTGCCTTCCAGGATGATCATCGCCTCCTGGTAGCAGCTTTCAATCAGCAGGTTGATCTCGGCATCGATGGCCCGGGCGGTCTCTTCCCCGTACAGCAGCCGCTCGCGCCCGCCGCCCAGGAACCCTTCATCGCCACGGGTATAGGCCCGCGGCCCCAGATGTTCGCTCATCCCCAATTCGGTAACCATCCGGGTGGCCAGATCGGTGGCGGCCTGCAGATCATTGCTGGCGCCGGTAGTGAACTGATTGAAGACGATCTCTTCGGCCGTCCGCCCCCCCAGCATGATCTTGATGCGGTTGGTCAGATACTCCTTGGAATAGGAGTGGCGATCATTCAAGGCCACCTGCTGGGTCATGCCCAGGGCGCGGCCCCGGGGAATAATGGTGATCTTATGCAGGGGGTCGGTGCCCGGCAGCAGCCAGGCCAGGATGGCGTGACCGGCCTCATGGTAGGCGGTGGTGCGCCGCTCATCGGCACTGAGGATCAGCCCCTTGTGTTCGGTGCCCATCATGATCTTGTCCTTGGCCTCCTCGATATCGGCCAGTTCCACCGCCGCTTTACCGGTACGGGCGGCCAGCAGGGCCGATTCGTTCATCAGATTGGCCAGTTCCGCGCCTGTGAAGCCGGGGGTGGTGGCGGCGACCTCCTGGAGCCGGACCTGCCCGGCCATGACCAGCTTGCGGCCGTAGACCTCGAGAATCTGCAGACGCCCCTTGATATCGGGCGGCATGATCGTCACCTGCCGGTCGAAACGGCCCGGCCGCAGCAGGGCCGGGTCGAGGATGTCGGGGCGGTTGGTGGCCGCCACCAGGACCACGGTTTCATTGGACTGAAAGCCGTCCATCTCGACCAGCAGGGCATTCAAGGTCTGCTGGCGCTCGTCCTGACCGCCGGCGGCCGAACCGGCGGCCCGATGGCCGCCCACCGCATCGATCTCGTCGATAAAGATAATGCAGGGGGCACTCTTCTTGGCCTGCCGGAAGAGGTCTCGCACCCGCGAAGCCCCCACCCCGACAAACATCTCCACAAAATCAGAGCCGCTGATCGAAAAGAACGGCACCCCGGCCTCGCCGGCAATGGCCTTGGCCAAAAGGGTTTTGCCGGTACCGGGCGGCCCCTGCAGCAACACGCCGCGGGGCAGACGGCCGCCCAGGCTGGTGAACTTCTTGGAATCGCGCAGGAAGGCGATGATCTCGGCCAGTTCCTCCTTGGCCTCGTCGATGCCGGCCACATCGGCAAAGGTCACCTTCGGGCCGCGCGGGGAAACCGCCAGGGCCTTGCTCTTGGCAAAGCCGGAGTTACCGCCGCCGCCCTTGCGCTGGAAGAACAGCAGAAACAGCCAGGAACCCAGGAGAATCACCCAGGGCAGAAACGAGGCCACCCCGCCCGTCCCGGAGCGCCCCGGGGCGGCGGTGATCTCGACCTGCTTTGCAGCCAGCCGAGGCAACAGGGCAGGAACCTCGGGGGCAAAGGAAGAGAAAGGTTGCCCGCTACTATCAACCCCGCTGATCTCGCCGCCCTTGAGATGCACCGCCCTGATTTCGCCCTGGTCAACCCGGGCCAAAAACTCGCTGTAGCCCAGGCTGGGCGGGCGAGTCTCAAAGGCGATCACATTGTAGAGCACCAGGCCAACCACGGCCAGCAGCATGAGCAGAAGAAAGTTACGGGTATATGCGGTCATGGCGCTCCTCGTTGGCTGGAGTCAACTCCGGGAAAAATCCCCTCGTTGATTACAGATGCAGAAAGCGGGCCAGTCCCGGCTGAAAAGGCAATCCCCCACCCCAGCCCCTCCCGGTGGCACAAAAAAGCCCCGGCAAAAGCCGGGGCATGGGCGGAGCAAGATGGAGCGTCAGAGCGGCTTACTTGACGCTGACCGTCTTGGCCCGGTTTAGGTATTTGAAGTAGGCAGGGAAAGAGCCCAGGAAGGCCAGACAGATGATATACTCGACGCCCTTGATGTGGGTATAGAAGTCGACCATGGTCTCGAAGTCCTGAATCAGACCAATGGAAACCAGGTACTGCCGGGCCATTTCGCTGACCTGCCAATCGACCTTGGCCAGGGCGAAGGTCATGGCCGCGACTACCCAGAGACCAATGGCGCCGGCCGCGCCCAGCATGACTTTCAGAGCCAGGGCTGTCCCCTTGGCGGTTGAGGTGTTTGCGTTCATAATCCTTCTCCTGGTTGAATTTTATAAGTTCCGCCGCTTAGAAGCCGACCGCAGCCAGCCAGTTCCGACCCATCTCCACCACCCCCCCGCCCAGAGCGATTCCACTGCACAGGGAGAGGACACCCCAGACTCCGATCAGGGCGGCAACCAGGGTCACCACCACCATGGCGGCCTGGACTACACCATCCTGAAGGTCAAAAAGAGACTGCTGATCGATCTTACTAATTCCCTTGTCGCGTCCGTCACTGACTGTAGTTTTCATCTCCTGCCTCCATCGGTTGATTGCTTTACCGTAATCTTTGTTGTTGTTTAACCTGTTTTGCACAGGCTGTGCCAGAATGGCGAAAACGCTTGAACAGCCAGAGAACGAACACATGCTTACGTATCATCTATCTAATATCGTTAGATATTAAAAATTCAACTTACCACAATAGCACCCGGGAATATGGGCAATCATCCGGCCACCCCAACGATTTGCAACAGAGTGCAACAGGTTGCCACTACACAGTTGTCGTGACTGTTGCAGCAATAGTGTGGCAAGGTGTAGCGTCAGGACAGAACAATGCAACAGGTGCCATTAAGACAGCCAGGGGAAAGGAACCAGCGAGGAATCACCAAGAAGATACTAAGGCGGAGAGACTGGACAGACAGGTCAGAAAAAACAGGACCGGCCCGATTGCTCAGAGAAACGGGCAACCGGGCCGGGGCAATGACCGCCAGAGGCTGGGGGCAACCGGAATCAGGACAAGGCAACTTCGATATTGTAACCGCGCATCTTGCGATAGAGGGTGCTGCGATCAAAACCCAGGAGGCGGGCGGCCATGGCCTTATTGCCGGCGGTCTGCCTGAGGATTCTGACAATCCGGGCCTCTTCCGCCTCGCCAGCGATGATGGGGCTTTCGAGGTGGGGGAAATAATTCCCACCAACCCGGGCCAGGCCGGACTCTGCCCCGGGTTGGAATCGGGCGGACAGATCGCCGGCCTCGAACTGGAAGACCTCCCGGGGCAGATGCTCGGTGGTGATGGTGGCGCCCTGGCAAAGAACGCAGGCCCGCTCAATGACATGCTCCAACTCACGGACGTTACCGGGCCAGGCATAATCGCGCAGCACCGCCAGGGCCTGGTCGGAAAGGCCGGTCACCCCCAGGCCGATGCGCTTGCTGAAGCGTTCGACAAAATGGGCCGCCAGCAGTTCCAGATCCCCTTCCCTCTCCCGCAGGGGCGGCAGGATAATATCCACCACCCGCAGCCGGAAATAGAGGTCCTCGCGAAAATCGCCCTGGTTAACCTTGCGCTTCAGATCGGCATTGGTGGCGGCGATCACCCGCACATCCACCTTGACCGGGCGATCCTGCCCCACCGGGTGGAAGGTTTTTTCCTGCAGAAAGCGAAGGAGCCGCAGTTGCATGCGGGAGGAGATATCGCCGATCTCGTCGAGGAAAAGGGTGCCGCAATCGGCCTGGAGGATCCGCCCTTCCCGGTCGCGGTCGGCGCCGGTGAAGGAACCCTTGCGATGGCCGAACAGTTCGCTCTCCAGAAGATCCTCGGCAATGGCGGTGCAATCGACCTTGATCAGGGGCATCTCCTTGCGGCCACTCTCGGCGTGCAGGGCCTCGGCCACCAATTCCTTGCCGGTCCCGGATTCGCCGGTGATCAGCACGGCGGTATCGACCTGCCCCACATGTTCGATCATGGTATAGACGGTCTGCATGGCCGGGCTGACCCCGATCAACCGGTGGAAACGGGAACGCCGCCCCCGGTTCACCAGATTCTCCATCTGGGTAACATCGCGGATCAACAGCACCACGCCTTGAAACTTGTCGTGACGGTCCTCCAGAGGGGCCGCGTTGATCTGCAGCACCCGCGCCCCCAGCCCGTTGAAATCGCACTCCACCCGGTGCTCGTGCACCTCCACCTTCTCGTTCACCACCCGGGCGGCATCCCGGGCACAGGCCTCCCCACAACTGCCGGGCAGAACCGAAACCGGGGCCCCCACCTTGATCTCGGGCATGTTCTTGGCCCATTTCCGGGCGGTATCGTTCATATCCACCACCCGCAGATCCTGATCCAGGGTAATGATGGCATCGCTGACACTGCGGAAGATGGTCTCCAGGTAGCGCCGGTAGCGCTGCTGTTCGTCGAGCAGGCGGGACCGTTCCTTCCAGAGGGCGTGCTGTTGCAGGGCCATCCTGGCGGTGCGCAGCAACCCCTCCTTCTTGACCGGCTTGGCGATATAGTCGAAGGCCCCGAGGCGCACGGCCTCGGCGGCCGATTCAATATTGGGATAACCGGTGACCATGACCATCGGGCAGGTGAGGCCGGACTCCTTGACCTGCCGGAGAATATCGATACCGGAATTACCCTCCAGCACGATATCGCTGATGATCAGGTCAAATTCCTGCCGGGCAATAAATTGCAGGGCCTCTTCGTAGGTCGCCGCCACTTCGACCGGGCCGTAACCTTCGCGGCTGAGGAACATCTTGAAGGTCAGCCGCAGACTCTCCTCATCGTCGATAATCAGAATCCGACTGGAGATCACCAGGGCATCATCGGCCCGCTTGGTACCGGCCATTTCTGGTCCGCTGTCACTCATGGTCATGGGCAACTCCTTTCCCGATTATCCGGCCAAGCCGCTTCGCCTAAAACTTCCGCATCGATATTTATAGATGCGGCCCTACCAAGGACATTTACCGGATAGCAAAGCAACATCCATGCCGCCAGGGATAGCCATACCAAATTTCAGCCTTTTGCACTTCCACAAAATCAGTAAATAATATCTCATCATAAAACTGAAATGCAAAATTCCTAATCAGATTGCGGTAGTGTCCACAGAATGCTCTCCCAAAGCGATTCCCAGAGCAAGCGAGACGTGCGGTCGACGGGAGGGGGATGATAATTTATGTCGCATCCAGGGGCGAATACATGATACACAACTAGAGTTGTCATGTTCACGGGAGGAACAAATGCAACTCAATCAATCCGAACTGGAAATGGTCTGCGGGGGACTGCTGAATGATTTGAGCGGGGTGTTGACCTGGAGATGGGACGACCGGTTCGGGGCCTTGCTGTCCGAGTTCCAGGCAGAGAAGCAAGCCGAGGTCCGGCTGGCTCTGGAGTCCCACTTTGTCCATCTCTGGGACCGCAAGAGTATCCGCGATGCCCCCATGGCCATCCAAAATGGCGCCGGCCATTTCCTCGATCTCAGGGACAACCAGTTGCTCTTCACCTCCGCCCCGGCGGTCGGCTCCTTGCTAATTGCCGCCTGGTGGCCCTGGAATGACGCCAAGGCCATCTCGGTGCGAATCATCTCTTCCGCAGCCGACAGCTCCCCGCAAAGGCCCTGGCTAATGGGGAAACTCAGAGAACTGTTCCATTAGCAGTATTTTCTCCCGGCCGTTTTCTTTCGCATCCCGCCTTTTCCTTTCCCGCTAACCGCTCCTCTTCCCTGCGCCCGCCGGTAATGCTGGTAACCTTGAGGCGATTATCATATTATGGTTTCCACAATTAGAATGACCGCGAGCAACATCCCCCTTCCCTATTACGGATGCTGGAGAACAGATGGGCAATCCCTTTCAGGACCAATTTATCAAGGCTGGCCTGGTCAACAAGAAGCAGGTTAAGAAGATAAATATTGATCAGCACAAAATGCAGAAAGAACAACGCCGCAGTCAAACCGCGGCTCCGGTCGACCGGTCGGTGGAGTTGGCCCTGCAACAAAAGAGGGAACAGGCCCGGCAAAGTAATGCCCAACGCGATCAAGCCGCCCGGGAAAAGGAAACCTATGCCCAGATCAAGCAACTGGCCATCAGCAACAGGGTGAACCCCGGCAAGGGCGAGATCGCCTTTCACTTTGCCGACGCCAACAAAATCAAGAAGCTCCACCTCCCGAAAGCGCTCATCGACCAACTGAGCAAAGGCGCCTTGGGGATTGTCAAAATAGAGGATAAATATGAGATCGTCCCGGCCGAAACCGCCGGGAAAATCCGGGAGCGCCGCCCGGAGGCCTTGCTGGTTTTGAATGTTCCCCAGGAAAAGGATCCCAACGATCCCTATGCGGAGTTCCCGATTCCGGATGATTACGAGTGGTGAGCGGGGATTAAGAGTATAGGACCCATAGGACCTATGGGACCTATGGGACCTATGGGACCTATGGGTCCTATATCATGGGGGTAATACCACCGCCCCCATGATTACCGAATTAAAGACAAAAAAAGGCCGGCCCCCTAATGGGAACCGGCCTTTTTTTAGTGCCTTACTAAAATTTTAGCTGCACAGCCCCCGCAGATAGCGGGCACAGTCCTTGGCGCTGTACGTAAGAATAATGTCCGCCCCGGCGCGGCGGATCGAGAGCAGGGTCTCATGCATCACCTTGTCGCCATCGATCCAGCCATTGGCGGCGGCGGCCTTGATCATCGCGTACTCGCCGCTGACATGGTAGGCGGCAATCGGCAGATCGAACTCGTCGCGCAGCTTGCTGATGATGTCGAGATAGGCCACCGCCGGCTTGACCATCAGAATATCGGCGCCCTCCTCCAGGTCCAGGGTCGCCTCGCGAAAGGCCTCACGGACATTGGCCGGGTCCATCTGGTAGCCGCAACGGTCGCCGAACTGGGGCGCGCCATCGGCCGCCTCCCGGAAGGGGCCGTAGAAGGCAGAGGCATACTTGACCGCATAGGACATGATCGGGATGTTATGATGGTTGTTCTCGTCAAGGATGCCGCGGATCTCGGCGACCCGCCCGTCCATCATGTCGGAAGGGGCGACCATGTCGGCGCCGGCCTCCACGTGCGAGAGGGCAGTCTTGGCCAGGATCTCCAGGGTGGAGTCGTTATCGACCTGCTTATTGATGATCACCCCGCAGTGGCCGTGGTCGGTGTACTCGCAGAGACAGACATCGGTGATGACGTTCATCCCTGGCGCCTTGTTCTTCAACTCGCGGACGGCGCGCTGGATGATGCCGTCCTTGGCGTGGGCCTGGGAGCCCATCGGGTCCTTCTTATCGGGCAGCCCGAAGAGGATGACGCTGTTGATCCCCAGTTCCATGCACTCCTTGGCCTCGGCGGCCAGCATATCCACGGAAATGCGGAACACCCCGGGCATGGAGGAGATCTCCTCCTTGACCTTCTTGCCGCCCTTGACGAAGAGCGGGTAAATCAGATGGTCGGCAGAGAGAGTGGTCTCGCGGACCAGGGCGCGGAAGACCGGGTTCTGCCGCATGCGCCGGGGACGATATTCGGGGAACATCATAATAATCTCCTTATAAGAGGTTGAAGTCTGAATGAGGCAGGGACGGCTCGCCGAGCCGTCCGAGGCGCTTTCGGCGAAAGCGCCCTACCTGAAGCGCCCTACCAGGCTGAAGAATTCTTACACCAAAAAGCTCTTTTCCACCAGTTCGTTGATGAACTTTTCCGGGTTATCGATGGCTTCGGCGGTAATTTCAATCTTATGGATGTCCTTCTTTTGGGCCAACAAGCGCAGGCCATAGTCGCAGCTTTTGACCACCTGCTCGCAAATCGCCCGCACCGCCTTGCGATTGCGGGGAAAGCGGGAAAGGATCCGGTCGATGGCCGCCTCGGTAAAGCTAATCAAGATTTCGTCGTTGCTTAACTCCCCTTCGCTCTCCCAAATCTGGCCGACCAGTTCGCAGATGAACTCGCAACCCTCGTGGGAATCGAGGTTTTCGTTCTGGCAGAGCCGGGCCAGGATCCGCAGCCGCTCCGGTGAGCCGGAGACCTCGCGCCGCCGGAAACAGTCAGCCCCGGAGAGTTTGAAAAACTCCTCCAGCCGGGCCAATTCCTCACCAGCCTTGACCTGGTAGCGCTCCCGGTGCGTTTGGAGCTGTTCGGGGTCAGCGAGGAACTTTTCCAACTCGACCTGAGGCGCCAGCACCATCGCGCGGGAAACCACCAGGAAATTGCCTTCCCGCGAGGGCAGCGACTTCTCGAAGGGCAGCATGACCTTTTCCATGACACTGAGCAGCCCCCGCGCCCCGGTCCTTTCCCGGGCCGCCAGCACAGCCACCTCGCGCAGGGCCGCATCCTCGAAAGCCAGCTTGATGCCATAGGCCCGAAAATCCTGCTTCTTGCCGAGGACCACCCCGTTGTTGGGATTCAGCAGCACCTGATACAGATCGTCTTCGGAAAGCTCGTCGAGTACCGCCACCACCGGCAGCCGGCCGACAAACTCGCTCTCGAAGCCGAACTCGATCAGGTCCTCGGCCCGGGTCTGCTTCAGATAACGGGTATCGGCCTGGCGCGAACCGACCGTGCTCTCGAAGCCGATGGATTGGCGGCCGGTCCTTTTGCGGACAATCTCCTCCAGACCGGTAAAGGCGCCGCTCATAATGAAAAGGATGTTCTTGGTGTTGACCGTCTTCTTCTCGCGCTTGCCGTGGGTCCGGTAATACTCCACCGCCTCCAGCTGTGAAACGGGATCGTGGCCAACCTTTAGATCAACCTCGGTCTCCTCCATCGGTTTCAACAGCGCCCGCTGCACCCCGCTCCGGGAGACGTCGTGGCCGATCCGGTTGGGGCTGGCGGCAATCTTGTCGATCTCATCGAGATAGATGATCCCGTACTGGGCCTTGGCGATATCGCCGTCGGCCTGCCGGACCAGATCGCGGACCAGGTCCTCGACATCGCCGCCCACGTAGCCGGTCTCACTGAACTTGGTGGCATCACCCTTGACGAAGGGCACCCCGAGTTTGCGGGCGATCAGCTTGATCAAAAAAGTCTTGCCGACCCCGGTGGGGCCGATCAAGAGGACATTGCCTTTCACCTGCCCAACCCCGCGCCGGTCGAGGCCGCCGTGCTGCATGGCGTAGCCGATCCGGTTGAAGTGGGTGCAGATCTTGGTGGCCAGCACCGCCTTGGCCTCATCCTGGCGGATCACATACTCGTCGAGATAGCCAATCAGTTCCTCGGGCCGGAGCCGGAAGTTGAAGACCGGATCATCAGCCGGGACCACCGTTTCGTCGCCCGGTTTTTCGACCTTGACCGGCTCGGGGATCAACCCGGCCGAAATGATCTTGACCTGCCCCCCATACTTGCGGGAGAGATAGTCGCCGATCTCCTGTTCCAGTTCCTTCTGATTGGGGATGTTCATTCCGATTCGATCTCCAGCGCCTTCAATTTCTTGTGCAGATGGCTGCGCTCCAGCCCGATGGTCTCGGCAGTCTGGCTGATGTTGCCGTCATTCTCCCGCAAGCGGGCCTGCAGGTACTCCCGCTCGAAGAGCCGCCGGGCCTCCTTGAAATTACCAACCCCGTAAGGCTCGACCAGGGCGGTTTCCATCCCGGTCGCCGCGGTTGCCGTTGCTACCACGCGCCGGCCCCCAACCGGTAGCAGGAGGGCCAGGTCGGCGCCGGTGATCTTCATCCCGGGCGACATGATCACCGCCCGCTCCACCAGGTTGCGAAGCTCGCGGATGTTGCCCGGCCAATCGTGGGCCATCAGGGCCGCCAGGCCGGACTCATCGAACTGTTTCTCGCCCAAACCTTTTCTGGCCATCTCCCGCAGAAAATCCTCGACCAGCAGCGGGATGTCCTCGCGCCGTTCCCGCAAGGGCGGCAGCATGATCGGCACCACGTTGAGGCGATAGTAGAGATCGGCCCGGAAGTTGCCCCGCTCGATCTCCTCCTCCAAGTTCTTGTTGGTGGCGGCCAGCACCCGGACCTCGACCGAGATGGTCTTGGAACCACCCACCCGTTCAAATTTCTGCTCCTGGAGAATGCGGAGAATCTTGGCCTGGGTCTTCAGGCTCATGTCGCCGATCTCGTCAAGAAAAAGCACCCCGCCGTCGGCCTGGTCAAACTTGCCGCGCCGGCTGACATTGGCGCCGGTGAAGGAACCCTTCTCATGGCCGAACAGTTCGCTTTCGATCAATTCCTCGGGGATGGCGGCACAGTTCAACTCGATCATCGGCTGTTCGGCGGCGGCCGACAGGCGGTGGATGGTCTGGGCCACCACTTCCTTGCCGGTGCCGTGTTCACCGCGGATCAGCACCCAGGCCGAGGTGGGCGCCACCCGCTCGATCTGCCGGCGCAACTCCTCGATTAGGGGAGAACGGCCGGTCAACCCCTGCTGTTTGCCGCTCTTGGCGCGGAGGATTTCGTTTTCCTCGGCCAGCCGCCGCATCTGCAAGCCGTTGTTGACCGCCAGGACAATCTTGTCGTAGGAAGGCGGCTTTTCGATGAAATCAAAGGCCCCCAACTTGGTGGCCTTGACCGCCGTCTCGACGCTGCCATGGCCGGAGATCATGATCACCGGCAATCCAGGGTTGCGCCGCTTGATCTCGGCCAACACCTCCAAGCCGTCCATCCCCGGCATCCAGATGTCGAGCAGGACCAAATCGATACCCTCGTCATCCAGGACCTTCAGACCCGCCTCGCCGGATTCAGCACAGACCGGCAAGAACCCCTCGTCGGAGAGGATCCCGGCCAGGGAGTCGCGGATGGACAATTCGTCGTCGATGATCAATATTTTTTTGGCCATTGTATTTCCCAGGTGTTTAGGCTGAAGGTTGAAGAGTGGAACAGCTCAAACCTGGCAACCTTCCCTATTCTGAATTCGTAATTCGCAATTCTTCATTCTTAATTCTAAATTCAACTCCTCACCACCCCACCCACCGGCAACTCGATAACGAAGCGCGCCCCGGTCGGCTCGTTGTCGCGGATCCGGATATAGCCGTCGTGGTCGGCGACGATGGTGCTGGCGATGGCCAGCCCCAGGCCGGTCCCGGTTTTCTTGGTGGAGAAGTAGGGCTCGAAGAGCCGCAGCTTATTTTCCTCCGGCACCCCCGGCCCGTTGTCCCAGACCTCCAGGAAGGCCGCCTTCTCGGCGGAATCGAAACTGATCGTCATGCCGATTTTCCCGCCCTCGGGACCGACCGCCGCCACCGCATTGTCCAGCAGGTTAATCAGCACCCGCTTGATCTGTTCACGGTCGAACGAGAACCTGGGTACGGCCTGGTCAAAGCGGTCTTCGAACTCCACGTTTTTATGGGCCTCACGGTAGAAGAGTAAGACCTCCCGGGCCACCTCGCCAAGATCGCCGGGCGCTTTGCGTACCGCCGGCATCCGGGCAAAGCTGGAGAACTCGCTGACCAGCGTTTTCAATTCATCGACCTGGTTTATGATGGTCTGGGTGCAGTTGTCGAAAACCTCCCCGTCGTCGGCCAGCCGCTCCAGATAGCGCTTGCGCAAGCGCTGGGCCGAGAGCTGGATGGGGGTCAGGGGATTCTTGACCTCATGGGCGATGCGCCGGGCCACTTCCCGCCAGGCCGCCATGCGCTGGGCTTTTTCCAGTTCGGTCAGGTTGTCGAAGACTAGCACCACCCCGAGCCTTTTACCCTGCTCATCCTTGAGCTGGGTAAATTTGACCCGCAGCAGGAAGGACTCATCGCCCAGGGTCAGCCGCACCGGATGCTGGACCACGGCCTTGCCGCTGCGGACCAGCTCCAGGAAAAAGCCGTCCAGCAGGGCCTTGTGGTCGGGCCGCAGCACCTCTTTGTAGTGGCGGCCGATCATGCGACTCTTGTCGATCTTCAAGAGCTCCTCGGCGAAGCGGTTGATCGAGGTGATCATCCCCTTCTCGTCCAGGGAGATAACCCCGGCCCCGACGTTACGGAGGATGGTCTCGGTGTAGCGCTGCCGTTTCTCCAGTTCCTGGTAGCTGGCCTGCAGGGCCAGGTTGACCTCGACCAGGTCGCGTTTGCCGGTCTGGAGGTCGCGGGTCATCTGGTTGAAGGAATCGACCAGGGTGCCCATCTCGTCGCCGGACTCCTTCTCCAGCACGAAATCAAGCTCCCCCTCGGCGACCCGTCGGGTGGCCTCGGCCAGCTTGGCAATGGGTCCGGTCAGTCCCCGGGCCACATACAAACCGAACCAGACCGCGCTGAAAATGATCAGCATGGTGACGACCCACAGCATCACCAAGATACTGGTCTTCAGGGGTTTCTTGAGGATCATCAGCTGCCGGTAGCCCTCCAGGCCGCTGGAGATGACCTCCATGGAGCGCAACCGCTCCCGGGGCAACAGCAAAGTGGTGACCAGCACATCGCGCCCGCCGTTGGGCGCGAGGGCGACCGGGGTAAGGGAACGGACCAGTTCCCCACCCTCGATGGCCTGGATGACCACCAGATCCTTTTCCCCCTCCAACACCCGCCGGAGCATCTCGGGCGGAATCTCCGGGATCTGTTTCTCGGTGAAATTCGGGCCGGAAACCTGGGCCAGCGAAACCCGCTGGTCGGAGAGCAGTTCCAGTGCCAGCTCGTGGCTATCGGAAATATCGGACAGGAAGGCCTCAAGCTCAACGGCAACCAGAGGTTGGTCGAAACGCGATTCCAGCCGCTTGCCGATCACCAACCCCTTGGTGCGCACTTGGGTCCGGGCGTCTTCGTAAACCTCCTTGGCGATGTTGAGCGATTCCTGGAGGGACTGCTCGACCCGGGTATTGAACCAGTAGTCCATGCTGGAGGAGACGAACTGCAGGGAGACGGAAAAGAGCAACCCGGTGGGCACCAGGGCAAGCGAAACGAAAGAAACCACCAGCTTGGTCCGCAGCTTGGTGCCGACGAAGTTCTGGCGCCGCTCGAAGATCATCTGCACCACGTTGCGCAGGACCAGAAAGACCATCAGCAATAGCAACATGACGTTGATGTTGATGACCGTGAAGACCAGCACGTTGCCGCTGACCGGGAAGGGTATCGCCCCAACCTTGAAGACCCGCGATTCGAGAAGGGTCAGGATCGGCAGGGCAAAGAGGCAGAAGAGAATGGCCAGCCAGATCCGCCGCCGCTTCTCGAGATCACGGGGCAAGATGTTCCGGCTGGAGTCCTGATCAATATTTGAATTGGACATGGTACCAGTCGCTCTCGTGCTCCCCGGTCTGCCAGAAGGGCGCCAGGTAGTTGATGGACAAGGGCAGAGACTTGCCCTCCAGACGGACCTTGACCCCCAGATCATACTCCCCGCCGGGTCGCAAGATGTTCAAGCCGACGACCTGGGCGCCGTTGACCTCGGAGAGCATCTTCCGGGCCTTGTCCAGACTGGTGCAGGTCTGGACCCCCTTGACCTCGGAGAGATTAAGCCGGAAGGCCTCCCGCAGGGCGTCATAGGAAAGGGTATGGTTAATAGTCAACTCGGCCAGGGGTTGACCCGGCCGGCCATTCTTCAGCTCGCGCAGGGTGACCAGAAAAGTCAGGGAAGCGGGTATGCCGTTCAACACCCCCTCCTCCATGTCGTCCCGGAAGATCTCGCCCACCTGGAAATAGAGGAGCAGGTCGCGACTGGAGTTGGCCACCACCAGATCGCGGACCACCGCCTTCTCGACGGCCGCCGCCGAGCCCGCCCAACCGGAAAAAGCGGCCAGGGACAGGAACAGCGCAAATATGAGTTTTTTAACTTCCTTGTTCATCGTCAACGTCGCTGGGTTGCTCCCTTGCCTCGACCGTAATTTTCTTGAGAATCAGCTGCTGGGCCCGGGCCAGAAAAGGGCCAAAGGTCCCGGAATCCAAGGCGCTGATCACCACCCCTTCGTACTGGCGAGCCAAGTTGACCGCCTCCTCCGGCTCCAATCGGTCAATCTTATTGAAGAGCCTCAGTGTGGGGATATTAGCAAGTTCCAGATCGTTGAGCAAATCTTCGACAATTTTCAGCTGATCCCGGAAGGCCGGATTGCTGGCATCAACCACATGGACCAGGAGATCCGCCTCGGACAACTCCTCCAGGGTGGACTTGAAGGCCTTGAGCAACTCTTTGGGCAGATGGCGAATGAAACCGACGGTATCGGTGATGATCACCTCCAAGTCCTGGGGGAAGCGGAGCCTCCGGCTGGTCGGGTCCAAAGTGGCGAAAAGCTTGTCCTCGGCGATGATGGCGCTGTCGGTCAGGGTATTGAGCAAGGTGGATTTGCCGGCATTGGTGTAACCGACCAGAGAGATCACCGGCAGATCCCGCTTGCGGCGGCGCTCCCTGCGCTGATGCCGTTCGCGGCTGACCGCCTTGAGCTTTTCTTCCAGCTTTTCGAGCCGCTCCTGGATGCGCCGCCGGTCGATCTCCAACCTGGTCTCGCCGGGGCCACGGGCGCCGATGCCGCCGGTCAATCGCGACAAGGCGTCGTCGCGGGTGGTCAGCCGGGGCAGCAGGTACTTGAGCTGGGCCATCTCCACCTGGAGTTTGCCCTCGCGGCTCAAGGCCCGCCGGGCGAAGATGTCGAGAATCAGCTGGGTGCGGTCGATGACCCGCAGTTCGGTATGGTCGGTGATCGAGCGGATCTGCGAGGGGTTCAGCTCGTGGTCGAAGATCAGCAGATTGGCGTTCAAGACCAGGGCCTTGAGCATGATCTCACCCAGCTTGCCGCGCCCCATGATGAAGCGGGGGTTGACCCGGTCGCGGCGCTGGAGAACCTGATCGAGGACCTGCACCCCGGCCGAGCCGGCCAGTTCGGCCAGTTCGTCGAGGGTGTCCTGGGCCCGGGCGCGGGCATCAGTGGTGACGTTGATCAGAATGGCCCGATCGCCCTTGTTCTCCACCGCCTTGGCCGGGCGGGCCTTGACGAACTCGTTTTCCAGATCGCCGATGATCTCCCGGCAATCGCGGGACTGCTGGCTGACCACCACCGGCTCCAAAAACCGCCAGCTCTTGCCCTCCACCGGCACCGGCACCAGATGGGCCGCGTAGAGCCGCTCCGGCAGACCATCGTCGGCCACCTTGAGCATGGCCATCAGGTCGAGGCGCAGGAAGAGCAGATCCATGAGGTCGTCCTCGGAGAGCGCCTCGCCATCCAGATGGGTGTGGACGCAGCGCCAGCCCTTGAGGCGGCCGCTGGCCCCGCGCACCTGGGGCAGGGCCGGGATCTCGATGCGCTTGCGGTCGCCGACCACCACCATTTCGAGGCGCCCGTTCCGGTCGATGAAAACGCCGAGCTGGCGGCCGATCTCCCGCGACAGCTCACCCATCTCGCGGGCCACTTCGGGACTGACGATCAGGTCCGGGGCCACCCGGCGGGTGGACAATCTTTCTAAACGCTTGATCTGGGCGGTTTTCAGACCCGCGATATTACAAGTAACGTTGGCGATTTTTTTCGAGGCCTCTATGAAGTTTTCACAATTAGCTCCCCTCCCTTGACGGGAGGGGGTTGGGGGTGGGTGAAGTGGCAATATGCTGATGCCGAGTTGCTAGCGACCTTCCCCCTCACCCTAACCCTCCCCCGCCAAGGGGGAGGGAATTTTAGAACTACCCCTGCCGTTCCCGTAGCACCCGCAGATCCCCAACCCGCAGGGTCACCTTGCACTTGTCGAAATACTCCAGGAGCGGGATTGAGAACTTCCGCGACAGGCCGGTCAAGGTTTTGAAACCCTGGGCGTCGATGCCCTTGTTGGCCCGGATGTGGGTGACAATCTTGTCCTTAAGCTCAGCCAGGGCGGCTGCATGGAAATAAAGCTCCTCGTTGATCTTGATGATCAACCCCTCACGGACCAGCACCTCGATCAGTTCCTTGACCAACCCCTCGCGGCCCTTGCCGAAACGGGCCAGCACCTCCTTGATGGTCGGCACGGTCAGCCCGGCCTCGGCGTAAAAGGCCAACATCTCCTGGCGCAACTTACCGGTGTCGGCGGCCATGGCCACCTTGTGCCCAGCCAGCCGCACCTCCGCCTCGGTCTGGGCAACGGCGCCCTTGCGCACCAGCTCGGCCAGAAGGAAGGAGAAGAGCCGGGCATCATCGCCGCCCCGCAACCGGCTGCGTAGTTCCTCGCGCGACATCCCGCCCTTCAACGGATTGGCCCGGTGATACTCGGCCAGAATGGCGGTGCAACGCTCCTGCAAATCCAGATAGACGGAACCCTCGATAAAGCGCTGCCGATCGGGATCAAGTACCACCAGTTTGCGGCTGGATACGGGCGGATCGAGGAGTTTCTTGAGCCGTTTACCGAATACCCCCAGCCGCACCGCCAGCTCGTCGGCGGTGAGCCCCGCCACCCCGGCCTCACGCACGTGCAACAGGATCAAGGCCTCGGGATCGCCTTCCCGGTAAAGTTGGAAGATTTCCCCGTTGCTGGCCCTCCCCCGCCGCTTCTTGGCGGCTAAACTGTTGTAAATCACCCCGCCGCCGATGGTATGAACCGGCGAATAGCTGCGGACCACGTAATGGTCGCCCGGCCAGGCGCAGACCGGCGCCTCGAAGAGCAGCTGAACGTTGGCGGTAGCGCCCGGCCTCAACTCGTCGTCGTCAAGCAGCACCACCCGGCCCATGACCTCGGCGGTGCCTAAGTGCAGCCGCACCCGGCTGCGGTTTTTCAATTTACGATTGGCCGAAGAGATGTAGAGGAACTCGGCGTCCATGATGTAGGAGGGAGCAAGGCTGCCGGGAGTGGCGACCACGTCGCCCCGGTTGATCAGTTCCTTATCGACCCCCTGGATGTTGACAGCGGTGCGGTTACCGGCCTCGACCAGGCCAACATCGGCGGCGTGGACCTGGATGCCGCGCACCCGGCCGGACTGGCCGCCCGGATAGACTACGACCTCCTCGCCCACCGTCAGCCGCCCGGAGATCGAGGTGCCGGTGACCACCGCCCCGAAACCCTTGATGGTGAAGACCCGGTCCACCGGCAGCCGGAAAGGGCCGAAGGCCTCAGCAAAGGCGGAGGTGGAAACCAGCCGGTTCAGCTCCGCCTTGACCTCCTCGATCCCCGCCCCGGTCACCGCCGAAACCCCGACCAGTGGCGCCTCAGCCAGGAAGGTCTCGCGAAAATACTGGCGCACCTCGTCCTTGACCAGCTCCAGCCACTCGGGGTCGACCAGGTCGATCTTGGTCAGGATGATCAGGCCACGGGAGACGCCAAGCAGACGGCAGATCTCGAAGTGCTCGCGGGTCTGGGGCATAATCCCCTCGTCGGCGGCGACCACGAAGGCGACCAGATCAATCCCGGCTGCCCCGGCCACCATGTTGCGGACGAACTTCTCATGGCCCGGCACGTCGATGATCCCCAGCCGATGGCCGCAGGGCAGGTCGAGATAGGCAAAGCCCAGCTCGATGGTGATGCCCCGGGCCTTCTCTTCCTTCAGCCGGTCGGTGTCGATGCCGGTCAGGGCCTTGACCAGTGAGGTCTTGCCGTGGTCCACATGGCCGGCGGTGCCGAGGACAATCTCGCGCATAGTTGTTATTCCAGGGCTGGTGAGCCAGCCAGGTTTGATTAATTGAAGAGTATGAAGATTCGCTCCAACCCAGCGCAAATCCTATCAGTCATTCCGTTCGCCCTGAGCCTGTCGAAGGGCGGCCCAACTTCAGTTTGCCAGTGACCATTCGACAGGCTCAGGGTGATCGGAATTGCTGTTTGATGGTTTGTTCATCGTTCCCATGCGACGTATGAGAACGATACGGATTAAATTCCAATCAGTAAAATCGGTCGCCCTGAGCCTGTCGAAGGGCAGCCCAAGCCAATGTCTTCTCCTAATTTGGGCCATGCTTCGACAGGCTCAGCATGATCGGAACTACTGTTTGACAGTTGTACCACTGCAACTGTACCTGCCATCCCAGGGAGACAGAATTTAAATTCAGTTCCCTTCTTTTCGTGGATTAAGCCAAGCTTGTAGGAGCTGGCCATGCCCACGATTTACTCCTGATCGCGGGCATGGCCAGCTCCTACAGCACAGACGCCCAACCAAGGGGACTGACCTTTGGTCTGTCCCCGAATCACAACCACCAACTCACCTCGCCCAGGAATCATCAGTCAAAAAAGGATTACTCCGCTTCTCCTCACCAATGGTCGAAGACTGCCCGCCATACCCATGTCCCGGCCAAACCCTCGTATCATTAGGCAGGGTCAGCAGTTTATCCCGGATGGCCTTGAACAGCTGCCGCCCGTCGCCGCCGGGAAAATCGCTGCGCCCTACCCCGCCGACAAACAGGGTGTCGCCGCTGAACAATTCGGGCTTGGAGTAGAGGCACATCCCGCCGGGGGTATGGCCGGGGGTATGGATGACCGTCAAGCTCTCCTTGCCGAAGTTGATGGTCTCGCCATCCTTGACCAGCCGGTCCGGGGGTGGCGAGAAGGGCAATCCAAGCCCCGAGAAATATTGCACCACCTCGGGCTGGCCGAAGAAAGCGGCATCATCAACATGCATGACAATGGCCGCTCCGGTGGACTTCTTCAAGCTGGCATTCTCGGCGACATGGTCGGGATGGCCATGGGTGTTGACGATCTTCTTCAGCGTCGCCCCCAGCTTTTTTAGCTCGGCCAGGATCTTGGGGGCATCGCCACCGGGGTCGATAACCACCGCCTCCTTGGTTTCCTCACAGACCAGGACATAGCAGCAAACCGACATGTTGCCGACGGTCAGGGATTTGATCAGCATTACAGACCTCTCGGGGATGGGTGGTTGGCCAGCAATCTAAGCCTCGGCGAGGAGATTGCCGCGGTCATTTCATTCCTCGCAATGACGGGTTCTCGACTAAGCTCGTCATTGCGAGGAGCACAGCGAAGAAGCAATCTCTAACTCGCCAAGGAAAGACCAAAGTCTGCGAATATCTGCTTCGCGCAGTTTATCCCCCCTCAAGGGAGGACTGAACATAGTGCCAGCTCTTTGGGTACTCGCAATGATGAACTCCGCTCTTAGCAGTCGCAGGTATCGGGGTTGCATTTACCGCCGGCACAACCGCAGCCGGAGTCGACCGGAACGACCTTGAGTGAAACCTTGCCGACCGATTTCACCACCTGGTCGATCAATGCCCCGAAAGCCTTGGCCGCCGGGCTCTCCGAGGCCGAAACCAGATAGGGCAAACCGGCGTCACCGCCCAGCACCACCTGCGGGTCCATGGGGATGGCGCCCAGGAATGGCACGTTGAAATCGGCCGCCGTCCGGGCGCCGCCGCCGGACTTAAAGACATCGACGATGTTTTTGCAATGGGGGCAGACCAGGCCGCTCATGTTCTCTACCAGCCCCAGCACCTCCATCTTGACATGCTTGCAGAAGTTCAAGGATTTCCTGACATCGGCCAGGGCGATTTCCTGGGGGGTGGTGACCACCAGGGCCTTGGCGTCTTTGATGGTCGAGGCCACGGTCAAGGGCTCGTCGCCGGTGCCGGGCGGGGCGTCGATGATCAGAAAGTCCAAATCGCCCCAGGCAATGTCGGCGATGAACTGGCGGATCGCCTGGATCTTCAGGGGTCCGCGCCAGATAATCGGATCGTCGCGGTTCTCCATCATGTATTCCAGGGAGATGACCTTGAGGTTATCGCCGTAAAGCATGGGCGGCAACAGGCCGTCCTTCTTCTCGGTGTCCTGCAACCGGTCGGTGAGATTGAGCATCCGGCAGATGTCGGGGCCGTGCAGGTCCACGTCCATCAGCCCGACCTGGTAACCGCGCTGGGCCAGCCCCAGAGCCAGGTTGGTGGAGACGGTGGACTTGCCCACCCCGCCCTTGCCGCTCATCACCAGGATCTTGTGCTTGATCTTGCCGAGGGAACGCTTGATGTTGTTATCCTGCTGGGCGATGGTGGCCTGGGCGTCGGTGTTGCTGCCGCAGGATTTGCTTTTGCTGGCGCAGGAACTACTGCTGCATGAATTTGCCATTACTGAATCAACCTCCTGAAAAATCGTGAATCACTTGGGAATAAAGGGAAAGTTTTAGCAAGTTAAGGACGGTGGCCTGGTTCGGCAAGCCACACCGGGCAAGATCACGGAAAACACCGCCGCGATGGGAAGGCGCGAACTGCAGGAGCGGCCCATGGCCGCGATCAGGAGCCAACCGCGGCCACGGGCCGCTCCTACAAAACGAGCCACGTTAATTTAAGCCAAAAAGATGATCTAAAAAGCCAAATCCGGTTGCCGCCAGCCGGATGAGACCGCGGCAACCGGATCAAAACCTGCCTACTCGATACCCAGCAATTCAACCTCAAAGATCAGGGTGGAGTTGGGGCCGATATCCTGCCCGACCTCACGCTCACCATAGGCCAAATTGGAGGGCACGAAGAGCTTGTACTTGCCGCCGACCTTCATCAGCTTCAGCGCCTCGGTCCAGCCGGGAATCACCGCGCTCATCTTGAGGATCACCGGCTCGCCGCGTTTATAGGAGCTATCAAATTCCTTACCGTCCAAGAGGGTGCCGCGGTAATGAACCTTGACCTGGGCCTCTGGTCCGGGCTTCGCCCCTTTGCCCTCACTGAGCACCTGATACTGGAGGCCGCTGGCAGTAACCATCACGCCCGGCTTCTTCTTGTTCTCAGCCAGGAAGGCGTCACCGGCGGCCTTGTTCTTGGCGGCCGATTCCTTGATCCGCTCCGTGTAATCCTTCTGCAGCTTCTGGGTAAATTCTTCCTTGATCTTGGCAATCTCGGCCTCGTTGAGCAGCAGCGGCTTGCCCTGATAACTGTCGGCCAGGCCACGGCTGACTACGGCCACATTAACTTCGGTCTTGCTCGTCCGCAGAGAGGAACCAATATCGGCGCCAAGCATATAACTGACCCGGTCGGTGAAGCTTTTCAACTCAAGCTTACCATCGGCGCCCGCCCCATCCTTACCGTCCGGTTTAGAACAACCGGTCACCAGGAGGGTGGCAGCGAGAAGGCAGCCCAGGGTTTTTACCAGAATTCTCTTTTTCACAGGATCTCCTCATTAATAAAGCGCGACCGACAACTTGGCCGAAGCCCAAGCGGTCAGCCGCGAAAAACCGCCCGGCCGCATACGGCTGGTCGGCAGTAAACTCCAAAACTTTACTTCGCCTATCGGGACGAGACCTTAGCCAGCCGGCTGGCAAGGAGATTGCCCTGAGCGGCGGCGGCATCATAAAGCTTCCTGGCCTTTTCCAGGTCCTTCTTGACCCCGGAACCGGTCTCATACATATAGGCCAACAGGAAAAGAGCCATGTCTTCGCCACCCTTGGCGGCTTCATCCCACATCTTCACGGCTTGACCATAGTCCTGGGCGACGCCCTTGCCGGTGCTGTAAAAAACCCCCAACCGGTAACGGGCCTTGGCCAACCCCTGGCCGGCCGCCTTGCCGACCCAGAGGACTGCGGCCTTGGCGTCCCGAGCCACGCCCAAACCGGCGGCATAACTCATCCCCAAGGCGTACTGGGCCTCCCCGTGCCCCTGCTTGGCCGCTTTTTCCTGCCAAACGAAGGCGTCCCGGTCCGACTGTTTTACCCCGACCCCGGCCGCATAACTCCGGCCCAGGTTATACTGCGCCCAGGCGTTGCCCTGCTGGGCGGCCAAAGTGAAGAGCCGGACCGCTTGCTCCGGCGACTTATCGACGCCGTTTCCTTCGACATACATAACACCAAGGCTATTCTGGGCCTCGGCATTACCCTGCTCAGCCGCCTTCTGCAACCAGGTTGTGGCCTCTTCGGGATTAGGGCTGCCCCCCTGCTCCTGGCTCAGCAACAGCCCCAGCTGATACTGGGCCTGGGCGTTGCCCTGCTCGGCGGCCAGGCGGTACCATTGGACGGCCTGAGCGTAGTCCTGATTGACCGTCTCGCCTTGGCTGTACATCTGGCCGGCGTTCAACTGCGCCAGCACGTCGCCGTTCCGGGCCGCGGCCAGAAACCATTTGGCCGCCTGGACCTGGTTTTTGGCGACCCCCCGACCCTGGTCATACATGGTGGCCAATTCGGACATCACTCGGGAGTCGCCCTTCTCAGCCGCCCGGGTATACCACTTGAGCACCTCGGCGTCATTCTTTTTAACACCCTTGCCTTCCTTGTAAAGCGTTCCCAGAGCAAACATGGCCCCGGCATGGCCCTGCTCGGCCCCCTTGTTGTACCAGAGCAAAGCCTCGCCCGGGGACTTTACCACCCCGTCGCCGTTTTCAAGACCGCGTCCATACTCATACTGGGCCTCGGCAACGCCGGCGGCCGCGGCTTGCCTGTACCAGTCCATGGCGTCCTTGGGGGACTTGGGCGACCCCTGGCCGGTGGCGTAGCTTTCGCCCAGAAAATAGCAGGCGCCGGCGTGACTCTGCTTGGCGGCCTTCCTGAACCACTTGACCGCCTTGGTGGGAGTGGCGGGAATGCCCTGGGCGCCATTCCGGTAAACCAACCCCAGATTATACTGGGCCTTGACATCGCCGTCCTCGGCCAGCTTGGTGACCCATTCAAGGGTGTCGGCGGTGATCGAATCGGCCT
Source organism: Deltaproteobacteria bacterium (assembly GCA_020056965.1). Classification (GTDB taxonomy): domain Bacteria; phylum Desulfobacterota; class Desulfobulbia; order Desulfobulbales; family JAGXFP01; genus JAGVGT01. The sequence goes on from JAGVGT010000033.1 coordinate 33,417, forward strand.
CGACCCCTTCAACCTTCTGGTTGAGCTTGAGCATGGCCTTTTGGTGCCCCTGAGCGGCGGCCTTGCCCCATAACTCAGTGGCCCGCCCATGGTCCGACTGGACGCCGCGGCCCAGGGCATACATGTCGCCCAGGTCGTACTGGGCGCCGGCATGGCCGTTATCGGCGGCCTTCTGAAGCCACTTTGCTGCCTCAGTCGGGTTGGCAGTCACCCCCTGACCATCGGTAAGCATCTCCCCGACCCTGGCCATGGCCTCGGCATGGCCCTGCTCGGCGGCCTTCAGGTACCACTTATAGGCCTCCGGCTTGTTTTCCGGCAGCTGCCCGGCCCCCTTGTCATGCTCACGGGCCAGAGCAAAAAGCTGGCCCTGACCGCCGGTGCCCGGCACCGTCCAGATCTTGATCGAGCCATCCTGGCCTCCGGAAGCCAGCAACCTGCCGTCCCGAGAAAAACTTACACAGTGAACCCCGCCACTTTGACCAACCAGGAGATCCAGGAGCTTGCCGTCGGCGGCGTACCAGACCGGGACCCCTTCCTTTTCGGCAGCCCCAGCCAGCAGAGTGCCGTCCGGCGAACTCGCCAGTCCGTTCAACTCACCCCACCACCACTGGCGGAAATTCAAAAGTTCCTTACCGGTGGCCGGATCCCAGACTTTAACGCTGCCATCCTTACCCGCGGAAAACAACCGCCGGCCGTCTTTGGCAAACGACACCCCGGCAACCCAGTCACTGTGGCCCTTGAGGGTGGCGACCAGTTGGTTGTTAGCGGCGTCCCAGATTCGAATGTTACCATCCCAGCTTTCGCCGCTGGCCAGGTATTTGCCGTCAGGGGACCAGGCCATGGTCAAGACATCACTTTTCCCTTCCCGCAGAATTTTGACTTCCTTGGCATTGGCAGCCTTCCAGGTCCGGACCGTCCCGGCCTCGCCGCCCGAGGCCAGACGCCCCCCGTCCGGCGACCAGACCAGATCATTGAGTACCTGATTGGGTCCCTCAAGGGATTCGAGCAGCTTGTCCTTGGTAATATCCCAAATCTGCACCGCATGCTTTTTATTTTGATCGCGGACGGCACAGGCCAGGCGCTGGCCATCCGGGGAAAAGCCAACCGCCTTTACCTCCAGGTTGGTACCCAGCCGGCGCAGCTTTTTGCCGCTCTCGACATCCCAGAGCAGGATCGCCCCGTCGTTGCCCCCGGAGGCCAGCAGCTTGCCGTCCGGGGTGAAGGACAAGGCGTTCACCGGCCCAGCGTGTCCAGGGAGGCTGGCGCGCAGGGCGTAATGCCCCCCAGCCGGCTCGGCCGGAGCCGACCTGGCTCCAACGCCGGAAGTCACCAGCAGGAGCAGCAATAACCAGGCCAGTTTTACCACGGGAATCTGACAGCTTTCCGCACCTTTCATCATTCCACACCCGTAGCGTACTTGATGAAACTTCCTCCCGGAACCAACATATGGCGCGAACATTACAATAAATAAATCCGCTCTACCACCTCGTATTTATTCACTCGGCCGATTTTTCCGAGCTAACAAGTGAGTTCCCCGGCGCGCTTTCCCGGAGCCAACCGCCAGCCGAGCTCGCCTGCCAAACTATTTTCTTGCGAGGCCAGGTTAATTCATGTTTTCTTAAGCATGTAAGTATCGTGCCACGGGCAACATTCCCGCCTGCCACGCCGCCGCGAACGCCAAAGAAAACCCTAGGAAAAGAGCTTAATTATGAGAAGAACCTGCCACCTGTCCATTATCTTGATCTTTATCTCGGTTCTGACCGGTTGCCTCACCGCCACCGCTTCCAGTGAGCAGTCGGACAGCCGGGGCAAAGCCGGAGATTACAAAGGCTTGCGCTATTCCATCACCATCGCCAAGTTTGAAAACCAGTCGAACTGGCGCGGGCAATGGGACCTGGGCACCGCCTGGGGCTCGGTCCTCACCGACAGCCTGGCTCAGACCAACCGCTTCATCGTCCTAGGCGAAAAAGACATGCGCAAGGAGGCCATGGAAGAGCAGGATTTCGCCGCCAGCGGCCGCACCGCCGGCGAGGGCAAGAAGGTGGCCACCGGCCAGATGACGCCCAGCCAGCTCCTGGTCAAGGGGGTGATCACCCACTTCGCCGACGAGACCGGCGACATGGGGGGAGGCATCGGCTTCGGCGGCATCAAGCTGGGCGGCACCACCTCCACCTCGGAGATCAACGTGGTCCTCTACATTATCGACTCCTCCACCGGCCAGGTCATGGCCTCCAAAAAGTGCTACGGCAAGATCTCCAAGAGCGGCCTGAGCCTCGGCGTCGACAAAAACGGCTGGTCCGGCGACCTGGGCGGTTTCAAGAAGACCAACGCCGGCAAGGCCATCGAGCAGGCGGTTGACGAGGGCGTCAAATTCATGATCGACAAGCTCTCCACGATTCCCTGGACCGGCACGGTGGTAATGGTCAACGGCGGCAAGGTTTACATCAACCGGGGCGAGCGCGAGGGGGTCAACGCAGGTCAGAAATTCAAGGTCGGCGAGGCCACCACCATCCGCGACCCCGATACCGGCGAGGTGCTGGACGAGTCGGTCGACACAATCGGCGAAATCGAGGCCATCCAGGTCAAGGAGAAGCTGACCATCTGCAAGATCATTTCCGGCAGCGGCATCGATAAAGGCATGGGCGTTCGGCCGGCCGACTGAGCCTGACCCTTTCCCTCTCACCTCTCTCGAACAGGACTGACCATGCGCCAAACCATCGCCTGCTGCCTGCTGCTCTTCGCCTGCCTGACCCTGCTCGCTTCCGGGCCGGCCCACAGCGCGGAGGCGTCAAAGGAGATCGTCGCCACCGGCCTGGGCGGCGGCAAGGACCCCGGCAAGGCTCGCGACGAGGCGATCAACGACGCCATGCGCAAAGCGGTCGAGCAGGGAGTGGGTACCTTCGTCTCCTCCGAGTCGCTGGTCGACAAGATGGTCCTGGTGGAGGACCGCATCTACTCGGCGAGTCAGGGCTTCATCGAAAGCTACAAGGTCATCAAAGAGAGTAAGGACGATGGGGTTTACGAGATCACCATCTCGGCGGTGGTCAAAATGGCCGACCTGGCCAAGGGACTGGAGGCCATCGGCCTGATCATCGGCAAGAAGGAAAACCCCCGGGTGATGGTCATCGTCCGCAGTCGGGAGACCTCGGGCAGCTTTATCCCGGTGGCCATGGAGGGCAACCGCTCCACCGAAAACCAATTAGAGAAGATCCTGCTCGGGAAAGGTTTCCGGTTGGTGGATGCGAAGCAAACCCAGCGCAAAAAAGATCTGGAAGGACTGCTCCTGGCCGATGACCCTTCCCGGGCGGCGCTGATGGCCAAGGACTTCGGGGCGGAAATCCTCATTGATGCCGATGTCCGCCGCACCTTCACCGAGCAACGTCAGGTCATGGGCCGCTCAATGCGCTTCTTCACCAACGAAATCCGCCTGAAGGCCCTGGAGACCGACACTGCCAAGATCCTCTACTCCGGTTACGAGACTAGACCGGCCTCCGGGGAGGAGGCGCTGCAGCCCCTGGAAAGCGCCACCAACAAGCTGGCCAAGGAGATGGTCGGGGGCATTCTCGACCAATGGCGCAAGGATGTTTACCAGGCGGCGGCCCTCACCCTGAACATCACCAAGGTCAGTTTCAGCCAACTCAATACCCTCACCGCTGCCCTTAAAGAAATTCGGGGGGTAAGCAAAGTCCAGACCCGCAGCTTTCAAGGTGGGACGGCGGCGCTGGAGGTGGCCTATCAGGGCAGCGCCACCGATCTGGCCGGCAAAATCGGTGAACTTGAGGGCAGCAAGTTCGAGGTCACCGGCGTCCAGGCCAACACAATCGACCTAAAGCCGCTGGGGAAGTAGGCGAAACACGCCGCTTAGGTTTAACTCATCCGGCGCATTACGGCTTCGCCTAATGCGCCCTACAATGGTCACAATGGCGCAGACCGACCCAAAATAAGTCCATCTGCTCAGGACTGGCCAGCCCGGTCTTCGGAGTCTCGGGCTGCTCAAATCCCTGCATTAAGATTCTTTCACATTCCACCTGATGATGAACACGCTCGCCGTCCGGCAAACGCTTTCCATCTCGCACAAACAAAAAGGGGTGCCGGCCTGGTGGCCGCCCCCCCTCTGGGTGCTGCGTTTGAAATCGCCCGTGATCAGGGGTTGATGCCCATCTCCTTTTCCTTGGCGGCAATGGCCATACGGGTCTTGACGGCGGTATCGGGAATCAGACTCACGGAGTCGATGCCGCACTCGACCAGGAAGGTGGCGAATTCGGGGAAATCAGACGGCCCCTGGCCGCAGATACCGATCTTCTTGCCACGCCGCTTGGCGGTGTCGATGACCATTTTGATCATTATTTTAACTGCCTCATCCCGCTCATCGGCAATCCCGGCGATCAGGCCTGAATCACGATCCAGCCCGTAGGTAAGCTGAGTGAGATCGTTGGAGCCGATCGAGAAGCCGTCGAAGATATCGGCAAAGGCATCGGCGCAGATGACGTTGCTGGGGATCTCGCACATCACATAAACCTCCAGACCATTCTCGCCCTGGACCAGGCCGCATTCCTTCATGACCTGGATGACCTTGCGACCTTCCGCAGGGGTCCGGCAGAAGGGGATCATCAGCTTGATGTTGTTTAGACCCATATCGTTCCGCGCCTTCAACAACCCCTGACACTCCAGCTCGAAGGCCGGCCGGTATTTCGGATCGTAGTAGCGGGAAGCGCCGCGCCAGCCGATCATCGGGTTTTCTTCTTCCGGCTCGTAGAAGGTGCCGCCGACCAGGTTGGCGTACTCGTTGCTCTTGAAGTCGGAAAGACGGACGATCACATCCCGGGGGTAGAAGCCGGCGGCAATCCGCCCAACGCCCTCGGCGACCTTGTCGACGAAGAACTGCTTCTTGTCGGCATAGGCCCCGGTCTTCTCGTCGATCTTCCGGACCACAGCCTGCTTCTCCGGGTCGTCGGATTTTTTCAACTCTTCATAGTTGAACAGGGCCAGGGGATGGATGCCGATGTGGGAGTTGATGACAAACTCCTCGCGAGCCAAGCCGACCCCGTCGTTGGGGATCTGGCACTCGGAGAAGGCCTTTTCCGGGATGGCCAGGTTCATCATGATCTTGGTCTTGGTTTTGGGCAGATCGCCCAGGTCCAGCCGCTCGATCTCAAAATCCAACAACCCCTCATAAACCAAGCCCTTCTCGCCCTCGGCGGAGGAAACGGTGATCTCCTGCTCGGACTTGATCAGCAAGGTGCCGTTGCCGCTGCCGATCACACAGGGAATGCCGAGTTCGCGGGAGATAATGGCGGCATGGCAGGTCCGGCCACCCCGGTTGGTAACGATGGCCGAGGCGATCTTCATGATCGGTTCCCAGTCGGGATCAGTCATGTCGGTAACCAGGACCTGACCGGCCTTGAAATCGTGGATATCGACGACATCGCGGATGACATTGGCCTTGCCCTGGCCGATCTTGGCGCCGACCGCCAGACCCTCGACCAGCACCTTGCCGCCCTTCGCTTTCAGCTTATAGGTCTCCATGACCTTTTTGCTGGTCTGCGAATGGACCGTCTCCGGCCGGGCCTGGACGATGAAGAGCCCACCGGTGCCGACCTTGACGCCGTCGCCATCCTTGGCCCACTCGATGTCCATGCCCTTGCCGTAATGGTCCTCGATGATACAGGCCCACCTGGACAACTGGAGGATCTCGTCATCGCTGATCACGTAGCTGGCGCGCTCGGCCGGGGTGGTGGGGATGTTCTTGACCGGCTCCTTGGCGCCGGGCTCGTTGTTATAGATCATCTTGATCTCTTTACTGCCGACCCTTTTCCCGACGATGGGCCGCTTGCCTTGCTTGAGGGTGGGCTTGAAGACATAGAACTCGTCCGGGTTGACCGCCCCCTGGACCACGTTCTCGCCCAACCCCCAGGAGCCGGTCAGGAAGACAGCGTCCTCAAAGCCGCTCTCGGTGTCGATGGAGAACAAGACCCCGGATGAGGCGGAGTCACTGCGCACCATCTTCTGGATGGTGATGGAGAGATAGACGTCGAACTGGCCGAACCCCTTGTCATGCCGGTAAGAGATGGCCCGGTTGGTGAAGAGACTGGCAAAACACTTCTTGCAGTTGTCAATCAGGGCATCAACCCCGCGGATGTTCAGGAAGGTCTCCTGCTGGCCGGCGAAGGAGGCATCGGGCAGATCCTCGGCAGTAGCGGAGGAGCGCACCGCCACATCGACGTCCTTGCCGTATTCGGCCTCCATTTTCTGGTAGGACTCGATGATGGCCTGGCGCAGATCGGCCGGGAACTCGGCAGTGCGGATGATGTCGCGGGCCTTCTCGCCGCGCGCCTGCAGGTTGCGGAGATCGTGGGTATCCAGACCGGCCAGGGCGTCTTCAATACCCTGGGCGATCCCGGCGGTCTTGAGCAGGTGGCGATAGGCATAGGCGGTGATGGCGAAGCCGTGCGGCACCGCTACCCCTTTTGAGGTGAGGTTCTGGTACATCTCCCCCAGGGAGGCATTCTTGCCGCCGACCAGCGGCACGTCATCAATACCGATCTCATCGAACCAGAGAATCAACTTTTCATCGTGCTGTCCCATCATTTAAGGCTCCTGCTTGATTTTACGGAGTTTTTCAAACCATTGACAATATCGGACACGGCCAGGACAAAGGCCGTTCAGGAAATTTCGAAGGCCGCTAATTTTATAGCGAATCTTGCCCTCCTTGTCCACTGAAACTTGCCAGATATAATGGTAAAACCGGGCAATACGGCCGTCCCGCCCTTATAGCATCCCCGCATCGGTGAATCCTTGAATCATCCCTCCTCAGCCTTCAGTCTTAAGTCTAAACAACCTCCCCTAGATGCAAATCTTTGCCGCCCGGGGCGATGATCTGCTATATTCACAAAAGTCGTGCCCAAGACACCGCCAATCCTTCCACCGGGACCATCACTATGTCCGACCTCAAGAGCCTCAAAGATCTCTTCGTTCGCTATGTCAAACCCGGCGACCACCCCGGTAGCGATTACTTCGGCCTGCTCCGCCAACTGGTGGTAAAACGCGGCCAGACCGGCCCCAACAGCCTTGATTATCGGTTCTGGCAGGAAGGCATCGACCGGGTTTACCGACTGCTTGAGGAAGAAATCCGCACCAACCGCAACCAGCCGAGCAAACCGGTTAAGTTCGGCACCTCCGGCTGGCGTGGCCTGCTCGGCAAGGAGCTTTTCGCCACCTCGGTTGCCCAGGTGACCATGGCAATTGGTGAACTCTACGACGGGATGGCGAACAATTGTGATCTAAAGGAGGCCCTGGGAGTGGCCTCCCCGAGCGAGGCCAGAGAACGCGGCTGTCTGCTTGGCTACGACAACCGATTCGGCGGCGAGATTCTTGCCGAGGCCGTGACCGAGGTCTTGACCGGCCTGGGATTCACCGTTTACTACGCCGGGGAATCAACCACCGGGGTTCTTTCCGCTGCCCTCCTGGAATTACAGGCGGCCTTCTCGATCAATCTTACTCCCAGCCACAACCCCATGGAGTACGGGGGGTTCAAGTTCAACGCCGCCGACGGCGGCCCCGCCGCCCCGGTGATCACCGATCAAATTACCGTCCTGGCCAATGCGATCATCAAGGCCGGGCGTCGACCGACCAGTCCTTCCCGGCCGGAGTTGCGCCACCCATGCGACGCCTTGAATATCTGGCTGAACTTCGTCAAGCGCGGCAGCCGACAGCACGGCCTGAACCACCAGGAGATCATCGCCAGATTCTTTGCCGACCCGCGACTGGTGGTGGTCATTGACGCCGTCCACGGGGCCAGCCGGGTGCATCTGCAGCGGCTCTTTGCCAATCAAACCTGCGATCGGCTCATCTTCCTGCGCGACACCAGCGACCCGACCTTCGGCGGCATCGCCCCGGAACCATCCGAGGAAAACCTGCGACCGGTCCGGCAGATCCTGGCAGCACGGGCGGAGTCCTTGAAAATAGGCATGATCATCGACCCGGACGCCGACCGGATTCGCTTCACCGATGGCGTTAACGACATCGACATGAACCGCTTCGGCGCCGCCGCCTACCACTACCTGCACGAAGGCAAGGGGCAACGTGGTTTGGTGGCCAAGAGTGTCGCCACCAGCAACTTCGCCAACGCGGTGGCCAAGGGGTTGGGTGAAGAGGTGTTCGAAAGCCGGGTAGGGTTCAAGGAGTTCAAGCCGGTCTTCGGCCAGGCCCTGGTGATGTTCGAGGAATCGGACGGCATCTCGATAATCGGCCACACCCCGGAAAAAGACGCCTATATTGGCCTGCTTCTGGCCCTGGAGATGGTCATGACCACCGGTCGGAACTTGGGCGACTACCTGGCCGAAATCGAAAAGTGCTTTGGAACCTACTATCCCGGACGCAGTTCGATCACTGTCAGCCTGCAAGGCGCGCCGCTACTGGCGGCCCTGGAAAAACTGGCCAAGTACCAGGTCAACACCGCCCTTACGGTTGGGGGGGAAGAAAAAATAATCGCCGAGGTTCTGGACATCGACGGCCGCAAGCTGATCTTCGCGGATGGCAGCTGGCTGTTGATCAGACCCTCGGGCACCGAACCCAAGGTCCGCTTTTACGTGGAGGCCAGGAGTAATGACGGCTGCCAAGCCCTGGTCGATACCTGCCGAAGGCTGCTGGCGGAAATCGGTCTGGTTGACTGAGCCGCCGGGCTGTGCTATTTAAGAATCGAATGAACAACCGATATTTCATTACCAACGGCAGGAGACAATCGCGATGAGAGACCGGGTGGAATTGGCCTTGAACCAGATCAGACCAACCCTCCAGAAGGACGGCGGTGACGTGCTGCTGGTGGACGTCGGCGAGAACGGGGTGGTCAAGGTGCGGATGACCGGCGCCTGCCGGGGCTGTCACATGTCGGACGTAACCTTGCGCGAGGGGATTGAAAAGTTTCTGAAAAACGAGGTGCCGGAGATCACGGCAGTGGAGTCGGTCTGAGGAACCCCGTTTATTTGTGATAACCGCTGCCGGCCCGGATGCTGAAGGCCCGGTAAAGTTGCTCTATAATCAGCAACCGGGCCATCTCATGGGTGAAGGTCATCCGCGACAGTGACAGTTTATAATCGGCCCGGGCCAGCACCTCGGGCGCCAACCCCAGCGCCCCGCCGACCAGAAAGGTCAGGTGGCGTCGGCCGCCATCCTCCCATTCCCCAACCTGCTTGGCCAGTTCCTCGGAGTTTACTGCCTTGCCGCCCGGATCGAGGGCCACCACCAGGGTCTTGGGGGTCAGATGGGCGAGCAAGGCCGCCCCCTCTTCCTGGCGGACCTGCGCCTCCGGCTTGCTGGCCGGCTTGACTTCCTTCAAGACCCGAATCTCGACTTCCGCGTAGTTGGTTAAGCGCCGCCGATAATCGTCGATGCCAGCGGCCAGGTATGCTTCACGGGTTTTGCCAAGGAAGAGAAATTCGAGACGCATCATGATCCTTGCGAGCCCAGAGCCTTGCCGCCGGCAAGACTGGTCAGCAGCTGGCCTTACCCTGCTGGCGGGCCAGAAAATCGGCGAGGATCTCGCGGAATTCAGCGTATTCCAAATCCCGTTTGATGCCCGGGCATGAGGCCCGGATCGCTGAAAGGTTGGCCTCGTCGGCCAGGATGCTGGGATGGAGTGGCCACTGCCCGCAACGCCAAGGCTTGCCGGGATGAATGGTGCAGCCCTCACGGAAGAAGATGCAGTGGCCATCGACGATCTTCATCTGCACTACATTGCCGGTGATCCGCAGATAGCGCCGGAACACCTCGTCCCGAGATAGCCTGAGATAGGCGACCAACCGCTCCTGGTCGTCCGGATCAAGGGAAACCGTAGTCTCGCCATGACAGCAATGCCCGCATTGCCGACATCTAAAAATCTTCTCCGACAAATCAACTCTCCCGAAAATAGATGTCTCTGCCGCCATTGCGGCACAGCGGCTGTTTATATACCTGAACTTGGCGACTTAAACAAAACTTTTTTGGGTAGATCAGGCCGAGCCGACCACATCACCGAAAATGGCAATGTCGATGCCGCCCAGACGGGCCGCCTGCTTCCATTTGCGCTGATCCGGGGTACGAAAGATCACCTGGTAGTCGCCGGGCAGCACCAGCCAGCAATCTTCGGCCAGCTCCGCTTCCAGCTGCCCCGGCCCCCAACCGGAATAACCCAGGGCGAAGAGATAATCGACCGGCGCTTGCCCCCGGGCGATGTCCCTGAGAATCTCCACGTCATTGGAGAGGCGGATCTGCTCGGTCACCTCCAGATAGTGCGGGCACGCATAATCGGCTGAAAAGAGAAAAAACCCCGACTCCATCTCCACCGGCCCCCCCAGGTAGATGGGCGGCAGCGAGTGATTCGAAAACTCGATCCCGGCCCCCGCCATGACCTCGGCCAGACTGTGGTCGGTCGGCTGATTGATGATCAGCCCCATAGCCCCCTCCAACTCGTTGTGGGCGCAAAGATAGACCACCTGCTGATGAAACCGGGGATCGGGCATCCGGGGGGTAGCGATCAGAAAACTTCCTTGCAGAGATTCCATGCTCCATCCTGGTTCAGTTCGGCTCAAAGATTACTTTTGTCTGGCGGATCAAAGAATATATCGGGACTTACAAGCCGCGCGACAGCGACCAGCCCACCAGCCTTGTCGATTTTACGATGCTAAAGTTAACCTATTTTGCCCGTTATGGCCATCACCATTGCCGCCCGGCGACTTCAACTCTTTAATCCTGGCCGGGTAGCGTTGTCTCTGGTCTCGGCCATGAGCCATTGTCTTGACTACTGGGCATACTGGGGGGCTTCGCAAAAGAGGAAAAGTAATGGTTTATTATGATGCCCTAACATCTGGCAATGGTTATAGTCATGATCAACCTTCACTTCATCAATCAGGACCGACGACACCAACAGATCAACCGATGCCTCTTTCACCATCTAGATTCGCCAGCCGGGCACTCATCCTGTTACTCTGCGCCATCCTCGTGACCATCCCGCCAATCCGTTCAGTGCAAGCCTTCTCGATCGGGGATGAACAGAAGGCCGGTGAACAGATTCAGGCCACAATCCATCAGGAATTCGCCCTGCTGGACGATCCCGACATCAACCAGTATGTGAGCCGGTTGGGCCGGGAAATTCTTTCGGTGGCCGGCCCGCAGTACTTCGACTACCGATTTTACGTGATCAACGACCGAGACTTCAACGCCTTCGCGGCCCCGTCCGGGCTGGTCTTCGTGAACTCCGGCCTGATTGAAGCCATGGAGAACGAGAATGAACTGGTCGGGGTCCTGTCCCACGAAATAGGCCATGTGGTCCGCCGCCACATCGCCGACCGCATCGAAAAGGGCACCAAAATCGGGATCGGCACTGCTGTCCTGATCCTGGCAGGGATAGCCTTGGGCGGCGGCAATCTTTCCGAGGCGGTCATTACCGGGGCCATGGCCACCGGGGCCTCAATGAACCTCAAGTTCAGCCGGGAGAATGAAGAGGAGGCGGACCGCCAGGCCTTCTCGTGGATGGTGCAAATGGGGCGCGACCCCAACGACATCCTTTCCATGTTGAACAAGATGCGCCGCATCGCCATCCTCAAGACCGGCAAAATTCCGTCTTATCTCCTCACCCACCCGGCCCCCGAACAACGGATCGACTACATCCAGGATTTGCTCCAGTCCGCCGAAACCCAACAAACCGCCAATATTGCCGACAACTTTCGCTTCGCCAGAATCCGCTACCGCATAATGGTCAACACCAAGGACAGCACGACCCTCTTGCCGATCCTGCTTAAAAAGGCCGCCGGCACCGACGATGAAGCGAAAATGGCCCGCTACGGGCTGGCCCTGATTTACCAGCAGGATGGTAATTTCGCCAAATCCCGTCAATATTTCCAGGAATTGCTGGCTGGATATCCCAATCAAGCCATTTTGAAAACCGACCTGGGACTCGGCTATATCCGGGAGGGCAAACCGGCTGAGGCCCTGAAATTATTCAGCGCGGCCCATGTTGCCGATCCAGACGATGCCTATACAATTTTTCAGCTGGCCCGCACCCTGGAAGATACCGGGCAAACCGGTGCGGCCATCGAACTCTACCAAAGAATGCTCAACCTCACTCCGACCTTTGCCGGCTTGAATTTCAGCTTAAGCCGGGCTCTTACCACCACCGGTCATGCCGATCAGGGCTATTATTTCAATGGCGTTGCCAACTGGCTGGAAGGCAACCTTGCCGCCGCCCGCTACCATCTGCAAAAGGCCATCGACACCTTGCCGGTCAATGATCCTTTAAGCGAAAAGAGCCGGGACCTGCTGACCAAGATCAAGCAACTGGAAAAACTATAAATCGTCCGCCTCTTTACTGACCTGGATCAGCAGGCCAGCGACATGAACAAAAAGATTTCACAATCTGATTTAGGTCGTCATCCCCGGGCGATTATGCTAGTTTTATAGAAGATTAGAATCCCTAAACCTGCATTAAATATTGTACGAGGAGCACCATGGAGGAGTGGGCATTACTACTCAACAACCGCATTATCAGGCGCTTCGAAATTGATGAGGGCCAGTCTCTCACCATCGGCCGCGGAGGGGATGCGGACATAACCGTAGACAACAACGCCATCTCCCGCCAACATTCTTCCCTGGAACTGAAAGGCGGGACATATTACCTGACTGATCTGTATAGCCTCAACGGCACCAAGGTAAACGGCCAGAAAATTGACTCGTCAGTCCCGATCAAAAAAACCGATTTGATCGAAATAGGTAAGTTTACCCTGAAACCGGCCGAGGACCTGACCACCGAAGAACAAGTAGTATCATTCTCTTCTATAGAGGGTATGGATCAGACCATCTTCGTTAACTCACGGGTTCCCAAAAACCATCTTTCAGCCCAGGACACTCTGCGGGTTGTGGAAGGCTCCGCATCACCTTCTGCGCTAAAACTGACAAACGTTGACAGCGTCAAGGTCGGCAAGGACTCATCATGTGACATAGTTATATCCGGGCTGCTGGTCGCGAAGACCCAGTATTTCATAGGCCGAAACGGCGGCAGCTTCACGGTTACCCCAGGGTCCGGATGGCGTAAAGTTTTTCTTAATGGCGAGAAAATCAACCAGGAAATTAAACTGAAGAAAGGCGACGTAATCACCGTCGCCGGAACCTCGCTGCAGCTGGACTGACCTCCCCAACGCCAGAGCCTTCATGGATTTCGAATCGGGCGGCAGTCATAATGGCGACTGCAAACGATAAGGATAGGAAGCCCGGCCCCGGCCTCCGACCGTCGAATGTTGAGATTCCTAAGAAAACTTTTTCGTTCACCACAAATTGCCCTGGCCAGCGCCGGCAGCAGCGACACCGGTATGGCGAGAGCCGGTAACGAAGACGCCTTCGCCATCCACCCGGATCGCCGTATCTTTATTGTCGCCGATGGTATGGGTGGCCACAATGCCGGTGAAATGGCCAGTCTCGCGGCGGTCAAAATCATCAGCGATTTTTTTTCCCCTGCCGTCATTAACTCCTTGCGGGGCAACGGTCCGGAAATCCGTCACTCCCTGGTCAAAAGTTTCAACCTGGCCAACGAGACGGTCATCGCCCTGGGCGCGGAAAAACCGGAATGGTACGGCATGGGCTGCACCCTGGTGGTGGCTTATTTAGACAACACCACCTTCCATGTCTGCCATGTCGGCGATGCCCGCTGCTACATATTGTCGGCCGGCACCTTTCGCCAGCTCACCACAGATCACACCAGCCTGAGCGAAATACCCAGCAGTTCGCCGACCGCTGCGGGGCAATCAGAAATACGGCCCAGCCGTCACGTGGTGACCAGGGTGATCGGCTACCCTTTCCCCGAAGCGCCGGACTATACGACCGGTTCCCTGCAGGCCGGAGACCGGTTTCTGTTGTGTACCGACGGACTCTGGTCCATGGTCCCGGATAGCACCATTCTGCAGGTCATCAACGACTCACCAAGCCCGGCGATCGCCGTTGATCGCTTGATCGTGCTGGCCAATTCAAATGGCGGTCTAGACAATATCACCGGCGTGGCGATATTCACCTGAACCCCACACCACGGGTGACTCAAAATTACCTGCACTGTCCCGCCAAAACCCGACAGGACCGGCGCAAAGCTCAACATGTTTGACTTTAGTTCTGGCAACTGGTTTAATGTTCAAGTTTAATTAGAGATTGTAAGACATCAGGAACCAGAGGGCAGCATGGATCGCAGATTCCACATCATCATCACCAGTGAACAGGGCCGGGCCAGAACTTTCGCCATCTCCAAGGGCATCCTGAAAAAAATGGCGGCGTTGATGGTTGTCGTCTCCGTCATCATTCTGGTCACGGGCGTCACCTATTCCATCGAAAAATTCAACCTGAACAAAATCAACACTCTGGAAAACAACGTCGCCAACCTGAGCACAACCAATCGCACCCTGCAAGACCAGAAGGACACCCAAATTTCCGGCGTTTACGGCGAACTGAGCCGGCGCAATCAGGTAGTCGAATCAATCCTTTCCACCCTTGACATCTCCACCCCGCCTCCTTCCTCCGGCAAGGACAGTGGTGGTCCCTTCAACAGTATTGCCTCCCGCCCCTACGACGACCTGATTGCCCAAGTTGATCAAAAGCTTGAAACACTCCGGCCCTTGCCATTGGGTTACCCGGTAAAAACCAGTGAAATCTCCTCCAGCTTCGGGGCTCGGCTGGATCCGGTCAATGGCGAAACGGCCTTCCACGATGGCGTTGACCTGCGCGGTAATTACGGCGCCATGGTCAAGGCCACCGCCGATGGAAAGGTGATTGAGCAAGGATACAATGACGACTACGGTTGGTACGTGCTGCTCAACCACGGCAACAAGTTTACCACCCTTTACGCACATAACCAGAAAGTCCTGGCCAAACCTGGAGAAATGGTGCTCCGTGGTCAAACCATCGCCCTACTCGGCAACACCGGTAGAACCACCGGTCCCCATCTCCATTATGAAATTCGCCGCAACAACCGCCCCATCAACCCGAGCAAGTACCTGAACATCGCCAGACTGCTCGTCGGCAATTTCGGTTAAATTATTCTCACTTGCGGAAGGGTTCGATGAAGATTTTTTCTGACAGCAAGGTTCCGGGTTCTGCCAGCATTCCCAACGCCATCAGCAGTATCATCGGGCAGGACATGAACATTGTCGGGGATATCTCCTTTAAAAGCAAAATCCAGGTCGATGGTCGATTACAGGGCAATCTCAGCGGAACCTGTCTGGTCTTGAGCGAATCTGGCCGGATCGTCGGCGACGTTGCCACCGACTCCTTGATCTGCTATGGCCAGATCGACGGGAATCTCACAGTCGGCAAACTTTTTCTAAAGAAAACCGGGGTCATCAACGGGAGGGTCGAAACCTCCGATCTCTCCGTGGAATCAGGCGGCCGTCTGAACGGTGAGATCCGACCACGGAACCTTGGATCGGAGGATGCCCAGCAGGCTAAGGCCTCTCCTGCCACCTCCGAGCAGGAACCACCCAGCCTGAACACCCACGCTAAACCTGGCCGGAGCGGGTCCTGAAAACTCGTCTTAAACCTTCCCGTCTGGCGTTGTATCTTTCAGTTGTTAGCGACCAGCTGGCGGTTCTCTCCTGCATTACATGCATTCTGCTAAGTCCAAACTCCAGCCGCTTCAATATTGAAATATTGTGAAAACTGCCCCCACCCCGCATATCCCCCTGGCCGAAAAAATGCGCCCCCGCCGCCTGGAAGACTTTGTCGGCCAGGACCAGCTGCTTGGCAATGACAAACTGCTCTGGCGGCTGCTCATGCAAGAATCATTGCCCTCCTTGATTTTATGGGGTCCACCAGGAGTCGGCAAGACTACCCTGGCCCACCTAATAGCCCGTTCCAGCGGGGCCGAGTTCGTCTTTTTCTCGGCGGTCCTCTCCGGCGTCAAGGAAATCAGGGAAATCGTCAGACAGGCTCAAGCGACCATTGAGGCGAAAAATCTTCCTACCATTCTCTTCGTTGATGAAATTCACCGCTTCAACAAAAGTCAGCAGGATGCCTTTCTACCCCATGTGGAAAGCGGCCTCATCACCCTGATCGGCGCCACCACCGAAAACCCCTCTTTCCAGGTGATCGCCCCTCTGCTCTCCCGCTGCCGGGTTTTGGTCTTGAACCCACTCAGTCCGGAAAGTCTGGCCATGATCGTCACCAGGGCATTGCATGACCGGGAAAACGGCCTTGGGCAATATCCCGTCGAACTCTCGCCGGAGGCCCTGGGACATCTGACCAGAATGGCCGATGGCGATGGTCGCCGCCTCCTCAACAACCTCGAGGTGGCCTTCTCCATCACCACCCCGGATCAAAATGGCATCCGCAAGATTGATCTGCATACTGTCGAGGAGGCCATCCAACAGCGCACCCTCAGGTACGACACGGCCGGCGAGGAGCACTACAATCTCATTTCAGCCCTGCACAAGAGCCTGCGCGACAGCGACCCGGACGGCTCACTTTACTGGCTGACCAGGATGCTCATGGCCGGAGAAGAACCACTCTACATCACCCGCCGCCTGATCCGCTTCGCTTCAGAAGACATTGGCAACGCCGACCCCCAGGCCCTGCTGATGGCCATCGGAGCCAGGGACAGCTACCAGACTCTGGGTTCACCGGAAGGAGAACTGGCCCTGGCTCAGGTGGTCATCTATCTGGCCACGGCCCCCAAGAGCAACGCCAGCTATCTGGCCTTCAGCAGAGTCCGTCAGGAGATTGAGCGATCTGGCTCCCTGCCCGTCCCCCTGCAAATCCGCAATGCCCCGACCGAACTGATGAAATCCCTCGGCTACGGACGAGAATACCGCTACGCCCATGACGACCCCGAAGGAATTGTCCTGCAGGACCATCTCCCTTCCGAGCTGGCTGGGAAAAAATTCTATGAACCAACCAATCGGGGGCACGAAGCAGTCATTAGCGATCGCCTTGCCAAGTGGCGCAAGTTGCTGACTGAGCGAGCGCGACAGCCTCTCCCACTAAACAGAAACAAAAAACCTTAAAGACTTCCGCAGGTCAGTTTTGTGGGTGATGGCCGGGCAGGAAAATATCGCAGCCCCGTCACTGCCCGGACCTTGGTCAAACGTGATCTGCCTTATCATGTGAAGTGAGCCTTGCCGATCCGGAAGGATGTCTTGCCACTGGATCAAGTTCATCCGGCGTAGAATGTCGTACTCTCCTTTGATATTGACTGCTGAATTTGCCAATCGACATTCCCCATCTCCCCGGATTAGCCGACTTACCAACGCTTCGAACCAGCCTTGTCGCCGCGACTAACCAGAATTACTTTTAAGGTAAAAGGTTGGATTAGTACAGAGGGTAAACCAATGATAAAGGAGGTAACGGCTATGTTAGGATTAGTACCATACAGAAGAACTGGACTTCCGGATGTGTTCAAGGAAATGGAGGATATTGCCAGAGGTTTCTGGCCAGAGTTGGCCATACGTGATCTTACCACCGGAGGTGAATTGGAGTGGGCTCCTCGGCTGGATGTAACCGAGACCGAGAAGAATATTGAGGTCAAGGCTGAACTTCCGGGCATGGAAAGAAAGGACATTGACATAACTCTTGATCGCGGTCTGCTGATGATCAAGGGTGAAAAGAGGGAGGAAAAGGAGAAGAAAGATCGTTATTATCATACGGTTGAGCGGCGTTACGGGACATTCTGTCGCTCCGTCCGCTTGCCGGCCGAGGTAAAGGAGGAAAAAATCGAAGCGACCTTCAAGGATGGTGTGCTGACGGTAACCTTGCCCAAGATCGAAGCCGAGATCAAGAAGGTTACCCACATTGACGTACATTAAAACGGTCGGCGGCTGAAGAGCTAACCGTTAATAGAAAGGGGGGCAGGTAACTGGCCTCCCCCTTCCTGTTACTATCTTCTTTTTTACCAGTCATTGCGAGGAGCGCAGCGACGAAGCAATCTCCTGGCGGCTGGCACACCCTATATTCCCCCACAATCCATATCACCATTGCCCCTAGTTAGTTGGGCTTGTGAGCTATCTCCCCGATTAATAACCAAAAAAAATCCTTCCTGGCATATAGCCGGGAAGGATTTTAAACAAAAGAAATGAATTCGGCAGCGACCTACTCTCCCACCA
>JAGVGT010000081.1 GCA_020056965.1 Deltaproteobacteria bacterium
CGATGCCGTCCTCGACCTGGTGGTCGGCCACGCCCTGATGGTGCGCTATCCGGAGATGCACGAAGGCGAGATGACCAGGCTCCGCGCCCTGCTGGTTCGGGAGAGCCACCTGGCCGAGATGGCCACGGCCTTGGGGCTGGGCGAGTTTCTACTGCTGGGGCGGGGCGAGGAAAGCTCGCGGGGCCGCGCCAAGCCCTCGATTATCTCCAGTGCCTACGAAGCGGTGGTTGGCGCCGTTTTTGAGGATGGGGGCTACCCGATGGCCGCCGCCTTCATCGAGCGCCATTTCCTGCCGGGATTGGACAGCCAACGGCAACGGTTGCTCCAAGCCGACGCCAAGAGCCGCTTGCAGGAGATTCTGCAGGATAGTTACAGCGAGGCGCCGACCTATCTGCTGGACAGCGCCGAGGGACCCGACCATCTGAAAATCTTCACCGTCTCGGTCTGTTTTCGGGGCTTGGTTCTGGCCCGGGGCCAGGCCTCCAGCAAGAAGGAGGCCGAGCAGGCCGCCGCCGCCGAGGCCTTGCTTAAGCTGCCGGAGTTGGGCCTGGTCTCCGGATGAGCAGTAAGATGTTCCCGCCTCTGGTCATTCCCTTTTTTATCCCCCACCACGGCTGCCCGCAGCGCTGCACCTTCTGTAATCAGACCGCCATTACCGGTCGGGCCGAGGGAAATATTCCCGATTCGCTTGAGATCGCCGCTACCGTCGAGAGTTATCTCGCCACCAAGGGGGGAAAGCGGGGCGAAGCGCAGGTCGCTTTTTTCGGCGGCAGCTTCAGTGGTCTGCCCGATGCGCTGCAAGAGAAATTGCTGGGGGCGGTCGCCCCTTTCCTGGCGGACGGACGGGTGGCGGGCATCCGCATCTCGACCCGGCCCGATTACCTCGACCCGGACCGGATCAGTTTCCTCAAGGAGCGGGGCGTGACTCTGGTCGAGCTGGGGGTGCAGTCCCTGGATGACGCGGTGTTGGCCCGCTGCGGGCGTGGCCATACCAGTACAGATTCGCTCAAGGCCATCAGTTTGTTGCAGGCGGGGGGGGTGCGGGTGGGGGTGCAGTTGATGGTCGGCTTACCGGGCGAAAAAACCGGACGACTCCTGGCCGGGGCAAGGGTGCTGGCCGGGATGCAGCCTGAATTGGCCCGGCTCTACCCGGCCTTGGTCCTCAAGGGCAGTCGGTTGGCGGGCGACTATCTTACCGACCGCTATCAGCCGCTGGGATTGACCAAGGCCGTGGCGCTCTGCGCCCGGCTGCGGGAGATCTTTACGACACAAGGGGTAAGGGTGGTACGCATCGGCTTGCAGGAGACGGATGGTCTGACCGGCGAGATCCTGGCCGGGCCGCATCATCCGGCCTTCGGAGAACTGGTGCTCTCCTGGAATCTGCACCGACGGCTGCGGAAGTTGCTGGCTGGAAGTGGGAACGAGCCCCGGCGACTGGTGATCGCCAGCGGTGATCAGTCGGTTCTGCGGGGGCCGAGCAATTACTTCCTGGAGGCCTTACGTCGCAAAGGGTTGCTGGAAAGAGTAAATGTTATATTTGACTCTGGGCAACCCCGGGGAGAGGCTAAGCTGGTGGGAGTTGCCGAGAATTGCCAGAAATAGCGTGAGTTTGGTTGAGTGTTAGCGAAACCAAACAATCCAAACGCTGTATATCCTGGTACTCGTTAGCCGCCATGGTTGGGCGTTGTCGACCAAAAGTTGGGCTTCATTTCATTTAGCCCAGCCTGTGTACTCAGCGCATCGCTCGGGTTTTGTGTATAAATCTGTGCTTAAACAGTTCGGGCAGGCCTTCTTTTGGAGGCGTGCTATCTCAGCTTCCCTGATCTGTTTAAATACAACTTGGCATGATCCACAAAATACATGGTTGCATTTATTGCAATGCAGATGATCTCCCGGATCTATACAATCGCAATCCCTATTGCTCAAAACATTCATTGCTCATTCCTGCGTCGCTAAGATGATTTTCGGGGGACAGGGAGATCAGGTTGTCCGGGTCCAAGGTCAGGTGGCGCATGATCGGGGGCAAAAGTTCGTCCAGCTTACGGTGAATTTGGGCTTCATTGCCCTGGTGGTCGATAATCACTAGAAGCCGGAGTCCGATCAGGCAGTGTTGTCCGGAATTGCGGATGATCACTATTTCATCGCCGGTGCGCATCGAAACTTGCTGGCAGCCGAAAAATCCTGATGTTTCGCTGAGGTTGCAGGTGTGGTCGAATAGTTGATTGAAAACCTCCATCCAGGCCCCAAAGTTGCCGGTCGTCTGGGGCGGCGTAGTGTCGTAAAGCACCTCGCCGTCGCAGGTCAAGATGGCCGAGGCCTTGTACCCACTGATTTTGAACAGTTCGCCCATCAGGCTTTTGAGCGATGGTGCTTCCCGTTCGAGGTATACAAGCGATTCTCCTTTATTCCCTTCCATGCCAGCCTCCTGTGGTCCTGATTTTCTTGTCAATCATGACAAACGTTCCACATCCACTACCCGTCCTGCTCCCACCTCTTTAACCTATAAAAGTTGCTTCCAGTGTTGAATCAGCGTTCATTTGAAACTCCACTTTATTGCGCATCGAGAATGTCGCTAAAGTGGTAAATCGCAATTGGCAGAATAACAAATTTTTGGAGATTTTACTGGAGTGGGGCTTGCGAGAGGAATAGGGGTTTTCCGGAAAGGTGTGGGGGAGCGATACGTACTATAGGGGTATGCGAAGAGGTATCTTTGTGTAAGTCGTGACTGGTGGGTGATATGTTTTGACTACTTCTCGCTGTCTGTAAGACGGTTTGATGTAATTTGGGCCTCACCAGACAATGCTCTGGTTTTGTTAGATGTTTTTCAGGGGTCTGCTACGGGTAAATCATTACCCTGGTTCCCACTTCAACCTGCCGGAAGAGCTCTTCCATCTGCCGGTTCTGCAGGGTCACGCAGCCCCAGGTCAGGTCCTGCCGGTCCTCGCCCGGCCATCTTCCCCACCAGCCGTGGATGCCGATGCCGCCGCCCAGTCGGGTGGACTTGGGCGGCTCCCGGCCGTCCCGGTTGGCGACGATGATCGCCTCTTTTTCGGCCTCGCTGATCAGCCCCCGGGCGAAGCCGCTTTCGGCGTCTTGCTCGTTGGGATAGTTGAGCCGCATCCAGGCCTTGCCCAGGTAGCGGCCGTTGCGCCCGCGGAATGGCCCGGTCGTCTTCTGGATGACCCGGTATTCCCCTTCCGGGGTGCGGTTGTCGCCCTGCCGCTTCTTGTGCCCCACGGGTGTCTGGCCCAGCCCGATGACGTAGGTTTTCACCAGTTGCCCTTTGTTGTACAACCCCATCCGGTAGCGGCTCTTCCAGGCCACCAGCACGGCAGTCTCGTCCGCCAGCTCCTCGGGGATTGGCGGTAGTGGTTTGGCCTTGACGCGGTCGCGATTTTTAAGGTTGCGGGCCGGGGATAAAGTGGCCGCTTCGCTCCATTTGAGCGGCAGAGGTCCGGCCATGAAGAGCAACAGCAGCGACAGTAGGACGAAATATTTGCGGGTCATGAACGGGTATCCTGGGGCTTACTGCGCTTCTGGCGGGAAAATGATCTCGATGGTGCCGGAGACCTGCATGGTCAGGTCGCTTTCGCCGCCGGAAAATTCAGGGGCGGGGGCGGCCATCGCCCGCATGGCGACTACTCCGTCCAGCATGGGCTGGGGATGGTAGCCATCGCGGTTAATCCCGACATGGACGATCCTGTAGCTGCTGCCGCCCAAAGATGCGCGAATTGCCTCGGCCCGTTTGCGAAAGGCTGCCAGCCCCTCGCCGACCAGCTCATCCTCTAACTGGCGGCGGGTTTCCGGGGCGACGGTGAAACTCACCCCGGCCAGCTGCAGGTTGGTCTGCAGTTCGCCGATCAGCTCGCCGGCTGCCTTGAAGTCCCGGCTTTCCAGGCGAATCTGGGCGTTGCCGCGCCAGCCGTCCAACCGGTTATTCTTGCCGTAAATCGGGTATGTGGTGTAGTTGCCGCTGGCCGCCTTGACGGCGGGAAAGGTGGCGGCCTTCTTCAGGGCCTCGTTGACCGTGGTGTTGAGTAATTGGGCGACCCGGGCGGGTGACTGGTCGCTGACCTCCAGACGCATCTGGGCCTGGAGCAGGTCGTTGCCGACCTCCCGGGCTGCCTCGGTGCTGAAATCCACGCGGTTATATTGGGGTTCCTCGGCGGCGTAAGCCGTG
This sequence comes from Deltaproteobacteria bacterium, assembly GCA_020056965.1. Lineage (GTDB taxonomy): Bacteria > Desulfobacterota > Desulfobulbia > Desulfobulbales > JAGXFP01 > JAGVGT01. The sequence goes on from JAGVGT010000081.1 coordinate 4,181, forward strand.
GAGGCCAGGACGAGCAGGGCGGTCAGTAGCAGGGTGCGCGGCATGGGGTTCTCCTTGTTAGATGGTGGGCTGGGGATTGGTGCTTGATGGTAGCATATTTTCCGACCGGTTATTTGATCGCCTTAACGAAGACCCGCCAGGGGGCCGGATAGCCCTCCATGGTTTTACCGGGGTCGGCGGGATCGAGGAAGTCGCGGTAGGATTCGAAGGTCATCCACTCGGTGCGCCGCTGTTCGCTGTCATCCATCGGGTGCTGGCAGAACAGCTCCACTTGCGAGAAACCGGCCCGTTTCAGCCAGTTGACCAGGCAAGTGCCGCTGGGCACAAACCAGGTGCCTGGCGCTTTCCCGTAGGTGGTTTCGGGGAAGAGGGCTACCGGCTCGGAACCTGGAATGGCCTGAGATTCGACGATCAGGGTGCCGCCCTCTTTCAGGGATTTGTGGGCATCTTTCAGCACCTCAACCGGCGAGATCCGGTGGTAGAGGATGCCCATCATGAAGACGGTATCGAAATAATTCTCGAAAAGGCCCAGATGTTCAACCCCCAGCAACTCGCTGCGCAGATTGGCGCAGCCGGCCAGGGAGTTCAAGGCCCGGAAGGTGAAGTGGTGGTGGAGCAGCGGCTCGAAACCCAGGACCAGCTTGGGATGGTGGGGAACCATCCGGAACATGTAGTAGCCGTTGTTGCAGCCGATGTCGGCCACCACCTGGCCGCTCAGATCGGGCAGCACCGGCAGCAGCCGCTGCCACTTGCGCTGGCTGCGCCACTCGGCGTCGATCTCGATGCCGAAGATGTTGAACGGGCCTTTGCGCCAGGGCATGAAGCCCTTGAGGGTCTGGTGTATGCGGGCCAGGTCGGTCTCAGTCAGTTCATCGGCCTGGCCGATGGTCACCACGTCGTCGCTAAAGTCTAAATGTTGGGCGTGCAGGTTGGCGAGTTCTCCGCAGAGGTTGCGGTAGTGGACCACCCCCTTCTTCTGTGAAGCCAGAAGGGTGTCACCGGAGGTCAGGATTTCCAGTAATTCTAGGCGGTTGCGGCGGGACAGTTCTTGGAGGTAATTTCGGTGCATCTTAATTCCGAATTGAAATATTGGGTTCGAGCCAATCAAAAATTTGGGCCTGTCGAAAATCCCTGGGTGGCCCAAAGAGCAAACCGGCTTCTGTGGGCGCACCCGCTTTTACTTAACGGCCAGTAGCGAGGCAAAGTTAAACCACTGGTGAAAAGGCTCGGCGCTGGCGAATCCGGCCATCTTTAGCATCCGTAAATTGTCGGCCAGGCTGAAGGGGATCAGCACCTTCTCGAGGGCTTGGCGCTTGCGGGCGATCTCGGTTTCCGAGTAGCCGTTGGCCCGCTTGAAATCGAGATAGAATTCGAGGAAGGTCTGGTCGAGGCTGGGGTCGGCCGAGACGGTCTTCTCGCTCAAGATCAGCACTCCGCCGGGCCGTAGGGCCTGGTGGAGCCGGTTCAGGAAATTCTGGCGTTGATCCGGGGCGATAAACTGCAGGGTGTAGTTCATGATTATCGCCCCGGCCGGTTCCAGGCTGGTGCTGGTGATGTCGGCCTCTCGAAAATTGATTAGCTCGGCCAGTCCTGCCTTCTCTGCCTTGAGCCGCGCCTTGGCCAACATGGCCGGGGAGTTGTCTAGGCCGGTGAACTTGAGGCCGGGGTGCTTAAGGCGGTCGGCTAGTTCCACCAAGGTGGTGCCGGTGGAGCAGCCCAGGTCGTAAACCCGGTCGCCGGGCCGAAGAAACTGAGCGAGGATGGCCCCGGTCATCGCGATGACCGACCGGTAGCCGGGTATCGAGCGGTCCAGCATGTCGTCGAAGACCTCGGCGACCTGGGCGTCGAAACGGAAATCCCGGTCGCCCGGCAGTTCTCGGTAGATTTCGTCCCTGCCCATACTTCTTGCCGCCTGCGGAGTTCGCCCTGGCTAGGGCAGGACGATGCGTTTGTCGGCCGACCGCTCCGGGTTGGGCCGGTAGAGCAGGACGGTGCGGCCCAGGACCTGGACCAGGGCGGTGGCGGTGGCCGTAGCCAAGAGTTCACCCGCCTCTTTGCGCTCGTGGGGGCAGCTTTCCGGGATCCGCACCTTGACCAACTCGTCGGCGTTGATCACCTCGTCGGCCGCCTTGAGGAACTGGGCGCTCAAGCCCTCTTTCCCGAGCATGACCTTGGGGGTGAGGTGGTGGCCAAGTCCGCGCAGGTGGCGGCGTTGGCTGGTGGAGATGATCGGGGCCTTAGGTTTTTTTGCCATGGTTGTCGCCTTGTGAAAAATTGTAGGGGTTTCGGTGCCGAAGCGCCCGTATTTGCCTTGCCGGTGCCGCTAACACGGTTCAGCGCGCCTTGCTAGCCACCAATCGCTTTACCCTCTCGACTTGGCCGCGTGATATGCTGGGCCAGGGATCTCTTCCCGGATCGATCTTGGTGATTGCCGGTCTGATTAGGGAACCTTTCGCCAAGTGTCACCCTTATAAAAGTTTCCGGTGGATTGGTAAACAGCAATTATAGCCGGGAAGGGCGGTGGGCGGTAGGAGGATTTTGTCTGTGTCACGTTGTGGTATTGAGTTTGATGTGTTACACTGTTAAATTAAATAGTAAAGTTTCCGGAGGTTGCGGCTGGGACAAAACTATCACGACGAGGAGATTGATTATGAAGGTTTCGGTGGTCATGGCCATGGCGGTGGCGGCGAGTTTGGGGTTTGGACTGATTTCGGCCCAGGCTTCCCCGAGTAAAAGATTAGATGAGCGGACCCAAACCTGCCGGATTCTTGACTTCTACAACAGCGGTTGGGTGAGCGAGGGCAGTAAGATCTTCAAGTCCTCTTGCCAATCTTGCCATTTCCAAGGGAACGAGCAGGCCGCGCCCTTTCTTCATTCCGAATCCAAGACCATGAAGGGCTGGAACCGGGTCTTTTTTGAAAAGTATCCCAAGTGTGCCAAGTCTGGGGCCTGGGCCAAGTTGAGTGAAGATGAATTGCAAAAACTCAACGACTTTTTGTTCCGTAACGCCGCCAGTACCTACGACGCCAATACCGCCACCGACTGCGGCTGATAAGCCGGTGCCGCTCCCCGGTCGGGGAGCAGAAAATCAAACTCTCTGAAAATCCCAGCTTACCGGCTGGTGGTTCAGGTAGGGCATGTGACCGTGAAATGACCTGGGGTCGTCATCGAAAACCATTGGCAAGAAGAAGCGGTCCCCCTCCCACATGGGCAATTCGCCCAGCCGGTCGATTCTTTGCCATGCTAATGTTCCTTCCGGGTTTTCCGTAAACGGCGTGCCGCTGAATCGGTCGATTCTGAAGATAAATCCCAGCCAATCCTCGCCGGCCGCTCCGAAGCCGGTCCAGTTGATGGTTCCGCGCAGTTTCAGTTCCTCGCAGGTTATTCCCGCCTCCTCCATGATCTCTCGTTTGATGCAGGAAACCACATCCTCGTCAGGTCGCATCTTGCCGCCCAGTCCGTTGTATTTTCCGAAGTGGTCGTCGTGGGGGCGGGCGTTGCGGTGGACCAGCAGAGTGTGCTGTCGGTCCGGCGAGAGCACGAAACCTAAGGTGCCTAAGATCGGGGTGTAGAGCATCGCTGTTCCGCTGGTAAATTTTTTTGGGTAAGTGGAAATTCTCTAAATCAGGATCTCGTTAAGCAATCAAGCGGTCGTCGACGGTCGGGAGGCGCCTGTCTCCTTAACCCGGTCACTGAACTGGGTGCCGGGCAAGGTCAGCCGACCCTTTTCGCCCCGGTTTCTGTGACAATTTGCCACATAGGCAAGGGCGGGAGATCATGCTAATCCTCCCACAATGTCATAGTCGGATCGGGTCTGGCGCAAGCCGCCGTCCCGGTCGGGTGGAGGCCAGGTTGAGCACGAAGTGAAATCATAACATGAAGGAGATGGCAATGGATCAGAAAGATGAGATGGACGATAAGGGTGTGTCCCGGCGGCAGATGCTGATCGGAACCGGGGCGGTGGCGGCTGGAGCGGCCTTGGCCCAGTTCGGCGGATTGCTGAAATCAGCCGAGGCCGCGGGCGGTTCGACCGAGAAGTGGCCGTGGCCCTACGAAAAACTCGATCCGGCCGTGACTGCCGAGATCTGTTACAACGAGTGGTACCGAGTTTTCTGCGGCTGCGCGGTGATCAACAGCGTCTTCAGCCAGCTGCGCGAGAAGGTCGGCGAGCCCTATAAGTCCTTCCCCTCCGACGCCTTCGTCTTTCTTGAAGGCGGCCAGGTCGGTTGGGGCACCATCTGCGGCTCCCCGGCCGGTGCCAACATCGTTGCCAACCTGATCATCGGCCCCCGCATCGCCGGCGCCACCGCCGGGCATGAAATCTCCGCCGACACCATGCAGTGGTATTCCGAGGCCAAGATGCCGGTTTTTACTCCCAAAACCCCCAAACAGCCGACCGCGATCATCACCACGGTCAGCGATTCGCCGCTCTGCCACATTTCGGTGGGCAAGTGGATGAAGGCCTCCGGCTTTGCCCTGGCCAGCCCGGAGCGTAAGGACCGTTGCGCCCGGGTGGCGGCCTCCACCGCCTACCAGCTGGTCGAGTACCTCAATGACTGGAAGGATGGCAAGTACAAATCCACCGGCGACTTTACCTGTTCCAAGGAGTTCGGCATCACCGGCCAGTACAACTGCAACGATTGCCACGGCGACAAGGTGCCGGAAGCCCCCCAGGTCAAGAAGAGCTAGGCGGGAATTTTCTTCGGTAGTTCCAATGGAAAAGGGAGGGGCGCCAGCCGGCGTCCCTCCCTTTTTTGTTGTACAGCTTCGGGCCGTGACTACTTGCCCGTCCTGATCATTTGGGCGGCATCATGTTTGATCTCGACCAGATCCTTTTTCATCTCGGCCAGACCATACCAGGTGGTGTAGTCCGGGTTCATGTGGAAGGCGCCCTGGAAGGCCCGCATCCGGTGCTCCAGGAACATCACGTACAAAGTCTGCTCCACCGGGGTGACGGCATCGTAGAAGGTCAGGACATCCGGGTAGGCGGGTTTGCCGGCCTCGGGCTTGATGATTCCCCGTTTATAGAGATCGGCGACAATCTCAATCGCCTCGGCCATCAACCGGTCGGCCTCCTTGACCATGCCATCGGCGCTGTCCAGGTTGCGCTTGGAGTATGACTTGCTGTGGCACTGGCTGCAGACCTTGAGCATCCGGTCGCGTTCCTTCTGCCAGGAATCTTTGTCCAGCCGGGCCACCATGCCGGCCTTGACCACCTCCAGACGCGGGGTGGGCTTACCATCGGGGTCCAGGACCTGCAAAGCCTTGAGAATGGTGGTCCGGTAGCCCATCCATTCCACATCGTCCTCGGGCAATCGCAGCCCCAGAAAGCCCCAGGCTGTCATGACCTTGTGGTCACCGTTTTCCATGTGACAGGTCTGGCACTTGGGGGCCCGGCCGGTGTCACCCTCGCTTTGGTAGATCACCCCGTGTTTGGAGCTTTCCCACATCTCCCACTGGGGATGGTCAAAGCCCATGTGGCAGGTGCGGCAGGCTTCGGGGCGGCTGGCCTCGGCCTTGGAAAATTTGTGTCTGGTATGGCAGGAATCGCAGGGGGAGCCGTAGCGGGAGGCCGCCTTGGTGGCCTCGTCGCGGACCCCGATCTTGTGACAGCCGCCGCAGCCCTTCATTCCCTGGATGTAAGGGTGGGGTTGAAGGCCGGTCTTGGGCATGGCCTCCATGGCGATCCAGGCGGCCATGTGCTTGCCGCTCATGTACTGATCGTGCTGGTTCTGATGGCAGGGCTGGCAGGTCTTTTCGGTGGGCATTTTGGCCTTGGCCGCGTCATCCTTGGATTGGTGGTCGCTACCGTGGCAACTGGCGCAGTCCACCGAGCCGGACTTACCCATCTCGCCGGACAGAAAGTCCTTGACTATATTGGGGGTAATTTCCCGATGACAGGTGATGCAGTTGCTCTCGGCAGCCAGCGCCAGGGCCGGGCATAGCCAAAGGCCAATTCCGAACAGCAGCAGAAACCTCTTGCTCATCTTTTCCTCCTCTTCTTCCCAATTATGTATGGTTGATGGCTCAGGCGGCAGGCAGAAGAGCTGCCGCGATTCCAGGCTATCTTAGCGGCGGGATGAAAAGCAAGTCCTTGACTTAGATCAACCGGGGTGGGAGGTGACAGAAAAAGGGTCTGGGTAGAGGTGGAATTGCCTTCGGCCGAGGGAGAGCGACCGGCCGAAGGCCCGCGGTCTGTCAACTGCCGGTCAACCGGTTAACCTTGCTGGTCCTTGGTGATGGTGGGCAGTGGTTGCGCAATCGCGGCCGGGAAAACGGCCGGGACGAGTTTTGCCTCGCAGGGGTTGGGCGTCAAGCCCTGGGTGGCGCCGCTCAGGGAATCAATGGAGGCCCAGAGTACGGTGCCGATCAGCAGGAGGTTCCCGGCCATAGCCAGGCGGCCCCGGTCGCAGGTTTCGGAATTCACTTGGAGGCGGTATGGTTCGTAGCCCGCTTTTTCGATGGTGACCAGGAACGACTCGTCACGTTTTTTATCAAGGACGCATGGGGTGGTGCAGGTTTCTCCGGTGGAGAGGGAGACCAGCGCGCCGGGCGGATCGCTGACCACATGATAGGCCTCGCTGGTGCCGCGGGTGAGGGTGGCGCAACCCGAGAACAGCGGGAGCAGGGGCAGGATAAAAAAAACGACTGAACAAAACTTGGTCTTGTTCATGATGTAGCTCCTGAACATTGGTCTCGGTTCTGGCCTGATGCCTGGGGTTCGACATAAGAACCGTTACTATATATCTGCTTAAGCAAATGTACAACGCCTAACGGCCCGGTTTTCCGTAAGTTCTGTGGATTATGTGAACCGAATTTGCCGCGGATCAGCCCTTGGCAAGCTCGCTCGGCCTGGATGCGGATGTGGAAAAAAATTATCGAGTGGCGGACAACTATCGCTTCAAATGAATAAAATAACCGGCTAGACTGGCTAGGTTTACTGCCATGCTCGGCTGAAAATACTCCAAATATTGACGCGGTCTGTCTCGGCGGACCAGACAAGGTGAATGATGAGTTCTCTCTGGAAAAATCTGCGGCACTACCACCGTTCCTTTGGTTGGCGCGGGGTGGAGTTCGCCCTGAAGAGCAGGACCCTCAAGGAGCCGGTTGAGGTCGAGGTCTTCTGCCCGCTGGCCGGCCAACCGGTAACCCTGCGGCTGGGCACTTCGGACCTGGCTACCTATGAGAAGATCTTCGCCGACCGGGAGTATTTCTTCGAGCCGATCCAGCCCCCCAAGGTGATCCTTGATGCCGGGGCCAACATCGGCCTGGCCTCCCTCTATTTCGCCGCCCGCTTTCCGGCGGCCAGGATCATCGCCATCGAACCGGAGGCCTCCAATTTCGGGCTGCTGATCAGGAACACCGCCGTCTTTCCAAACATCATCCCCATCCAGGCCGCCCTCTGGGGCGAGGACACCAACGTTAATGTCGTTGATCCCGGCCTCGATAAGTGGGGTTTTCAGGCCCGCAACGCCGAGGATGCCTGCCCGGACGTAGTCTGTCACAGCGTGGCCGGGATGACCGTGGACCGGATCATGCGGGAGCAGGGGCTTGACTTCATCGACATCCTCAAGATGGATATCGAGGGCGGTGAAGTCGAGGTTTTCAACGGCGGCGGGGCCTGGCTCAACCGGGTCGGTCTGCTGATTGCCGAGTTGCATGAACGTTATCGGCCCGGCTGCGACCGTAGTCTGGAGCAGGTGGCGGGTCGCTTCGCCGAGCGTTGGCAGGTGGGCGAGAGTGTTTATCTGGCCCGGGAGAAGAATCTTCTGAAACGCTGAATGGTCCGCAGGCCTGGCGATGGTCTGGATTGGTCTGGTGGATTGGGGATGCGTGGGGATGGTTCAATCCCCGCAGTTTCTATGGATTTCTTTGAGGCCGCGACGCCATCCTGTCCGATGACTTCGGGCTGTTACCGTACTGACTCCTGATCGAGCATGTGCCGTCTTCGAAGAGCACCCAAAATAAACGCGGCCATCCGTCAGCCTTGGTTTTGCCGCTAATCTTGTTGCGGCGCGGCCGGTTTGTTTTAGTTATAATGCTTATTGTTCAAGGTGTGTGTGCATCCACATAACTTTAAGAGGTAACGACCTTGCTGTGCAAAATAGCTAAACAGATGGGGTTGGCGGTGGTTGCCGGGCTGCTGCTCATGTCGCCCTTGGCGGCCAGGGCTGGCGAAGAGCCGTTCCCGGTTTATCCGGCCATCGAGAAGAATGTTCGCTTCTGGGAGAAGGTCTTCGCCGAGTATTCGCTTTCCCAGGCCGTCCTGCACGACCGTGAAGATATGGAGATTATCTACCTGGTGGTCGATGTCCTGCCGCCGAGCGCTCCTTGCGCCTCGGAAACGAACCGGCTGCGGCTGGACCCGATCAAGGAAGACTACCGGCAGCTATTGCTGAGGCTGGCTATGGGCGAGGGGCCTGCTAATGCTGAAGAGCAGCGGGTCTTGGGCCTCTTCGGGGCCGAGCCCTCGCCGGAGCGGTTGCTGGCGGCGGCCGACAATATCCGGGTGCAGATCGGTCAGAAGGAACGCTTCCGCGAAGGGCTGGTCCGTTCTGGAGCCTGGCTGGACGAGATTCGCCAGGCCTTTGAGGACGAAGGCGTCCCCGCCGATCTGGCCTATCTGGCCCACGTGGAGTCTTCCTTTAATCCCCAGGCTGAAAGCAAGGTCGGGGCGGTGGGGCTCTGGCAGTTCATGCGCGCCACCGGCAAGCGCTTTCTCAATATCGATTCGGCCCGGGACGAGCGGTTGAATCCCATCAAGGCCAGCCGGGCGGCGGCCCGCTACCTCCGGGAAAACTATAAGATGCTCGGCTCCTGGCCGGTGGCGATCACCGCCTACAATCACGGGGAGGGCGGAATGCGGCGGGCGGTTCAGGCCCATGGTGATTTCCCGGCAATTCTGGCCGACTACCAGGGCAAGAGCTTTGGCTTTGCCTCCCGCAACTTTTATGCCGAATTCCTGGCCGCCCGGAACGTCGCCAGTGACTATCGGAAGTATTTCGGCGATCTGGAGGTGCGTACCCCGGAACAGTCCCGGCAGATGGTGGTTTCCGGCCGGGTGGATTTCTGCCGGCTGGCCGACTACATGAAGCTTGATCGGGCCGCCCTGATGGAGTGCAATCCGGACCTGCGCAAGAAGGTGAAATCCGGGAGCGTGCCCATTCCCGCCGGCCATGTTCTGAGCCTGCCGCAGCAGTTGGTGGCCGACCGCAAATTATCCGAGCCCCTGCCGGAAAACCTTTACAGCGCCCAGGAGATCAAAGGCGATCTTTATCGGGTTAAATCCGGCGACACCTTGAGCTCCATCGCCAGAAAGTTTGCGACCAGCGCCGCTCTGTTGGCCGAGATCAATGATCTGGAAAAGCCGTCGGCCATAAAGGTTGGCCAGTTCCTAAGGGTTCCCGCCGGGAAAGAGGCCGCTGTGGTCGCCGACAATCGTCTGGCCCAGGCCGAGGATCGATCGGCCCCGTCGGTGGCCCGCTAATCGTTTGCCGCAGTGAGTGTTCCATGATGTTGCCCTAATCGCCGGAAGTCCGTCGCACCGCATAAGAGCTACAGAACCAGGAGGATGCCGCAGTGCCGGAAAAGCATAGGTCCATCCGTCTTGCCGACTACCGGCAGCCCGACTATTTAATCGACAGCGTGCATCTGACTTTCGAACTCGACGACCAGAACACCCGGGTTGCCGCCAGGCTGGTCATCCGGCCGAACGATGCGATCCGTCGGGGGATGAAGCCTCTTAAGCTCGACGGCCGCGATCTGCCACTGGAGGGCATTCTCATCAACGGTCGGGTGCCGGCGGCCGACGAGTATCGCCTCAACGGAACATCTCTGACCATCTTTCATCCGCCCGCCGATCTGGTCCTGGAACTGAAAACCCGGCTCAACCCCCAGGCCAACACCCGGCTGGAAGGGCTCTACCGCTCGGGCAGCATGCTTTGTACCCAGTGCGAGGCCGAGGGTTTCCGTTGCATCACCTGGTTCATCGACCGGCCCGATGTCCTGGCCCGCTACGAGGTGACCATCATCGGCGCGCCCGACCGTTACCCGGTGATGCTGGCCAACGGCAATCTGGTCGAACAGGGAGAAATGGCCGACGGACGGCGGTTTGTCCGCTGGCAGGATCCCTTCCCCAAACCTTCCTACCTCTTCGCCCTGGTGGCCGGCAATCTGGTGGAGGTCAGCGATACCTTCACCACGGCCTCCGGGCGGCGGGTGGCCCTGCAGTTCTTCGTGGAAAACCACAATCGCGACAAGTGCGGCCACGCCTTGGCCGCCCTGCAAAAGGCGATGGCCTGGGACGAGGCCCGCTACGGTTTGGAGTACGATCTCGACCAGTACATGGTGGTGGCGGCCGACGACTTCAACATGGGGGCCATGGAAAACAAGGGGCTGAACGTCTTCAACTCCAAGTACGTCCTGGCCAGCCCCGCGACCGCCACCGATCTCGACTATGAAAACATCGAGGCGGTGATCGCCCACGAGTATTTCCACAACTGGACCGGCAACCGGGTTACCTGCCGGGACTGGTTCCAGCTTTCCCTGAAAGAGGGGTTGACGGTTTTCCGCGACCAGGAGTTCACCGCCGATATGACCTCGGCCCCGGTCAAGCGGATTGCCGATGTCACCGCCCTGCGGGCCCGGCAATTCCCTGAGGACGGTGGCCCCCTGGCCCATCCGGTGCGGCCGGCCTCCTACATCGAGATCAACAACTTCTATACGGTTACCGTCTACGAAAAAGGCGCAGAGCTGGTCCGGATGATTCAGACCCTGATCGGCCGCGCCGCTTTCCGCGAAGGGCTGCGGAGTTACCTGCAGCGGTATGATGGTCAGGCCGCCACCGTCGAGGATTTTGTCCTGGCCATGGGCGAGGCGGGTGGCCGTGATCTCGGCCAGTTCCTGCGCTGGTACGGTCAGGCCGGCACCCCGCTCCTCAAGATCAATACCCTGCACGACCCGATTACCAATACCCTGCTTATCGCCATGCGCCAATCCTGCCCGGCCACCCCGGACCAGAAATGCAAGGAGCCGTTTCATATCCCGGTTCGGGTTGGTCTGCTGGACCGTCAGGGGCAAGAGCTACCGCTTAACCCGATCTGCGGCTCCAAGGCAACCGGTGATCCCGGGCTGCTTGAGTTGCGCAATGAGTCGGAGATCTTTCGCTTCGGCGGGATCACGGAGCCGCCGGTGGTTTCGCTGCTGCGCGATTTCTCCGCCCCGGTCCGCCTGGAGTATGAATGCGGCGCTGAGGATCTGCGGGTCCTGATGGCCCACGATTCCGACCCCTTCAACCGCTGGGAGGCCGGGCAGCGCCTGGCGGTGCGGCTGATCGCGGGGTTGCGCGAGGATTACCGGCAGGGCCGGGAGTTGCAAGTTGCCCCGGATTTTGTCGAACTCTTCCGGGAAGTCCTGGCCGGGCGGGGTCAGACCGAGGCCGCCTATCTCTGCCAGCTTTTGACCCTGCCGGCCGAGGATTATCTGGCCGAACTGGAACCAGTCATCGAAGTGGCCGCTATCCACGCTGCCCGGGAGGCGGTGCGCCTGGCCCTGGCCACGGCGCTTGAAGAAGAACTCCTGGCGGCCTATGGCGAGAACGCCAACTCCGAACTCTACCGCTACGACCCGGTGCTGGCCGGCCGTCGCCAGCTCAAGAACCTCTGCCTGACCTATCTGGTGCGGCTCGGCAAGCCTGAATATGCGGAACTGGCCTTCCGGCAGTTTGCGGCGGCGGATAACATGAGTGACGAGATCAGCGGACTGCGGCTGCTGGTCCATGCCGGTACTGTTCGGGGCCAGGAGGCGCTGGCGCTTTTCGAGGCCAAGTGGGGCGACGATCCGCTGGTCATGGACAAGTGGCTGGGGGTGCAGGCCACGGCGCCATTGCCCGGAACCCTGGCTCTGGTGGAACGACTGCTGGAGCACCCAGCCTTCCGGATCACCAACCCCAACCGGGCCAGGGCTCTGCTGGGGTCGTTCGCCAACGGTAACCCCCTCTGCTTTCACGCGGAGTCCGGGGCCGGTTATCTCTTCATGGCCGAGCGGATCCGGGAACTGGACCGGATCAATCCTCAGATCGCCGCCCGGATGGCCGGTTGCTTCAACCGCTGGCGCCGTTTCCCGGCCACCGGTCGAGAGTTGATGCGGCTCCAGTTGGAGCGGATCAAAAATACCGAAGGACTTTCCCGGGATCTTTCCGAGGTGGTGGGTAAGAGTCTCGGCTGATCTGCGCCCCGGTGAGCATGGCGCCAAGTTTCAGCAGGGTTATTGGTAAAATTATTCCGACTAGCACTGATCTTCAGCCCGTTTCGTGAGGCTGTGAAGAAAAACCGCAAGGCACAAGAGCAATCCGCTGAAATTGCGGGGACTGATGCTGGCGGGATCTCGGGAGTGGACCTGGTGTTGATCAAGCGAATTTATCAATACGCGCAAACGACGCCGAATAAAACGGCTCTCTGTTACAATGGTAAGAGCCACAGCTATGCCATTTTCGCCGGTTGTATCGAGCATTTTCGCCGCCGGTTTATTGAGCAACAGGTGCGGGCCGGTACGGTTGCCGTGTTGTGTATCGAATGTCTGGCTGACGCCTGGGTCATTGGCATTGCTCTACGTAGCCTGGGGGTCACCACCATTTCTGCCCGGAATGCCGAAGAAATTATCGGGCTGGGTTTGCCTGAAATTGCCTATGTGGTCGCCATGGCAGTTGAAAAACGACCGGAACTGGCAGCCATGGCGAGAAACGTCCCTTGGCAATTGCTCATGATCCAGGGCGAAGTCGGCACCTGGTCAAGGCCCGATCAACTTTCGCTGATCAACGATGTGTCTCCAGGCGGACATATTACCCGCACCTCCGGAACGACCGGGCTGTTTAAGAAATTTATGCGCGATCCGGTCATGGAGACAGAGCTGATGGTCCCTCTGCATGCCGAGATCAACGGAATTACCGAGCAATCCATCGTCTATGTGATGAACTTCCCCCTGCGGACCGCCGGCGGCTATGCCTGGCCTCTGCTGGCCTGGAGTCAGGGCGCCACGGTGATTATTCATCAGCGCCCTGATCGTCAGCAGCCCTTGTGGCAAAATGCCGTTACCCACATGTTTACCACCCCGGCCTTGCTTGTCGACATGCTCAAGAGCGGGGCGCCGTTGCCACACAATGATCAGCTGAAGCTGATGGTCGCCGGTGGTGTCATGCCAACGGCGCTGGCCCGGACGGCGAAGAGTAAGATCACCACTCAGTTATATTCTTATCTCGGCTGTACCGAAGCCTGGGTGCTTGGTCTTACCCCCATTAACGGCCCGGAAGATTTACAGTGGCATCAACCCGTTGCTGGCAAGGAAGTGCAGGTGGTGGATGAGGCTGGTAAGGTTTTGCCGCCCGGTCAAGTGGGATTGCTGCGCACCCGGATAATTGATGGGGTCAGCGGCTATTTATACGATGAGGCCGCCAGTCGGGAATTCTTTCGGGACGGCTATTTCTATACGGGAGACCTGGCGGAGTTCCGGGCCGACGGCCGCCTGACCTTGCACGGCCGGCAATCGGATGTCATCAACGTCCTGGGTCGCAAGATTGCCACCGGTCCGCTTGAATCGACCGTGCAGAATCGCCTCGACGCCGAAGCCGTCTGCATCGTTTGCCCTTATCTCGAAAACGGTGGTGTTGAAATTCATGTGGTCATCCAGTCCTCCCGGCCAATTGCCGAAGAGGAGTGGAAGCCGGTGATCCACAGTGAACTGGAGCGACATTTCGGGTTGCCGGTTTGGGTCAGCTTTGTGCAGGATCTGCCCCGCAATGAGATGGGTAAGATCCAACGCAAGTTGTTGGTGCAACAGATCCTCGATGGAAAAGCCCAGGATGGGACTCGACAGTTGCAATGAGCTTGCCAAACTCCACCGAGGCCGCGGCTTTACTGAAGCAGGCTGAAACTCAATGATGATCAGAAAATACAGCAAGGGGGCAATGATGCGAGTCAGTAAGGGGAGCTCGGCGGTAACACTGTTGGCCTTTTTTATCCTGGCCGGGGCCGTTTTGCCATGTGCTTTGGTTGCGAAGGTTTCGGCCCAAGAGGCGGATATTGCCGAAAATGTCAGGGGTGCGGAACTGAGTGATGCCCGGACTCAATACGAACTGGGTCAGCGTTACTATAATGGAGTGGGTGTAACCCAGGACTATGCGGAGGCCGTACGCTGGTGGACCAGGGCGGCAGCGCGGGGCCATGTGGAGGCCCAGCGTAATCTGGGGGTAAGTTACCATCACGGTGAGGGTGTGGCCCAGGATCTTGGGGAGGCGGTAAAGTGGTACAGCCGGGCGGCGGAGCAAGGCGATGCCAAGGCGCAGTTCAACCTCGGGATGATGTATGAGAGTGGTGACGGCGTCGAAAAGGATCCGCGGGAAGCGGTGAAATGGTATGCCATGGCGGCCGAGCTTGGCGATGTCGATGCCCAGAGGAGTCTCGGGGTGTGCTATGCCCTGGGCGAAGGGGTGGAGCGCAATTACAAGGAGGCCGTGAAATGGTGGAGCCGCGCCGCCGAGCAGGGTAATACCGACTCCCAGTTTGATTTAGGGGTGATGTATGACCGGGGCGAGGGGGTGGTCCAGAACTATCGGGAGGCGGTGCGCTGGTACACCATGGCCGCCGAACAGGGCGACCCCATGGCCCAGGTCAACCTGGGGATGCGCTATGCGATGGGCAAGGGGGTGGTTCAGGATCTTAGGGAGGCGGCAAAGTGGTATACCAAGGCCGCTCGGCAGGGCGATGCCAAGGCCCAGTTCAACCTGGCCGGTCTGTTTTACGATGGTATGGGCGTTGAACAGAGTTATACCGCCGCTTATATCTGGGCCAGTCTGGCGGCCACCCAGGGCGAACCGAATGCCGCCAAGAACCGTGACGGCGCCGCCACTCATCTATCTGCCAAGGAACTGGGCTCTGCCCAGGATCTCGCCACCCGCTTGCAGGCCTGGATCGAACAGCCGGCGCCCAAGGATGAGCCGCCGGTCGTGGTGGTGGTCGCGGTCGTCAAGGCCAAGGATAAGCCGGTGGTTAAACCGGCCGCCAAGCCGACCAAGAAGGCCAAGGCCAAAGCCAAAACCAAGAAAAAGCGGAAGAAGTAGCATCTGGCGGAAGCCAGAATTCAGAAGTCATAATCCATGAGACCGGCCGGGAGTGACAGAATCCTGGATGATGTTTTTTCGTTTCTTCTGAATTCTGCTCCTGAATTCGCGGCGATGCTATTTATTGAGGTTCTGCATGGCCTGATCGATCCCCTCGGTGCGCTCCTCGCCCAGGTTCTGGGTGGCGCGGGCTTTGTTGATCGGGGTCTTGATTGCCTGGACGGCGGCATCGGCATTTTCGGTGTTAATCTGGTCAACCTTCTGCGAGACCTTTTCGATGGGGCTTTCTTCCTTGGAACAGGCGGTAAAGGCAAGGGCGATGGTCAGCAGGGTCATGATCTTCTTCATGGAGCTCTCCTTGTGATTTCTTGCCGGTAGCCCCGGTGGCTTTTCAGTCCTGGAGCTGGTCCGGCTGGGTCTTCCAGCGTTTGTGCATCCACACCCACTGCTCCGGGAAGCGGCGGATCATCGCCTCGTAGGCGTCGGAACATTTCTGGGTGTTGACCTGAATATCATGGGCCTCGTCGTCGCTTTTGACCAGAGTCAAAGGCGGCAGGCATTCGATTCGGTAGGTCAGGTCATCCTGGAGATAGCTGAAGATCGGGATGATTGGCAGGTCCAGCCGCCGGGCCAGGACGGCCGGGCCGGTGGGGGTGTGGGCCGGGCGGCCGAAAAAGTTGACGAAGACCCCGTCGGCCTTGGTGTCCTGGTCGATCAGCATGCCTACCGCCTCGCCCTTCTTGAGGGTGCGGATGATCTCGCGGGTGCCCTTGCCCCGGGCGATGTTGGTGTAGCCGGCCCGGTCGCGGGTTTCCACCAGAATCTTATCCAGGCGCGGGTCGAAAAGGGTGGTGCCGACCACGCTCATCCGGTAGCCGTTCTTGGCCAGCCAGGCCCCGAGGATCTCCCAGTTGCCGAAGTGACAGGTGATCATCAACAGGCCTTTCCCGGTGGCGAAGGCCCGATCCAGATGTTCCAGGCCGGTGGCGGTAACCAGCCGGTTGATGTCCTGTTTTAGAATCACCGGCATGCGGATCAGATCGGCGGCGGCGGTGGCGAAGTGGATGAAGACCCGGCGGGCCAGTATTTTAATCTCGGCCGGGCTCTTCTCCCCCCCGTAAACCATGCTCAGATGGGCGATGGTCCGGCGGCGCGGGCCGCCGGCGACCAGGAAACCCAGGCGTCCCAAGGTCCGCATCAAGGCGATCGTGGCCCGGCGGGGCAGCAGGCGCAGCAGGCCGATGAACCCTACCACCAGCAGGTAGAAGAGATCGTCGCGGGTCTTTTTGTAGAGAATTTTAGCGGACATTATGTGCAAAAAGTTGGGGTGCGAATCTTGGCCTAAGTAATGGCGACTATGGCGCAAGTTGCCTGGAGTGTCAAGGCGGCGCGGCAAAATTCTTGACCCTCCGGGGCTAGTGCTGCTAATATCACCAGTTCCTGATAAATCAGACCAATCCCGGCCGCGCGGCAAAATTTCATGCCAGGTAACCATCGATTATCTCTTGGCCTCAGCACCAGGCAACCGGGGCTGGTGGCCGACCGAGGCCCGGCCAGCCGGGGAAAGCGCTGATGGCCGCGCCTTTTGCCTATCTGGCCCAGGATGAGCCGGGACCGGAAACCCTGGCGCTGATCGGGGTAGTCCCGAAACGCTGGGGACGGATGGACCGGATCAGCCGCTTGGCGGTGGTCGAGGTGGGGCGGGCATTGCGGTTGGCCGGTCTGCTTCGGGATGAACCGGGAAAGGTGGAGACGGCCTCAGTTGGCGGCCTGATCGGCGCTGCTTGTTATGGCTGTCTGGCCACCGATTTGGCCTTTGCGGAAACCATGGCCGGTGGGATTAATCTGGCCAGTCCGACCCTGTTCAGCTATACCCTGCCGAATATCGCCCTGGCCGAGGCGGCCAGCCACTATGGGTTGACCGGCCCGGTTTATTCGCTCTTTTCGAGCGACCCGGCCGAGGCGGAGAACGAGGCCCACCGCTGGCTGGTTGACGAATCCGGCCCGGACTTCATGGTGGCCGGCGCCATCGATATTGTTCCGATCAGCGTGGTCCAGGCCCTTGGCGAATTGGCCGGGGTTGCCGTTGGTGATGAAATTGTTAATGTTAACTTCAAGATAGTGAGACCAAGATGCCCCATGTAACGATCATCTACCCCCGCTGGCCGAAGATCCCCGAGCAGACCGAGTTTCATCTGCCGCCCCACGGGCCGGTCTGTATGGCCGCCGAGATCCCCGCCCATTATGAAGTCACCTTCATCGACGAGAACGTCGATCATCTCGCCGCCGATCATCAGACCGACGTGGTGCTGCTGTCGATGATGCTGACCTGCCAGGTTCCGCGCGGCCTGGAGATCGCCGCCCGCTTCCGGGCCGCCGGGGTCAAGGTCATCGCCGGCGGCATCTCCACCATGCTCCACGCCGAGGAGGTGGGGGCTGGGGTAGATGCCATCTTTCTGGGCGAGGTCGAAGGGGGGCGTCTGGCCAAGGTCCTGGCCGACTGGGAAAAGGGCGCCCTGGCCGCCAAGTATGACTATTTCCATGACTTCCCGCCCATCGAGGCGGTCGGTCCGGCCCGGCGCGACATCTTGAATCATGAGCGCTACATGTACCGGGGCGTGCCGATGGTCGATCTGGTCCATGCCTCCCGGGGCTGCCGTTTCAACTGCTTCCCCTGTGCCACTGCCTACCTGGGCGGCCGGCAGTTCCGGCCTCGGCCCATCGATAAGGTGATCGAGGAGCTGGCCGGGCTCGCCAACAATCGGATCTTCCTGGTCGATAATTCCCTGGCCCAGGACCGCCAGTGGATCATGGACCTCTTCGAGGCCATGAAACCGCTGAAGAAGAAATTCGTCTGTCATCCGATTCTCGACGAGGAGGCGGTGGTGGCCAAGGCCGCCGAGGCCGGCTGCTGGTATGTTTACCAGGCCATCTTCGACACCTCCGACGTGATCAGGAACCGGGTTAAGCGGTTGAAAGACCACGGTATCGGCGTCGAGGCAGCGGTGCTGCTGGGGCCGGACAACCAGAGTGTCGATCAGATCAAGAAGCTGGTCGATTTTCTCCTGGAGATCGACGTGGAGATGGCCGAGTTCTCGATTCTCACCCCTTTCCCCCACACCCCGGTCACCACCCAGTTCGAGAAGACCGGCCGGATCCTGCACAAGGACTGGCGGCGCTATACCACCGCCGAGGTGGTCTTCCAGCCCAAGCATATGACTCCGGAGGAGCTCCAGGAGATGTACAATTATGCCTGGACCAACTTCTACAAGGGCTCCTCGCAGTCGCTGCGGATGTCGCGCCTCTTCCAGAAGGTAGTGCGGGCGGAGATGGAGGATGGCACCTACCAGTCGCCGCCGCGCTTGACTTCAGTTCGCCGCCACTGGGAGTTGGACCGGGCTTGATTGCTTTTGCTGTGAGATTGCTTTGGGCGTTCCTTTTTCTCGCCATGACGGGTAGGCACGTAATGATAATACCTGCCCGTCGTTGCGAGGAGCAACGCGACGAAGCAATCTCCTCGAATGGGCAACTGAAGCCGGGTTTTTCCTTGACTGGTAGAGATTGCCGCGTCGGGGCTGCGCCTCTCCTCGCAATGACAGATCGGCATCCCCGCCATTCAATGATAAAAACACTATCTCCAGAGTCTAAGGCAATCATGCCGGATACCAACCTTAGAGATTTCTCATGTCCTGCCGCTGTCTGCTGATATCGACCAACCAGGTGGTTACCCCGTACCCGGTCTATCCGTTGGGGGTGGCGCATCTTCTGGGTGCCTTGCAGGCGGCCGGCCATGAGGCGCGTCACTACGATGTCATGGCCAACGGCGGCCTCGACGGTCTGGCCGGGGTGCTGGCCGACTACGATCCGGAGCTGATCGGCCTCTCGATCCGCAACCTTGATTCGGTGGACTCCACTGCCCCGGAGGCCTTCATGGATCCGGTCCAGGAGACCATGCGCTTTATCCGCGCCCGCCATGCGGCCCCGGTGGTTTTAGGCGGCCCGGCCTTTTCGATCATGCCCGAGGCGGTTTTGCACTTTCTGGAGGCCGACTACGGGGTGGTCGGCGAGGGCGAGAACCTCTTGCCCTGGCTGGCCGGGGAAGTGGCGGCCGGCCGGATCCCGGCCGAAAAGATCCTGCGCGGTGCCAACGACCCCTGCCCCTGGCGGCCGGTGGTCTACGACCAGCCCACCGCCGATTTCTATCTCGCCCGGGGCGGGATGCTTAACGTCCAGACCAAGCGGGGCTGCCCTTACCGCTGCGCCTACTGCTCCTACCCGACCCTGGAGGGCAGGAGTTATCGCTTCCGCGACCCGGACGAGGTAGCCGCCGAGGTGATTCGGGCCGGGCGTGAACATGGCGCCAAGTACCTCTTCTTCACCGACTCGGTGTTCAACGATCTCCGGGGCCACTATCTGGAGGTGGCCGAAGCGCTGATCCGGGCCGGCAATACCGTGCCCTGGTGCGCCTTCTTCCGGCCCCAGAACCTGACCGCCGCGGGGCTGGCCCTGCTGAAGCGGGCGGGCCTTTCGGCCATGGAGATCGGCTCCGATGCCGCCAGTGACGAGACCCTGGCCGCCATGCAGAAGGACTTCACCTTCGGAGAGGTCATCGCCGCCGACGAACTGGCGGTGAGCGCCGGGGTGCCCTGCGCCCACTTTATCATCTTCGGCGGACCCGGCGAAAACCGGGCCACGCTGGCGCAAGGATTGGCCAACGTCGAACAGCTCAGTAACTCGGTGGTCTTCGCCTTCACCGGCATCCGGGTGCTGCCCGGCACCGCCATGCACCAGCGGGCCATCGCCGAGGGGGTGCTGGCCGCCGACCAGCCGCTGCTGGCCCCCTTCTTCTACTTCTCGCCGGAAATGCCTGAAGCCGAGTTGGACGCCACGATTAAAACGGCCTGGCGGAGTCGGCTCGACCGGATCTACCCCTCCTCGGCGATGCAGGAGCGCGTCACCCACTTGCACCGCAAGGGCCATGTGGGTCCGCTGTGGGATATGCTGGTGCGGAGACGGCGCTGAGAAAAGACAGTTTGATCGGACCGATCAGTCAGGTCAGCCGGATCGGTCCGATCAAAGCGATGGAAACCATGGCCGAAAATACCTCTCAAATACTGCTGGTTATTCCCCTCTACAACCACGGCGCCACGGTGCGGCGGGTGGTGGAGAAGGCCCTTGCCGCCGGCTGGCCGGTCCTGGTGGTGGATGACGGCAGCAGCGACTCGGGCCTTGCCAACCTGGCCGGGATGGCGTGCGCCACCCTGCGGCTGGAGGTCAATCAGGGCAAAGGGGCGGCGGTTTTGGCCGGGGCGCGCTGGGCGGTTGAACATGGTTACGCCAGGATCATCATTGTCGATGCCGACGACCAGCTTGATCCCGGCGAGGCCCATCTGCTGGCCGCGGCGGCGGCCGGTCAGGAGCAGGCCCTGGTGATCGGCGCCCGATGCATGGACCGCAGTAACGCCCCCGGCGCCAGCCTTTTTGGCCGCTCCTTCTCCAACTTCTGGGTCCACCTGGAGACCGGTCGGGAGCTGCCCGACACCCAGAGCGGTTTTCGGCTCTATCCAGTCAAGGAGCTGCTGCAACTGGTCACCGACTGCCGCCGGTACGACTTCGAGGTCGAGGTGCTTTCCCGGGCCGCCTGGGCCGGTCTGCCGATCCTGAGCGTGCCGGTCTCGGTCCACTACCCGCCGGGCGGTGAACGGGTATCGCACTTTCATCAGTTCCGTGACAACCTGCGCCTGACCTGTCTCCACACCAGGCTGGTCTCGCGGGCGCTGTTGCCCTGGCCGCACCAGCGGCTGGTGGAACGCAGTCCCGCAGAGGTGTTGGCGGCCCGCCGGGAAACGCTCTCGCTGCTCCACCCGGGCAATTTTGTTAAGTATCTCTGCCGGGAGCACAGCAGCGCCCTGCAATTGGCGGTGGCGGCCTGGCTTGGCGTCTTTTTCGGGGCGTTGCCGCTGCTGTTCTGCCATACTGCCGCGATCCTCTATGTCTGCCATCGGCTCCATCTCAACAAGGTGACGGCGGTGACGGCCAGTCAGCTCTGTATGCCGCCGGTGGTGCCGGTGCTCTGTATCCAGCTCGGCTATTTTCTGCGGAGTGGCAGCTTTCTTACCGAGTTTACCTGGGATACCCTGGTGCTTCAGGCCCACCAGCGCCTCTGGGAATGGCTGCTCGGTTCGCTGCTCCTGGGGCCGATGCTGGGCTTGCTGGTCGGGGCGCTGGTCTATTTCCCGATCAAGCGCCTGCGGGCCATGCGTCCATCGGTCTGCGAGATTCCGGGGCAGGGATGAGCGGCCAGACGCAAGGTCTCGGGGCCAGGTTGGAGGCGCTGGGCCATACCATCTTCTATTGGATGCTGAGGCTGGCGGGGCAAACCGGCGCCTATCTCCTGCTCTGGCCGGTGATCACCACCTATGTCCTAGGCAGCCGCAAGATTCACCGGCTGACCTTACCCTATCTGAGCCATCGTTTTCCCGACCACGGTCGCCTGGCCCGCTGGCGCGACACCCACCGCATCATGCTCGCCTTTGGCCGGGTCCTGGTCGATCGGGCCTGGCTGGGGTTGCGGCCGGGAGCGGCACTGCAGGGGTGCTTGGAGGGCCAGGACGAGTTGCTGGCCCTGGCCGCCGAGGGTCGGGGGGTGGTGGTGCTGATCGCCCACGTCGGCAACTGGCAGACCGCCATGGCCCAGATCACCGGGATGCAGGTGCCGATCAACTCGCTGATGCACTACCAGGAAGAGGCGGTGGCCAAGCACTATTTCGACCTGCGCAAGAAGGAGATGCCCTTCAAGATCATCAAGAGCGACGGTTTCATGGGCGGTCTGGTCGAGGCCACCGCCGCCCTGCAGCGCGGCGAGGTGGTGACCATCATGGGCGATCGCTACGCCGGCGGGCCGGCCACCGAGGTCGAGTTCCTCGGGGCCAAGGTGCGTCTGCCGGCGGCGGCCTACTCACTGGCGGCCGCCACCGGCAGCCCGGTGGCGGTGCTGCTGGCCGCCAAGACCGGGCGGCGCCAGTACAGCATGAAGCTCTGGGAGGTCTGTCGCCCCGAGCCCTCCGACCGGGAAAACCGCCGCCGCGACATGCAAAAATGGGCGCAACGCTTTGCCGATGCCCTGGAGGAATACCTGCGTGAATATCCCTACCAGTGGTATAACTTCTTCGATTTCTGGAGCCAATGAGGGGAATTTTTATTAAATTGGCGATTGGTTGGTTTTTGCGAAGGGCGGGCACGCTCTTGTGCTCATGCGGGTGGATTGGTCAGGGGCATAGGTGGGCTAATAAATCCCCTCACCCTAGCCCTCTCCCTGTGGGCGAGGGAATTAACCTCCTTCTCCCTCCGGGAGAAGGTCGGGATGAGGGGATCTAAGGTCGCGAACCCCAACGATTTGGCAGTTTTGGCGAGTTAATTAATGGCGGGTATTGCACCCACAAAGCCGGATACGCATGAAGATTCTTCTACGCAATTTGATAATTGCCGCCGGAATGTTAGTTTGCCTGAGTAGTTGCGGAACTCTGCGAACAGTTTCTGCTGCTTCCATTGAGAGTCCCAAAATTTATAGCGGGACCAGGATCGACTATTATGCGATTGTTGGTGATACTGAGCATCTCGAAGAGAAATTTAATGTGAGGCCGCCAGCATATCCGTTTTTGGACCTGCCATTCAGCTTCGCCTTGGATACGGTTGTCTTGCCTTTGACTTACCCGGTATCCCTTTATGAAGCGGTGTTTCACTAGAACCATGGCGGTTTGCCTGCTCCGCTATTTGGGTTTGGCAGATGTAGGGCGTATTATGCGAAGCCGTAATGCGCCGGATGAGTATTGTTCGCTCCCACAACAGTCACGCTAGATACATACGGCGCAATGCGCTACGCTTATTGACGCCCTACTTTGACAATTGATGGGTTTCGGCTAACGCCTCCACCCATCCTACTTTCATGGAGAACAACGAGATGGAAGAATTAAAAAAACAGATCAAGGAGATCATTGTTCGTGATCTGAAATTGCAGGGAATTACTCCCGAGGAGATTAAGGACAACGCCCCGTTGTTTGAGGAGGGACTGGGCCTTGATTCCCTGGATGCCGTGGAGCTGGTGGTCCTGGTTCAGAAGCATTTCGGGGTGCAGATCGAGGATATGGACGAAGGGCAGGCCGCTTTCCGGTCCGTGGAGACCCTGGCCAAGTTCATTAGCGAGCGGCGTCCGGCCGGGGTCTGATTGTGTCGTCAATAATCGTTATCTCCGAAAGCAGGACTGGTAAGGAACAACTTCTATATTCCCTCATCCCAGCCTTCTCCCGGAGGGAGAAGGAGTAAAGTTCCCTCTCCTTGCGGGAGAGGGGCAGGGTGAGGGGGATTAAATGTGATTTTCCGATAATTTCAGAGCAGTCATGACTACTCCTAATCCCCCAGATAACCGCCCGCCCCAGGTCGCCGTCACCGGCCTCGGCGGCATTGCCGCCGGCGGCAGCGATTCCGCCGAGCTCTGGCGCAATCTGGCGGCCGGGGTGGTGCGGTGCGGGCCGGTGCCGGAATACCTTTTTCGGACCATCCTCAATTTTCCGGTCTTCGCGGCTCCCCAAAACTGTCTGAGTGACCGGGCTCGCGCCCTGCTGGCCGAGACTTGCCCAAACTTCCGGGCGGAATCGGTGAGCCGGACCATCCTGTTGACCGTTACCGCCGCTGCCGAGGCTCTGCATCAGGCGGGGATCGGGGCCGCCGACCTGCGCAAGCTGCGGGTGGGCATCGCCCTCGGCACCACGGTGGGTTGCACCTTCCATAACGAGGATTACTACGTGGCTTGGCGCGACAACCTGGCCCCGGACCTAGCCCCGGTCCACTCCTATTTGGGCGGGAATGTCGCCGCCGCCCTGCACCGGCTGCTCGGCACCCGCGGCCCCTCGGCGGTGGTCACCAACGCCTGCGCCTCCGGCACTGACGCCATCGGCATCGGTCGCAACTGGCTGGCGGCCGGCCACTGTGACCTGGCCATCGGCGGCGGGGCGGACGAGTTGTCGCGGGTGGCCTACAACGGTTTCGCCAGCCTGATGCTGGCCGACACCGTGCCCTGCCGACCCTTCAGCCGTGATCGCCAGGGGTTGAACCTGGGCGAGGGGGCCGGGGTGTTGGTTATGGAACGGCAGGAAAGCGCGGTGGTTCGGGGCGGCAAGGTGCTTGGCCGGGTGCGCGGCTACGGCAGCGCCGCCGACGCCCATCACCCCACCGCACCCCATCCCGAGGGGCGTGGCCTGAAAACCGCCCTGGCCCAGGCCTTGCGCGAGGTTGGAGCGGGAGAAATTGTCCTGGTCAACGCCCACGGCACCGGCACCAAGGCCAACGACCAGGCCGAGACCGCCGCCCTGGCCGTGGCCCTGCCCGGTGCGGCCGCGGCGGCCATCGTCTCCACCAAGGGTTTTACCGGCCATACCCTGGGCGCGGCCGGTGGGTTGGAGGCGGTCTTTACTCTGCTGGCCCTGCGGGATGGCTTTACCCCCGGCACGGTGGGCTGCGGTGAACTTGATCCGGGGTTTGCCGTGCGCCCTTTGCTGCATAGCGAGGGGCGACGCCTGAGCGGCCGCCTGGGGCTTTCCCAATCGCTGGCCTTCGGCGGCGGCAATTCGGTGCTGGTTCTGGAGGCGGTGGTATGAGCAATCCGGTGGCGATTACGGCGGCGCTGCGGCTCACCATGGAGCACGAGATTCCCGCCAAGCTGGTCCGGGAGTTGCGCCGGGCCGACGATTTTATCCGCTTGGCCGTGGTGGGTGGTTTCAAGGCCCTGGCCGCGGCGCCACCCCGGGAAATGGCCCCGGAGGCGCGGGGCGTTTTCATCGGCACCGCCTTCGGGCCGCTGGAGACCAACTTCCAATCCCTGGGCTCCCTGATCAACGACGGCGAGGGGCAGATCTCCCCGACCCTCTTTTCCCACTCGGTTTATAACTCGGCCGCCGGCTACGCCGCCCGGCTTCTCGATTTTCAAGGCCCGGCCCTGACCGTCACCGACTATGGCTGGCCTTTTCTGATTGCCCTGGAGGAGGCGCGCTTGGCGGTGGCCTCCGGGCGGGTCGAACGGGCCCTGGTTCTGGGGGTCGAGGTTTATAGTGAACTGTTGGCCGATGCCTATCGCCGCTCCTTTGCCGGGCGGCAGGTGCCCTGGCACAGGGGGGCGGTGGTCTGGGTGCTGGATCGGGCCGCGGCGGTCGAGTCGCGCCTGGCCCTGCTACGGGAAGTCGAAGTCACCGGCGTGCCGTGCGCCACCGGCGATTATCTGACCCGCACGGACGAACTCTGCCGGGTCGCTGGGCGGGAGTTGGCGCCCGACCGCCATACCCTGGCGGCCGTGGAAACTTTGAGTGACCTGGTGAAAGACTTGCCGGTTGGAACTGCTGGTGAGATAGACTGGGTCTGTTCGGCGAGTTTTGGCAGTGCCTCCCTGAGGCTGCTGGTTTGAGCCG
The DNA here is from genome assembly GCA_020056965.1 of Deltaproteobacteria bacterium. GTDB lineage: Bacteria > Desulfobacterota > Desulfobulbia > Desulfobulbales > JAGXFP01 > JAGVGT01. The sequence goes on from JAGVGT010000081.1 coordinate 29,750, forward strand.
CTATAATAACTTACCGTGGGTGAAATTATGCTGAAAACGACCAAAATGTTGAGCGTGCTCTTCTCTTTTTTGTTGCTGCTGGCCGGGGCGACCACCGCGGTCGGGCAGGTGCCCGCGCCCATCCCCTTGCAGGAGCTGGAAGGGCGCTATTTCTTCCTCGGCCACAATCTCCATGCCGATCCGGGCAACAGCAAGGTCTCCTCGGTAAATTACCAGGTTCGGGGCGATCTGATCCCCTGGGGCACCGAAGTGCGGATCGTCCGGGTGGCCCGGAAATACCTGGTCTTCGAAGATGTCGCCAAGCGGCGGCAGTATCGCTACGGTTTTTACTGGAAGACCCGCACTACCGTGCCCATGCTCGAACACATCAAACGGGTTTTTGTGGATAATGGCGATGAGTTGAAAAAGCAGGTCGACGCGATGAGCGACCTCGACAAGGACGGCATTTACGAGGGGCGGGTCAAGCCCGGCATGAGCCGGGAGGGGGTGCTGGTTGCCATCGGCTACCCGCCGGAATTCGCCAACCGCGAAGAGCTGATGACCGATCGCGAATGGCTGTACTGGATTAATCGTTTTGAAAAGATGGTGGTCGGCTTCGGTCGCGATGGCCTGGTTAACCGGATCACCGGCAACTATTAAACGGGTCCTGGTCCATTGACAAAAAGTCCTTTTCGCAGCATTACTAGCCGTTCATAAATCTATAATGCGGCCCATCAACCGGGAGGAAGAAAAGTGAAACTCCGTTTCATGCTGTTGCTGCTGACTTTTGGCGTATTGCTGGCCGGGCCGGTGCGGGCCCAGATGGCGCCTCTGGAGGGCGATATCACCGTCGAAGCCGAAAGCTACGGCAGCTCCCGGGATGATGCCCTGCTCAAGGCCAAACGCGAGGCGGTCAGCTCCGGCATCGGCACGGTGCTGATTTCCCAGACCGAGGTCAAGAACTTTATCCTCCAGAAGGACATGGTCCTGACCAAAACTGTCGGGGCGGTTAAGAGCTATCAAGTCCTCCAGGAGAAACAGGATAAGGACGGCTGGTTTGTCAAGATCAGCGCGGTGGTCTCCATGGCCAGCATCCGCCAGGATCTGGCCGCCTTGAAGATTCTGCTCGAATCCATGGACAAGCCCCGGATGATGGTGCTGGTCCAGGAAGACGGCGGCAGCAAGATCGCCGAGACTGCGATCATCGACTATCTGAGCAGCAAGGAGTTTGAGCTGGTTGATGCCGCCGCAGTGGCGGCCCTGCAAAAGAAAGACGAGGCCCTGATCAAAAAGGCCACCGAGGGTGACCCGGTGGCGGCGGCCAAGCTGGGCGCGGCCAACGGCGCCGAGTACGTGATCGTCGGAAAAGTGACCAAGAGCGTTTCCAAAAACCAGATGTTGAGCGATTCCGGCATCATCTCCGGCCAGGCCAGCATCACCGCCAAGGTGGTCAATGCCTCCAACGCCCGGATCATCGCCTCCAAGTCGGCCTCGGCCTCCGCCGCCCACATCTCCGACGAGAGCGCCAAGGAAGAGGCCTCCGACAAGGCAGCCCGCAAACTTATGGACCAGGAGCTGTTCGAGAAGATCGTCGGCTCCTTCCAGGATACGGTTAACAATGGCACCACCCTGGATGTGGTGGTGGAGAACGTCGCCGATTTCCAGACCCAGAAGGCGATAACCGCGTTGATCGGCACCATGGAGGTGGCCTCGGTCAACAAGCGCGGTTTCGGTGACGGTAAGCTGGAGTTGTCGGTGGTCTTCCGGGGCAGTGCCGACTCCTTTGCGGAGGCCCTGGACGGCAAGCCGGTCAAGGGCAAGAAACTGACCGTTAAGAGCGTCACCGGCAGCAAGCTGCTGGTGGCTTTACGCTGATTATTAGCGATCGGCGCACGACCGGATAATTGAGTAATAGGAGAAGAGCGGTGAAAAACGTTGGGGTATTTCTGACTGGGTTGCTGTTGCTGTTGGCTCTGCCCTTGACGGCGGCGGCTGACTTTACCAAGAACAAGGTGGCGGTCCTCGACTTCCAGCTGCAGGGCGATGGCTTCGAGACCAAGGACATGGGCTCCATCGTCGCCGAGTGGTTCATCACCGCCCTGGTCAAGACCGGCCGCTTTGACGTGGTCGAGCGGGCCATGCTCAAAAAGATCCTCGACGAGCAGAAGATGGGGCTCACCGGGGTCGTCGACGAGAAGACCGCCACCAAACTGGGCAAGATCCTGGGCGTCAAGGTCATCATCTCCGGTTCGGTCATGAAAATCCAGGACATCATTGAGGTCAACGCCCGGATCATCGATGTCGAGACCGCCTCGATCATCGCCGCCGAGAGCGTCAGGGCCACCGCCTCCACCAGTCTGCAGAGCCTGATCGTCCAGATGTCGGACAAGATCATCAAGAATTTCCCCCTGGAAGGCTATGTGGTTTCCCGCACCGGCAAGGAGGTCACCATCGACCTCGGCAAGCTGGCCGGGGTCAAGGCCGAGATGGAATTCATGGCCTTCAAGGAAGGCAAGATCATCAAGCATCCCAAGACCGGCCAGGTCCTGGATGTCGAAAAAATTCAGACCGGTACCGTCAAGATATCCCAGATCAGCGACCGGATCGCCTCCGGGACGGTGGTCAACGAAGACTCGGATAATGCCATTGCCATCGGCCAGATGGTCAAGAGTACCTCCGGGCCGCTGACCCCGCTGGAGGTGTCCACCGTTTATACCGGGACCGGCTATCAGACCCAGAGCGCCGGGGGGGGGCGGGCGGCGGCTGCCCCGCGGGGACCCATGTCTTCCGGCGACCTGCTGGCCAAAATCCAGTCCGCCAGTTTTGAGGACAAGGAATTCGCCGCCAAGCGGATCCTCAAGGAAGGAGTTACCGATGCCGCCGTATTAGACGCCCTGGAAAAGGAACTACTGACCAACTACAACCTGTATCCGCGCGACCGCAACAAGTGCGACTCCATGGCCCACATGCTCAAGGCCTTGGGGGCCTCGGTCAACCCCAAGTACAAGCCGACCATTGCCAAGATTGCCAACGAGGCCAAAAACGGTACCGTCGAGAAGTGGGCCAAGAAGACCTTGTCCCTCTACCCGTAAGTAGTCGGGAGAGATTGGCGGAATCTTCCTGCCGTCGGTCCGTGCGCGGGTCGGCGGCAGGAATTTTTTTTGATTGATGGAGGGAATATGAGTGATAAACCTGTGATCATGGTGACCGGGGCCAGTAAGGGGATCGGCGCCGCCATCGCCCGGCGGTTGGCTGGGGCCGGTTACGATATCTGGCTGAACTACCGTTCCGACCACGAGGCCGCCGAGGCGGTGCGTGACCAGATCGTCGGGCTGGGGCGCCAGTGCCGCCTGCTGCCCTTTGATGTCGCCGATGAGGCGGCCATGCGGGTCGTGCTTGAACCGCTCCTTGATGAGGTAACCCCTTACGGCCTGGTCCACAACGCCGGGATTACCCGGGACGGCCTCCTGGCCATGATGCGGACCGAAGACTGGACCCAGGTGATCAACGTCCACCTGACCGGCTTCTTCCTGGTCGCCCGGATGCTGATTAAACCGATGCTCTCGGCCCGCCGGGGCCGGGTGGTGGCCATCGCCTCCACCACCGGCGAGACCGGCCAGGCCGGGCAGTTCAACTACGCGGCGGCCAAGGGCGGGATCATCGCCGCCTCCAAGGCCCTGGCCCGGGAGGTGGCGAAGCGCAACATCCTGGTCAACGTGGTCTCGCCGGGACTGATCGAAACCGAGATGATCGCCGGTCTGCCGCTCGACAAGATGCTGGCCGGGGTGCCTTTGGGCCGGGTGGGTAAGCCTGACGAGGTGGCGGCGGTCGTGGAGTTTTTGATGAGCGAGGGGGCCGGTTATATCACCGGCGAGGTGATCAGCGTCAACGGCGGCCTCCACATGTAACGGCGTCGCCAAAATTTCGCTCTCCCACGTCATGGCGGGGCGCGAAATGCTCGACGTACCATCTGTACGCCTCCGCTTTCGCGCCCCACCATTCCTTGGATAGCGAACTTTTGGCTTAGCCGTCGGAGTTGTAAGACATCATAAAAACCATGGATAATAATATTTCTCAGTCCGAGCGTGCCGCCGCGCCGCCCTTGCCCTGTCCGGCCATCCGGCTGGTGGCTCAGCGGCCGCCGATGCTCTTGGTCGATACCTTGGTGCATCGCGACCGGCCTGGCAATTTTTCGGTGGTGGCGACCACGGCGCCTACGGCCGGAATCTTTCTTGACCAGGACGGGGGATTAATTCCGGAATATTTTGTCGAATTGGTAGCCCAGAGTGGGGCGGCGGTCAACGGCTACGATGCCATCACCGATAACGCCGGCAAAACCCGGGGCTTTCTGGTGGGCATCGACAATTTCGTCTGGCAGTGTGGTGCGAGGGGCGGCGAGGAACTGACGGTGGATCTGGTCAAGACCTTTGAATTCGGGCCGGTGACGGTGATGAGCGGTAAAGTCTTCAACACGGCCGGTACGCTGCTGGCCGAAGGCGAGATCAAGGCCTGGGAGCAACCATGAATGATGATCTCGGAGCAAGTTCACACCCGTCATTGCGAGGAGCGCAGCGACGAAGCAATCTGTCCCAATTTGCCGGAGTAGATATAGATTGCTTCGCTCTGCGCGCAATGACGAATTCGATGTCTTTTCGTGTTGTTGCGAGTTCATCATGAATAGGACAAACCTGAAATTCATCCTGACGTTGGTGGCCTTGGTACTGCTGACGGCACAACCAGTGCTGGCCGAATCGCTTGACGACTTTCTCACCCGGGTCGAGGCGCGGGCCGCCGGAACCAAGTCTTTTGCCTGCGACTTCCGCCAGGAACGGCGCCTGGCGATCTTCGCCAAACCGGTGGTTTTTTCCGGCAAGCTCTTCCTTGCCCGGCCCGATCGGTTACGCTGGGAGTTCACCTCGCCCATCGCCTCGTTGCTGATCCTGGACGGTAAGACCGGCCGCCGCTGTGGCGAGGGCAGTCCGGCCAGCGAGTTTAATCTGGAGCGCGACCCCGTCATGCGGTTGGTCGCCGGCCAGCTGCGGACCTGGACCAACGGCAACTATCGGGAGCTGCTGGGGGAATTTGGCCTGGAACTGGCCGCCGGGCCATCGCTGATCCTCAAGCCCCGCAAGGAGGGGTTGGCCTCCTTCCTCAACCGGATCGTCGTGGTCTTCGATCCCGACTCCCTGCAGCCGGTGCGGGTGGAGATTCACGAGGAGGGCGGCGACCGCACGGTGATCAGTTTTTCCTCCTACCGGCTCAATCCAGAACTGGCCCCGGCGCTGTTTTCCGCCTGTCGGCCCGGTTCCTGAGCCGGACCGGAAAGCCCGCCGCCAGCCATTAGCGAACCCATGCCGAAACTCTCCGGAAAGATCCTCAATATTCTGCTGCTTCTGGGCGTGCTGCTCGGCGGTTATCTGGCCCTCGGGGTGAAGGTCGAGGAAAACGCCATGGACCTGCTGCCCGGCGAGGCGCTGCGCGGCGACCTGGAGCTTCTCCAGCAGCTGGGGGTGGTAAACCAGGTCTACCTCTCCCTGGAGTGCGACCAGGCGCTCGGAGGTGGCCCCACGGCCCCGCCCGAACTGCTGCGGAGCGCCGGGGCGGTGGGCGCCGCCCTGGCCGAAAGCCCGCTCTTCTGCGAGGTCTTTTACCGGCTGCCGGAGGGTTATGAATTTGGTCTGGCCACGACCTTGCGCCGCTATCTGCCGGTCCTCCTCGATCCTTACGATTTAAAGGAGATCGAGGGACGCCTGGCCCCGGCCGCTCTGGACCAGCGGATGCGCCAGGCCTTCCTTACCCTGAACAATCCCACCGGCCTGTTGATGGCCAGGCTGGTCCAGAACGACCCCCTGGACCTGACCGGGCTGATGCTGGGCAAGTTGGCTTCCCTGCGGGGGCGGTTGCGGCTGACGGTTCAGGACGGCTACTTCGTCAGCGAGGATGGCCGCCACTGCCTGGTCTGGGCGGAGAGTGTCACCCCGCTGATCGCCTCGGCCCCGGCCACGGCGGTCAAAGCCGAACTGGACCGCGTGCTGGCGAAAAGTCTCGAAAAAGGGGTGCGGGCCCGGCTGATTGGCCCCTTGCCCCATACCCTTTCCAACTCCGAGACCATCAAGAGAGACCTGGCCCGCTTGCTGCCCTTCGATGTGGTGGTGTTGCTGCTGGTGCTCTTCCTGGCCCTGCGGACCTGGCAGAGCCTGGTGGTGGTGCTGATTCCCTTCCTGGCGGCGCCCCCGGCACTGGCCCTGCTTTCCCTGTTCTATCCCCGGATCAGCGCCATGTCGCTGGGCTTCGGTATTGTGCTGCTGGGCAGCGGCGCCGATTACGCCATCCATCTCTACCTGGGCGCCAGGATGGAAAACGGCCGGGCGGTGGTGCCCGGGGGGCTGCGCCGCTCCCTGCTGGTCGCCTCGCTGACCACCTTTGCGGTCTTCATCGCCCTGCTCTTTTCGCACGTCCCCTCGCACCGGCAGATGGCCACCCTGGCCATTTTCGGCATGGCCTTTTCGATTCTCCTGGCCGTGCGGCTGGTGCCGCCGCTGGGTGCCTACCAGAAATCCGAACCGGCCGCCCTGGCCGCGGTGCGCCGCCTGCTGGTGGTGCCCGGTCGGGGCTGGGGTGGGCTGCTCCTGGCCGGCTGGTTGCTGCTGCTGATCGGCGGAGTGGTCGGCTGGTCGCGGCTCCACTACAACGGTGATCTTAAGTCCATGGATACCCCTACCGCCGAGGTGGTGGCGGATGAGCGCGAGTTCCTTGCCACCTGGGCCAAAGGCGGGGAGCAGGCCTTTGTGGTGGCCGCCGGCGCCACCCCGGAGACGGCCCTGGACCTGAACGACCGGGTTTACGCCCGGCTCACCGAGGCCGGTAAACTGACCGGGGTGCAGTCGCTGGCTCCGGTGCTGCCGGGTCCAACCCGGCAGGCCAGGAACGGCGCGGCCTGGCAGTCCTTCTGGACCGCACAACTTCCGACCCTGCAGCCGGCCCTGGAACGGGCCGCCACCGCCCAGGGCTTTGCGCCCGGGGCCTTTGCTCCCTTCCTGGCTGGGGTGACCCAGCCCGCGCCGCCGCTATCGGTCACGGTGCTGACCGATGGACCCCTGCATCCCTTCCTGGCCGCCCTCTTTCGCCAGGTTCCGGCGGTGGCGGGGGGGAGCGAACGCCACTATCTGGCCACCACCCTGGTCCCCGATGGCCCGGAAACCGCCAGCGTCCTGGATGCGCTGGGCCGGGAGATCCCCGGGGTCCGGGTGCTTTCCAATACCCGCTGGCGGCAGCAGGTCGATGTGTTGATGCGCAGTGACATCCTGACCATTATCGCCGGGGCCGGTCTGGTCGTGCTGCTCATCTGTTTTCTGGCCTTCCGCAATGCGCGCGATCTCCTGGCGACCCTGGCCCCGGTCCTCTCCGCCCAGGCGGCCATGGCCGTTTTCGCCTGGCTGACCGGCGGCGAGCTGAACATGATGCACCTCTTGATGGGGATCCTGGTCATCGGCATGAGCGTTGATTACGGAATCTTCATCGTCACTGCCTGCCGCGAGGGGTTGTCGGCCCAGACCTTTCTGGCCATTTCACTCTGCGCCCTCAGCACCCTTTCTGGCTTTGGGGTGCTGGCCTTCGCCGTCCACCCGGCCTTGCGCGCCCTGGGGTTGACGGTGCTGATCGGGATCGGGGCGGCCTGGCCCACCGCCCTGTGGATCTCGCCGGTCCTGGCCGGGGTGAAAAAGGTGAAACCGTGCTGAAGGGTTACTCTCTCCCGGTGGCCGCAGTGCTGCTCGGCGCCTGGCTCGCCGGTTGCGCGGCCCACTTGAGCCCGGCGCCCACCAATCCGGCCTTGCTGCCGGCTGAGCCGACCCTCTGGAAATTAGCCCTGCGGCGGGGCGGGGAAGCGCGATACACCGGCCTTCTGCTGCTTAGCCGGGACGAGAAGGGGACCGGCATGGTCCTTCTGGACCCCACCGGCATCAAGCTTCTGGAGGGACGGGTCAATGAAACCGGTGCGGTCACCGGGGTCAAGGCCCTGCAACCGGTGGCCGACCGGGGTCTGCCGAACTTTCTGGGGGGGGTGGTGCAGCGCCTCTTTCTGCTGGCCCCGCCGCCGGTCGGCGAGACCTGCCGACCGGCCGGGTTCGGCCAACTCTGCCAAGGCCTGAACGGATCCGGGCAACTGGTCAGAATCAGGAGCTGGGGGCCTTTGGTCTTGTGGGCGGCGGACTATTCCATTAATAATGAAATCGCGCCGCCGCTGCTCACCGGCGCCCGCCTGGATGAGGGTTGGCTGACCCCCGAGGTGGGACTGGAGCGGCGGCTGGAATCGCCGGAGTGAGCCATGCCGACTGACTTATCCTATATTGCCGCCTCCCCACTGGCCGGTTGCCTGACCGACCTGCAAGCGGATCGCCAGGCTTCTGCCGCTACGGCGTTGCTCCGCTGCCCCGCCGATTTCCCCGGCTTCGCCGGCCATTTTCCCGACCAGCCGGTCCTGCCGGCGGTGCTGCAGCTCCTGGCGGTGCGTCTGTTGGCCGAATCACTGCTTGAAACACGCCTTACTCCGGTAGGTGCTGATCGCCTGAAATTCAAGGGCATGGTCGGGCCGGACGAGACGGTCAATCTCCGGGTCAGCCTGCGGGAGCAAGCCGGGCTGCTCAAAGTTGAATTCAGCCTGGATAAGGCCGGGACTCCCATCGCCTCCGGCACCCTGGTCTTCCGGCCCATCGGGGAGGAGAGATAGAGATGGGTTTTACCCGCGACTACTTCCCGATTAACCCCGGTGACCCGGCCCCCCTCACCGTCACCGCCCGGCGGCGGGTGCGTTTCGAGGAGGTGGACATGCTCAATATCGCCTGGCACGGCCACTACGTAAGTTTTCTGGACGATGGCCGGGTGGCCTTTGGCGATCGCTACCCGGCCTTGAGCTACCGGCATCTTCACGAGGCGCGGGTGGCGGCGCCCATCGTCCAGCTCCATCTCGACTACCAGTCGCCCCTCTTCTTCGACGAGGAGATGACCGTGGCCGCCACCCTGCACTGGAGCGATGCCCTGCGTCTCAACTTCTCATACCGGATCAGCGGCGCTGATGCCCGGCCGGTGGCCCGGGCCTGGTCGGTGCAGCTCCTGGTCGATGAGCAGCGCCGGACCTTGCTGGTGCCGCCGCCCTGGGCCGAGGAGTTCCGGCAGCGCTGGCGGCAGGGGGAACTGGAATGAGTCGTCCAGTCATCGTTGCCGCCGCCGCCCTCACCGCCTTGGGTGATCTGGAGGCGACCTGGCAGGGGCTGCTGTCCGGCCGCTCGGCTCTGGCGGCCGGCCAACTGGCTGCCCCCCTCGACCGATATCCGGTCGGAACGGTGCCTGGTCTGAATGGAGCCTGGGGGAGCGCGGCTCGGCAGGAACAACTTTACCTCCGCCTCTTGGCGGCCTTGCCCGAGCTGCCGGCGGAGAGCGGTTTGGTGCTCTCCACCACCAAGGGGGCGGTGGACGAATTGCTGGGGGACGACCCGCCCTGGCCCGGTCAGCCTTGGGAGTTGGCCCGCGAAATTGCCAAGGCAGCGGGGCTGACCGGTCCCGCCGCCACCGTCAGCGGCGCTTGCGCCTCCGGGACTATCGCGCTAATCCGCGCCGCCCAGCAGATCAAAACCGGCGAGGGTCCGGCCACGGTTCTGGTGCTGGGAATCGACCTGCTCAGCACCTTTGTGACCGGCGGCTTCGCTCGCTTGCACGCCCTGACCCCGGATGTCTGCCGCCCCTTTGACCGCCAGCGCGACGGCTTGGCCCTGGGCGAGGGGGCCGGAGCGCTCCTTCTGGCCAGCCCGGCCGAGGCGCGGCGGCGGAATTGGCCGATCCTGGCCGAAATCGACGGCTGGGGCGTCTCCGGCGATGCCGGCCATATCACCGCGCCCTGTCGCGAGGCCAGCGGACTCACGCGGGCCTTGGCCCTCTGTACCGATAATGGCCGGAAGGCGGTGGGGGCGGTCAACGCCCACGGCACCGGCACCAAGTTCAACGATGCCATGGAGATCAAAGGTTTTCGGGCGGCGCTGCCGCCAGCCACCCCCTATCATTCGGTCAAAGGGGCGATCGGCCATACCCTGGGGGCGGCCGGGGTGATCGAAGCGGCCCTGGCCGTCAAGTCCCTGGCCACCGGGCTGATTCCGCCCACCGTCGGTCTGGCTGAACCGGAAGCGGACAGCGGTCGGCTTTCCGGGCGCGAAGCCCTGTCTCTGTGCCACCCTTCCATACTGAGCTGCAATTCCGGTTTTGGTGGCATCAACGCCGCCGTGCGCCTGGTTCGTGCCATCTCTTAACCGACCGGTTCAACCCGTGTGGTATTTTGTCACACCCCGGCTCGATGTGCCTGGCGCTATTTTCTTTGCCGATCCTCCGCGCGGGTGGGTGCTCAGCGGCCTTTATTCAGCTATTCCGGGCGGTTGGAATTAGTTACGGTCATGAAATTACTGGTAACTATCGGTCATGCTGGGTTAAATGGGCGGTAAAGCAGTTCTGGCGGTTCCCGGCGAAAATTACATATCAAAGGTGCATTTATGTTGACCAAGAGAAAACCGAAATATTTGTTGCTCGGTCTGGGGCTGGCGGTTGCCTACTGGCTGTTTGATTCATCCGTGCACTATCTGGCCTTCCATGATGATCAAATTGAATTGATCCCTTCCGATGCCAATGAACTGTGGATGCGCGCCCTGGTCGTTTTTCTGGTTGCTTCCTTTGGGGTCTACACCGAGTTTTCGGTCCGTCGCCTGCGACGCCTGAGCGCCGAGAAGGCCATCCTGGAGCTGGACCTGGAGGATGCCCTGAAGATCATCCTGGGCGGGGACATGGCGATCTGTTCCGACTGCCGCAAGGTCTGCGCCAGCCGAAACCTGCGCCATGACCAGCGGGCCTGGCGGACCATTGAGGACCATATCTCCAGTCTGGCCGTGCTGAAATACGGGCACAGCCGTTGCCCCGATTGCGAGGGCAGTGAATGACTTGGAGTCGGGGGCGAATGGTCATTGGGCGCCGAGCCTTTGCCCGGGTCGATCAGGAGAAAATTCATGACTGAGATCATCGAACTGGTCAAAAAGCGCGACCCCGAGCAAAGCGAATTTCATCAGGCGGTCAGAACGGTACTGGACCGGGTGCAACCGGTGCTGGCGCGGAACCCGGCCTTCGGGCGGCAGGCGTTGCTGGAGCGGCTCGTTGAACCAGAGCGGGTCTTGCTCTTCCGGGTGGTCTGGTCGGACGACCAGGGCCAGGTTCAGGTCAACCGGGGCTTTCGGGTCGAGATGAACAGCGCCCTGGGGCCTTACAAGGGCGGGCTGCGCTTTCATCCCTCGGTGAATCTCGGGATCATCAAATTTCTGGCCTTCGAGCAGGTCTTCAAGAACGCCTTGATCACCCCGGCCCTGGGCCGGGGCCAAGGGCGGGTCCGACTTCGATCCCCGGGGTAAAAGCGACTCGGAGGTGATGCGTTTCTGCCAGGCCTTCATGGCCGAGTTGTTTCGCCACATCGGCCCGGACACCGATATTCCGGCCGCTGATATCGGGGTTGGACTGCGGGAGATCGGCTATCTCTTCGGGATGTATAAGAAGCTGGCCAACGAGTTCACCGGGGTGCTGACCGGCAAGGGGGTGGAGTGGGGCGGCAGCCTGATGCGCCCCGAGGCCGCCGGCTATGGCTGTGTCTATTTCGCGGCCGAGATGCTGGCCACCCGCCAGCAGAGCCTTGAGGGCAAGGGTTGCCTGATCTCCGGGGCCGGTAAAGTCGCCCTGGCCGCGGCCGAAAAGCTGATCGAGCTGGGCGCCAGGGTGTTGACCCTCTCCGATTCCTCCGGCTATATCTACGACCAGGCGGGGATCGGTCGGGAGAAGCTGGAGTACCTGAAGGAATTGAAGAACCTGCGGCGCGGGCGTCTGGCTGAGTATGTCGAGCGTTATCCGGAAGCGGTTTATACCCCGGTGGTCAAGGAACGGGAATACAACCCGCTCTGGAACCACCGGGCTGACTGCGCCTTTCCCTGCGCCACCGAAAATGAGCTCAACGGGCGCGCGGCTCGCAACTTGCTGGACAATGGGGTTACCCTGGTCTGTGAGGGGGCTAACATGCCGGCCACCCCCGAGGCGGTGCGGCTCCTTCAGGCCAGCCCCATTCTTTACGGCCCCGGCAAAGCGGCCAACGCCGGCGGGGTGGCGGTTTCCGGGTTGGAGATGGCCCAGAACGCCGTGCACCAACAGTGGAGCCGGCCAGAGGTGGACGCGCAACTGCGGCAGATCATGCAGGCCATCCACCACACCTGTCTGGCGGCGGCGGCCGAGTATGGGATGGTCGGCAATTACGAGGCAGGCGCCAATATCGCCGCCTTCGTCAAGGTGGCCAACGCCATGGTTGAGCAGGGGTTGGTGTAGGGTTTGCCCAGAACGCCCGTTTGATTACCGATCGGCGCAATGAACCCCCGACCGGCGCCGGGCCTTGACCAGGGCCACGCAACTTACCTGTGTCTGTAGCTGTGAATTACTTCGGACGAGAAGCGGTTCCGGCTGGCAATTATTCCCATATCGAGCCCAACCATGAGCAACGATAAGACCCACAACCTCGCCATCGGCTATCTCCTCTGGATCTTCGGATTCATGGGCGCTCACCGCTTCTACTATGGCAAACCGGTCAGCGGCACCATCTACTTCTTCACCCTGGGGCTGTTTTTCATCGGCTGGTTCGTCGATCTGTTCCTGATCCCCGGTCTGGACCGGGAGGCCGACATCAGCTACACCCCCGGGCCGGTCGGCTACAACGCGGCCTGGCTGCTCCTGACCTTTCTCGGGGTGTTCGGCATCCATCGCTTTTATCTGGGCAAATGGCTGACCGGCCTGCTCTACCTCTGCACCGGTGGTCTGTTGCTGATGGGGGTGATCTATGATTACTGGACTCTAAACGGCCAGATCAGCGAGGTGAATTCCGCTCGATAAAGAAGTGATCAGGGGCGAAAAAAATCCCAGAATTTACGACTGGCGACCTAACCACCCGGATTAACAGGAAATAAAAAATAACCCGCCACCTTTACTTTCCCGAAACGAAAGTGATAGCCTGTAGTTGTCCGGGGGAGTCTAACATAAAATAAAAAACGGCGGTTGCAACGCAACGTACGCTTAAAAAAGAGACTTCACCCCTCTCACCTAAAAGCAGGGCCACTCAAGTGGCGCTGCTTTTTTGTTTTTGCCCCGCCAACCTCCCGGCCGACCTGAGCAGGTCGCCGTTCCCGCTGGCCAAATGCGGCAAAAGGCATTAGTATCCCAGCGAGTCAGCCAATTCCGTTCAGCCATCCGGATCCGCCATGTCCAGACCTGCAAATCAGCCACCGCCAAAGCCTATTCTCCGCCCGGAACTGCTGGCCCCGGCCGGTGGCCTGGCCGCCTTTTTCGCGGCCCTGGAGGCCGGCGCCGACGCAGTCTACTGCGGGCTGACCAGCTTTTCGGCCCGGGCCAACGCCAAGAACTTCAGCCTCGTCGAAGTTGCGCAGATGGCCGCCTACGCCCATGGCCTGGGCCGCAAGCTCTATGTGGCGCTTAACACCTTGGTCAAGGAGTCGGAACTGCCCCTCTTGATCGATACCTTGGCCGGTCTGTGCGAAACCGGGGTGGACGGGCTGATCATCCAGGATCTGGCGGTCTGGCGGCTGGCCCGGCAACATTTCCCGGAACTGCCCCTGCACGCCTCCACCCAGATGACCATCCACAACGGTGCCGGGGTCAACCAGCTGGCCGCCATGGGCTTTACCCGGGCGGTGCTGGCCCGGGAACTGAGCCTGGCCGAGATCGCGGCCATCGGTAAAGAGAGCCGGATCGAACTTGAGCATTTTGTCCACGGGGCGCTGTGTTTTTCCATCTCCGGACAGTGCCTGTTTTCCTCGCTGCTTACCGGCAAGAGCGGCAATCGGGGCCGCTGCGTCCAACCCTGCCGGCGTCGGTACACCCATCGCGAACAGCCGGGCCAATATTTTTCCACCAGCGATCTCTGCGGGATCGACCATCTGCCGCGGTTGATCGAGGCCGGGGTCAAGAGCTTCAAAATTGAGGGGCGGATGAAGAGTCCCGAGTACGTGGGGCGAGTTGTTGCAGCCTATCGCCTGGTCCTGGACGCCACACCTAAAGAGCGCAAGGGTGCCCTCGAGCTTGCCCGTCAGGAGCTGGAACTCTCCTTCGGCCGGGAATCGACCAGCGGCTTTCTGACCGGCAGCCTCTCCAGTGCCATCGCCGCCCCGACCCGGGCCGCGACGATCGGCCGCCACCTGGGCACGGTGACGGCGGTCCGGGGCCGAACCGTGACGATCAAACTGGCCGACCGCCTCCATATCGGCGACCGGGTCAAGATCATGCCGACTAACGATCAGACCGGCGTGGGGCTGACTGTGCTGCGTCTGTCGGTGCAGGGTAAGATCAGTAAGGTGGCGACCGGCGGGGAGGTGGGCATCGAGTGTGCGGCGGCCGAGCGGATCCACCCCGGCGATGCGGTTTACAAGGTGGCCGCCGAGCAGGCGTATGGCCTGGACGAGGCCGTCTGCCGCAAGCGTTTGACGGCGGTGGCAAAACCTGCGACTGAGTTGCTGCTTGAGGTGCGAGTAACCAGTGAGAATTTCTATATCAGAGGCGAGGCCGCCGACGTCAATCTGGAGGCAACCTATCCGGTGACCAGCTCTCCGGCCACCGCCCATCCCCTGGACCAGGCAACCTTGGCCCGAACCTTTGCCAAGACCGGTGCTCTGCCCCTCGTCCTGAAGAGGTTGCGGGCCCGCAACCTGCCGCCCTTGGTCATCCCGCCCAGCCGCTTAAACGAGATCCGGCGGGATTTTTACCACCGGCTGGTCGAGGAACTGGAGCAGTTCGGACTGGCGAAGGGCCTCCGGCGCCGGGAGGTGGCCCGGGCTGCCTTGCTGACGAAAACCAGCACGAGACCCGAGTCCCGCCAGCTCACGGTTACGGTGGCTACGGCCACTGACCTGCGGCTGCTGTATGAACCCGACATCGCCCGGGTGGTCCTGGCCCTGAACCCAGCCAACGTCAAGGGCGTTGCCGAGACGCCCACTCTTTCACCCGAACTGCGGACGCGACTAATCTGGGACATCCCGGCGATCATCTTCCCTGGCGAGTGGGGCGATTTCCGGGGGGTGGTCGGGCGCTTGCGCGCCCAGGGGTTCCGCGCCTTCCGGCTCAATAATCTCGGCCACCTCGGCCTCTTCCCCGACCGCTCCGGTCTGGAGCTGGTCGGTGGCGTCAGCCTCTACACCATGAACAGTCAGGCCGGCCTGGCCTGGCGTGAACTGGGGTTGGGCGAGCTTACCCTGCCGCTGGAAAGTGACCGGGAAAACCTGGCCGCCTTGCTGGCCGTGGACTTGGGAGTGCCGGTCGGCCTCACCGTCTATGGGCCTCTGCGCCTGATGACCTCCAGAATTCCGCTGCGGGGGACCAGAACCGGCGACCGGATTGGCTCGGACCAGGGTGAGGGATTCCGGCTGGAAAACGACCAGGGGTTGACCGGGCTGACCAGCTCTGCTGATTTTTCGATCATCGACCGGCTGGCCGAGCTACCGGGCGCGGACCGGACCCGGCTGCATGTCGATCTCTCCCGTTGCGGGCCATTCTCCGCCCGGGGCCGGGCAGTTTTTCAGGCCCTGCGCACCGGAGGGCCGCCTCTGCCGGAGACCACCGCCTTCAACTTTGCCCGCGGCCTGGAATAGCCGGCTCTTTCCTGGCGATGGGCTCTTGAGAAAGGTTGCCAGCCAGAGACAAATTGGTATAATCACACTGTTCGCCGCCGGGTGCCTCTGGTCTTAACCGCCGGGACGACCACCACTTTATTCAAACCATTTACTGGGAGCCACCACCTTGAAGAAATCTTCCGGATTAACTCTGAAGCATCTGCCCTTACTGTTGCTGGCCCCGGCGTTTTTGGCCGCCGCTCCGGCCTGGTCCTTTCAGCAGGGTCCGGGCGCCGCCGGCTGCGCCGCCGGTGACTGCCGCGACTGCCACAGCCTGGAGCGCAAGGAGGTGGCAGCACTACTGAAGGTGCAGGACAAGGACATCATCAATCTGACCTTAAGCGAGGTGCCAGGCCTCTGGGAGGTGGAAATACTCCAGAAGGGCCAGACCTTCCCGGTTCTGATCGATTTTTCCAAAGAATTCGTGATCCCGGCCAAGGCCCTGCGGCTGGCCCCGCCGAAGGACCCCAAGAAGACAGCCCCGCAAGCGCCCAAGGTGATCGACATAACCAAGATCCCTCTGGATGATGCCCTGCTGATCGGCAAACCCAGCGCAACCCGCAAGATCATCGTCTTTGACGACCCGGAATGCCAGTTCTGCTCGGCCCTGCAGACGGAAATGCAGACCGTGGTCAAGAATCATCCCGAGGTCGCCTTCCTGATCAAGATGTTCCCGCTGACCAAGATCCACCCTGCCGCCTACGAAAAGGCCCGGGCCATTGTCTGTGCCAAGTCGGTGGCGATGCTGGAAGACAGCCTGGCCGGCAAACCGATCCCGCCGCCGCTCTGCGACACCGATCAGGTCAAGCGTAACCTGGAACTGGGGAAGAGTTTGGGAGTGGTCTCCACGCCGACCCTGATCATGCCGGACGGGCGGGTCGTGCCCGGTTCGAAGCCGGCTGAAGATATCTTCCGGGTCCTGAACGGCGAGGAACCCCT
This sequence comes from Deltaproteobacteria bacterium, assembly GCA_020056965.1. Taxonomy (GTDB): domain Bacteria; phylum Desulfobacterota; class Desulfobulbia; order Desulfobulbales; family JAGXFP01; genus JAGVGT01. The sequence continues at coordinate 46,405 of JAGVGT010000081.1, forward strand.
GGGGGTCGCGAAGCCTAAGGCAGAGGCGCCGGGGGTGCCCAAGGCAGTGGCGAAGGGAGAAACCAAGGCGGACGCCAAGAAGGCCAAATAACCACGGTCCTTAAGTCTTCCGGCTTTGCGCCGGACCGGCCGGAGTTGACCGGGCGTTGGTGGTCATGAGCCGGCCCGGGAATCAGGGGAATTCATCAAGATGGTTGTCGTAGGCAGAGTATCTTTCCACCGCCGCCATTTAAACCAGGCGGTGAGCGTCTACACCGGGCTACCGGCAGTGCCGCCCGGGATCATCAAGAGCGGCCCCTTTTTTCAGGTCGAGGGCGACTCCGTGCAGGTTCTGGCTTTTTACCGGATCCAGCCTGAGTCTGCGGAAGAGGCCCTCGCCACGGTGCGGGACCGCTATGCTTGCTTCACCACCATTCCCGACTTCCGCTGCGACATCCAAGAGTGGCGGGAGTTCCGGGAATTCTTAGCAGACTGGGTGGAGTAACTCCTCCACCCATCCCGCATCAGCGAATCTCCACTCCCACCCCTTTCAGGTGGGCCTTGACCGCCGCGATCGGCACCTCGCGCCGGTGGAAGATTCCCGCCGCCAG
>JAGVGT010000063.1 GCA_020056965.1 Deltaproteobacteria bacterium
CCACCCGGCCGCCGGCTCCGTCACCGCGCCCGGCCAGCGGTGCCAGCAGTCCGGAGAGCAGCAGGAGAATAACGGCGGTGATGAGCAGTGTCATGGACCTCGTTCCTCCCGGTGGGGAAATGATTTAAGTCTTATGGGCAGCAAATAATCAAAACGAATGAAAAGATATATTGCTTCGTCGTTTCACTCTTCGCAATGACGTGCCTTGGTCTAGCACTCTTTACCGCTTATCCAGTAACCGCAGCAGCCCATCCAAAATAGTATAGGGATGGGGCGGACAGCCGGGAATATACAGATCCACCGGCAGGATGCCCTCCAGGCCGTTATGGACCTCCGGGCTGCCGGCAAAGGGGCCGCCGGCGATGGCGCAGGCCCCGGTGGCGATGACGATCTTCGGTTCCGGCACTGCCGCGTAGGTGGCGAGCAGGGCCGAGTGCATGTTTTCGGTGACCGGGCCGGTGACCAGGAGGCCGTCGGCGTGGCGGGGCGAGGCGACCATCTGGATGCCGAAGCGGCCCAGGTCGAAGACCAGGGTGGAGAGGACGTTGACGTCCGCCTCGCAGGCGCCACAGCCCCCCGCCGAGACCTGGCGCAGCTTCAGGGAACGACCGAAGAGGGAAAGCAGCTTCTGCTCCAGCTTTTCCGCCCGGGCCAGTTCCGGGCCGGAATAGAGAAGATCGTTGCGCTGCCGCACCGCCAGCCGGTAATCGTTGGAGAAGGTCAAACCGCCGTGCGGGCAGGCCGGGCAATCGGCGCAGAACAGGCAGCGGCCCAGATCGACGGTAATCCTGCCCCCGACCCGGTGCAGTGCCCCGAAGGGACAGGCCGACTCGCACTCCCGGCAGTCGGCCGGGCATTTCTCCCCGTCCAGCAACGGCAAGCCCCGAAAACGCTCGGGCAGCAGCGGCTCCACCTTGGGGAAGTCGCTGGTTCGGTAGCCCTGGCGCAATCGTTCGCGAATGATCTTTAGCATTTAGCTTTCCTAATTGGTGTAACGCCAAAAGAGCGAAGTCTTTTGTAAGTCATTCCGGCGGAGGCCGGAATCCAGAATTGCAGTGGATCACAAGGGCACTGGGCCTCGGTTTTCACCGGGGTGACGACTATATTCCGCCCCATCATAAATCAAATCCGCAATAGGACAGATTAAAACTCTTATTACAGAGCGGAAAGTCGGAAATCTGCTCGTCGCGCAGGGCCAGGGCCAGGCCGCTCCAGTTGAAGAAGGAGGGGTCCACCACCTGGTAGCGCCTGAACCGTCCGACCTGGTTGGTCACCGCCACATGGGTGACCGGGCCGCGCCAGCCCTCGACCATGGCCACGGCCAGGGAGTCCGGGGCCGGAGGGGGCGGGGCTACCAGCAACTCGCCGGCGGCTATGGTGGTCAGCCGCTGGTGGAGGAACTCCAGGGAATGTTCCACCTCCTGCTGCCGGACCAGGGCCCGGGCCAGGACATCGCCGCCCTCCTCGATCATCACCGGGATCTCGTCCGGGGCGTAAATCGCGCCCCGGTGGTAGCGGCGAACATCGCCGTCCAGACCGCAGGCCCGCCCGGCCACCCCGACCAGCCCCAGGTAGAAGGCGTCCCGGGCGCTGACCTTGCCGGTCCCTTCCAGCCGGGCCAGGACCGAGGGGGTATTGAAGAAGAGTTCCAAGGCGCCCCGGGTGTCCCTGGCCACCGGCCCCAAAGCCGCCAGCATCTTGGCGGCCATGGCCGGATCGAGGTCGAAGCCCATGCCGCCGGGTCGGACCAGGCCGCGCCCGAAACGGCTGCCGCAGAGCAGCCCGGTCATATTCAGGTAGTCGCCCCGCAGCCGCCCGCAGTAGGAGGAAGTCGGCAGAAAGCCGACATCACCGGCCAGGGCGCCGAAATCGCCGACATGGTTGGCCAGTCGCTCCAACTCCAGGGCGATGGCGCGCAGGGCCGCCGCCCGGGGGGAAATCTCGACCTTGCCCAGCCCCTCCAGAACCATCGAGTAGGCCGACATGTGGCCGATGGAGGTGTCGCCGGCCATGGTTTCGATCTGCATCGGGGTCTGCGGCCAGGGGCCGCCCTCGATCAACCGGGTGATGCCCCGGTGCTGGTAGCCCAGGGAAATCTCCAGGTGCAGAACCTTTTCACCGTAGCACTGGAAGCGGAAATGGCCCGGCTCGATGACCCCGGCGTGGACCGGTCCCACCGCGACCTCGTGGACTTCGGCCCCCTCGACGGTGAAATAGGTCATCTCGCCGATCTGCGGGTGGCGCTTGGGGTCGCGGCCCCAGGCATCCCGGCCGCCCGGCCAGGGGGCATGGAAACGGAGCGGCTTGTACCAGGGGTGGCCAATAAAGTTCACGCCGTACTGCTCGCCGATCTCCCGCTCGAAGAGGTGGAACTGGGGAATCCGCGGGGTCAACGACTCGAACTCGCGCTGCGGCTCCTGGGCAATGACCAGCAGATCGCCGGCCTGGTCGTCGGCCAGCACCGCATACAGGGTCAGGGGGGCATCGCCTTCCCCTTCCGGCACCGCCAGACAGGCGACCAGCCGGGCCCCCTCGGTCAGTCGCACCTTGCAGAAGGCTGCGAACTCGGCCGGAGTCAGGCGGGGGATGTGGGCCAGTGGCAAGGCGCCGCCGTTTTTGATCACCGGTAAGCCGCTCATGTCTGTACCTCCAGGAGGGCCGCAGCCTCGGTCAACAGCCGTCGCAGCGGTTCGGGCAGGTAGAAACCGAGGAGCAGCACCAACCCCAGCAGGACCAGCGGCCCCAGCACGGTCAGAAAGCCCTCGCCGACCTGTGGCTCCGCACTCGGGGCCTGTTCCAGGGGCGGCCCCAGGGCAACGGTCACCACGGTGTGGCTCATGCCGATAAAGATCACGGTCAGGAAAGCAATGAAGGCCAGGCCCAGGACATTGTGGCCGCTGCCGAAGATGCCGCGCAGGATGGTGAACTCGCTCAGGAAGGCCCCGAAGGGCGGTGAGCCGGTGACCGCCAGGAAGCCGATCAGAAAGAGGCTGGCCGACCAAGGCAGGACGTTGATCGCCCCCTGGGTCTCGCACATCTTCTTGCTGCCGAAGTAGCGGTGGATGTTACCGGCGCTCATGAACAGCGAGCCCTTGGCCAGGGCGTTGTTCATCACATGGAACAGTGCCCCGTAAGTGGCCAGCCCCCCCACCGCCACGCCGATGGCCAGGATGCCCATGTGCTCGACGCTGGAATAGGCCAGCATCCGCTTGATGTCGCGCTGGCGGATCACGAAGACGGCGGCGATGAACAGCGAGGTCAGCCCCAGCCCCAGCAGACACTGGTTGGCCAACTCGGCCTCGCCAGCACCCTTGACGATCTGCACCACCCGCAGCACGGCCAGGAAGGCCACCGAGGTGAGGCCGCCGGACATCAGCGCCCCGGCCAGGCCGGGCGCCTCGCCGTAGGCGTCGGGCTTCCAGGTGTGGAGGGGGGCCAACCCCATCTTGGTGCCGAAGCCGACCAGCAGGAAGACGAAGGCGACCCGCAGCCAGGGCTTGGAGAGGAGCGGGGCCTGCTGGAGCAGGAAATCGAGCTGCAGACTCTGCTCGGTGGCGCCGCCGTGCAGACCGGCATAGGCCAGAAAGAGGATGCCGAGCATGGCCAGGGCGATGCCCACCGAACAGAAGAGCAGATATTTCCAGGTTGCCTCGATGGAGTAGCGGTTGTGGTTGAAATAGATCATCGGGGCGCTGGCCACGGTGGTCGCCTCCACCGCCACCCAGAGCAACCCGAGATGGCGGGCGGCGGCGGCGACGGTCATGGCTGAGAGGAAGATCAACAGACAGGTCACGAAGGTCCGGTTGGTCCAGTCGGGATGGTTGTGAAAATAGCCGACCGCGTAAAGCGAACTGACCGCGAAGAGCAGGCTGACCACCAGCAGGACCAGCCGCCCCAAGCCGTCCAGTTCCAGCATCGCCGCGCCGGTGGAAACCGCCGGGGCGGCGATGACCGCCAGGACCAGGGCCAGGTGGATGAAGGCGACCGGCGGCAGCAGCCAGGGGCGCAGCCGTTCCGAGGGCATGGCCAGGGCGGCCGCCGCCCCCAGCAGGGGAATGACAATGAGCGAGGTGAGCAACATAACGGTCATTCCTTGAGCAGGCAGAGGTTTTCGGTATCGAGGGAGGAGAACTCCCGGTTGATGTGGTTCATGACGATGCCCATGACAAAGATGGCGACCAGCATATCGAGCAACACCCCCGCCTCGACCATCAGCGGCATCGCCTCGGCCAGGAGGATGCCGAAGATGAAGATGCCGTTTTCAAAGACCAGGTAACCCAAAACCTGGGTGATCGCCTTGCGGCGGGTGATCAAAAGGAGAAAGCCCACCGCCATGGTGGCCAGGGAGGCCGGGATGAACAGGGAGTGGAGATGCTCGGGCAGCAGCGGCAGCCGTTCGGCAAAGATAAAGGCCCCGGCGGTGGTCAGCGCCCCCAGCAGCAGGGTGGCGATATAGCCGATCCGCGGCTCCATCTCGCGGCGGATTTTGACCTGGCGGATGGCCCGGAAGAGCAGCCAGGGGATGGTGCCGCCTTTGAGGGCCAGGGCGACGGCGGCCAGCAGTAGACTGTGGGGACTGACCCCGTGGACCAGGGGCGGCAGGATCGAGAGCAACGCCCCCTGGGCCGCCACCACCCGGATGCAGGCGCCCAGCCGGCTGGTGCCGAGGAGGAAGAAGTTCAAGAGAATTACCACAAAGAGGATGGTGGTGGTCGGATCATTCATCAGTTTACTCCCGACTTGTTGGATGCGTTGGCGAAACAATAGCCGTTGCAGGCGTGAGCAATCGCAGGGTGCCGCAGATGCGCCCCGCAGGAAGTGCCCTTGGGGTGCGAGGCAGAGGCCTGTACGCTATACATTGGTATGCGAGCAGGCCGATAACGAAGCAGATGCGGTGCCATGTGATTGCGCTCATTCATCAGTTCACCTCAGCAACAGAATCAGGGCGAAGAAGGACAACAGTGAGGTGCCGATCAACAGCTGCGGCACCCGGATCATCCTCAGGCGGGCCATGGCCGACTCCACCAGCCCCACCAGCACGGCGAGCAGGAGCAGGAGAACCAGGAAGGCCCCGGTGTCGAGCAGCAGGTTGCCGGTGGCGGGCCGGAGCAGATTGGCGATCAGGGCGGCGAAGAGCAGGAGTTTCATGGCCGCCCCGTAGAGGATCAACCCCAGGTCGGGGCCGCTGTGGTCGAGGACCATGACCTCGTGGATCATGGTCAGTTCCAGATGGGTGTTGGGGTCGTCGAAGGGAATCCGGCAATTCTCGGCCAGCATGACGATGAACAGACAGAGGATGGCCAGCGACATGGCGATGCCGGCCGGGGTGTTGAAGCCGGCCTTGACCGGCACGAACATCCCGTTCAGGGAAAAGTCCCCGGACAACCGGGCCAGGACGATGAAAATCACGAAGATGGTCGGTTCGACCAGGATCGAGAAGGTCGCCTCCCGGGCCGATCCCATGCCCTCGAAGCTGGAGCCGGTGTCGAGGGCGGCCAGGATGGTAAAGAAGCGGGCCAGCCCCATCAGATAAACGAAGAGGATCAGGTCGCCGGAGAAGGAAAGCGGCGCCGCCAGCGGCCCGAAGGGCAGGAGCAGCGAGGCCAGCAGCGGCACCGCGATGCCGACCACCGGCCCGGCCCTGAACAGCCAGGTGGTGGTGGAGCTGATCACCATCCGCTTGCGGAAGAGCTTGGCCAGGTCCCAGTAAAGCTGGAGCAAGGGCTGGCCTTGGCGGCCGCCGACCTTGGCCTTGACCCGGGCGATGATCCCGGCCAGGAGCGGCGAGAGGGTGAGGACCACCAGGAGATGCATAAACAGGGAACCGAGCATGCGCGTCACCCTCAAGTGTCAGGAAAAAATGGCCCAGCCCAGAAGCAGGAGGGTGGTCACGAAGAAATAGGTAAAGTAGAGGCTGAGCTGGCCCGATTGGATGCCTCGCCCGCTGGCGGCCAGGCTGGTGACCCGCAGGAAGAGCGGGGTAAAGCCCCGGGCCAGGACCGGATCAATCAGTTCGGTCAGCCATTGCCAGGCCGCCGGGAAGAACTCCGGCCGCCGCTCGCCGGTGATGGTGGGCCGCAGACAGGCGCAGTAGACCTCATCCTGGGCCAGCTGGCCGAAGCCCCCGGCGGTGTAAGACATCCGCGGCGCCGGCTTGAAGAAGCCGCATCCCCAGGTGGTGATGTTTTGATCAACCCGCCGCTGCCGGTAGCGAAAGGCGACCAGGGCGACCAACACCAAGAGGAAGCAGAGGCCCGCCCCACTCCAGGCCGGGCCGAAGGGCAGGGCGGCCGGGTCCGGCCCGGCCAGCCCC
>JAGVGT010000054.1 GCA_020056965.1 Deltaproteobacteria bacterium
GGCGGAGGCATCGGCGCGGAGCCGGTGGCCGCCGCCGACCGGTTGGCGCCGGTCCTCACCCCGGCCCAGTTGACCACCCTGGCCCAGTGGGGTCTTCGTCTGGCTGAAAGCGCCGGGGTTCCCCAGGATCTGGAATGGGCCAGCCGCGACACCGGCGAGCTGGTCCTTCTCCAGGTCCGGCCCCAGGTGCTGGGCCAGGATTCGCCCGGTAGCGTCGCCGATCCGGCTGGTCCCACCCTGCTAAGCGGCGGAATCCGGGCCTCCGGCGGGGTCGCCACCGGCCGTGTTCATCTGGTCAAGCGCCGTCAGGATCTGGCCGAATTGCCGGCAGGGCCGATTATCCTGGTCATGCATCAAAGTCTGGTGGACGCGGTGGGGGCAATCGACCGGGTGGCCGGACTGTTGATCGACCTGGGCAACCCGGCCGACCACCTCGCCCTGGTGGCCCGGGAGAGCGGGATCCCCATGCTCTGCGGTCTGGGCGAGGCCACGGCCATGCTGGCCGAGGGGCAGTGGCTGACCATCGACACTGACCGGGTGGCGGTGTATCCGGCCACCCCGGCGGCCATCGCGGCGGCGAAAACCGCACCCCCCAGGGAGCGTCCGACCCCGCCGCCGCTCGATCCGCTTCTGGCCGGGTTGCGGGAATTGATCGTGCCGCTTAACCTCACCGACGCCTTCGGCCCCACCTTCGTGATCAGCGAGTGTCGCTCCCTGCACGACCTGGTCCGCTACATCCACGAAAAGGGGGTGCTGGCCATGTTCAATGCCGGCGATGCCGCCCTGGAGCAAGGCGGGGTACCGGTGCGCATCCTCGACTCGGAGGTGCCCTTCGTGGTCAACCTCATCGACCTGGGCGGCGGCCTGGAGCTGGAACTCAAGCCCCGGCGTCTGGTCAGCCCCCAGGCCATTCGCTCGTTGCCCTTCCGGGCGCTCTGGGAGGGGATTGGTGACCCGGCTCTGCAATGGGGCCCGGCGGCCGGGGGGAGCGGGGTAAACTCGGTGATGTCCACCTTCCTCACCGACCATCGTTCAGCCCGGCCGGTGGGGCTGCCCAACTATGCCATCGTCAGCCGCGACTACCTGAATTTGAACGCCCGCATGGATTTTCATTTCGCCATGATTGACGCGGTCTGTGGCCTGGCGCCGCGCAGCAATTATGCCCGGTTCCGCTTCAAGGGCGGCGGCACCACCCCGCTGCAGCGACAGCGCCGGGCCCTGTGCATCGCCCAAATTCTCGAAGCCCACGGTTTCTACACCGACGTTCGCGACGACCTGGTCAACGGCTCCCTGCAGGGGGTGCCCACTCCCCAACTCACCGAAAAACTGGCCATGCTGGGTCGGCTGCTCGGCTTTACTCGCTTGCTGGACGCGGTGATGCGCAACGAGGCGATGATCGACAAGGTGGCCCAGGCCTTTCTGGCCGGGGATTACCAGTTAGGCAGTCTGGCCGGTGAACTGGCCGAGGATGGCTCAGCGCCAAGGTGAGTAATCAAGGCATGCCGCCATCATAAAGGGCTGAAGCAGCAGGGCGAGGGCGGTGCGGCGGCTGGGGGCGGACTTTTTGGGTGGCCATCACCGGACATACTCCTTGAGCTTGGCCAGGGGGTAGTGGGTGCCGCGCCAGGTGATGCCTTGGTTGTGGATAGTGAGGTAGGCGGCCTTGGCCGTGATGTAGATACTCAGATAGGGGGTCACCAGCGCCCAGCCGGCATACCAGGGGCTGAATCCACCCTGCCGGAGGCCGTGCAGGAAGGAGAGGAGGCGGATGGCGACCGCGCCTCCGAACAGCAGCCGGGCCGGGCCGGTCGCGAAGAGCAGGCCCCAGGTCGGCAGCACCCCGATCAGCACTACCCCGAAGATCGCGGCCACCGCCGCGCTCAGCCGGTATTGGTAGACGGCGAAGGTGTTTTTCATCAGGCCGTCGATGAATTCCCGCACCGTGCCATACCAGGGCACCGAGACCATGCCGTTGCCCAGCAGGCAGTCCTGCCGGAAACCGTGGCGCTTAATCAGTTTGCCGAGCATGATATCGTCGATGGGGTGCATGGCAATCTGCTGGTGCCCGCCGATCTCCCGATAGGTCAAAGTCTTGACCAGATTGAAGGCGCCCACCCCCATGAAGCGCTTGCTCCTAGGGTCTTTGGCCAGCCAGGGTTTGAAGATTAGGAGCAGGCCGCCGCCGATATCCAGAAAAAGACCGTTCAGCAGTCCGCTGCCGCCGACATTCTCGAAAAAGATGGCGAGATGGTCCAGGGCGTTGGCTTGGACATGCTGCATGGCCCGGGCGAGGGTGGACTTTTCCAGGCTGACATCGGCATCGGTGAAGAGCAGATATTCGCCGCTGGCCAGGGTCGCGCCGGCTTGCAGGGCGTGATTCTTGCCCAGCCACCCCGCCGGCAGTGCTTCGATCCGCAGAATCTTCAGGGCCGGGTACTCTTGGGCCAGCCGGGCCAGGACCTCGCCGGTCGCATCCACCGAGCGGTCGTTGACCACGATGATTTCCAGGTTCGCGTAATCCTGGGCCAGCAGGGATCGCAGGGCCGGCTCAATGGTCGCCGCCTCGTTGCAGGCCGGGATGATGATCGAGATCCGCGGGCCGCTCTTTCCCGGCCGGGCGGCTATGGTCCGGATCTGGGTCATCCGCGCGAGGCCGCCGACCACCTCCAGGACGATGGCCAGATTGGCGCCCAGACAGATCAGCCCGAGCCAAGAAAATAAGGTCATTTTAATCTCCACCATTAAAAATTCACGCTCTGGAAGATCTGGTTCGCAGTTTTATCGCGTGAGTGGACTCAGGCGTGATGAAATAGGAGTCCCGGCAGTTCTACGGCGGTGAGAAGGTTGCCGTACACCGCGCCGGTGTCGATGCCGATCTTGGTGGGGGTGACCAGGGGCAGTTCGAACTCGGAGTGGCCGAAGATGACTTTTTTACCGAAATCGTGGCCTGAGGTGATGAAGCTGTCCCGGGTCTCGCAGCAGGTGGTGGCGTCCTGGTCGGCCAGGGCAACGCCTGGCTCCAGTCCGGCGTGGACAAAGAGATAGTCCGCGCTTTCCCAGTAGAGCCGTAATCCTTTGAGGAAGTCCCGGTGGGCGGCGGGCAGGAAGTCCAGCGACTGGAGGCCGAAGCCGGTATGGATACCGTAGCTTTTGAGGGTGGTGTCGATGCCCATCTTGCGCAGATAGGGGAGCAGGGCCGGATCACCGGTGCGGTGGTACTCCAGCAGCAGGTATTCGTGATTGCCCAGGAGGGCGACTAGGGACGGGTCGCGCTCTTGCAGGTCGCTGAGCAGGCCGAGGACCTTGGCGGTATCCGGTCCCCGGTTGATGTAATCGCCCAAGAAGACCAAGCGGTCGCGGCCCGGCTGGTAGGGCAGCCGGGCGAGCAGGTCGCGCAGCTTTTCATAGCAGCCATGAATGTCGCCGATGGCGAAGATTTTGCCGATCAAGCCCATAAGGATCTATATTGGCTAATGGCCGCCGGGGTCAATAGATATTTCAACCGCCGGTGGCGGAACCATTGGTGATCACGAGCCGTCTTTTTTGGAAAGTTTGTGATTCATGGGCGCTGATAATTGGTGTATAAGGATGACCTTGTGGTCTATCCTTGCTTAACACCGGAGGTCAAAAGATTACTGCGGACCAAAAAAATGAAATAATTTAATCGGATCCTCGCCATCGAGGTGATCCCTTGTAGCCGGCTCCTCCGCAGTTCAAAGCCGGGGTTTCCTGATGTGACACTAAATTAATTTATCGGGGGTGGGTGTGGAAGTGCTGGTCGAAAAAAAACTGGGTAATGGCTTATTGCTTACGATAAGTGAGCACTCCCGCGTGATTGCCGCAGACCGCTGGTATGTCAAGGTGGTCGGGGTGGTCTCAATGGTGCTTGGCGACGGTGCCTTGGCCGAAATCGAGGAGGATGACCCGGCCATGCTGGCCAGGGTGCGGCGCCGGCTTGGCGAGACGGTGGAGTACCAGTTGCTCAAGGATCGTAACTTTGTCGATGCTGCCGTCAAGGATGAGGTGGTCAAGGAACTGGTCGCGCAACTTCTGGAAACCGTGGGTGGATACCTGGAGGTCGAGACCTTCCCGGCCCGACTTCTGGCCAGCAAATATCGAGAGGCCCGGGCGATTTGCCGCGTCGAGTTGGGCCGGGAAGAGGGGGCCAGCGTAAGTGTGGAGGAGCCGGTCGATTTTTCCCATTGCTTCAGGTGAGGCCCCGCAGTGGCTGGGGCGGTGGTGCTCAAGTCCTGATTATTTCTTGACAAACCAGCCGCCGGGCATCATATTTCCGGCTTTCCCATTACGTATCCCGACCAGCCACCTATACCAGTTTTTTCACCAGTTTTAGGATCGATAGAAATCCGGGCTGATCCGGGTTAAGTTATAACGCTTTTGCCGGCCAGTTACTGGCGCGGCCGCCTGCTAAGGAGATTGCATGAAAGTTCTGATCAGTGACAATCTGGCCCCGATTGGCGCCCAGATCCTCAAGGACGCCGGTATCGAGGTTGATATCAATACCGGCCTGGCCCCCGAAGAGTTGAAGAAGATCATCGGCAACTATCATGGTCTGGTGATCCGTAGCGCCACCAAGGCTACCGCCGAGATCATCGAGGCGGCCGACAATCTCAAGGTGATCGGCCGGGCCGGCATCGGCCTGGACAACGTCGATATCCCGGCGGCCAGCAAGCGCGGCATCGTGGTGATGAACGCCCCGGACGGCAATTCCACCACCGCCGCCGAGCACGCCATCGCCATGATGATGTCCTTGAGCCGCAAGATTCCCCAGGCCACCGCCTCCATGAAGGGTGGCAAATGGGAAAAGAAAAAGTTCTCCGGCCGGGAAGTGACCGGCAAGACCCTGGGGATCATCGGCATCGGCCGGATCGGCAGCATCGTCTGCGACCGCGCCCAGGGGCTGCGGATGAAGGTCATCGCCTTCGACCCCCACATGCCCAAGGATCTGGTCGACAAGCTCGGCGTCGAGCTGGTTTCCATGGATGACCTGTGTCGGCGTGCCGATTTCATCTCCATCCACGTGCCCTTCACCAAGGAGACCAAGAATTGCGTCTCCACCGAGCAGTTCAAGCTGATGAAGAATGACGCCATGCTGATCGATTGCGCCCGCGGCGGCGTGGTCGATGAGGCGGCCCTTCTGGTGGCCCTGCAGACCGGCGAGATTGCCGGCGCCGCCCTGGACGTCTTCGCGGTCGAGCCGACCACCCATGAGAATTGCCCGCTGCTGGCCCTGGACAACTTCATCTGCACCCCGCATCTGGGTGCATCCACCGCCGAGGCCCAGGAGAACGTGGCGATTGCCATTGCCGAGCAGATGTCGGAATACCTGTTGCGCGGCAGCGTCACCAATGCGGTCAACGTCCCGTCGGTCAGCGCCGAGGTGCTTTCCAAGGTCGGGCCGTTCTTCCACCTGGCCGAGATGCTGGGTGCCCTGCACATGCAGTTGGCCAGCGGCGGCGTCGAAGAGGTCAGCCTGGAATTCAGCGGCGACTTGGCCGAACTGCCGACCGGGCCGGTGACCGTGGCCTTCCTGAAGGGGCTGTTTACCCCGATCCTTCAGGACGCGGTCAACTATGTCAACGCCCCCTTAATCGCCAAGGAAAGGGGGATCAAGGTCATCGAATCGCGTTCCAGTCAGTCCGATGACTTTACCAATCTCCTGAAGATCCGGGTCAGGACCACCGACAGCGAAAACGTCCTGGCCGGCACTGTCTTCGGCAAGCATGATCCGCGTCTGGTTCGCTTCAATACCTTCCGTCTGGAGGCCCTGCCCTCCGGCCCCATGCTCTTCGTGGTCAATAAGGATGTCCCCGGCGTCATCGGCGCCTTGGGAACCACCCTGGGCAAAATGGCGATCAACATCTCCCGGATGACCGTGGGAATGGAGGAGTCGAAAGGCCGCAATATCATCCTGCTCAATACCAATACCTTGCCCAACCGGGAACAGTTGCAAACCATCAGCGAACTTCCCAATATCGATAACGTCATGGCCCTGGATCTGCCGGTTTTTAATTGAACTGCCGTCAGCAGGGGAGCTGGAAAGGAGCGAGATGACCGCCAACGAGAAGGAATGTGGAAAATGCCCGGAAGGGCAGGTTCTGAGGGATGGCAAGTGTGTGTTGCCGGAGGTCACCTTCACGACCTTTGTGATGTCGTTGAACACCGCCGCCCTTTTTCATCTGGGCGAACTGGCCGATCCGGAAACCGGCAAAACCGGCCGGGATCTGACGCTGGCCAAGCATACCATCGACACCCTGGGGCTGCTTAAAGAGAAGACGGCCGGCAACCTGACCGGCGATGAGGAGAATCTTTTGGATGCGGTCCTCTACGATCTGAAGCTGAGATTTGTCAGCGCCGGATAGCCGGGTCTTTTTTTCAGCAGCAACCAGCCCAGCCTGATTTTCCCCGGAGAATCAGGCTGTTCTTTTTTTTTCGGGAGTCACTGCCTGCCATGTCTTCAGCTGAGTTGACCATTGCCGCCCCGGCCAAGATCAATCTTTATCTGAAGGTCTTGGGTCGCCGTCCGGACGGTTATCACGAACTTGAGTCGGTGATGCAGAAACTGGTCCTGGCCGATCAGCTCACTTTGCATCGACTGGCAGAAGGGATTGCCCTGGATTGTTCCGATCCCGCCTTACCAATTGGTGAGGAGAATTTGGTCTGGCGGGCGGCGCGGTTGTTCCTGGACTATACCGGGGTAACCGGCGGGGTCAGGATCCGGCTGGACAAGCTGATTCCGGTTGCCGCCGGTCTTGGAGGGGGCAGTAGCGACGCCGCCGCCGTTTTGCTCGCCATGAACCGGCTGTTTGGCGCCGGGTTGAGCGAGGATCAGCTGGCTGATCTGGGTCTTAGGCTGGGGGCGGATGTGCCATTTTTTGTGCGAGCGGCGCCGGCGGCCCTGGCCCGGGGGATCGGTGAGCGGCTCACGCCGGTGACCGGTTTGACCTCCGGACAACTGCTTTTGGTCAACCCGGGATTTGCCGTTTCCACCCGTTGGGTATACGAGAATTTAGCGTTGACATCCGGGGGCAATCCTTATATCCTAGCGCCCGAATCTGGCGCACTAACTAACGGTAGTTCCGGTCCTGAATCGCTTGATTTTCATGTCGCCCCCAGCCTCTGCTTTGTTAATGATCTGGAGACGGTAACGATTGGACGTCATCCGGTAATCGGTGCGATCAAGCAGGCCCTTCTGGATTTTGGCGCCAGGGTCGCTTTGATGTCCGGCAGCGGCCCCACGGTGTTCGGTTATTTCCTTCATCGGTCGGAGGCACAGGCCGCCTACCGTCATTTCCAGGGTATATATCCCGATTCGGTTTTTCTGACCGAGCCCCGGCCCGCCTGATTCGTAAAGACTTAGATTGTAAGGTGAAAAGGCAGTTCAGGGGCCGTGACGAAATGACCATGACAATTTCGTCCATTTCTTATGGCTCTTTCTGCCCTTTACGCCCCTGAAATTTGACAGTTATTTTTTAACGACGGCTTAGCACTGGGGCGTAACCGAGCGGTTCAGGTATGTGACTTTGACTCACACTACGAAGGTTCGAATCCTTCCGCCCCAGCCATCTAGCAAACAATCAACTCCGGGTGACCACCATGAATGACAATATGAAATTGTTTGCCGGTAACGCCAATCCGGCACTCGCCCAGGAGATCTGCAGTTTTCTCGGGCTTGGCCTGTCGGCGGCCGAGGTTCGAACCTTCAGCGATGGTGAAATCTTTGTCGAGATCGGCGAAAATGTCCGCGGTTGCGATGTCTTCGTGATCCAACCCACCTGTCCGCCGGTCAATGACCATCTCATGGAACTGGTCATCATGGTAGACGCTCTGCGGCGCGCCTCGGCCCGGCGGATCACGGCGGTGGTGCCCTATTACGGCTATGCCCGGCAGGACCGCAAGGTGGCGCCCCGAACCCCGATCACCGCCAAGGTGGTGGCGGAAATGATGATGGTGGTGGGAGTGCGCCGGGTTCTGGCCATGGACCTGCATGCCGGTCAGATCCAAGGCTTTTTCAATATCCCCGTCGATCATCTTTATGCCGCCCCGGTTCTGGTCAATTATATCCGGGAAGAGTTGCATGACAACATCATCATGGTCTCCCCGGACGCCGGTGGGGTCGAGCGGACCCGGGCTTACGCCAAGCGGCTGGACGCGGATCTGGCCATTATCGACAAGCGCCGGGAGCGGGCCAATGTCGCCCAGGCCATGAATGTCATCGGTGATGTCAGAGGCAAGAAGGCCGTCCTGATCGACGACATGGTCGATACCGCCGGCACCCTGTGCGCCGCCGCCGAGATCCTTATGCAGTCCGGGGCCAGTGAGGTCTATGCCTGCTGTTCGCACGGGGTGCTCTCCGGCCCGGCCATCGAGCGCCTTGAAAAATCGCAGATCAAGCAACTGGTGGTCACCAACAGCGTCCCGCTGCGTGGGGCTGCCAAGGATTGCAAGAAGATCAAGGTCCTCTCCGTGGCACCCCTGTTGGGAGAAGCGATCCGGCAAATCCATCTGGATGCCTCGGTCAGCTCACTTTTTGTTTGAAAAAGTCGGCAAGTTAGATTAAGTACCTTGTTTCAATATTTTTTACGGCAAATCAGGATTTACTCTTTCACCATATTGGAGGCGGACAGCGATGTTACAGGTAAAATTGGATGCCAGCGTCAGAACCGGCCACGGCAAAGGGCCGGCCCGAACCTTGAGAAGGATGGGGCAGACCCCGGCCGTGCTCTACGGGTTGGGCGCCGAATCGGTTTCCCTGTCCCTCGACAGCAAAATCCTGGTCAAGGAGCTGCTGGCCATCAAGCGGCGCAATGTCGTGATCAATCTCGATGTCGATAATGGCGGCAAGAAGTACACCAAGGCCGTCTTGATCAAGGAAGTCCAGGTCGATCCCGTCCAGGGCACCCCGGTGCATGCCGACTTCTGTGAAATCTCCCTGGAAAAGCCCATGACCTTGAGGGTGCCGCTGGTCTTCACCGGCAAGGCCAAGGGCGTCGATCTGGGCGGCGAAATGGTGATCAGCGCCCGTAATGTTTACGTCAAGGCCAAGCCGCTGGACATCCCCGACAACATCGTGGTCGATGTTACCAACCTCCAGATCGGCGACAGCATTTATTTCGCCGGTTTGATTGTCCCGGCCGGCGTGACCATGGTCGATACCTCTGTCAAACCTTGTGTTGCCGTCACTGCCGCATCTGTAAAGGTGGCCGATGAAGAGGCCGAGGGCGCCAAGGCAAAGGTTCCGGGCAAGAAGAAATAGTTCTGTAGTAACTTTTCA
>JAGVGT010000050.1 GCA_020056965.1 Deltaproteobacteria bacterium
CTTCAGCCGCGAATGCGACCGGTCGGACTCTCGGAAGTTCGCGGCTGAAGCCGCTCCCACGGTTGCCTTGGATATCATCATCGAAAGAAAAACTTAAGGACCACGATTCCCATGCTCAAGATCGAAAAAGCCGAGCGGCTCAAGCAATTACCGCCCTACCTGTTTGCCGAACTGGACCGCAAGAAGGATGCGGTGCGGGCCAAAGGCGTTGACGTCATCGATATCGGCGTCGGCGACCCCGACCAGCCCACTCCCGATCACATTATCGACAGCCTCTGTAAGGCGGCCCGGGAACCCCGCTTCCACCGCTATCCCAGCTATTCCGGGATGAACGATTTCCGCAAGGCGGTGGCCGTCTGGTACCAGAAGCGGCTGGGCGTTACCCTCGAGCCTCTGAAGGAAGTGGTCTCGCTGATCGGTTCCAAGGAGGGCATCGCCCACATCCCCCTGGCCTTCATCAATCCCGGCGACGTGGTGCTGGTGCCGAGCCCGGCCTACCCGGTCTACAAGACCGCGACCATCTTCGCCGACGGCATCCCCTACGAGATGCCGCTCTTGAAGGAGAACGGCTTTTTGCCCGACCTGGATATCATCCCCGCCGAGACCCTGAAAAAGGCCAAGATGATCTTTTTGAACTACCCCAACAACCCCACCGCCGCCACCGCCACCCCGGAGTTTTTCGCCAAGGTGGTGGCGTTCGCCAACCAGCACAACATCATGGTCTGCCATGATTACGCCTATTCGGAGATGGCCTACGACGGCTATCAGCCGCCCAGTTTCCTGGCCACCCCAGGGGCCATGGAGGTGGGGATCGAGTTCCATTCGCTCTCCAAGACTTACAACATGACGGGCTGGCGGATTGGTTGGGCGGCCGGTAATCGCGAGATCGTCGCCGGTCTGGGCCAGATCAAGAGCAATATCGACTCCGGCATCTTCGAGGCCATCCAGATCGCCGGGATTGAGGCAATGCGTGACGACGATGCCTGGCTGGCTAAGATGCGCGCCCTCTACACCGAACGCCGCAATGTGCTGGTGGCCGGCCTGGACAAACTGGGCCTCAAGACCATCGCGCCCAAGGCCACCTTCTATGTCTGGGTGGAGGTGCCGAAGGGCTATGATTCGGCCGGGTTTGTCAGCCATCTCCTGGAAAAATGCGGCATCTGCGTCACCCCCGGCAACGGTTTCGGCGGTCCCGGCGAGGGCTATTTCCGCATGGCCCTCACCGTCGGCAAGGAGCGGTTGCAGGAGGCGCTGGACCGCATCGCCAAGATCGGCTTCTGATGGGCCGGGCCTATATCGGCCTGGGCTCCAATCTCGGCGACGGGCGGCAAAACCTGCTGGCGGCTTGGCACAGGTTGGGCGAGCAGCCGGGCGTATTTCTCCTGGCCTTGTCCCACCCCTACCTGACCCGGCCGCTCTTAAAACCGGAATGGATGGCGGACGGGCTAGCGCCGGGAGACAATCTGTTCACCAACGGGGTTGGTTTCGTCGAATGCGCTTTGTCCGCCCGGGCGTTGCTGACCGTCATGCTGAGGATTGAGACAGAGCTGGGCCGGGATCGGAGGCGGACGGTGGATCGTCCCATTGATCTCGATCTGCTCTATTACGACGATCTGATCCTGGCCGAGAGCGATCTGCGCCTGCCGCACCCGGAGATCCCGAACCGGCGTTTTGTCCTGGCGCCCCTGACAGAACTGGCGCCGGCACATCGGCATCCCCTCCTCGGCCTGACCAGCCGGGAGATGCTGGAGAACCTGCCGGAGGATGACGCCGATGAGCTCCAAAGACTGAACTGGCGGAAGCAGCAGGGGCCGCTGGCCAGGGTTTCCGGTGTGCATTGATTTCGAGGTGAAGTAACCATTGAGCCCCATACGAATACTGATCCTGATCGGCCTCTTTTATCTGCTCTTCAAGTGGCTGATCAACTCCGGCCGCGGCGACCGGAAAGCTGCCCCCGGGCCCGCCGCAACGCCGCCCGGGTCGGCCCAGGACGTTTTGAGGGAAGACCCGGTCTGTCACACCCTGATTCCGGCCCGGCAGGCAATTACATGGACAATTAACGGAAAGACCTTATACTTCTGTAGCGCAGGCTGCCGGAGCAAATTCATTACCACCCAAGGAGATCAGCCATGAAGTTCTTTATCGATACCGCCAACATCTTCGAGATCAAACAAGCCGTGGAAATGGGCATGGTTGATGGCGTCACCACCAACCCTTCGTTGATCGCCAAGGAAGGTCGAAAATTCGAAGATATCCTCAAGGACATCTGCAAAATGGTTGACGGTCCGGTCAGCGCCGAGGTGATCAGCCTGGATGTTAAAGGCATGGTCGCCGAGGGTAAGAAGCTGGCCAAGCTCAGCGATAATATCGTCATCAAGGTGCCGATGACCATCGATGGCCTGAAGGCCGTCAAACAATTTGCCGCCGTAGGCATTCGCACCAACGTTACCTTGGTATTTTCGGCCTCCCAGGCGCTGTTGGCCGCCAAAGCCGGAGCAGCCTTCATCAGCCCCTTCGTCGGCCGTCTGGATGATGTTTCGGAAAACGGCATGGACCTGATCAGCAACATCATGACCATCCTCGATAACTACGGTTTTGCCAGCGAGGTGATTGTCGCCAGCATCCGGCATCCCATGCATGTGGTCGAGTCGGCCCTGATCGGCGCCGATATCGCCACCATCCCTTTTAAGGTCATCGAGCAGCTGGCCAAACACCCCCTGACCGACATCGGTATGGAAAAATTTCTCGCCGACTGGCAGAAAAGGAAGTAGTTGTGGTATAATGCCCTTATGAGACTTGTGACTCTCCATATAGTTTTGCCTCTTTTCGCGGCCTTGTTATGGTTGCCCGGGCGGGCAGGGGCAACCATATACAGCTTTGTGGATGAAAACGGCATCACGCATTATTCCAACGTCCCCAGCGATCCCCAGTACCGGCCGATTTTGGATTTACACCCAAAACGCGACGGCGATAGTAACGTTTCCGGGCGGGCGGGGCGCGGTTACGCGGGCGGCCTACCAACCGATCCGGATGCCTATGACCATCTGATCAGGTCGGCGGCCAGCCGCTATCAGGTTGATCCGCATTTGGTCAAGGCCGTGATCAGGGCCGAGTCAAATTTCGATTGTCTGGCCCGATCCAATAAGGGCGCTTTGGGGCTTATGCAATTGATGCCGGGTACCGCCACCGACATGGCGGTCGCCGACCCCTTTGACCCACAGGACAACATCGAGGGGGGCACCCGCTATCTGAGCAAAATGCTCTCGCTCTTCCCCGGTAATGTGCGCCTGGCTCTAGCTGCGTACAACGCCGGCCCGGGCCGGGTGATCGGGATTGGTCAGGTGCCCAGAATCAAGGAAACCATCGATTACATCCAAAAGGTCCAATTTTATTATCAGCGTTACCAGAAGAATTCTCCATCCCCTAAGCTATGGGCTCAAGCTGATTACGAGCCAAACAGCTGAATTTTTCCTGCTGATTGACAGACCCTTCGTTCGCTTTTTTGGGACCGATTTTAGGTGGAGTCTTTTATCCAGGTTGAAAGGCTCCACCTGAAATGATATAAGTTGCCCATGCGTCAGCTCATCACCCTCCCCAACATCCTGACCGGCTACCGCTTCGCTGTGGTTCCTTTTCTCTTGGTTTGCCTCCTGCCCGGGGTTGACCAATGGACCGAGGTCGTCGCTTTTTTGCTATTCCTGACCGCGGCCTTGACCGACTTGGCCGATGGCTACTATGCCCGGAAGCAGAAAAGTGAATCGGTGCTGGGAAAACTGATGGATCCCCTGGCCGACAAAGTTCTGGTTACGGTAGCCCTGGTTATGCTGATCCCCATCGGGCGGGTGCCGGCCTGGGCCAGCTTTTTGATTGTGGCCAGAGAACTGGTGGTAACCGGCCTGCGCGGAGTGGCAGCTTCATCCGGTATAGTTGTGGCAGCCAGCCGCATGGGTAAAATTAAGTCGGTTTTGCAGTATACAGCTCTCTGTGTCCTGATCTTTCCGGCCGCCTTGCTGCCCATCCCTTTTCTGCACCAGATTGGCTTGAACATTCTTTATGTTTCCCTGTTTATGACCATCTGGTCCGGGTTTGATTACTTCTATCGTTTTCAAAGGGTTTTTTTGGTTGCTCCAGAGTCGCGGTTATAAATCGCCCTGGTATCTTCCCAGCACCCTTTTTCTTGACGCCATTGCCCGACTAATCTATATTCCCGTTTGCTTTTAGTTTTGGAGCTTTTGCCGGAGTGGTGAAATAGGTAGACGCACGGGACTCAAAATCCCGCGCTCGCAAGGGCATGTCGGTTCGATTCCGACCTCCGGCACCATTTGATTGTTTAAGACATCCCAGGAAGTGCAATTGACCCGCAGCCCTACAAGGTTTGCGGGTTTTTTGTTGTTTAGATCATAGGGCGGTTCGTCCTTACAGGTGCGAGGAAAGGACAAGCGGTTTCGATGGAAAGGATATGTACAATCTGTACCCACCCGGTAGTGTAAAGAATTTTTCGCTTTATTCTCGGCAGTGCCTAACGTGAATTAGCCTGCTTCGGCCAGCTCCATTCTCTGTTCGATTTCCAGCTCTCAGAGAAGGGTACAGATTGTACCCCCGTAGGAATTCAATTCCAGATCTCGCTGCCGCATTTTTTTTATGTCCTACCCGGGGTCGGAACTCGGTAAAGGTTTCCACAACATTAGCGACCAAGAACCTCCATTCGTTGTTGTGCAGAGTCCGCCGACGCCTGGTCTTGCCATAGAAGAATGCTCGCTACACCGGCACCATTCCATAATCCGTTACCATCCGGAATCGTCCCAAACGCCCTGAGAAATCAGGGCGTTTCTTTTTCTGTTGTTCCTCTCCAGCCATCCTGATAGGCTTAAATCAAGCGACCTTCCAAACCCCTCCTTCTGGAGAAAAGCCAATGCCCAGGCGGACAACAGCCTTGACGGAAATGCGGATTCGGGCCAGCAAGCAAGCCGCCAAGGCCACCAGGCTGCTAGTTGAGGGAAAACCCTTTTGAAGAAAGACGATTACAGCCAGAGAGGCGGCGTCGATCCGATCTTCTCCAGCCAGTATCTCTCCTTTGTCTCCGGGCTCCAGATTTTTGCCGCCCTCTACATCATCTCGCAGTTCAATTATCTGCTCTTCCACAGTTTTGCCGAGGGCTTCAGCATCGTCATCGCCTTCGGCATCTTCATGGTGGTTTCCCAGTCGCGGCCCAATGTCGATGTCTCCTATTTCACTTACGTCGGCACCGCCTATTTGTTTATCGCCCTCTTGGAATTGTTGCACACCCTCAGTTTCACCGGCATGAATGTCATCATGAGCTACCGCCTCGACATGCCCACCCAACTCTGGCTGGCCACTAGGGTAACCCAGGCCTTTGCCCTTCTTACCGGGCTGCTCTTTCTGAATCGCCGATTGCGGATTTTTCAGCTCTTTTTTCCATATTTCATCCTGACCGGAATCATTCTCCTCTCGGTCTTCTACTGGCGAAATTTTCCGGCCTGCCTGGATGGCGAAGATCTACCCACTTCTTTTGCCCGGGGCTTGGACTGGCTGATCATGGGTATGCTGGTTTGCGCCGCGCTCGTTATCATTTTGCGGCGGGGCAAGTTTGACGCCTACTCCTTCCGGACCATCTTCCTGTCGATTTTGACCCTGCTGATTTCCGATTTTCTCTTCAGGCTGAATCAACAGCTTGACCAATTCGCCATCTACTACCATGTCAGCGCCTATTTTTTCCGCATCCTCTCTTTTTACCTCTTCTACCGCGCCGCCATCGCTAACTGCCTGGAAAAACCCTTTGAGGTGGTCCTGGAAGACCTGCAGCGGAAGGATAAGTCCCTGACCGAATCCCAGCTGCTGGCCGGACTGGGCAACTATGAGCAGGACTTGAAAACCGGCGAGTGGTACTGGTCGCAAGGACTCTACCGCCTGTTCGGCTACGAGAATAGCGACCTGCCCCCCAGTAATGGTCGCTTCTGGGAGTTGATTCACCCCGATGATCTTGAGGCCTTCAGCACGAATTTCCGCGACCTCCTGGCCCGGCACCAGCCCATCGCCCTGGACTTCCGGATTGTCAGCAGCAGCGGCGAAATCCGCGACATGCAGGTGATCGGCGCCGGGGTCTATGACAGCGAAGGTACCCCGGTCAGCCACTATGGAACGATCCAGGATGTCACCGAGCGCAACAAGACCCGGAAAGCCCTGGAAAAAGCCTATGGCGCCATGGAACAGCGCGTAGAGGACCGCAGCCTGGAATTGGTGCAGGTCAACGAACAACTCCTCCATGCCGGTAAGCTTTCGGCCATCGGCAAACTCTCGGCCTCCATCGCCCACGAATTCAACAACCCCCTGTTCGGGGTGATCAACGTTCTCAGCGGCATCCGCCGGCGGGTAAAAATGGAACAGGCTGACGCCGAACTGCTGGAGATGGCGCTCAAGGAATGCAGCCGGATGAAGAATCTGATCCGCGACCTGCAGGACTTCAACCGCCCCAGCTCCGGTCAACTGGCCCCGATGGACCTGCACCAGACCATCGATTCCCTGCTGCTGCTCAGCAAGAAGGATTTCAAGACCAGGAACATCGAAATATCGTGCGAGTATGACCAGCGGATTCCCCATATCAAGGCGGTGGCCGACCAGATCAAGCAGGTTCTGCTTAATTTGCTGAACAACGCCGCCGATGCCTGCGAGGGCGGCGGAACCATCAGGGTTCGCACCGAGCTGAGAGAGGCCGGAAAAGTTGCCATCCAGGTCATCGACAACGGCAAAGGGATTGAGCCCGAAAACCTGGAGAAGATCTTCGCGCCGTTTTTTACCACCAAGCCGGCCATCAAGGGTACCGGCCTGGGTCTGTCGGTCAGTCACGGCATCGTCAAGAGGCACGGCGGGACCATCACGGTGGAAAGCGAACCGAACAAGGGCACCACCTTCACGGTAACGCTGTTGATCGAAGGAGAACTACATGATGAAAAGATCGATTCTGATCGTTGACGATGAAGACATCATCCTGGCCTCGCTGGGCCGGGATCTGGGTCTCGATCAATATGACGTCCAAACCGCCACCAGCGGCGAAGAGGCCATGCAAAAATTCCGGGCGGGGAAATTCGAACTGATCATCTCCGACTTCATGATGCCGGGCATCAACGGCCTGGAGCTGCTGAAATGGGTCAAGGCCCACGACCAGCACATTGTCTTCATTATCCTGACCGGCTACGGCGATTCGGTTTCCACTCTGCAGATTCTGGAAAACGGGGCTGACGAGATGTTGCTCAAGCCCTGCGATACCGACGAACTGTTACTGCGGATGAACCGCTGCCTCAACACCCAGGACGCCATGCGCAGGCTGAAGATATTGGAGAAAACCCCACCGCGCTGCGGCAACTGTTCGGCAACCCTGGCCCAAACCGGCCCGGAGAGCACCGACTTTGCCCATTGATCAACGGGCAGAATCACCAGCGCCCAAGCG
Organism: Deltaproteobacteria bacterium; assembly: GCA_020056965.1. Lineage (GTDB taxonomy): Bacteria > Desulfobacterota > Desulfobulbia > Desulfobulbales > JAGXFP01 > JAGVGT01. Next base: position 7,466 of record JAGVGT010000050.1, read on the forward strand.
CGGCAGGTTTTCCAGATAACGTTTCAGGACCCTGGCCTGCTCCTCCGCCACCGCCCCGGCCAACTCGGCATAATTATCACAGAGCAGGTTGATGATATTGCCCGGCAGCTGGCGCTCCTTGACCCGGCCCAAGAGAATCTTCACCACCTCCCCCTTGTCCATGCTTTTCCGATGGGCGCGATCACCGGTCAGGGCCGTAAAAACGTCGGCGACCGCCAGGATCCGGGCGCCGGTGGAAAGGCGGTCCGCCTGCGCGTGAAAGGGATAACCGGATCCATCCAGCATCTCATGATGCAGGGCGGCCCATTCCGCGACCTGCTCCATTCCGCCGATGCTGTTCAGCACCGTATAGGTGAAATAGGGATGCTGCTTGATCAGGGCGTACTCATCGGCCGTCAGCCGACCCGGTTTGTCGAGAATTTCGCCGGGCACGGCGAGCATGCCCAGATCGTGAAGATTGCCGGCCATCTCCATCTGCCGAATCTCCCACTCGGTCATGCCGAACAGCCGGGAAAGCCGGGTCGCACATTCGACGACGCCGGCGGAGTGCGCCGCGGTGAACCTTGAGCGCAGGTCGATAATGTTGCGAAATAATCTGGTCAGGTTGTGGGCCTCACCATAATCAATGGCATACCGGTTCAACGGGCCATGGTGGAGCAGCAACGAATAGAGGCGCGGGGACATCAGGTCCAACCAGAAATCCTCCCGTGCCGCCAGGTCCTCGAAAAGCTTAAGCAGTTTCCGATTGATTTTTTGGCCCGCGTACCCGGCAATCCCCGCCTTCAGCTCATCGACCTGATGCAGAATGAAGCGGTCCCGCTTGATCAGTTTCTCCACCACGTCGGCCAATTGGATCACCTGCGCTTCGAAGACATGCGGGGTTTCCAGGGCCGTCTCCCAATCCTCCCAGAGCCGGTGATGATGACGGACGGCCGGGGCCGACGGGGCCAGCAATGGGCAGCTTTTCAGCAGCAACTCACCGATCCGGCAATGATCCTCGATATTGGTTTCGTCAAAACGATGAATGCGGATTTTATCTTCGGGGGTCAGAGCGCCGATATCATGGAGCAGGGCGGCAATAAAGATTCTTTCAGTGGTCGGTTTGGCGACATTGCCGACTTCGCAAATCCGCCAGGCGATAAAAGCGGTGCGAAGCTGGTGGGAGGTGGTAAGTGGACTGGACATGTCAACGGCATCCGCCAGCGACAGCAGAAAATTACCCAGATTTACCGAGATATCCTTAAGCATGTCATTCTCCCGTGGCTTCTGGTGAAATAGAAATTTGTTCAGAGGGGAGAGCTGCCATAACGAAACAATGAGATTTCTACCCTGTTCTTAATGCTATTGGAAATGAGCGGGCCTGGGCAAGTTAAAATTGGCCTGACCCCGGGCGAGAAAGATTGTGGCGGCTGGAAAATGAGCCCCCGCCAATGCCCGCCCGCGAGGATAAATTCCGCCGCGATGGAGGCAAGAATTGGCAGCATGAAAGGGCACCAGGCTAAGGCCAGGCAACCCGCAAAACCTAATTAATCGACAACCGCAGGTACACCTTGCCTTCATCCGGGCCGGAACCAGAAACGCTATCATCGGCCGCAACCGGGCCGAAGGTGAAAATTGCATTATGGCCATCGAACTCGCCAGCGTCGTCTCCAGCCGCATCGGTAAGCGGCGAGGCCGTCGCGTAAGTGGATGCGGCGTTACCAAGCCTCAGGCTGTTGGCCACATAGGTGGTGTAAGCTGGAACCGTATCAAACACCACCACGTTGTACGCCGCTCCCGGCCCGGCGTTATGGTAATTCACCGAGTAGGTCAGAACTTCGCCAGGGTTGCCAAAGGCCTTATCCACGCTCTTGGTCATCACCAGCCGGGGCAGGGCATCAATGCCGATATTCTTGTTGGCCCCCAGAGAGCCGGGCCCCCCCGGGCTGGGCAGGGTCAGGGGGGCGTTGTTGCCTGCCGAATCCTTGATGGTGCCGCCACTCAGGGCCAGAGAGTTGCTGGCCACATAATCCAGGTCGGGCGAGTAGTCGCCATCCTGAACGGTGTAGCTGAAGATCAAGGTGTTGCTGCCGCTACCGCCGGTGTAAGTGGCGTTCCGGTCCATGGTACCGGTTTCGAGATGCAGGGTCGGGGTACCGGTGACGTATACCGATTCGCTGAAGGCCACGGTCACCGCGATGGGGTCACCCGTCTTGTAGATGCCGTTGGCGGTGGTCGAGGTAACATTGATGACCGTCGGCGCCATCCGGTCCACTGTCACGGTGACCCCGGCTCCCGGCATCTCCACATTGGGCGTGGCGCCCCGGTCCGTGGCGCGGCTTTTGAGGTTATGGCTTACCCAGTTCTCCGCGGGCAACGTCCAGTCGTACGTCCAGTTCGCGGTGGTATTGCCGGTGGTCGGACAATTGACACAGGTGGCGCTGTTCCAGCTGGAACCGCCGTTGGTGGAGACCTCTATGCCCGCCACCCCCGTTCCCCCGGCATTATCGGCGGCAGTGCCGGTAATCGCATACGGGCTGGCCGTGGCCAGGTTCAGGATCGCGCCATCCGGTGGTGCGGTGATGGTCGAGGTCGGCGCGGTGCTGTCGGAGTCCACCGACTCATTAACAATCAGGTCGCCCAGCCCAGCAGAACTGGGGCCAACCCCAATTCGGACCCTGACCACGGAGGTAATCTCCAGTCCCAGTCGAGAACCGGGCGGAACGTTGGCGGATTGCCCGGTCAAGGGTACTGTGTAGGTGGTTCTGGTCGTTGTAAAGGCCCGGTTGGTGGGCGCTCCGGTAAAATTAACCCGCGTGCCGCTGCTGTTGGTATAGAACAGGGTAATCTTGGCCGTTCCCGACGAATTCTCGCCCCTGAAGCGCAAGACCACCGAGGTGCCGGTGATGGTGGCGGGCGCCGCAGAGGCCGAGCCGTTATACATTTCCAGCATCTTGCCGTTGGCATTGAACAGCCAGTCCCGGTTCGCCGCCGGCGCACAAGCGCCGTCAGTATCACCGAGGAGAGTAATCCGGACACCCGGTACCGGACCAAGATCGCCGGAGGAGGGACAGGCCATGTTGGTGGTAAGATTGGGTGTCACGTAGGTGATCGTGGTGCCCGTATTGAAATATTGTTTGTAATTTCTCGTTGCCGCCCGGGCCTGATTAGGCCAAACCCCACCACCAGCCAGAAGGAGAGCACCGAGCAAGGCCAGGCCCCGCAATAGCGGGATCCAGGAAAGGCGCTTTTTATGGCCAGGCTTAAGATTGCTTTTCATTACTCCCTCCAAGCCAAACGCTACGGGGCCGTATCGTGATCGAACCAGGTTCAGCCATTAATGGCGCCCCTTGAAGGTGGTTTCATCGAATTTGGCGCGGAGCTTCAGGAAGGGGCCTTCCCCTTGATAGCTGTCTCCGGTCAGATCGGCATCGAATTTATCGAAGGAATAGCCCGTTCCAACCCACAGGTTTTTGATGATTCTGTAACCGATCTCGACTGTGCCACCCTGGTAGGAACTGTTCACCTTGTGGCTGGTCAGAATCCGGTATTCACCACCGGCGTCCCACCGGTCGGTCAGGTCATAGAGAAACCGGGCGGCCAGAAGGTCGGTGTAGGAGGCAAATCCGTTGTCCCGGGCGAGTTTACCCGCATATTTGCCGGTAAGTTGCAGTCGTGGTGTGGCCTGCCAGACCCCTTCGCCGGCAAAAATCCAGGCCTTCTCCCGGAAGGTCGGGATCGAACCGGAGTTGGACTCGTGCTTGTATTCCGCCTTGGTCAAGGCGTTGAAACGATTCGCCAGGAGCGGCCGATAGGCCAGGCCGACCATGGCCCGGGAGGTGGTTTGCTGGCCAGTTCCGGAATCCTGGTAAAAATAGCGTTCCCGAAGGAGGAGGGAGTAATCGGGATCGAGTTTGCAGGCCAGTCCGACCTCGGCCAGATAGTTGAGTCCCTTGCCGTCCAGTTCCTCCCGGTGCTCGAAACGGCCGGTCGCCTTGAACTCCTCGCTGGCCAGGTATTCCAGGGCCAGGGTCAGGGCGACGGCGTCGGGCTCGCCTTCCCTCTGACTGCCGCTGACCGTTTTTAGATATTCGCCCGAGAGGTTGCCGGTGATCTCCTTCCCCAGGAAAAACTTGTTCCGGAGCCCTAGGACCGACTGGGTCCGCGCGCCATCGGCCCCGTTGGCCAAGCGATATTCGTTGAAGGCCACGGTGTCCTTGCGCAACTGCGCTTCTACGCCCAAGAGGGTGCGCGCCTCGCTGCGTTCCTGATATTTCTGATACTCCTCGCGCAGGTATAAACGATTGAGGTTGTCGAGCCGGTATTTCAGCCCGGCCTGACTGGTGTGGTAACTCTCCCCCCAGAGGTTGTGTTTGTGGCTGAGGGTGAGCGCCAGATCGGGGCTCAACTCGCTTTCCAGGCCAAGCTTGGCCGCCGTCAATTTACCGGGGGTTTCCTGGCTGATGTCGAAGGGGCTGCGGGGGGTGGCCAGGGGTACGTAGGCCTCGCTGGAGGACTCATCGGAAAGCTCGGCCATGATTTTTGTTTTATTGAACTTGGTTTGCGCATCAATGGTCGCCAGGCGGTGGCCGATCTGGTTGAGATCGTCCCGCTCATCGAAGAACTTGCCGCGCAGCTCGGTGTCCGGTCGCAGCTCGTAGGTCGCGTCGAAGCCGTATTTGGTGGTCCCGCGCGCGGCGTCGGCCGCTGAAAGGTTGAGGAAGTGGTCGCCGAGCTTGCGGTAATAGCCGCCCAGATGCAGCTTTGCCAACGGTTCACTTTCCAGCCCCATCGACCAGCCGTGATCGGAATACCAGCCGAAGAGGCTCTCTTCCTCGAAGATCCCCTTGGTCTGGGCATATTCGGCCTTGACCACGGTTTTTCCCGGCAGCCGCATGGTCAGGTCCGTTCCCAGCAGGTGGTAGTCACCGAGCCCCTTTTCTTCAACGACACCCGTCGCGCCGAGCTCCAGCCAATCACGAATCTGCGAACTACCCCGGCCCCCGTAGATGTAATAATTCTCGCCGGTCGTCCGGCTCTCGTAACTGACGACGATGTAGACCGGATTGTAATCTTCGTCGTGACTCGGAATCGCTTCTTTGAACAGTAGGGCCCCTGAGCTGTAATCGATCTCGTAATCACTCCCCCGGCCCTTGCTTTCCCGGCGCAGGACGGTGTCGGGCCGATAGCGGTCGCGAACCTCGATGACCACCCGCTCGGACCCCTCGACGGCCAAGCGTTCGCTCAGATAGTAGTATCCGGAGATCCCCCTGCCGGGGAGGGCGTCCAGCATCTGGATCTGGTCGGTCCGACTGAGGAAGGCGCGCAGCTTGAAAGGCTGCTCGTTCAATTCGTACTTCAGGCCATTAAAGGAGCGGTTGTAAGCGGCCAGCTTGGTTTCGTTCAAGTCGGTTTTGTAATCACCGTAGAGGATAAAGGAGCGGTCCTTTTCCAGTTTCAAATAAAGCTTGTCGGTCGAGAGGGCCTCGTAGCTGGTTTTGCTCTCGTCGCCGTAGATGGGGTACTTGTCCTCTGAATCAAGGGTGGTGTCGTTCTCCCGGAAAAGATCGTCGCGCTTTTCCTTGTCCGAATCGTAGGCTGCGGTCAACAGGACGTCCCTGTACACCTCGCCCTTCAGGAAGAAGGCCCCGCGCCCACCGGTGTAAGATCCATCCTCAAACCAGGACTGATCCGCGAGGAAACCGTATTCCCCCTGGCCGTGGCCCTGGCCGATGGTCATCTCACCCAGCCCGACCAGAAAGAGGCTGCGCAGGTGGGGCGTAAAGAACACCTGCGTGGTTGCCTGGCGTCCGTCTATCGCCGCGGTGATTACTGCCTCACCCGCTTCCCGGGGGGCCCGCACCGTGAAAGTCCCGACGCCCTGCCGCAGGGCCACCTGGAACCCTTCGGCAGCGGGATCGGCATCCTTTTCGCCAAGCTCACCGGCCGAGACCGAGATGGTCAGCAAACCCGCATAGGGGACAATCAGGTCATTCTTGTCCCGGAGTTCCACCCGGACGCGGAGTTGTGATTCACCATCCGCGACGGCCTCGGTCTGGTCGGTCTGGATGACCAGCCGTTCGGGGGTTCCGACGGCCAGGACCGTGATGGCCTTGCTGCCCCGGACGATACCGAAAAGGTCTTTCGCTTCTACCCGGAGCAGATTGGTCGCGCCGGCGGTTAAGTGGACATCGATGTACTCCCAGATCGTCACCTGGCCCTGCTGATAGTCGATCTTTCGCCCGATCTGTCGGGCGTCGACCGGCACGCCGTTGACCGAGAGGGATAGTTCGCTCTCGAACGGCGCCTTGACGACCACCCGAATCCGCTCCGGCAGGTGAGCATTCTCGTCGGCTGGACTCAGGAAGGCGAGAACCGGAGACATTGTCTTGATTTCCTCTTCCCAGTCACGCTTGCCGGGATCTGGCGTCCAGTCGGCCACCCCTCCGCTCCCGATGCCTTCTTGGCGATGCGGCCTGGTCGCCGCTTCCCCCGGGGAGACCAGCGGCGCGACTTCCGCCCCGGTCTGTTCGGCCACCGCTGGCGCCGGGTCAGCCGGCGGGTTTTCCTCTGCGACCGGCCCCAGTTGGCGGACGGCAAAATCGGCCTGGACCAGGCCCCCCGGCGGCATGGTAACCATTTGAGAGGAACCCTCGCCCAGAAAGCGGTTGGCGATGGGGACCAGGCCCATATCGCGGGGCAGGGTCGATTCGTCCACCCGCAGGATATGGGTCCCCGGCGCAACGCCCAGGAGGGAAAACTTGCCATTCTGATCGGTGCTGATCCGTGAGCCGTCCTCGAGATAAAGGATCAGGTTGGGCAGGCCCGGCTCGTCGGGATCGTCAGGCTTGGCAATGGCGCTTTGCTGCTGCATCCGGTTCCCGTCGCGGTCGAGGAAAATCTTGCCGAGAATGGTGCCCTTCTCGGTGAAGATGCCGGCCGTGATCTTCACCTTGACGCTCGCGGTGTTGGAGGCAATGGCCTTGCCGAGGCTCAGGCCCGCGGCGAAGGCTGTGTTGATCCCGTCTCCTCGCGTGGCATCGGGGCCGACCACGGCCCGGTAAGTAATCTCCAGCTCCTTGTTTGGCTCAAGACCGGGGAGACTCCAGGCGAACCCGCGGTTTCCCAGGGCGGTCGGGTCGGCCAGCGGTTCGTTGTTGAGCCGGGCCGAGCCGGGGAGGATCTGCAGGCCGTGCGGCATCACATCGGTGAGGGTGATGCTGGTCACCGGTGCGGCGCCGATATTGGCAAGTTTTAAGTGGTAGGCGATCAGGTCGCCAATCGCCGCCGTCGTCTTGCCGGCCGACTTGCTGATGGTCAAGCGCCCCATGGGTGGGTCCACCGGGATGTCGCTGATCAGCGGCGGGTCGCCGATATTCAGGGTGAAGGCCCCGCCCCGGGAGCCGAGGCCGATGATATAGCCGACTGGCAGGTCCACATCGGCGACCGTCGAGGGGAAGAGGTAGCCCGGGGGCGGTTTAACCTCGTAGCAGTAATCTCCCGCCGGCACCAGAGGAAAGGCAAACTTGCCATCGGCGCCGGTCGGCGCGGCGGGATTGACTTGGCCCGGCGGCAATACCGGCCAGCTGGTCAGGTCGCAGACGGCGGCGGCGCTGTTCCAGCTCCTCAGGGTTACGACGGCGCCGGCAAGCGGGTTGCCGTTGACCGCATCGAAGACAATCCCCAACGGATCGATGAGTGCCGAAGTCAGGAGGGCTGGGCCGGCATCGAGGGAATCGTTGTAAGTCGCCTGAATCCGGCTGTCGGCGGTGACGGTCAGGGCGCCGTTGCCGGGTCCGGTCAACTCCAGAGTGCTGAGAATCCCGCCGCGGAAGATGCCACTGTCCGCTCCCGTCTCGGTCAGGATGAGCGTTTCACTGTCCTTGGTCTGGAGGTTGGTCAGGACAATCGTGACCGTTTCCGCCCCGGTCGGATCGAGGTTCCGGTCGAGGTCCTGGACCTGGACGAAAATGGTCTCGCCGGCATGGTAGCCGATCGTCGGAACTCCTCCGGCATCAAGAAACAGCACCTCCCCCGGCGTTCTGCCATTCACAGTAGAGAGGGCGCGCACTGACTGGACCGGGGTTTCGTTCGAGGTGACGGTGGCGGTGTTTTCGAGCCACAACCCTTGGGTCAGGGTTGGATCGACCTGGACGACCAGCGTGCTCGTCTGTTTCTGACCCACGGCCAGGTCGCCGATGCTCCAGACGACCTGGCGGCCGCCGTCGATCAGGATCCCGCCGCTGTCAGCCGAGACGAAGGTGGTGCCGATCGGCAGGGGATCGCTCAGGGTCACTCCCGTCAACGGAACAACGCCCGTATTTTCCACCTGGAGCAGATAGGTCAGGTTCTGGCCGGCCCGAACCGGGTCAGGGGTGGCCATTTTCAGCAGAAGCAGGGACTGGGAGGAAACGATGGTGGAGACGGTATTCGAGATGCTGGTCTGCTCAAGACTGCTAATCGTGGCGAAATTGCTGACCCGATCGCCGGTCGCGGCCAACGGTGAGACCCGGACCTGGAAAATCACGCTCCCCTGGCCGCCGGCCGCGATCTCGCCGAGGTTCCAGGACAGCAAGTTGCTGACGAGGATGGCGGCGGGCGCAGCGGAATCGAGGACATAGGCCGTGCCCAGAGGCAGTTGATCCACGATGCGCACTTGGTGTGCCGCGGCGTTGCCGAGGTTGCGGAAAGCGAGGGTGTAGACGATGGTCCCATTGGGTGTCACCAGCCCGGGCGCCGCCGTTTTGGTCAAGACCAGGTTGACGCCGACGCCGACCATCGTCCGGAGTTGGACCGAGGTCTGGGCGCCTTCCGTGCAGGTCATCAGGGCGGTATTGATAATCGGCGTGCCGATGGCCAAACCATCGGCGACCTTGACCGTGACCGTCAGGAAACCGCCGGTGCCGACGGCCAGGGAGCCAAGATTCCAGGTGACGGTGCGGTCTAGGGGGTTGTGGACGCCCCCTGCCGAGGCCGTCTGGAAGGCGAGGCCGGCCGGTAGGGTATCGACCACCATGACGCCCGTGGCCGGGGCGTTACCGGTGTTTTCGTAGCGGATCGTATAACTGAAGGTGGCGCCGGCGGCCACCGGATCGGAACTGGCCGTTTTTTCGAGACGGAAGAGCGGGGCACCGGCCAGGGGGGTCGCCACGGTGGCGCTGGCTTCAGGCAAGGGATTCCCGTTGGCATCGCTGCCTTGGGCCGTAACCCGGTTGACGATGGGCGTACCGGGGGCGGGGGTGATCGCCCACCCCGCCGCCGTCCAGCCCAGCAGGACGACGGCGAGAATGAGCAGGTAAACCCACCGCAGCGAGTACTTCATCGCCGGCTTTTGACGCAACAACGACGTCACGCGGAATCCCTTAACTTAAGCTGGATAGCATCGCCCTCAGTTCACGGTGACCTGGAATCGAAAGGCCCACGTCCCGCCGGAACCAATGATCAGGTTAGTGCCGTCGGGAACGATCACGGCATTGCTGCCCGTATTGAATTCAGCCCCATCGCCGTCCATCGCATCGGTCCGGGCCGACAGGCTGGCGGAGGATGAGCCGCTCAGGATCGAGCCGGGCAGATAGGTGGTGTTGGTCGGGATGTGGTCGATCAGCACCAGGCTGGTCATATTGCCGTTGCCGGAGTTGCTGGCGGTCATCGTGTAAGTCAGGACCGAGCCGGGGAAAACCTGGCAGGGTGCGCCGGTGTTCGGATTGGTCGGCGTGCAGGTCGGACCGCTGCTGGGGGCCTGAACGGTGGTCAGCGCCTTGACGATGCTCAAGACCGGCGCCCGGACAGTGGTGGTGAAAATCAGCGAGTCGGTCACGGCCGGGGTCGTCGCCGAGGCGCCGCTGATGGTGAGCTGATCAAGCGCGCCATTGGCAGAGCCAGGCGGGATGGTAGTCACGGCCAGGAGGGTAAGCGAGGCGGACTGCGCCAAAGCGCCGGTGTCTACCTTCCCGTCTCCGTCGGTATCAGTCAGCAGATAGTCACCGTCGTTGCCGGGGATACCATCGCCGTTCATGTCGGCCCAGAGCAGCCAGGCCCAGGCGGCGGTTGAGGCGGCGGTGAGCTCTATCTTGTCAGGGGAGTTGCTGTTGTTGACAGCGTTGAACGGGTAGACGATCTGATCGCCGGGATCCCCGGTCTTGGGGCCGGTGGTGGTGTTCAAGTCGATCATCGAGAGGGTGGCAATCAGGATGGTGTCGCCGTTGCTCTGCACATTGATCAGACTGGTCCCCGAGGTGTAGGAAAACGTGGCCTGATTGGTCACCGCCGTGCCCGACGGAACCCCGGCGTTGACGGTGGCCTGGAACTGAAAGGCCCCGGTCTGGCCGGCGGGCAGATCCAAGGAGAAGCCGTTATCGGGGGCCATGATCGATTTGCTGGCTGCATCGTATTTGGCCCCGTCGCCATCGGCCGCATCGGTCATATCGACCCAGCCGACGCCGGGGAAATTGAACTTGAGGGTGCCGGGGACATAGGTGAGCTGGGCGGGCACGATATCCGTAAAGTTAAAGTCCACGGCGGTGGCGCTCCCGCTGTTGGTGACCGTGGTCGTGTAGGTGACCAGGTCGCCCGGTTGCAGGTAGGTGGGGTTGCCGGCGGGGGTGTGGGTCTTGACCGCTGCGACGACGGCCGCCAGCACGGTGGTGGTGTAGGTTCCCGTCGCCGTCTTGGTGTTGTCGAAGTCGGACATGGTCGTGATGGTGACCACACTGCTGGTGCCGTTGGGCGCGACCCCCACGGCCGGGACAGTGACCTCCATGATCACAACGTAGTGGTCATCCGGATTGATCAGGACCGGCGTCCCCGCCCCATTGACCGTCTTGTAGGTCTTGGAGCCTGGCGCGGTCTCGGTGAGCAGGACGTCGCCCGCGTTATAGACGTGGTCGTTATTGAGGTCGTAGAACATCCGGACCAGGGTCGGCGTCCAGTCGGACGAGGTCGCATAGGTGAAGGTCTGGGTGTCGGTGCCGTTGCCGGTGTTGAACAGTTGGACCAGATAATTGATGACCTGGCCGTTGGTGGCCGCCGAGGTGACGGTCGGCGGGACGATACTGACGCCGGCCACCTGGCTCACAGTGGTGGTCACCGTGTTGGAGTAGACCCGGCTTTTGGGGTTGCCGTTGGCGTCGTTGTAATCGCCGTAAGCCTGGTTGGAAATTGCCGTCCCCGCCAGGGTTCCCGCCGCCCTCGCCGGCGGGGTCGCCACAAGCGCCAGCAGCAGCATAGCCGCCAAGACTGATAATTGTTTACGCATGGTTTACCTCCTTCAAACGTTGGTTATTTTACCGTCACTTTGAACTGAACCTGGCCGGATTGCCCGGGCGGAATCGGTTTCTTGATCACCCAGCGAATGTGGGTATATTGCTCCGGCGCGGCGGCTTTGCTCTCCTGCGTCCCGTCGGGTTTTTTTATTTGGACCATGACCGGCGGGTTGTGCCAGCTGCGGCCGCCGTCGATGCTGCAGGTGATCTCCGTTTCCTGCCCTTCGGCGCTGTTCGGCAGATAGACGACCCCCGCCGGCAGGGGATCGACGATCGCCGCATCCTTGGCGGCGTTGGTGCCGGCGTTCTGGTAGTTGATCGTGTAGACCAGGATGTCTCCGGGCGCGGTCTTGTCCACGGGAATCCTCTCCGTGACCCATTTGCCGCCGCGCTGGGCCTTTACCTCCTTTTCAACCTGGCTGTTCAGGGTCAGGCGCGGCTCCTGCTGGGCCCCGGCCAGCGCGGCCGAGAGACAAAAAACTCCGGCCAGCAAAAAGCCGGCAACCCAGCTTCGCCAATCCCGGCCTTCACCCATTCCTGTCATTCTCCTTTCCTTTCGCAGCGATCCGCCAAGCATCCTTTTGACCTCCTTTCCTTGAACCCTTTATCTGGTGTGGTGTTGATCTTTCCCCAACTGGAACCCTTATTGAATCACGATCTTGAAATAGACCTTCCCTTCGTCCGAGCCGGAACCGGCGCTGCCGTCGTCCGCCGCCACACTGGGAATCACGAAGGTCACACGGCTGCCGTTCAGCTGGCCGGCAAACGATGGGGGGGAACCGAGCAGAAGCGTGAATAAAAGGGTAAGCCAGAATAGTTGACGCATACGGCCAAGCCCCCTCCCCTAAAAAACCGTGAATTTCTTCTAAAAATCAGGATAGGTGAACAGATTCTCGCAATACAAGATAATTACCGGAGTACAGGCTGTTTGGTCCGAGATTGGATCGAAAATTTGCTGAGAAGTGAATAAAGGACCGGGAAAGGTGTTAAGTTTTCTGCCTCGCCTGAAGCCATCCTGAGGAAAGACGGAGAAGCAACAAAAAACCCGGCCGGTGGGGACCGGCCGGGGCGGGGATGAGCGACGCTTCCGCCTGGTTTGGCTACTTCTTAGGGGTAGCCATGAAGGCGCGGATGGCGCCGTTGTCGGTGGCCAGCCAACCGACAATCTGACCGTTAATGTTGAGGTCGGTGGCAACGGCGTAGTTGCTGCCGAAATTTTCCAGATCGGTAACCTGACCGTTTTGATAGAGGAAAGTGTTTTCGCCGGCCTGGGTCGAAGCCTTGAGCAGAATCAAGCCCTGGTTGTTGATGGCGATGGCCGAGCTGAAGCTGCCGACCAGCGGCGCCAGGTCGGTCAGCACCCCACGCTCCCAGATAAAGGCATGGTATTCCCCGGCAGCCGTCTGCGCCCAGCCCACCACCTGGCCGGCATCATTGACGTCCTGGCCCTGGGTGCAGGGGCCGCCGAGGTTGCCAAGATCAGTCAGCACGCCGTTCTGCCAGAGCAGGGTCCGGAAACCGGCGGCGGTAATCTCTTTCACCAGGATTTGACCAACATTGTTCATGGCCACGGCATAGGCGTTTAATTCGCCGCTGACGATTTGCAGGTTGCCTTTATCCTCCACAAAGGCCTGGTCGGTTAGACCAGTTAGACGGCCCGCAGCCTGCCCAGCTTCATTGATAGCCAGGGCTTTACTGGCCCCCCCGGTATTCAGCAAGTAGCTGCGGCCGTCTAGATCGTAGCGAAAAGCTTCCGGTTGGCCGGTGGCCTCGCGCCAGCCGACCACCTGTCCTTTATTATTGATGGCGCTAGCCTGTCCCGATTGCATGATGCCGCGCATGGTTCCATCCTGCCAGATAAAGGCATTGGGATTGTTGTTCTGGTCGAGGTAATTCCCGGCCACCTGGGCCTGATCATTGATGGCGACCGCGTAACTTTCGCCGCCCAGAGTGCCAAGCAAAGTGATGGTGTATGGGAAATCAGCCTGAACAGCGGCGGCGGGGGCAGGGGGGGCAACTTCCGCGACCTGAGTGGGGCTTGCGGCCGGTTGCGCAGGGGCCTCGGCAGCGCCACCACCACCGCCACCGCCACAACCACTTAACAGTACCGCCAGGACCATTGTCGAAGTGAGCAGAGTGATGGATTTCATGGTTTTTCTCCTTTGTAAAACTGACCGGTTAAGGATTCCGGTTGCTGTTACCAAGGAGTATTGCCAGGATCATGCCATCAAATTAACCATATAGAATTGTTGACAAAATTAGCATTTATAAGGTTTCGGACCAAAGCCATGTCAAGGTTTTGACTCGCCGCGGTTCGAATCCAGCAGCGTTTTCTTTGCTAGTTAACTGGGCGGTCGGCCCCCAAAGACCAACAACTACGGGCAGATAGCCGGCGTGGCAAGGTTGCCGACCGGGTCTGGTGATCGACAAGCCGGCAGATGACGGTGTTGGGTTTTTGACAGCGGCTGGGGTGGGCTGGCGACTCAGGGAATCAGCAACCCCTTTTTCTTGATTTTTTCCAGCAGGGTGGTGCGGTTCAGGTTGAGCAGACGGGCGGCCTCTTTTTTATTGCCGCCGCTGAGGCTCAGGGCTTGCAGAATCAACCGGGTTTCGAAGTCCTGGACCAGCCCGTCAAAATCGATCCCCTCGGCGCCGAATTCGAGTCCGGTGGTCAAAGCGGCTGCGCTGTTTTCTGGGGTGGGGCCGGACGCGTACTTGGCGGGCAATTCCCGCAGGCCGACGGTGGTGCCGCCGCCCAAGACCACCAACCGTTGGACCAGGTTCTCCAATTCCCGCACGTTGCCGGGCCAGGGATAGCTGAGTAAAGCGGCCTTGGCCTCCGGCGTAAAGCCGAGCAGAGGGACGGTGCGGTTACGGTTGAAAATCTGGACGAACTTGTCCAGCAGCAGGGCGATGTCGCCTGGCCGCTCGCGCAGGGGCGCCAGGTTCAGGGGAATCACGCTCAGGCGGTAATAGAGGTCTTCCCGAAACTGGCCGGCCGCCACCATCTCCTCGAGATTTCGATGGGTGGCGGAGAGGATCCGCACATCCACCGCCACCGGTTCCAGCCCCCCGACCGGGACGAAGGATTTGTCCTGCAGCACCCGCAGCAGTTTGGCCTGCAGATTCGGCTGCATGTCGCCGATCTCGTCGAGAAACAGGGTGCCGCCGTCGGCAAACTGAATCAGCCCCATCTTCGATTGGGCGGCGCCGGTGAAGGCCCCTTTGCGGTGCCCGAAGAGTTCACTTTCCAGCAGTTCGTCGGGAATGGCGGCACAGTTGACCGGCACGAAATTTTTCAGCTGGCGGTGACTGTGGGCGTGGATGGCCCGCGCCACCAGTTCCTTACCGGTGCCGCTCTCGCCTTGGATCAGCACGGTACTGGCGCCATCCGTGGCCAGCTTGCCGATCAGGTCGAAGAGGGCCAGCATCGGCGGGGAGTTGCCGATGATGCCGTAAAAGCCATCGGACTTGCGGATTTTCCGGCCCCGCTTTTCCTGGTGGACCAGCAGGTCGTAAAAATAGAGGGCGCGGGCGCTGACGATCACCGCTTCGTTGGTATTGTACGGGAAGTTGAGATAGGAAAAAGCCCCCCGGCTGAGGGCGCCGATCAAGGCCGCCTGGTCGCCCAGGGGAACGACCGGCACGATCACCACCTGGCCATGGTGCTGCATCACCCGGCTGATCAGATTGTTGTTTTCGTGGTGAGTAAGATCAAGACCAACGATAAAGACACTGACCGGGATGGCGGCCAAAACCTCCAAGACCTCGGCCGGAGTGCCCACCGGATGGACCACGCAGTCGATCTCCTTGCGCAGCATGCCGGCCAGCAGTTCCCGCTGCTTGGGGTCTTTCTCGGCCAGCAACACACTGCGCATCGGCTCAGCCATCAGCGGTAGTACTTCCTCGGGCTAGGTTAAAAAGTCTGTTCATTCTTGGTCATTATTGCATGCCAGGTGGGGCGCGGTCAACCAGTGATCGAGTAGGGCAAAGGCGAAGGAGAGCTGGTTTGCATAGCCTAAAAACGGCAGTTGTTGATGAAAGATTTCGTTTAGATCCCCTCATCCCTAGCCTTCTCCCTGTGGGAGAAGGAGGAAATCCCTCTCCCACAGGGAGAGGGCTAGGGGATTTATCAGTAGCCTCAAGCAACAAGTGGCAAATTAGGCATGCTAACTGCTTTTTTAGGCTAAATGGCCTGGAGGGCTTCGCGCACGCTGGCCTGGTCAAACTTGAAGCGGAACTTAATGAAGGGCCCCTGGGCGGTGAAGTCAGCGGCCGAGAAGTCCCGGTCGGTAAAGCCGACCACGTTGTAGCCGACACTGATCCAGCCATTCTTTACCAGGTTGTAGCCGACCGAGGCGCCGCTGCCATATTGCAGCTGTTTGGCCGCCCATGAATGGAGGACTTTCCCGGTCAGGCCGACATCCCATTTCCGGGTGAGATCGTAGCGGCCTTCCAGCCCGACCAGGTCGGTATAGCCGCTGTAGTCACAGTCATCGATGGTTTCATTGACGTACTTGGCGCCATATTGCAGAGAAACCTGGGTTCTTTGGTCCATCTTCCAGTTGACGTTGAGATTGTTGATCAGCCGCCAGTTGTTATAAGCCAGGGCACCACCATTCTGGCGATCAAAGAGATAGTCGAGACGATCCAGGATGATCCAGGCGGTCTCTTGGGGCCGGTAAGCCAGGCTCAAACGCAGATCGCCGCTGGTGGCCCGATTCCCGGTCACGGCGGAGGTTTTGAAAATTTGGGCGGCGGCGCCTAAACCGAGCCCTGCTTTGACCTCGCCGTAGAGACCGGTAAAGAGGCCGAATTTATCTTCGCTATCAGAGGTCCGCCCCTCGAGCCGCCCGCTCCAGGACCACTTTTCTTCTTTAAACCCGGCCCCGGCCGAGACAGCTGTAAAATCCGAGTTACCCGAAACCGCCGGGACATTGGCGTTGATCGGCGTATTGCCGGGGTCCTTGATGGTGGCGCTCCGGTCGAGGCCGGCGTCAACACTCCATTTATTCGAGATCTGCCAGGTCTGCTTGAGACCGCTCACCGAGAAGACGCGGGTGCCGTTTTCGGTCGCCCGCTGCTCCAGGGCAGAACTCAGCTGGCCGCCGCTCCACAGCGAAGAGCGCAGCCCGAGCCGGGTCATTTCGGTATTTTCCCGCTCCCCTTGGGCAAATTCCTCGGCGATAAAGACCGTCGCCTTTTCCGTCAACTTGTAATCGGCGCCGATCAGGGTCCGGGTCGGGAAGTCGCCGTTGCCGTTGCTGCCCAGTAGAGACTGATCGTGCTCGGCCCGCAGGACCAGTTTGTCCCCGAACAGGTTGTAGTTGACGCCGGCGATCAATTGATCCGAGGTATTGGTCTCGCCATTGCCGAGGTTATCCTGGGCGTGGCGCAGGCCACCGTGCAGCGCATAGCCCTGTTTGCTGAGATTGGCCTGCAGTTCGGCCATATCCCTGACCGCGTCGGTAGCCAGATTGTATTGGCGGAAGGCCGAGGTTTGCACGGTCAACTGCTCGGTCCAGCGATAGCTGCCATCCAGGCCGATCTTCCGGGTGCCGGTTTCACTCCCCATTTGCTGACCCAACCCGAACTCGCCATCCTGTTCGCGCAGATAGACTTTCCCAGTCACACTCTTGGTCTGCTGAGCAATCTCGGCCAGATAGGCCGTTCCCCTGGCGCCGGCCCCCTTGAACTCGGTATCGGTGGTGGCCAGTTCCGCTTTGATCGTCGTATTATCATTGAGCTTGATGGTGGTGTCGAGGCCGTAAAGATTCCCTTCGCCCCCAACCCGGCCTTCGTGGACATGGGTGGTGCCGACTTCGACCCGTTTATCCATGAACCGCGCCGCACCGCGGCCGCCGTAGTTATAGGACATGTCGGCCCCATCGGCGGACTCGTAATCAATGACGATGTAGAGCGGATTAAAGTTTTCGTCGCGACTGGCAATGGGGCTTTTGAAGAAGATCGTGCCGGCCTCGTAGTCGATATCGTAATCGAGATGCCGATTCATGGTCTGGGTGGTGAGGATTACTTCACTCTTGAAACGGTCCCGGCTCTCAACCGTGATCGTCTCCGAATTGATCACGAGATTACGGCGCGATAACCGATACAGTCCGGAGGTGCCGTCGCCGCGCAGTTCGTCTTTGACAAAGGCCTGATTGGTATCGCTGACGAAGAGGCTGTAGTCGAATTTCTCCCCGCGCATTTCCGATTTCAGGCCGTTGAAATTGCGGTTATAGCGGGACAGCTCGGTCACCGAGAGGCCGGTGTCGTAGTCCCCGAAGAGCGCATAGAACTGGTCGCGCTCGATCTTGAGATAAAGTTGGCGGGCGCTGGCGGCTTCGTACTGTTGGGCCGAGCCATCGCCGTACAAGGTGTAATACTTCTGCGGATCGATGGTCCCGTAGAGGCTGCCGGCCTGGCGCATCCCGGCCTTAGCACTGTCATAGGCGATGGTCAGGAGCCACTTGCCCTTGATCATCCCCTTGGCAAAAAAGGCCAACCGGCCATCCTGGTAATATTCGTCTTCGCTCTGGGCGGCCTGGAGGTTCTCCATATTTCCGGACAGGGTATTGTAGCCGGCCGTACCCTCGCCAAAGCCGACCACGATCCACTCCCGTTCGCCGGCGGTCAGCCAGGTGCGGACCTCACTTTCACCGTTGCCCAGATTGAAGCGCAAGATCGCCTCGCCGGTGCGGGTGGTCGGCTGCAATTCGATCCGGGCGATGCCCTCTTCGCCGACCAGGTACTTCAAGCGGGCGCTCTTGGCCAGCAACAGGGGGTTCTCCTGCAACTCCTGCGCCTGTTGCTGGGCGAGGTAAGGGGCATCGAGCTGGAACTCCCCAATCAGGCCTTCACGGGCCGGATGGCCATCCTTGTCGGTCAAACGAATGGCCACCACTGACGGGGTCTTGCCGTCGGCGGTCAATCGGGAGAGGCTCGGGACCAGCTCGACTTTAACCGGGGCGGTCGAATAGTGGAGGGTGCGGGTTATGCGGCTCTCTTCCATGCCCTCGGGCGAGCTTTCAATCGCCTCAAAGATGTTGTCGCCGTCGCTCAGATGCACACCGGTCCAGAGACTGACCACCAGTTGGTTGTCGCCCCGCTTGCGCACGCCGTCCAGATAGAGGGGATCGACCGCCACCCCGTTGAGCAACAGCTGGAGTTTCTTGCGCGGGTCATGCTTGACACCAATCTTGGTGCTGGGGCTGGCCGGATAATAACCGGCAAAGGGCCAGACAAAAGCGAGGCCGGGTTGGGCCTTCGCCAGCCAGGGGTTGTCAAACTCGGGTAAGGTTCGGGCGGCCAGTCGTTCGTTTACGGCCTGTTCTTCGGCCGGAATTTCCACCACCTTTGCTATGGAAACCGCCACCGCCTTGACCCCACTGGCCTCTTTGATAATTTTCAGGTCCGGGTATTGCTCGATCTTTTCGGAGCTGATCTGCAACTCGACCCGGCGATTCAGGCCGCGACCCGCGGCAGTTTTGTTGCTGGCCACCGGTTCATCGGGGCCTTTGCCGGTAATGGTGATCTGCTCCGGCACCAGATGAAGTCCGGCCTGCAGATATGCGGCCACCGAGGTAGCGCGGGCCGTCGATAGCGCATAGTTGTCGGCCATGATATGCCGATTGCGCGGGGCAATCGGGGTCGAATTGGTATGGCCGGTGACCGAGATGTGCGTCACCACTTGACCATGCAAATCGGCAATGATTCCGTCCAAAACCATTTGGTCATTGCCGTTGAGGGTAAAGCCTAACTCACCAAAGAGCGGGTGGAGGGTGATCTCCGGATTGATGCGCCGTTCCTCGCGGACGCTCCACTGCAGGATATTTTCGACCAGCGGGGTCCGCCGGTTCTTCTCGTCGCTGGTATTAAAGGTCAGCAGCGCCTTGGTCGGCAGCTCTCCGCCCTTGAGATTGGCCCCGATCTCGCCCTTGAAAGCGAGCTGGCCGGTCCAGCCCGGTTTGGCATCGCCCAGCCGGTAGGTGAGGGTGCCCTCCAGCTCTTCCGGGTCAGCCAGGGGGGCGCCATCGAGAACGCTGCTGCCCGGCTGATAAGTCACCCCTTCCGGCAGGACCACGATCAGCCGCGGATTAGCGATGGCCACCTCGCCAACCGGCACGGTCACCATATAGCTGATCTCATCACCACCAGCTAAACCCTGGCCCAACCGGCTGGCCAGCTCAATCCCGACCGAACCGGTAATTTTGGCCGGTGGCTCCGGTGACGGTGGGGGCGGTGGAGGCACCTGCGGTTTCGCTTTGGTATAAAAGTCGGCCCGCCACACCGTGCCCCCTTGCAGATCGACAAACTGGGAAAAGGGCGTTTGGGCAAACCGGCTGTTCTCTTCACAGCTGACCAGTTCGTAATCCTTCGGCACAGTCTCGAGATCCAGTTGCACGACATGGGTCCCAGGCTCGACTCCTTCAAAATGATACATGCCCTTGGGGTCGGTGACCACGTAGGTGCCGTCTTCCAGATACAGGCGCACCCCGGCCAACCCCTCAGCGTCAGCCTCTTCCCGCGGGCAGCCCCGGGGGTAGACCCGGCCGACCACGGTACTCTTGCTGCTGAAGAAATCCTCCGTGACCAGAACTTCAACCTTGGCCGTATTGGAGGGCAAAACCCCGCTCCCGGTCGCATAGGCGGTATTTTGGGCCTTTCCCAGGGGGGCGCCGGCCGCGACCTCAAGGACATAGGTGAGGCTGGCGCTTTTGGTGACGGCAACAGTGCCGACGGTAAAGAGCAGGGTGCGGCCGTCCGCCGAGATGACCGGGTCGGCCACGATCTGACCGTCGAGCTTGGTTGAACCCGAGCGGTAACGGAACCCCCCCGGGAGACGGTCGCTGACCGCAATCCCACCGACCGCGATGGAGCCGGTATTTTCAACGGCCAGCCGGTACTGGAGGAAATCACCGATGGCCACGGTCGCCTTCGAGGCGGTCTTGGTGAGGCGCAGCCAGGAACGCAGGGGGTCGATGGGCAGATCGATATGGATGGCCGGACCCGGATTGATCATGAACTCTTCGCCCCGGGAACCGGGATTGGCCATGGCATAGGGGGCGCCGGGGAGGTTCTGGATATCGGCGGTGGCCACCGTTGACGGGGCCAGGTAGTTCGGCGGCGGCGTGACCTTGAGGAGGTAGCGGCCGGGCTGCAGATAAGGGAAACGATAAAAGCCGGGCGGGAAGCTATAGGCCCGGCCGCTGCTGTCGGTGGCCGTCCCGCCCGAAATCACCGCGGCCGGATAGAGGCTGATCCCGTCGTCACCATAAACCGTGGCGCCAAGGCCGGTGGCCACATCAAGCAGGGCCACGGTGGCGCCATTGACCGGCAAACCGGTCAAGGTATCGAAGACCACCCCGTAAGGATCGACCAGGGCGGCGGCGGCGGAACTGTCGGTGCCGTCGATGGCGTCGGTATAGGTTCCGCGGATTTCGGCATTCTGCTTGACCGCCAAAACCCCGTCCCCCGCAATGTTGCCGGCGGTGGCGCTCGACTGGATATAACCGGTGAAGATCCCGGTGTTGGGACCAGTCTCGGTGAGCTGCAAGATTTCTGATTCGCCGGTCCCCGGCAGCGAGATGGTGACGATGACCGTTTCAACCCCGGCGGGATTCAGATTTTGATCGAGGTCGGTCAGGCGCAGGAAGAACGGCTCGTTTTCATGGTAGATCGTCGTTGCGACCAGCGGCAAGGGGACGGAGAGATCGATGGGGGTCGCCGCGCCGGGGCGAACCGGGGGCGACGTGGGTAGCCCGCCAGGCGAGGGATTGGTGGCCAGCGCCACCGGTACCAATTCCGCATTGGGGGCGAGGGGCGCATAGGAAAGAAATTCCAGCTTGGACGGGGTCCGAATGGTGGTCGAAACCGGATTGGAAACGCTGACCAGCGGCAAGGCGCCAACTTTATAAGCGGCCTGGGCGGTATTGTCGATGGACTCGGCTTGGGCCAAGGGCGCGCCCAACAGGATCCAGAGCAACAGGCAGAACACCGGCAACAACCCGGCCGGCAATGGCCGAGCAGCTTCAGCCCGTTCAGCCAAACCTTCACCAACGGAAGGGCTCGCGGAACGCTCCGAAAGAAGCCCCGCGCGGGTGGCAGGTCGGCGTTTTTGACGCGCCAACCCAGCCACCGCGCGGGTCATATCAAACAGATTTGCACATAGGCGCAGCCCAGCGCTGCGATCGGGTCTTATCCCGGCCGCGAGACGCTGTGCTGTTGCCATTATGTGGTTGAGAATTATCACAATATTTACCCGGTATGGCGGGTCGTCCCGCCACCAACAGTTACTTGATTGTTACCTGGTACTTGATGACCTTTGAAGCACCCCCCGCCAGAGAACCACTGGCAGCGACGTTTACAACATTGGCCGTGAAGTCGGCCTGGTCATCGACCGGGCTGCCAACCACGTTGGTTTGACAAATGCCGTCAACGACGATGCCCTCACCGGCAACGCAAGGTATGGCAACCGTCCCGTCGTCGAATTGGGTGTTGAAATCCATCCGGGCGCTTTGGGCCGCCAGGCTGTCAACAATGGTGACGTTGGTGGCCGCTTCTCCACCGCCGGCATTGGCGATGGTGATCGTGTAAGTCACAACCGCCCCGGGGATGGCCTTGGGATTGGTGGTGCCGTTGATCGGGTCAGAGTAGACCGCCGAGGTTTTGGTGACGGTCAAGACCGATGCCGCAACCTGATAGCCCTTGCCGGGATCGCCACTGCCGGGACTGCCGCCCGCCCACATGACATAGACGCCGTTGTATTGGCCATCGGTGACCGAAGAGATGGAGTTGGTGCCATCGACACCTTTATCGTCGCCAGTGGCGGCGCCATCGCTATCGATGTCGGCAAAGACAACATCGACACTCCCGGCCGTATCAGCGACCCCGGAGTTTGCCGTCGTGATCGCGCCCAGGCCGGCAGCGCCGGCGGCATGCGCGGTGGCTTTAAGCGCATAGCTGGCCACATCGCCATTTGCGGCGGTGATCGGGACGGCCGCGACCAGGTAGACGACGGTGGGGGTATCCACGGCGAGCTCGTCGAGGAAGGTTATCGCCGTATCCGTCGCGTCAAAAGAACCGACGGTGCCGCCGTCATCCTTGTAATAGGTGATGGAACCCGCAACAAAGGTATTGGCGGCCCCGACCACGTTCGACAGATTGAAGTCATGGGGGGTATTGCCGGTGTTCGTGATCGTGAATTTCAAGGCAACGGCCGACGACCCAGGATAAGTGGTGACGAAAGCCGCATTATTAGAGGCAATGTCGAAGTTTACCTTGTCATCGACCTTAAAGGTGGTGACTGCACCGCCCCCAACTCCAGTGACGGAGTTGCCGGTCGGCGAACTCTCGACCAAAGGCTGAGAGACGTTGCCGACCTTATAGTTGACAGTTGCAATGTTATCAATGGCCGTGCCGGACAACGTCCCGCCCGCCATTGCCCACTGCGGCGCCAGTGCCGCCAATGCCCCGGTCAGGGCCATTGTCAATAAACGATTCTTCTTCATAACGATCTCCTTTGCTGTTGGTGTTGCGTGATTTTTGGGACAGATTCCATACCCGAAGGCATTCTCTTTGTAATGATTAAGTTTTTAATGTCATTCCACCTTGGCCCGGAAAGAGACACTTCCCTTGGCTCCTTTCTCCAGTGTTCCAACCATAGTCCAGCGGATGTGGGTATAATCAGCCGCCGTGGCTGGCCGTTCCTGCCCGGCGGCATCCTTGATCCTCAGTTTGCTCGCGGCAGCGAAGGTCTTCCCGTGGTCGACCGAGAACTCGATGCGGGGGGTCATACCCTCGGCGCTCCCGCCCAGGTAGAGCATATGCTCCGGCAGCGGATTATCGATAACGATGTCCGTCGCCGGATTGGCGCCGATGTTGGCATAATAAGTGGTGAAGATCACCGTATCGCCGGGGACGACTTTGGCGGTGGCGGCATCGACCCGGGTTACCTGGCTCACCCCTTGGTCATTCTTGACGGTGATCTCGACCTCCGCCGTCGACTTGAGTTCGATTCCCCCTTTGTCCGCCGCCTGTACGGGCAGGGCCAGGAGGAGCAAGAGACCCAAGGTGGTTAAAAACTTGTTTGTCATCGATTACCCCCTTTCGTTTTTGGTTGATTCGCGCTCTAAAATTCAAGTGCCGGCAAAATGGTATCTTCACTAACCGGGCGGCGTTGGTGGCGCCCCGACTATCCTCAATTGATCGTCACCTCAAAGCTGACCACCTGGGGCGCCGAACCGCTGGTCAGATCACCAAGCCCGACCGAAACGGTCAGCGGAGCGCCGCCGACACTGCCGGCATCACCATCGACGACATCGCTCAGGGCGGCGCCGTTCAGCTTGAGAGAGCCGGCCACGTACGACGATTTGGCGGGGACCGGGTCGGTAATCACCACCGCTGTTGCTGTCTCGGCCCCGCTGACGGTGGCGGTAATGGTGTAGGTGAGTTTCGCCCCGGCGATCGCCTTGGGAGCGACGAAAAGGTTGCTAGGATCCCAAACCACCGCCACCGCTTTGCTCAGAGCCACGGGCAAGGCCAGGTTGACCGTGTAGATTCCGGTAGCGGAATGTTTCCCATCGCGAGGGTCGGCATCGGCGAAGACCACATCGACTCCGGCAGTGTTGGCACCGCCGGTCTCTAAGGTGACAGCGGTGGTCCCGGCATCAACCGTGGTGGCCGTAAGTTGATAATCAGCGGTCTGCCCGGTGGTGGCCCCGGCCGGGGTGTTGGCAACGATCAGGACCTTCAGCGTCCCGTCGGCCGGGACGTCCGCAAAGGTCCCGGCATCGACATAGAGGGTATCGCCAGTATCCCAGACCCCTGGGGTGGTGCCATTATCTAGGTAGATCCGGACCGGAGCAGTCATGTCGATGCCCCCGCTCTTGGTCGCGGCCAAGACATAGCGCTGGCTGGTATTCCCCTCGTTTTTGACCGTGAACAGCAACGCCTGATTGGCCGAACCGGGCAAAACCGTCAGATCGCCATTCTTGGTCACGGTCAGGTTGACCCGGTTATCGACCAGGACCGCCGGGGCATTCACGGTCGCGGTCGCCGGTGCGCCGCCGTAAATATAGGTTACCGTCGCCGAATTGGTGATCGGTGTACCCGACGGGGTGCCGAGGGCGAAAGCCGACCGGCTCGTCGGAGCGCCGAGCGCCACAACCAAGACAAAAAGGCCGATTTTTTTGATCATCTCAACCCTCCTTGCCTCGCCTCGGCCGGGGTGACCCGGTTGCCTGCTGTCTGCCAATACGGATCCATCCCCGGCGCCTTTGGTGTCATTTGATTCTGACTCTGAATTTGACACTGAATGACGGATGATCGACGCCCGCCGCGGCTTTGAAGATATCCTTCGGCCAAATCTTGATATTGGTTACGGTCGGGTCGAAATTATCACCATCCGGGTCGCTGGGGCTCTTGTTGTAGTTTCCGCCGTTATTATCAGAGAATTCGAGATCGTCGCCGCTGTTGCCCAGATCGATGAAGGTGTAAGTTAACCCGCTCGAGACAGCCCCGCTGCCGTCAGTAAAGAGGATCGGACCCAACCCGGGACCGGCACCGTCAAAGTCACCGACAAAGAGTTCGGTATTGGCCGGGATCGGGTCGGTGATCTCCGTGGTCCCATCGTCAGCAGCTCCCGCCCCGAAATTGGTGACGGTTATGGTGTAATCGACCAAGGCGCCGGGAATCGCTTTGGGGGAAGTCTGGCCATTGACCGGGTCCGAATAGGTTTGTGAGGACTTGAGAACCAATAAACTGGGGTACAACATAGACTGCACCAGGTCGGTATCCGAGGCGATGTTATTGTTCCAGTTGCCCTCGTAAATCCCGGCCGGGAGATTGGCCGTGACGCTGTTGGTGACGCTGCCGCTACCGGCGGTAATGTTGGCGTTGACCAGCAAGGTGACCTGGCCGCCGTTCGGCAGGGTCGGGATGGTCAGACCAGCCCCCTCCAGGAGCGCTACCGTCAAGGTGGCCGGGCAGGCCGCGCCGCCGGCCGCCCCCGAGCAACTGACAGAGGTTTTAGAAAGGCCGGTGGCAACCGGATCAACCACCACGGTGTTGTTGGCCGCATCTGGACCGTTGTTGGTGATCACGATGGCGTAAGTGGTCGAGCCGCCCAAGGGGACGGTGACACTGCTGTTGCTCTTGGTGACCGCCACCTCGGCAATGGTGTTGGCGATGTACATCGAGGCGGCCGAGGCTTCGGCCTGCAAGGTCGTGTTGTAGTAGACCCGGGCATTGTTGCTGTAGTAAGCGGCCGGCACCGAGGCGCCGATGGCGGCACTGTAAGTAATGGTGAAACTGGCGCCGGGGACCAGGGTCTGGACGCCGAAGTTCCAGACGATCTCATGGGTATTAGCCACGTTGAGGTTCGAGCCGGTCGGGACGTTGTTGTAGGGGGGCTTGGTCGGCGGGAGAACCGTGGTCGGAGTCACCGCGGTGATACTGCCGCCAAAGCTGCTCGACCCGGTGTAGCTGAAGCGGGTCGCACCATTCAGAGCGACGCCGCCGCTCGGCAGCCAGTCGTAGACCGAAATCCCGGTGGCATTGGTGGTGCCGGTATTGGTGACAGTCAGCATATAAGAAACGGTATCCCCCGGTTTGGCCCCGGTTTTCGACTCGCTTTTGCTGATGGTTAAAATGGGTGCCGACTGCACCGCAGTCTGGGCCTCATCGGTCACCGTGTCGGCGCCGGTGGCGCTCAAGCTGGCGGTATTGACGACGGTGTCACCGGTGGTGGCGCTGGTCTGGACCTCAAAGGTCAAGGCGCCGATCTGCCCGGCGCTGATCGTTGCCGCCGGGAAACTGAAGGTCCGGCGCGTCCCCGTGGCGCAGACCCCGGCGGCGAGTACCGGCGGGTTGGGGGAGGGGAGACCGATCGGACCCGCCAGGTTGGTGATGTTGCTGACCGAATCGGCCCCGGTCTGGCAGGGCAGCAGGTCGCTCAATACCGCATTGGTGACGCTGCTGCCGCCGGTATTGGCGTAGACGATCTTATAACGCACCTTGGCATTGGCCGGGATGAAGTCGCCGTAGGCTACCCAACTGGAACTGCCACTGTCGTAATAATGGGTAATCGTCTTATCGATGGAGAGGCTCGAGGTGATCGTCACCGGGGCGACGTTGACGGCATCGGCCCGTCCAGTGCCGCCGGTACCGCCGGTATAGGTAACCAGGGCCGTATTCAGGTAGGGAGAAACGGAAGCAGGGACATTGGCGCCAACCGTGGCCGTGAAAGTAATGGTGAAACTTGCCCCGGCCGCCAGGGTCTGATTGCCGAAGTTCCACAACGCCCGTTCCTGGTTGACGGCGCCACTCGCCGTGTTGTAGGGCGGCGGGCACTTGGTGTAGGTCAGTCCTGGTGCGGTAATATTACCCCCTTGGTAGGCCGGGGAGATGGTCAGGCTGGTGTTGCCGGCAATGGCGGTTACCCGATAATTGAAACCGTTTAGAAAAATGGTGTCGTTGACCGCCAATTCCGACAAAAATGCAGTTCCGGTTCCGTTCAGCGTGGTGCCGTTGTCGTTGATATAGACCGTGCCGGTCAGATTCGTGGTCGGCAGAAGGGTCGGCGTCACCGAGGTCATGCCGCTGATCGAGGTCGTGCCGGCATAGTTGAAGCGGGTAGTGGCATCGGCCGAGCTGCCGCCGGTGGTCGGCAGGATGTCATAGACATTGATGCCCCCGGCCGCGGCCGAGCCGAGGTTGCTGACGGTAATCGTGTAGGTGGCGGTGCCGCCGGCGGCCACGGAAGGCGTTGAGGTCGTCTTGCTGATCACCAGATTCGGGGCACTCTGCACGTAAGAGTTGGCCACCGAGGTGACGCCGCTGGCGATCTGGGTGCTGACCAGCTTGGCGGTATTCGGCAGCAGGCTGCCGACCACCGCGTTGGTCTGCACATCCAGTTCGATGGCGCCGCCTTCGCCGGGACCAAGGTTGGCCAGGGTCGGGAAGTTGAAGGTCCGGCGCCCCGCCGCCGTGCAGTAGGTGGCATTGGTCCCGGCCGTAATGGCGTTGAGGGTGGCGACGGATGGGGCGGTAATTGTCCCGCTGACGATGCTGACCGTATTGGCCACACTGTTGTAACTCACCGGCGCGGCCCCGGTCTGGCACGGCAGGGTGTCAGAGAGAACCACGTTGGTCTGGGTCGAGTTGCCGGTATTGAGATAGACGATCCGGTAACGGACTTTGGCGTTGGCCGGCAGGGCGCCGCCGTCGCTGGTGATCAGGGTAGCGCCGGAGAAGTAACCGATCAGCTCCTTCATGACAAAGAGGTTCGAATTGTTGTCAGCAACGCTGGGGACATGATAGCGCCAGGCATTGTCGTCGCCATCATCCATGTCCGAGGAGTCGCCGCCGAAGACTTCGGAGCCGTTGATCAGCCCGCCGGCGGGGACCGGGGCGGTGAGCCGCAGGCTCAGTTTGACATAGCGGATCTCGCCGACGGTCAACCGGCCCACCGCCCAGCGGACCGCGTTGGTCCCGGCCGGTAAGGGATTGCTGGCCGACAGGGTGCGGCCCGCGCCGGTCGCATAGCCGCCGATACAAGACTGGCAGTTTTCGTCCGCCGGGGCCGGGCCGTTGGAGGCGTCACCAATCCGCGAACCAGGATAGGCAATGCGCTGCCAGGGTCCAACCTGAGCGGTATTGTCGAGCGGGTAGCCGGTCTGCGGGCCGGCCACCGGCGAGCCGGCATAGTAAGGGGCGGTGCCGAGAACCCCGTAGTTCCCTCCGGCAATTACCGTGGCAACCAGGGAGGTTTGTGAGGATTTTGGGGCGGCCAACCCATCCAGGTCGGTGGTCAAACTGCCGAAGGCATTGGTCTGGTCAGCATCCCAGAGGTTATGGGTGGTCGCCTGGCTCTGCCCCATGAACGGGTTGAGCTGCCCCGCGCCGTTGCCGGTGCCGGGGTTGGTATCGAGAATATTGTAGCCGTTGGTTCCCTGTTGGATGCGGCTCGGCAGGGCCGGGTACTGGGCGGTACGGGGATCGGTGGAGTAGAAGATGCCGGTGTCGGCGATGGCTTCGGTCAACCGGCCGTTGCAGTCGTCGGTGTAGACGACCGGGATGGTGTAGGTAATCACCACCTGCCCGCGCGCTCCGGCGCCGCCGCTAACATTGGTGGTATCCTCGGTACGACCGCCGCTGCCGGCGCCACCGGCAACAGTGCCGGCATTGCCATTCCCTTGAGTCGTCCGTCCAGCCCCGCCGGTGCCACCGGCGGTGGCCGTACC
>JAGVGT010000034.1 GCA_020056965.1 Deltaproteobacteria bacterium
CCCACCCAAGCCACCGGCCGCTCCGGTTAACGCCCAGCCCATCGGCGAGATCCATCAGGAACTGGCCGATTGCCGACTCTGCCCCTTGCAGGAAAGGAGGCAGCAGGTGGTGATCGGCTCCGGTAGCGGCAGTTCCCGGTTGCTGGTGATCGAGGAGCCGCCCGGCCCCGCCGAGGAGGCGGCCGGTTCGCCCCTGACCGGCGCGGCCGGGGAACTGTTCGACAAGATGCTTCTGGCCATCGGCCTGGAGCGTAGCCAGATCTATCTGACCTCCCTGGTCAAGTGCCGACCGCCGGGAGACCGGGAACCGAGCGCGGCGGAAATTCACACCTGCCTGAACTACCTCTTCCGACAGATTGCCGCGATTAATCCGGCGGTGATCTGCGGACTGGGTCCGATCACGGCCCGGATTCTCACCGGCAGCACCCAGCCGCTTTTCCAGCTCCGGGGTCGCTTCCACGACTTTCACGGCACCCCGCTCATGGTCACCTTCCATCCCCATTTCCTGCTGCGCAACATCGAGATGAAAAAGGCCAGCTGGCAGGACCTGCAGCTGATCCAGGCGAAACTGGCGCCCGCCCACCGCTGAAGGCCAAATTTACGGCCTAACCAGAGCCTTGGCGACAAACAGTAATCATTGACAACAGACTGGAGATGTCGCATCTTGCGGGCAAAATTACGTCTAAGCCCGGATTTCCCCGGGCTGGAAGAAGAAAATGACGAGGGCCCGGAGATGAGAGTACCGTTTATCGATTTAGGAATGTGTTCCGGCTGCGAGGGCTGTGTGGCTGCCTGTCCCCAGGTGTTTCGGCGCAACCGGGAAACCGGCTATATGGAAGTGAAGAGCCTGGACAAGTTTCCGGAGGAATGTGTGGACGAAGCCGCTAAAAACTGCCCGGAAAAGTGCATCTTCTGGGAGGAGATTTACTAAGGGATTCATCCTGCGGTTGTGTGCACGCCATATTGCCAGGCGTGTTGTCGAGTGTTACGGCCTGTACCCGGACTTTGCCTGTTACGGTTTCGGCAGCAGCAGGTAGTTCCATTGCGATGTCCTGATGGTCTTGTCCGTATAGGCGTATAACGATTCCTTGATCTCGATTGGCAGGTCAGAGTTGTCGAGATTGGTCAAGAGGGGGAACTTTTTGCCTTGGTCCCGATACAAAGCGAGGTCCCGGGCCAATACGGCCCGATGTGGCATATCGATAAAATAGTTGCTAAGGGTTTCCAGTTCGACTTCGCAAAACGGTGGCGAATAATTGTAGAAGGTAAAGTAGTGCCAGGAGTTCACGTAAATCTGGGCCCGGAGCGAAACCAGGGCGATGGCTGAAAAAGTGAGAATGGCGCCACTGCGGATGATTTGCCCGGCCCGGTTCTGCGCTTTTGCCATCAACAGTTTGATCCCCAGGGCGGCCGGAATGGTGGCGCACATGATCAGGTGCAGACAGAACCTCGGTCCGTAGCACCATTCGCCGATCCATTCCGTATGGAAGCTGAGGACCAGGGTGTGTACTGCAATGATCGAGAGCAATAAGAGCGCCTCGATCCGGAAACTCCGGTAAAAAGCAGGGTAGCCGACCAGGGCCAGGAGCAGCAGGGGGTGGTGTATTAACCAGTTGCCGTTCCCTGTTTTAGTAAAATAAGTGGCCAGCCCGCCCAGGAAGTGGCCGACTGTGAAGGTGAATTCGACCGGGTCGTGGGTGTCCTGGCCGTAACCGGCGATCAAGATGTTGTTGCAGCGCAGGTAGTTGTGGGTGAAGGAGATCGCCATGATCAGCAGAAGCATGGCGGGTAGGACCAGGGCGGATTTCCGCCAGGGGCTATCCGGGGCCAGACAGGCTGGCTGATCGGACCGGTAGGAACTATAGAGCCGCCAGGCTGCGAATATTGTGATGCTGATAACCAGCAATGCGTACAGAGGTTTGAGGAGATAGGTGAAACCGGCCCAGGCGAGGGCCAGACCTAGCTGCTTCCATGCGGTTAGCTCTTGGTCGCGGGGGCGAAGGAACCGCAGGGTATGGTAAATAGCCCCGGTAAAAGAAATCATTTGGAATATTTCCTTGTCCGGGGAGCGCAGGTAATACCAGTTATAGCTTGAATAGATTGCAATCAGGACCAGCGCGGTCAGCTGGCTCCGGTTTTGATTAAACAACAAAAAAGTTTTGTATAAATAAACGACATAGATCAGTGTTAGCAATATGTTGTAGCAGTTGCCGATCAGCAGCATCTGGTATGAAGAGTCTAAATAAAGCAATTTCCCGGTAACCATCTTTTTTAGCACTAGAGGCGGGGTGTTGCATAAGGTGTAAAATAAGCCGTATTTAGAAAATCTCTTTTGCTTACGGTCGTTTTCAAAAAAATATTGTCCCCGGTATTGGAGCATTTCTTCCGAGATAACTTCTTCGTCGTAACCAATCCCGACTCGACCTGTGTTGATGAGGTGGGCCGCCTCTGCCTTGATGGCAACGTTGTCACCTTGATATATATATTTAGGCATGGTCAGAAAATGCAGGATGGCGATGGCGAGGAGAGCTGCTGCGGCAGTAATGGTTTGCTTGGTGGGGCTTGCGGCTGTCATGGTGATTGTCTCGACAGGGAGGGGGCGGCTTTCATAAGTTCTAGATTTCAAGTCGCACTTTGCATGGTTTGTATAATTGGACCCGCTGCGACAGCATCTGTGCCATCCAGGCGGCCTGGTCAAATGAGCTTGCTGAGTTGCTCGCGGTTTAGTGTCTTTGGGGGTGTGTCCAATGTTGAATCAGCCAGCGCTTTGAGTCTTCTGTTGGTTCTTGCCGACCTTAGTATAGTTTTGCGCCCGGCATTTTCTTACGAACGGCCATTTAAATACCCTTTTTGTCAATAATCAAGATTTGCCTGCCTGTCGGCAATGTTCAGGCGAGAATGATCAGTGCCACCGGCGGGATCGCCAGGATCAGCGTACGGAGCAGCCACCAGGTGCTTTGCGGGTCGTGCCGGTGGCTGCATCTGCCGCACTTGATGGCGGTATAAAGCGTGCAGAGGCACTGGCGAAGGCGATGGCCAGGGCCAAGGGCCAGCAGGCCGCGATTCCGGCAGCCCAGCACCGCAACCGGGGTAGCCGCCACCGCGCCAAAAAGCAGCGAGGCCACGGCCGGTGAGAGGACGTGGCTGGTGAGGTTATTGATCGGTATATAATAGTTCCAGTTTATTCAACCAGAGTCCATCAGCATAGGGGCGAGCTGCGTCCTGCCGGGCTCAATCTTCCGGGATGAACTGCGGGTTCCAAACCACCTCCCAAAGGTGCTGGTCCGGATCGGTAAAGTAACCCGCATAGCCGCCCCAGAAGGTCGCTTGGGCCGGTTTAACGATCTCGGCCCCGGCCATCTTCGCCTCCGCCATGACCGCATCCACCTCAGCCTTCGACCCGACGTTATGACCGAGGGTGAATTCCGTGGAACTCGGGTTGCCCAGCGGCCGGCCCGAATCATGGGCGATACTCCGGCGAAGCCAGATTGCCAGCTTAACTCCAGCCTGTAAATCAAAAAAGGCGATCGCCCCATCTCCAAACTCCTGGCCGATAATGCCTTCCGTCTTCAGCCCCAACCCGTCGCGATAGAAACGCAAGGCCCGCTCCAGATCGTCAACGCCGATGGTAATCATGGTAATGCGCGGTTTCATGCCTGATCTCCAGTTGCGGGCAGTTTGCGATGCGCCGTTCACTCATTCCGGACATCGGGGTTGCGACTTAAATGCGGAACGGCAAGGAGGTATTCCAGCCAGGCAAGGCGCCTGGGGTTGCAAGGTCACTCAGTGGCTTGCCACTTGTGGGATAGCGCCGATGATTTTTACCCGGGGGCCATTCTTCAGGCTGGTGATCTTGCCGCGGTCGGGATGCGAGCCGATGGCCCATTTGTAGAGGGTGGTGGCATCCTGGAAGACCGGTTTGGAGGGATTCTTGTAGTAACGTTTCTGCATCTCCTCGTCATAGAGGCCGATGCAGCCGTGCGAAGCGGGATAGCCGGGGATGTCCCGCCCGTGCATCCAGAAGGCCACCCATTCGGGGCTGGTGTAAAAACGCAGGGCGTAGTGCATGGGGTAAGGGATGTCGGTTTTATCGATCTTGTACAGCGACGAATCGTGGTCCTGATCAAAGGCGCTGACTTTAAAGTCGCCGGTCGGGGTGGGGTTTTCCGGGCCGCCGGTGGCTATGGGGAAGGCATAACGCAGCTGGCCGCGCTCGTAGGCGCCGAGATACTGTTCGGCGAGATCGACCAGGATGAACTTCTCCTCCCCGGCCGCCTCCGGATATTCTCGGGGCAGGGGGGTGAAGTCGGCCAACCCGGCCAGATCGAGGGGGACCTTGATCGAAACGCCGGCCTTGAAATGGCGCTGGTCAATGCGGTTGAAGCGGAGCACCTCGCGCCAGTGGTTGCCGAACAGCTTCAACGGGCTGTCGCCCCATTTCAGGGGACGGCACTCCCAGGCGATGGCGGCATCGCTGGGATGACTGACCTGGCAGAGATCGACGACCTTCTTGGGCTTGGCCCAGGCGGTTCCCGTCGCTAAGGTCAGCACGATCACGAACAGGGCGACACCGGGGGACAGCGACAGACGTCTCACCAGGTCCTGACTCCACCGGAATCCAGGTGGATGAAGCCGTCACCAGGGTAGAAACCTACCCCGCCGCGGCGCAGATCGAGAGCGGTGCGGCGGACTTCCTCCAGGCCGACAGTGGGGAAGGCGATATCGATGGCCCGCCCGGTGAGGTGCAGGCTGTGGCGGGCCACCCGGTGGCCCTTGCGGATCAGCAGTTCGTTGTACTTAGGGGAACGATAACCGGAGATGACGTGGATTTCGTGGCCACCCCCCAACTGCTTATCTACCAGGTTCAGATATTCTAGGGTGCAGATGTCCATGACGGTCTGCTCGTCGGTGTAGTGGCAGCGGAGGAGGCGATTCAGGGCCTCCAGGGCGGTGGGGTCGTAAGCGCCGTCGGGGTCGCGCAGGTTCACGGAGAGGCGCTCGCCGGTGTGGGTGTTGTACAGCGAGAGATTGGTCGCCGGCGGGGCCTGCTGCACACTGGCCCGGGCGGTGGTGGTCAGGCCGTACCAGGTCAAAGCGCCAGCCAGGGTGGCCTTCAGAAAGGTCCGTCTTGATGATGATTTTTTGAACATTTTTTAGACTGTTCCCCCGCCAAATTCCGGGTCATCATACCCGATTATGCCCGGGAACGGAACCCCTTTCGATGGGCAGATTTAACTCCGCAGCAACCGCAGGGCAATGATCCCCATTTCGTAGAGCAGATAGAGCGGCACGGCCATCAGCAGCATGTTGATGAGGTCGGGGGTGGGGGTGAGTAGCGCCGCGACGATGCTGATGACCAGCACGGCGTAACGGCGGTTCTTTTCGAAGGCCTGGCGCGAGACCAGGCCGGCCCGGGCCGCGAAGACCATGAAGATCGGCAGTTCGAAGATCAACCCGAAGCCGAGGATGAAGACCGAGACGAAGGTCACGAACTCGCCCACCGAGATCAGCGGTTTCAGCTGGGCGGTTTCAAAGCCGAGTAGAAATTTGACCCCGAAGGGCAGGGTGATCGCGTAGCAGAACCAGGCCCCGCCGTAGAAGAGCAGGCAGGTGAAGATCAAGAACCACTTGCGCTGGGCCACCGGGATGCGGAAGGGCTTGGCCAGGGCGGTCCAGAGCAGCAGGGTGAAGACCGGCATCAGCACGAAGACGGCGGTGAAGAGGGCCAGTTTGATCCTGGCCAGGATCGGTTCGGCCACCGTGAAGAAGGCCAGCTCCTGGTCCAAGTGGTCCTGGAGGAGGTCGAGGAGGGCCGGGGTGACGAAATAGAGGGCGATGGTTAGCGCTACCGCGGTCAGCAACAGCCCCAGCAGGTAGCGGCGCAAGGAGTTGATGAAGCGGACGATCTGTTCGGCTGCGGGGGCCGGGGGAGTGTCTTCAAGCGCCAGGGCCATCTGTTTCCTGAGGGAATGGATCAACCTGAATGCGGAAGATCACTATAATTGCTTTATTCATTCCCTCACCCTAACCCTCTCCCGGAGGGAGAGGGGATTCTACCCCCTTCTCCTTCCGGAATCTCGATACCCCCTTGTGGGGTGGAAGGCTGGGATGAGGGGATTTGTTAGTGCTTTACAGCAGTAGTTGGCTGCATGGGAGGCGGAAGTTCCGGGATCAAAGCAGATTGGCGCGGATGAATTCCACTCCGTTCCGGAAGATCGCCACCCCCTGGCCCTCTTCAGGCAAATCTTCGCGGGTCCAGCGGGGGTGGTTGGTCCGGTGATGGAAGGCCTCCGGGTGGGGCATCAGGCCGAAGATCCGTCCGCTGGGGTCGCAGATGCCGGCAATGGCGTCGGGCGAGCCGTTGGGGTTGGCCGGGTAGGTCATGGTCGGCTCGCCGGACTGCGGGTCGGCGTAACGCAGGGCGACCAGATGACGATTCTGGACCTCCTTGAGGACCTGGTCATCCATGGTCACAAACTTGCCCTCGCCGTGGCGGACCGGGAAGTAGAGGCGATCCAGCCCCTTGGTGAAGACGCAGGGCGAAGCGGCATCGACCTTGAGGGCTACCCAGCGGTCCTCAAAGCGGCCGGAATCGTTGTGGATCAGGCTGACCTGGCGATGCTGATAGTCGCCGTCGAAGCCGGGCAGGAGGCCGGTCTTGACCATCAGCTGGAAGCCGTTGCAGACCCCGAGGATCAGCTTGCCATCCTTGATGAAGCGGAGCAGCTGCTCCATCAGCTTTTCGCCGGTGGATTTGACCACCACGTGCTTAAAACGGTGGGCCCCGGCCTGGCCGGCGCCCAGGTCGTCGCCGTCCAGGAAGCCGCCGGGCAGGTTGAGCAGATGGTAGTCGTCCAGTCGGTATTCGCCGTGGATCAGCTGGCTCATGTGGACGATGTCCACCTGTTCGGCGCCGCCCAGGCGGCAGGCGTGGGCCATTTCGGTTTCGCAGTTGGTGCCGTAGCCGGTGATGACCAGGGCCTTAACTTTCTTGGACATTGTCTATTCCTCCCGATATTTCCGCGTCGAGGCGGCTGAAAAAGTCTTGCATGAACTGTTGCCGTTCGCCGGCCAGTTTGCGGCCGATGGGGGTCAGCATCCGCTCCGGCAACCGGCAGAGCTTGACCTTGAATTCCCGGTAGGCGGTATCTTCCAGGCTGTAGGCCAGGCTGTCGGTCAGGGCCCGCTCGTCGTTGTGCAGCCGGGCGCCGACCTGGCCGGCGAAGAGGAAGGCGCGGCCGATGCCGATGGCCCCCAGTGAATCGAGCTTGTCGGCGTCGAAGAGGATTTGTGCCTCCAGCGACTCCGGCCGGTTGTCGTCCCGAAAGCGGTGGGTGGCGATACAGTGGCGAATGGCCGCCACCGCTTCCTCGGCAAAGCCCAGCTCCCTCAACAGCGGTTCGGCCATGGTCGCGCCCAGGGCGGCATGACAGAGCTGCCCTCGGCTGCGGCTCTCTTCGGCTCGCCCGATATCGTGGAGCAGGGCGGCCGCGCTTAAGATCATCAGGTCTGCCCCCAACTCCGCCCCCATGGCCAGGGCGGTGCTGTGGACCCGCTCGGCATGGTCGGGGCCGTGGCAACCACCTTCCTCAGCGGCGCAGGCGGTGGCGAAGGCCCGCAGCTTGGCGGTCAACTCCGGTCCCAGGGGCAGTTCCCCCGGCAACTCAGGCCGGGAAGAGTTCATCCGCCAGCCGGGTCAAGCCCTGGCGCAGCCGCTGTTCGTCGCTGGCCTCGAGCGGGGTGGCAAAGCCGGTTAAGCTGTACAGCAATTCCAGGTAGCGCTTCTGCTGGGCGGCGGTCGGGCGGAAGCCCTGACGAATTTGCGAGTGGTGGAGGATGCGCATGGTCATATCGTTGAACTGGTTGTAAGGGGCAAGTTCCTGATCGGCCAGCCAGGTCAGCACGGTTTGCGGGTTGTTCTCGGCAAATCCGCGACAGTGGGGTTCGCTCAGCACCACATAAAAATCATCCGGTTTCCCGTCGGGGTCGAGCCGGGCGCCGCGGCCCAGCGGGTAGGTGCGACAGGCGCCGGGCCGATCCGGGTATACCGTGCAGCCTCTAACACTTACGAAGGGACAACTGGCCAGCCCGTCGTCAACCATGCCCAGATACACCTGGGGAAAGGCGTCCCCGGCCTCGTGCTCGATAACCGCATAGCGCTCCAGAAACTCAGCCCCGCTGATCCGCAAGTTCCGCCCCAACCGCAGGACGTCGTAGGGGGTCAGGGCCAAGTCCAGCTGCCGGCAACAGTCGGTGAAACAGGCCAAATCCGTCCCGCAGCGGAATTGGAAGGGCTGGTCGCGGTCCAGGTTCTTGACCCGGGTTTCCGGCGCAGTCGTCATCAAACCTTTCCGACCTCTTCCTTGTCCATCATCAGCAGGATCGGGCTGGCCACGAAGATCGACGAATAGGTGCCGAAGACGACCCCGAAGAGCAGGGCGAAGGCGAAGTCGTGGATCACCGTGCCGCCCCAGAAGAAGAGGGCCACCAGGGTGAAGACCACGGTCAGGACGGTGATGATGGTCCGGCTTAACACCTCGTTGATACTGTCGTTGATCAGTTGCACGTAACTGTGCGACTTGATTTTACCGGCGGCGGCCTGGGCCCGTTTTTCCCGGATCCGGTCGAAGATGATCACCGTGTCGTTTAGGGAGAAGCCGGCCAGGGTCAAGAGGGCGGTGACGATCAGCAGGGTGATCTCGACGTTGAAGATCCAGCAGACCGCCAGTACTGCCAGGACGTCATGGAAGGTGGCGGCGGCGGCGGCCACCCCGAAGCTGAAGTTGAAGCGGATGGCCAGGTAGATGATGACCCCGACCATCGACAGGACGATGGCCAGCAAGGCCTTGCTGCGCAGGGCCGAACTCACCGAGGAGCCGATTTCCGACTGGCTTTCCAGGACGAAATTCTTGGCGCCCAGATGCTGCTGTAGGGAGCGGTCGACGGCGGCGGTGAGATCGCCGGTCTCCTCGGCGACCTTCTTGATCTTGACGATCAGCCGCTGCTCGTTGACCACGTTCTGCAGCTCGACGTCCTTCACGCCGTCGGTATTGAGGGTGGTACGCACTTCATCGATGGTGAAGTCGGCGGCCGCCTTGTACTGCAGGAGGACGCCGCCGGAGAAGTCGATGCCCATGTTGGCCTTGCCCCGGCCAATCTGGACCGAGGCGATGACGCCGATCAGCATGACGATGGCAGTGCCGGCCAGGCAGATCTTGCGCCAACCCATGAAGTCAAAGTTGGTGTGGCCGATGATATGGAGGAAGTCGAGTTTCTTGATCCCGCCCTTGACGTGAATGATGTCGTAAACCAGCTTGGTGCCGAAGAGGGTGGAAACCAGGTTGAAGATGATGCCCAGCGACAGGGAGACCGCGAAGCCCTTGATCGGGCCGGTGCCGAAGAGGAAGAGGGCGAAGGCGGTAACCAGGGTGGTGACATGGGCGTCAACCACGGTGGGCAGGGCCTTCTCGTAACCCGCCTCGATGCCGGAGCGCACCGTTTTGCCCAGGCCAAACTCCTCACGCATTCGTTCAAAGATCAGGATGTTCGAGTCCACCGCCATACCGATGGAGAGGATGATGCCGGCGATGCCCGGCAGGGTGATGGTGGCGGAAAAGGCGGCCAGCCCGGCGATCAGGAAGAGGACGTTCAGAATCATGCCGGCGTTGGCGATCAGCCCGGAGAGCCGATAGTAGAAGAGCATGAAGATGATGACCGCGACCGTGCCGATCAGGCCGGCGGTCAGGCTCTTGTTGATCGAGTCCTGGCCCAGGGAGGCGCCGACCGTGAGGTTCTGGACGATTTTGACCGGGGCGGGCAATGCGCCGACCCGCAGGACGATGGCCAGGTCGGAGGCCTCCTCGTAGGTGAAACTGCCGGAGATCTGGGCGCTGCCGCCCAGGATGCGCTCGCGGATCACCGGGGCCGAGCGGACGATGTCGTCCAGAATGATGGCGAAGCGCTTGTTGACGTTCTTCTCGGTGATGTCGCCGAAGAGTTTGCCGCCCGGGCCGGTAAGATCCATGCTGACGTACGGCTCATTGAAGCTGCCGCCGATCTGGGGCTGAGCGTTCTGGATCATGGCGCCGGTCATCATGATCGGGGTCTTGATCAACAGCGGCGTAACGATCTCTTTTTTGGTCTCGTTGTCGGTGCGTTTTTCAAAGTAGATCTCGGTATTGGCCGGCAGCCGGCCTTGCAGGGCGCGGTTGAGCTGGCGGCGGCCGTCGCCCTGGTAGTTGCCGTCCTGCCATTGTCCGGCCTGACTGGCCTGGCTGATCAGGGCACCCAGGTCAACGGGGCTTTCCTCGTAAAGGAGTTTGAACTCCAGCTGGGCGGTTTTGCCGATCAGATCCATGGCCCGCTTGGGGTCCTTGACGCCGGGTAGCTGGACGACGATCTCGTCGGCGCCTTGGCGGATGATCACCGGCTCGGCCACACCGAACTGGTCAATCCGGTTTCTGATGATCTCCAGGGCCTGGTTGACTGCGTTCTGGTTGATCGAGTTGATCTGGTCGTCGCTTAAACTCAGGATGATCCGCGGGAAGGAACCGGCATCCGATTGGACATCGGACTTGAGGTGGGGGAAGTCGCTCTTCAGCACCTCCCTGACCTTGTCCAGGGAGCCGGTGTTGGGCAGGGTGTAGATCACCTTCTTGGGGTCGCCGGAGGTGGTGCGGACCACGGAGATTCCCTGCCCGGCCAGGTTGTCCTTGAGGTTCTGAGCGGCCAGGTCAAGATTGTTTTCGATGGCCTTTTCCAGATCGACCTTCAAGACCAGGTGCATGCCGCCCTGGAGATCAAGGCCCAGGCGCAGGGCGTTGGGCGCCAGGTATTTTTTCCACCAGGACGGCACGTTGTCGGTGAACGAGGGCAGGATGCTGATCATCGAAAAGACGATCATGAACAGCAGGAGGGCGCTCTTCCACTTCAAGTTCTTGTTCATCTGGGCTCCTTGGTCGAAAAGAAGCCGGACCACGGTCCGGCGGCGTGAAAACATGGTGGCATTCGATGGAGCGCGATTATAATCTATTAACATTTATATTTCAAAGGACAAATCGGGGGTAGCCGGGAAGGCGGTTTTGCTTGGTCTGATCCGCGAAAGTGGTCGAAAAACGGTCGATTTTTGGATTGCCGGTTGTCAGAAATGGACCAGATCGGCTATAGTGCCAATTTTTGTGGCCGTATAATGCGGTCGAGCATCGGTGTCGGGGATAACTAGTTTCCGTCCGGAAACGGTCTTTTTGCCCGAAGGCGGCGTTGGTCGGTTG
This sequence comes from Deltaproteobacteria bacterium, assembly GCA_020056965.1. GTDB lineage: Bacteria > Desulfobacterota > Desulfobulbia > Desulfobulbales > JAGXFP01 > JAGVGT01. The sequence continues at coordinate 11,271 of JAGVGT010000034.1, forward strand.
TCGAAAAATGCTCACGTACCCAGTACGCTCCGCTTTTTCGCCTCCCTCTCGTCTTGACTTCGAACAAACTCCTCGTTTTGAACGGGAACTAAACTAATCAGCAGAGGAAAACAGGCGGTAATGAAGAAAATTCAGAAAAAATATCAGGATCTGCAGGCCGAGGATATGGCCCGAACCATCTGTCGGGTGGCCGATAGCCAGAAGGCGCTGGACATTGTCGCCCTGGATGTGCGGGGTTTGTCCGGTTTTGCCGATTATTTCGTGATCATGGGCGGTACCTCGACCCGGCATGTCCAGGGGTTGGCCGGGGTCATCGATCGGGAAATCGCCAGCAAGCGGAGCAAGTCCGCCGATACCGAGGGTCTTACCGAAGGGCAGTGGATCCTGCTTGATTATAATGACGTGATTGTCCACATCTTCCACCACGAAATCCGGGCCCATTACGACCTGGAAGGACTGTGGCACGACGCCCCGCGCCTTGATCTCACTATTCCGGCCCCGGTAATCGCCGAGCCGGTCGTGAAAAAAGCCAAGAAAAAACCGGCGGGAAGGGTGGTTAAGAAGGCGGCTGAACAGGCGGCTGAACCGACGGCGGAAAAACCGGCGAAGCGGGTGCGAAAGCCTACCGAGGCGCCGGTGAAACCAGTAAGGAAAGCCCCGGCCGGGGGCGCGAAGAAGGTGGCGAAAAAACCCGCCACCCGGTCGACCGGCAAGCCGATCGGGAGAATGAGCGGCAAACCTACCGGTAAACCGACCGGCCGACCGAGCGGCAAACCTACCAGCAAGGCGATTGGCAAGTCGACCAGCAAGCCGTTCAGCAAACCGGCCGGCAAGCCGACGGGCAAACCGACCGGTAAGCCGACTGGCAAGCCGACCGGCAAGCCGACTGGCAAACCGACCGGTACACCGTTTAAGAAGGCGACCACCCCCAGGCGCAGAAGCACCGGGGGCTCCAAAAAATGAGCGACGCCAACCTCGTCGAGGGGCCGGTGCTGCTGGCCATCCTCGACGGCTGGGGTTGCGGCGCGCCCACTCCCGGCAACGCCATCCACCAAGCCCGCACTCCCAACATGGACCGCTGGCTTAGCGAGTATCCCCACACTACCCTGGTCGCCCACGGCGAGGCGGTGGGGCTGCCGGCCGGACAGATGGGCAACTCCGAGGTGGGGCACTTGAACATCGGAGCCGGGCGCGTTGTTTATCAGGATCTGACCCGGATCAACCGCGACCTGGCCAACGGCGATTTCTTCTCCAACCCGGTGCTGGTCGGGGTTATGGAGCGCTGCCGATTGCAGGACCGGACCCTGCATCTGCTCGGTCTGCTTTCCGATGGCGGGGTCCACAGCCACTTCGACCATCTGATCGGCCTGCTGGAGATGGCGGCCCGGCAAGGCTTGAAAAAGGTCTATATCCACGCCTTTCTCGACGGCCGCGACACCCCTCCTTCCAGCGGCAAGTACTATCTGGAAAAACTTGAGGCGGAGTTGGAGCGGATCGGGGTCGGCCGGATCGCCACCCTGAGCGGGCGTTATTATGCCATGGACCGTGACAACCGCTGGGAGCGGGTCGAACTGGCCTGGCGCGCCCTGGTCCAAGGCAAGGGTGTGGTCAGCCCGGATCCCGGGGTTGCCCTCTTCCAGGCTTATGCGCACGGCGAATCGGACGAGTTCGTCAAGCCGACCGTCATCGTCGAGGCGGACGGACTGCTCCCCCACATCGCCAGCGGCGACAGCGTGATTTTTTTCAATTTCCGCGCCGATCGGGCCCGGCAATTGACCAGGGCCTTTACCGCCGCCGAGTTCAGCGGTTTTGTCCGGGAGGGGCGGCCTGACCTGGCCGAGTTCGTTACCTTCACCGACTATGACAAGGAATTTCACCTGCCGGTGGCCTTTCCGCCGCAAGCCCTTACCCATATTTTGGGTGAAGAGGTCAGTCGGCACGGGTTGCCCCAGCTGCGGATCGCCGAGACCGAAAAGTACGCCCACGTCACCTTCTTCTTCAACGGCGGCCGGGAAGAGCCCTATCCCGGCGAGGAGCGGGTTTTGGTGCCCTCGCCCCGGGAGGTAGCCACCTACGATCTCAAGCCGGAGATGAGCGCCCCGCTGGTCACCGAGCAGTTGCTGGCCCGGCTGGCCGAGCAACGCTTCCGGCTGATCGTCTTGAACTTCGCCAACTGTGACATGGTCGGCCACAGCGGCATCCTGGCCGCCGCCGTCAAGGCCTGCGAAACGGTGGACCATTGTCTGGGCCGGCTGGTGGCGGAGGTGTTGCGCCAGAACGGCGCCGTCCTGATCACCGCAGATCACGGCAATGCCGAGATTATGGTCGATCCCGCCGCCGGCGGCCCCTTCACCGCCCACAGCGCCAACCCGGTGCCTTTTATTTTGGTGGACCAGGCGCACCAGGGCGGGAAAATGGCTGATGGCGGCGCGCTTAAGGACATCGCCCCGACGCTCTTGGAACTGCTGGGCTTGCCGGTACCGGCCGAGATGGAAGGGCGCAGCTTGATTGCTGCGAATTAAGAATTTTCAATTGGCGTCATTGCGAGGAGCGAAGCGACGTGGCAATCTCGTTGTTCCCCTGATGCGCAGTGGGACGATGAAATCACTTACGGAATAACATTATGAAATATATCAGCACCCGGGGCGGGATTGCCCCGATTAGCTTTAGCGAAGCGGTAATGATGGGGTTGGCCACCGATGGCGGTCTGCTCCTGCCCGAAACGGTTATCCCGGCCACCCCGGACGAAATTGAGGCCTGGCAGCGGCTTTCTTACCAGGATCTGGCCTGCGCGGTGATCTCCCGCTTTGCCGACGACATCCCGGCCGGGGACCTGCGGGAATTGATTGACCGCTCTTACGCCACCTTCACCCATCCCGAGATCACCCCGCTGGTCGAGGTGGACGGCCTGCACATCCTCGAACTGTTCCACGGCCCGACCCTGGCCTTCAAGGATGTCGCCCTGCAGTTTCTCGGCAACGTCTTTGAGTATCTGCTGAAAAAATCGGGCGGCCGGATGAACATCCTCGGCGCCACCTCCGGCGATACCGGCAGCGCCGCCATCTACGGGGTGCGGGGCAAGGCGCGGATCAACATCTTCATCCTGCATCCCCATAAAAGGGTCAGCCCCATCCAGGAACTGCAGATGACCACGGTCACCGACCCCAATGTCTTCAACATCGCCTTGCAGGGCACCTTCGACGACGGCCAGGCCATCGTCAAGGCCATCTTCAACGACCTGCCCTTCAAGGAGAAGTACGCTCTTGGGGCGGTCAACTCGATCAACTGGGCGCGGATCCTGGCCCAGGTGGTCTACTATGTTCACGCCGCCCTCAAGCTTTCCGGGCCGGCTGGCGGGGTGGTGGACTTCTCGGTGCCCACCGGCAATTTCGGCGACATCTTCGCCGGCCATGTCGCCCGGCTGTTGCTACCCGGCCGGATCGGTCGATTGATTCTGGCCACCAACGAGAACGATCTGCTCGCCCGGTTTGTCAATGATGGCGAGTATTCACTCGGCAAGGTGGTGCAGACCTCCAGCCCCTCCATGGACATCCAGGTAGCCAGCAATTTCGAACGCTACCTCTTCTATCTTTATGGCCAGGACGCCGCCCGGGTCCGCGCGGCCATGGCCGGCTTTGGCGCCAGCGGCAGACTGGCCTTCTCGGCCGACGAGCATGGACAGGTCCGCCGGGATTTCGCGGCCAGCAGCGTCAGTCAGGCGGAAACCCTGGCCACCATTGCCGCCTTTTACCGGCAAGGTTACCTGCTTGATCCGCACACGGCGGTGGGGGTCAAGGCCGGGCTGGAGTTCCGGCGGGCTGGTATCCCGCTGGTCTGTCTGGCCACTGCCCATCCCGCCAAGTTCGGGGCGGCGGTGGCCGAGGCCATCGGCCGTGAACCTGATCTGCCGCCGGCCCTGGCCGGTCTGGCCGGCAAGGCGAGCCGTTGCGAGGTGCTGGTCGCCGAAATTGGGGTTATCATGGGGTTCGTGGAACAAAACGCCCTTTGAGCAGGGGCATATTCTCCGGATGAGGGGTTTTCTCGCATTGCATTGGCAGGCCGCTCAGGGTAATCTGACCAGGCTAGCTTTTGGTCGGCCAGGATCGATTTCGTCAGACTCCAATTCCAGGGACAGCCTCCAGTGGTCAATTCCGACGAAAGATTCAAGTATTTAAGCTCGATGGATCTCTTCCAGCATTTCACGGAGGAGGATCTCTATACCTTCTTCGCCGAAAACGTCGAGGAGGTCAGGATCGCCACCGGCGAATATCTCTGCCATGAAGGCTCCCCGGGGGATGACATGTTCATTCTCCTGGAAGGGGAGCTGAAGATCAGCAAACACACCAAGTTCATCACCTCGATCAAGCCGGTGGAATATATCGGCGAGATGGCCCTGATCGAGGCCAAGCCCCGCTCGGCCACGGTCCAGGCCGTGGCCGATTCCGTCCTGCTGCGGATCACCCGCGCCCAGTTTCAGAAATATTTTTCCCAACGGCCCGAGTCGCTCTTCTCGATGATGCGCACCTTGAGCCAACGCATCCGTCTCAATACCGAGATCATCGCGGCCGAACTGGAGAAGGCCAACATCCTTATCCACGACATGAAAAACCAGATGGCCCCCTTTCTTTTCCTCGATATGCTGGAGAAGAAGATCTCCGACGAGTCACAGTTGCGGCTGATCAAGGTCATGCAGTCGGGACGCGACAAGCTGGCTGAGATGATGTTCGAGGCCCTGGCCAACGCCAAGCGGCTGGACCGGCCGCGCAAGTTTGAGGTCGGGGCGCTCACTGACCTGATCGCCGAACTCCAGGAATCGGAACTGCAGGCCCATCCCGACCTCAGAGACCGGACGGTGCGGTTCACCTTCCGCGGCAACTTGCCCCAGGTGAGCTTCTGCCGACTGGAGATTTACCGGGTGCTGACCAACCTGCTGATCAACGCCGCCCAGGCCAGCCAGACCAATCAGCCCATCGATGTCGAGGTCAACTACGACAACGATAACCTCATCGTCCAGGTCAAGGACCGGGGTGAGGGCATTCCCGAGCGTTTCCGCGCCAGTATCTTCGATTCCCATTTCACCACCAAGGCCGATGGCAACGGTCTGGGGCTGGCCTCCTGTCACCAGATCGTCGAGGGTCTGCATGGTGGTCGGCTCACCTTTGCCGATCGCATCGAGGGCGGCACCATCTTTACCTTTACCCTGCCGAGGCAGCGGCCGGCCTGAGCGCCACTGGCGGCCCCCGCGATGACTCCCCCCGCAATGGCCCTCCAGCAAAAAATGGTCGAGACCGCCGTTGATTTTCTGGGCGGCTGCCTGGTGGAGAGGCCCGAGATCGTCATCAGCCTGGGTACCGGCTTGGGCCGGTTGGCTGATCAGGTTGTTGGGCCGCAAACTATTGACTGGTCTGAGATTCCCCACTTCGCTCCGGCCACGGCGCCGGGCCATGCCGGTCGTCTGGTCTGCGGCCGGCTGGCCGGGCGGCGGGTGGCGGTGTTGCAGGGGCGGCTCCATTATTATGAGGGTTACTCGC
>JAGVGT010000071.1 GCA_020056965.1 Deltaproteobacteria bacterium
GAGATGCTGCAGGAGAGCCTCAAGAAGATGGGCGATATGCCTAAGCCATAGCGCTTTGCGGCATAGCAACAGGATCCCAGAGGAGGAAGATCCGGCATGTGCGCGTTGAAGCTGAAGTCCGCCGAGGAGACCCGGTTCGATTCCATCGCCCTGGGTGAGGTGATGCTCCGCCTCGATCCGGGGAACGTGCCCACGGCCCGGGCCCGGACGGCCCGCGTCTGGCACGGCGGCGGCGAGACCAACGTGGCCGAGGGGTTGAGCTACTGCTTCGGCCTGCGGACCGCGGTGGTCACGGCCCTGGTCGACGACGGGATCGGCCGCAACATCGAGAACCAGTTCCGCGAGGCCGGGGTCGATACCGCTCACGTCATCTGGTTCAGCCCGTCGGGGAAGGGCCGGTTCAGCACCGACGGCAAGGGCACCCTGCACAACGGGATCAACTTCACCTTTGCCGGGAAGGGGGTCCTGCCCTCGGTCACCGAATACTATCGGGCCCACACCCCGGTGCGCGAGGTGGGGCCGGGCGACGTCGACTGGGACCTCCTCTTCGGCCGGCTCGGCACCCGCTGGTTCAGCACCGGCGGGATCTACACCCTCCTCTCTCCCAAGACCGCCGAGCTGGCCCTGGAGGCGATGAAGAAGGCCGGGGAGTACGGCATCGGCCGGTCGTTCGACCTCAACTACCGGTCCAAGGTCGAGCCGAACAAGGAGCGGGCCCGGCAGATCAACCGCCGGATCGTGCCGCACGTGGAGTTCCTGGTGGGGAACCAGGACGATTTCGGCGACGCCCTGGGGTACGAGACCAAGAAGGTGGCCAAGGACGCGCCCTTCGCGCAGTGGCTCGAGGTCTACACCGGGATGCTGCGCACCGTGGCCCGGGAGTATCCCAACCTCAAGCTGATCGGCACCCAGCTTCGCGGCGCCCTGACCGCCGACCGGATCACCTCCCACCAGACGCCCCGGGAGGTCACCGCCGAAGGCCAGGTGGTCGTGGATGCCCCGGCCGGCGACGGCCATGGGCCGCTGACCATCAAGGCCGACACCCTGTCCTATCAAGAGACCGGCACCCTCCTCACCGCCCGGGGCCAAGTATCCATCAAGGAAGAGGGGACCGGCCTGGTGCGGGCCGAAAGCCTGCAGATGAACCTGACCGACCGCACCGGCCGCCTGAATACCACCAGCATCACCCTGGCCGACCAGGAACTGAACTTGACCGGCCGCCTGGCCGAGAAAACCGGCCCGAGCAGCTACCGATTCGAGGGCGGGGTCATCACCTCCTGCCCGATCGAAGAAGACCGGGCACCGACCTGGTCGATCCAATGCCGGGAGGCGCGGGTCACCATCGACGGCATGGCGGTCCTCAAGCACGCTTCGCTGCGGCTAGGCCCTGTGCCGGTTTTATACACCCCCTTCCTGATCTTGCCAGCCAAAACGACGCGCCAGAGCGGCTTTCTCTTCCCGGAAATTTCCCAATCCCGCCGGGACGGCACCGGTTTCATCGCCCCCCTCTTCGTCAATCTCTCGCCCAGCAGCGATCTAACCTTTTACCCGGGCCAATACACCTTGCGCGGCCCCTTTTTAGGCCTGGAGTTTCGCCACTTGAACCGGGCCGATTCACTGGTTGCCCTGCAGGTTAATTATCTGCATGACCGGACCAGCGACGCCGGACCCGCAAATAGCGATGGAGACTACCGGCACGACGGCTACCTGCGCGACACCCACGACCGCTACTGGCTGCACGGCAAGGGCGACCACTACTTTTCGCCGCGACTGGCCATGCGCGTTGATCTGGATGCGGTTTCCGACCAGGACTTCATCCACGAATACCGCGGCACCATGGCCGGTTTCGACCGGACCAACCAGGATTTCCTGAAAAGTTTCAATCGAGGGGTGAGCGAGGCCAGCCTGGAATACCGGGAGTCCACCGTCCAGCTGGCCGGGCGTGGTGTCTTGACCACCGCCGGCGCGGAATTGCGCTACGTCGATGATCCCCGGCATCGCCACTCGGATGTCGAACCGCTTCAGACCCTGCCGCGCCTGACTATGCATAGCCGCCTGCCGCTGTCCGACTGGCCGGTCTCCCTCGCCTGGAATTCGGAATATCTCAATTACTACCAGGCCGAGGGCTTGGGCTACCAGCGCCTTGACCTCTCCCCCCACCTGATGGCCCCGCTACCGCTGGGCCGTTTTCTGGACGGGACCGTGGCCGGCGGACTGCGCGAAACCGCTTACCAGATCAATACCTACGGCGACCCGGCCGATGGCGGCTGGCAAGGCCGGGACAATCCAACCCGCACGGCCTGGGATTTCGATGCCAATATTGCCACCTTACTTAAGCGCGACTTCCAGCCCGACCACCCCCGCCTGAAGAGTTTCAGCCACCTGGTCCGTCCCAACCTGGGCTACAGGTATCAAAAGTTCAGCGACCAAACCCGGCTGCCGGAAGTGGACGGCACGGACCGTTTGCCCGCTTACAGTCAGCTTTACTGGCAGCTGAACAACTACTTTCAGGCCCAGGGACGGTGGTGGAGCAGTCGGCCCTACACCAGCCAGACCGGAAGTTTCAAGATCAACCAATCTTATGATTTTCTCAAGGCGCGGCAAGACCTTGCCAGCCCCACCGACCGACGCCGCCCCTTCTCAGACCTGAACCTCGACTTGGAAATGTCCCCTTTCCCGGCTACCTACCTGCGTTACCAGACCAACCTCAGCATGTACGGTGAGGGCTTTACCAGCTACCAACTGCAGGGCAGTTACAGCAACGGCAACCGGGACGCCCTGCAGTTTAATTACAATTTCGTCCGCGGTAGCGCCAATGACCTGACGCTGACCCTGCAGTTCAGCCTCACACAGAGGCTGGCAACCCGCTACTCCACTAGCCTCTCGTTACTACAGGACCACAAGACCAGCGAATCGCTGAGCCTGATCTATACCCCCCGGTGCTGGTCCATGGAGACGACGGTCACCCAGGATTCCAACGATCGGCGGCTGATGGTGATCTTCTCCCTGACCGGGATCGGCAAGGCCCTGGAATTCGACCAGTTCGGCCTATAATCACCATGACTTCGAGGCAAAGAATGCCCATCTATATCGATGTCTTCAACGGCGATGCCGACGGCCTCTGCGCCCTCCACCAGCTCCGACTGACCGAACCCAGAGACGAAGCCGAGCTGGTTACCGGGGTCAAACGCGACATCCGCTTGCTCGACCGCCTGGCCGGGGTGACCGGGGCCGAAATCACGGTCCTGGACATCTCGCTCGATTCCAATCGCGAAGCACTCCTGCAACTGCTGCCGACCAATCGGGTGCGCTACATCGACCACCACTACGCCGGCGCCCTGCCGGTTTCGGCCAATCTGGAACCACACATCCATCCGGAACCGGAACTTTGCACCGCCTTGATCGTCGATCAGCTCATCGGGGGACGCCACCGGGCCTGGGCGGTGGCCGGGGCCTTCGGTGACAATCTCCACGATGCCGCCCGGCGGGCCGCCGCCCCGCTGAGGCTGAGCGAGGAAGAACTCGCGGAGTTACAGGAAGTAGGCGAACTGCTGAACTACAACGGCTACGGAAAGAGCATCGCCGACCTTTATTTTCATCCGGCTTCCCTGTATAGTGCGATGAAATCCTTTGCCGACCCCCGGGATTTTCTGGCCGCTTCACCAATTTTGGCCAAGCTGCGCGAGGGTTTCCGGGCCGACCTGGACCAGGCCCGCCGCCTCCGGCCCTTCTGGGAGTCGCCGGGTGGTGCGGCCTTTCGGCTTCCCGACCAGCCCTGGTGCCGCCGGGTGGCCGGGGTGTTCATCAATGAAAAGGCCCGCGAAGACCGCTCCCGCGCCCAAGCCCTGCTGGTGGATAACGGCGACTCGACCCTGCTGGTCAGCCTCCGGGCTCCCTTAGATCGACGGACCGGAGCGGACACCCTCTGCCGGGCTTTTCCCGGCGGCGGCGGCCGACCGGCAGCGGCCGGCATTAACGAACTGCCCGGGGAAATGCTCCCCGAATTTCTCAAGGCCTTCGCCGAAACCTACGGAAAGACCTGACCAGGGATTCATGACCAGACTACCTAAAAAGACATCCTCGCTGCTCCTCGCCATCCTGTTCGGGGCGCTGGCGCCGGCCCTGCTTCAAGCTACCCCGGCCATAGAAACTCCGGCCAAGGCAGCCCCCCTCGCCGCCGAGCTGGTGGTGGATGGCCAGCCTATTGCCCTCGATTCGGCCAGATACCGGGAACTGTTCACGGAACTCCACAACAAGCACGGATTCAGCCGAGCAGAACTGGACAAGACCTTCGGTGGGGTGACCATTCTCAAGCGCACCCTGGAGCTGATGGACAAGCAGTGGGAAAGCAAGCCCTGGTATGAATACTATCCGCGCTTCATCACCACCCGCAACATCATGGAAGGCCGCAAACAGCTGCGCCGCTATCAGGAACTGCTGGACCGGATCGAGAAGGAACTGGGGGTGGAACGAGAAATTGTCGTGGCCATCTGGGGCATCGAGAGCCGCTTCGGCCAGAACCGGGGCGACTTCAACCTGTTCCGCACCCTCAACACCATGTTCGACGCCTATCCCCGGCGTAGCGACTTCTACCGGGGCCAGCTGATTGATTTTCTCCTGCTCTGCCGGGAAAACGGCGTGGATCCCCGGGAAGTCACCGGTTCCTACGGGGGGGCCTTCGGTCAGACCCAGTTCATCCCCTCAAGTTTTCGGGAATACGCGGTGGATTTTGACCATGACGGTCGCCGGGATGTCTGGAGTTCGGTGCCGGACGTCCTGGCCAGCATCGCCAACTACCTGCACCGTTACGGCTGGAGTAAGGGCAGCCCGATTTACGTGGAAATCGGCAAAGAACTGCGGGACGAGAAATTGACGGCGGCTTACAAGAAGGGACGCAAGGGGTTGCTGGGCTGGCGGGAGGTGGCGACCGCCCAGAAAGTCGCTCTGCCCGCCCCACCGGGCGGTAAAGAGCTGACCATCGTCGGCCTCGAGCAGACCGACGGCGGAATGCGCTACCTGGCCGGCTATCCCAACCTCCAGGCCATCACCAAATGGAACAACTCCAACCGCTACGCCGTGGCGGTGGCGCAACTCGCCGAAAAGCTTAAGGAATGATGGAACCGCAGAAGTGCAGAAGTGTAACTACAGTTACGAGAAAGGTCTACACCATCATTCGTAATTCTTAATTCGTAATTATTAATTCTTCTTCAGCCAACCTACTCACCATCCCCGCAACCGCACGACTCCGCCTCCGCCCGACAGTAAGAGCAGAGCAGCAGACCACCCCCCAGGCCTTCCCGCAGGTCGCTCTCGGTCAACTCCCGGCCGCAAATGGCGCAGTGGACCGGCGCGAGCACCTCTGGCGTTGGCGATGCCGTCATGGCAGGCTGGCGACAAAGGCCGCCACCTCACGATTAAACGGGAGTGCGTGGTCTAGATAGCAGGGATGCGGGGCGCCGGGAATCTCCAGCAGACGGCAATCGGCAATTTCCGCCGTCAGCAGGCGGCCATGGGCTGGCGGGGCAACCGCATCATTGCCGCCCCAGACGGCCAGGACCGGCACCTTGATTTCCCCGAGACGGCTGCGGTTTTCAACCACCCCCACCGCCCCGACCAGGACCAGCCCGCCGATCAGTTCAGGGTAAGCCAAGGCAAACTCCAGGGCCACCCGACCGCCCATGGAAGGCCCAACTATTACCGGCCGGGACAAGGCGAACTGCCGGATTACGGAGTTGACCACCTGGAATGGCGTGGCCGACCCGGCCGGAGAGCGGCCGAAGCCGGGCAGATCCACAGCCACCACCCTTATTCCCGCCCCGGCCAGATGGGCCAGGGTGCCGAGCTTGCGCCAGGTCTCGGCTTGAAACTTCAGGCCATGCAGCAGCACTACTGCCCGGCCTCCGAGCGGACCAGCCGCCAGCGTAAAAACCTCGCCGCCGTCCAGCGCCAGGATTCTATTCTCGATGGCACCGGCCGGTGCCCCGCCCTCTGCGCGGCCTGGCCCAAAGTTCACAAGCTTTCCAGGATACTCCTGACCAAGTTGCCCTCGGCCAGGCCACCGAAATGGGCCATGATCGGTTTCATGGCTTGCACTTTGTTCGGATAGTCGGCGATGTTGATGTTTGCCGCGATCCAGGCGCGGATCTCCGCCTCACCGGGCGCCTTGGGCATATAGCCCTCAAGAACATCCAGGTACGGTGATTGCGTGGCCCCGCTCCTGGTCATGGTCTCGTTTTCCGATTTGATCAGCTTGCGGATCACTGCCAGGACTTCCGGATCGGAGAGAATCTTCAGCCCTTGGCGTTGGAACTCCCCGATCAGCACCCGTAGCGCTGAAGTCCGCGCCTCATCGCGGGCCAGCATGGATTCCTTCAGGTCGGCCTTGATCTTTTCCTGCAGACTCATATTCTCTTCCCCTCGATATTGACCATCTTGGTTTAAATATTGGCGTCCAACATCACAAACCTATTTATGCCGCATTTGCCAGAAAAATCCAAAAAAAAGGGTCCGCGATTGTTCGCGGACCCGGCAAAAACCAACCAGTTAAGGGAGTCAGGAGAAGGCTCTCTTTTCTAGAAGCAACTCCGGGGCGGCGGCATCGACCACGACCAGGGTCTGCCGCAGCCAATCGACCGCGGCGGGACGGGAGTAAAAAACCTTGGCATTATCCTGGTACAGTTCATGGATACCCGCCGCCACCGTCGAAATGGAACTGTAAACCAGGATCGCCAACCCGCTGAGATTAGGCAGTTCGGCCAGGCTCTGCATTGATTCATGGGTGTGGGAATAACGATTTACCCGGTTACTGAGGATGGCATAGGGTTCATTCCCATACCATTCGTCCAAGCCGGCGGCAACCTGAGCGATACGCTGGCGATCAAGCTCCACCCCCTCGAAGACCGTGGCCTCGATAATGTTCTTTTCGATTTCTCGAAACTGACCGAATGGCAGAATATCCAGCAGCATTTCGCACCTCCCTTTGGTTACCCTGTCATTCTAAAGGATGCGCTGATCAGGTCAATGGGGGGATGGTGTAATTTAGGGCGGGTTTTCCCGCATCAGGAAGTCAGGCCGATTGACCAGTTCCATTAGCAGCAGTTGCCCCGCCAGCGTGGACTCCTCATGCTGTTAACCGGGTGAGCCTTGGCGAAATATTTGGCCATAACGAGCTAGACAAGATGATAATTAATTTCATTTTAACTTCCAGTTAGTATATTAAAATTTACTTAAATCACCTCTGACCGAACTGCAACGAAGCTGCCGCCCCCCATCCTCAACGGTGTTGCGCACTCCGGCCAGGTAGTCAAATCTCTGGGGAAAAGTTAACGTATTCAAGCTGAGCATGCCTTCGCAAAAAACCAGGGCTGAACTGGAACAACGGATCGCCGAACTGGAAAACAAACTTGCCGAATCCCAGGCCTGCGTCGACTTCTTCGGAGTCGACGCGCCGGCGGGGTTGGTAATCTTTGATCAGGAGTGCCGCTACGTCCAGCTCAACCAATACCTGGCCCGCTTCACCAACCGCAGTATTGCCGAGCATCTCGGCAAAAAACCCAGCGACTTACTGCCGCCCCTGTTGGCCGCCCACATCGAAACCAATATTCGAAATGTCCTGGCCTCCGGCGAGCCCCAGCTCAACCAAAGCTTTACCCTGGCGCTGCCCGGCGATTCAGAGCCGCTCCGGCATTGGCGGACCTCCCGTTTCCCGTTGCGCAATGCAGCCGGGACCATAACCGGGGTCGGCTCGATCGTGGTGGAGGAAACCGGCCTCCAACTGCTCAAAAAATCCCTGAACCAGCAAGAGACCCTGCACCTGGCCCTGCTCGAAAACATCCCGGCCAGAATCTTCATGAAGGATTGCGCCGGCACCTATCTCTACTGTAACGATATATTTGCCGCCGATGTGGGACTTGCCAAAGCCGGGATCATCGGCAAAAACGACTTCGATATCTTCCGCTCCGACATGGCCGAAAGATACCGGCAGGCCGACCTGCAGGTAATTTCCTCCGGCCAGACCCATGAATTCGAGTACCAGTTCGGAAAAGACCACAGCGAACACTTTATCAACGTCCGCAAAACCCCGTTCCGCGATGCGGAAGGAAAAATCCTCGGCATCCTCGGCATCTTTCAAGATCTCAGCGAAAAAAGGCTGACGGAGCGGCAACTGTTCATCGCCGATCACGCCTTGGCCGCGACTCTGGCCGGGATTGCCATTGCCGATCCGGCGGGGGTCTTGAGCCACGCCAACCCTGCTTTTCTGAAAATGTGGGGCTTTGACAAGGCTGAGGAAGTTCTCGGCCGTTCGACCACCGAATTCTGGAGCAATCCCTCCTTATCCCGGGAGGTGATAAAAGAACTGCACGTCAATGGCCAGTGGCTGGGAGAAATGAGCGGCCTCCGGAGAGACGGGATGGAATTCCCTACCCTGCTGGCGGCCAACATGGTCACCGACCCTGCGGGTAACAACATTTGCATGATTTGCTCCTTTATCGATATCTCCGCCAGGAAGGCGGCCGAAAAGAAACTTCTGGAAAGCGAGGAGCAGTTACGGCAGATCACCGATAACATCGATGATGCCGTGTGGATCATGGACACGACCGAGAAGCAACTGCTTTACGTCAGCCCCGCATACGAGAAAATTACCGGTCACCCTCGAGATTCCCTCTACCGTGCCCCCGACGCCTGGCTGGAAGCGGTTCATCCGGATGATCGGGAGCGACTGCTCAGCTCGCTTAATCAAAAAGCCCGGGAGAAGAAAAACACCTACCGGGTCGTCAGACCGGACGGCAAGATCCGCCAGGTCTTTGCCCGGACCTTCCCGGTCCTGGACGATAACGGGCGGGCCTATCGGGAGGTAGGGATACTCCAGGATGTCTCGGAAAGGAAAGAGGCCGAAGCCAAGATTCTCGCCTTCTCCCGCCGGCTCAACAATGTGGTCGAGGAGGAGCGCTCGGCCATCGCCCGCGACCTGCACGACGAATTCGGCCAGGCGCTGGTCCGCCTCCGCCAGTGTCAAAAAGCCACCTACGAAGCCTTACCCCTCTCCCTCCAGCCCTTGGTCAACCATGAGGGGTTCGACGAAATCGTCAACCAGCTCGGCTCGATCATTCGCAACACCGCCCATAGACTTCGGCCCGACATCCTTGATATTATCGGACTGACCGCGGCCATCGACCGGGAGGTCAAAGACTTCGGGAAACGCTTCGCATCGTTGGAAGCATCTTTCCAGCTAGTTGGGCAACCGCGCCCCATCGCCAGCGAACACGCCCTGGTTTTTTACCGAGTCCTGCAGGAGGCGCTGACCAATATCGCCCGGCACTCCCGGGCCAAAAACCTGGAGGTCAGACTGATCTTCAGCTTTCCAACCGTCATCCTGACCATTGAGGATGATGGGGTCGGCTTTGATCCCGACGAATTTTCCGGTCTCGCCGAGGCCGACGGTCACTGGGGCCTGCGAGGCATCGGCGAACGAATGGCCACCATAGGCGGGCGGGCCAAAATCACCTCTCGCCCGGGCCGGGGCACCAGTATCCGGGCAGAGTTTACCGAAAGACAGGACACCCTAACCCCACCCGACGAAGGCGATTCGGACGATTCAGAATCAGACCGCTCGGAAACGGAGAAAAACCATGCAACCTAAGATCACTCTGCTCATTGCCGACGACCACGAGGTCGTCAGACAGGGGATAAAACAGCTAATCGACAACCACCCCAGGATCGCCTTTGTCGGCGAGGCCTGCAACGGCGACGAGGCCCTCGCCAAAGTCAAGGAACTGCGCCCCGACGTGGTATTACTCGACATCTCCATGCCGGGACTCAACGGTCTGCAGGCAGCCAACCTGATTATTACCAGCCACCCCGCCACCAAGCTGATCATGTTCAGCATGTACGAAAAGGAGGCCTACGCCCACCAGGCCCTGGCCCTGGGGGCCTGCGGCTATCTACTCAAGACCGCCTCCGGCAAGGAAATCATCGAGGCAATCGAAAAGGCTTACAGCGGCCAGTACTGTTTCAGCCCGAAGATTAACGCCGATATCATCAAAAGCTACCTCGACCCGCGCTTATCGGAGGCCAAAGCGCAATCAGGCTACGATCTTCTAAGTGATCGCGAGCAGCAGATCTTCCGCTTGGTCGCCGAAGGGTTTTCGTCCAAAAAAATCGCCCAACTGCTTTACATCAGCCCCAGGACCGTCGACAAGCACCGCTCCAACATCATGAAGAAGCTGCATATTACCGATTCTCGGGAACTGGTTCGCTACGCCCTCAAGATCGGGGTGCTGGACCCGGACCTCTGGGGCGACCAGAAGAACACCTGATCCTATGGGTCAGGGACCAAGACGACTAACCCCAACTACCGGCAGTTCCAAGATTTCCGCCGACTCAGCCATTGTCCAACAGTATGCCTTAACCCGGAAATAATCGGCAAAGCATCCCTTCAAGACCTGAACAGAGCAGGGGCAGCAACGAAAAGATCTTGAAGATAACGGCCATTACACCGCGGCCCCCAGGTTCCATTTATACGTGTAGTCACCCCCCCGAATTTACCCTTATCCCCCATTCCCCCACCCGCAGCGACATAGTATCTTCGCTAGCCAGTCAAACCATTCTTCTCTTGGCCTTTGCCAAAATTCAGCAAGTAAATACGTAATTACAGCGGGCCAACACCACCCGGCTCGGCATTACTGTCCAAAGTGAGGGACGCGTGGAGGATAAACAGAGGGAAGAGACGCAGGGAACCATCGACACCCTGACCATTTTCACCCTGCTGGTCAGATGCCCCACGGGTGGATCGCCAAGCGACTCCTGCCCCTTTGCCCCCCTTCGGGACAAACACACCCTGGAAGAAAAATTCCGCCTCGCGGAATCACTGCCGCAAAACAAGCGCCAGGAGATGCTATCCACCCACAATCAATGCCTGGCCGAAGACTACGCCAAGGAACCGACCGCCAATTAGTCTGAAGTTACCTGCCGGCAGAGATAAGGGATTAGCAATCATCAGCTGGGTCGCTCGCTCTGGTCACCTGGGCAACATTCTACTCTGCTGCGGCCCCAAAAGTCTGTTTACCGGCCTCGGTCCTTGCCGGTTGGGAATCTTCAATCTATCCCTTGAACGCCTCGAAGATATCGCCGAAGGTCTGGTGGTTTTCCTTGAATGCTTTGAAAACAACCGGATCAAAATGTTCCGGCTGGGTCCGGCCATCGCCGTTTATCATGATCTCAATGGCCTTCAGATGACCGAAGGCCGGCTTGTAGGGGCGTTTGCTTCGCAGGGCGTCGTAAACGTCGCAAATGCCCATAATCCGCGCCGCCATCGGAATAGCCTCGCCCCGCTTGCCATTCGGATACCCACCACCGTTCCACCTTTCGTGGTGGTTGAGCGCGATCTCGGCGCCCATCACGAGATATGGTGACTTGCTGTCGCCGAGAATCCTCCCGCCAATCACGGTGTGTTCTTTCATGATCTCCCACTCATCCGGCGTGAAACTGCCGGGCTTGAGCAGAATATGGTCGGGGATGCCGATTTTGCCGATGTCGTGCATCGGGCTTGCGAAAAAGATCTTGTCGATGAACTCTTCATCCAGGGCGAGGAACATGGCCAGCTTGCGACAGCTGCTGCTGATGCGTTGCACATGGGCGCCGGTGTCTTCATCCTTGTGTTCCGCCGCCCGGGTCATCGTACAGATGGTTTCCAGATAGCTGTCCTGAAGATCGGCAGTTCGCTCCTTTACGCGTTGGTCGAGGACTTCGTTGTAGTTGTGCAATTGCTTGTGCAGCAGGCGGACTTCCAGCATATTGTGAACGCGCGCCAGCACCTCGGCCAACTCAAAAGGTTTGCTGATAAAATCCTTCGCCCCAACTTTCAAGGCATGCAGCTTGTGATCCGGTTGGGCGGTAACCACCAGGACCGGAAGATAATCGCCGGTTTCCAGTTCCTCCAGGCTTTCCATGACCTGAAATCCGTCCATGGCAGGCATCTGGATATCGAGGAGGATCAAGTCGTAACGGTTCTTGCGGTGGAGCTCGCAGACCGCCAGCGGATCAGTGGTCGACGAGATGGAATCATAGCCGGCGCCGCGCAGCATCTGTTCGAGCAACTGGATGTTGACGGCCAAATCATCGACGATCAGGATGGTGCCCTTAAGGATGTCAGAGGAACTTATCATGATAATCAAGGCTCCTTTTTGCTGTCCGCAGAATTATTTTGTTCGGCACAAATCAGCGCCGCATCAAGTACCTCCAGGAACTCTGTGATCCTGATGGGCTTGGTTATGTAGCTAAAAAAACCGGCCTTCCGCCCGTTCTCGATATCGCGCGGCATGACATTGGCGCTGATGGCAATGACGGGGATGTGCGCCGTGACCGGGTTGGCGCGCAGAATTTCCAGGGCTTCGAAGCCGTTGATGTCGGGCAAGTTGATGTCCATCAGAATCACATCCGGCCGGGACACCCGCGCAATTTCGACGCCGCTATTCCCGTTCATTGCGGTAAGCAGGTAAAGCTCCGGGTGCCGGGCTACAATTTTCTCGACCAGCTTCAAGTTGGCCGGGTTGTCCTCCACATAAAGCAGGACGTGTCGCCCTAGCTCATGAGATGGCTGCGGGAGGGCCACGGGAGCCGCTTTGCTTCCATCCTTTAAAAAGTGGGGCTTGGCAACCGAGAGGAGTTCGAACCAGAACACACTTCCCACCCCGGCCTTGCTTTCCACACCGATTATGCCCCCCATCAGTTCAACCAGCCGCTTGGCCACCACCAGACCGATGCCGGTGCCTTCCTCTCCGCCACCCTCCTGCCCCAGACGATTGAACGGCTGAAAGAGTTGCGACAGCTGTTCCGGATACAAACCCTTGCCGGTGTCCCTGATACTCACGCGAATATGACCCGGTTGGCTCTCGGTGCATTTCACTTCGACCTTGCCCTGCTTGCGATTGTATTTGAGCGCATTGGCCAGCAGGTTAAGGAGAACCTGTTTCACCCGGGTCCGATCCGCCAGGACATAGTATGGTAGGTCGAACCAGGGAAAGACCAGCTTGATGCCGCGCAGTTGCGCCTGCGATTCGATCATGCCCCGGCATTCGAGGATGACTTCGCCCAGCGGCACCGGCTCCCGCAACATCGGAACCTGACCGGACTCAACCTTGGCCAGATCGAGAATCTCGTTGATCAGCTTCAGTAGATGCCAACCCGCCTGAAGAATCTGGGTAATGCTTTCCTTTTGAGCTGGCGTTGGCGGCGGGGAATCAGACTCCAGCAGCTGGCCGAACCCTAAGATGGCATTGAGCGGGCTGCGCAGCTCATGACTCATGCTGGAGAGGAACGATGATTTGGCGCGGTCAGCCTTTTCGAGCACCGACCGGGCGCGTTCCAGCTCAAAATTCCTTGCCTGCAGGAGGTCGGTCATGGCTTTGAGCGCCAGGTGGTTCTTCACGCGCGCCATGACAATGGGCGGACTGATTGGCTTGCTGACGAAATCGACCGCGCCGAGCTCCAGACCTTTCCTCTCGTCGCCCGCTTGATCTTGAGCGGCGAGAAAGATTATCGGGATGTTCGTCGTCTTGGGATCGCGCTTGAGACGCCGGCATACCTCATAGCCGTCCATGCCGGGCATCATGATGCCGAGCAGGATCAGGTCCGGTGGGGTGGCGGATGTCGCAATCTCCAACGCCTTTTCGCCACCGATGGCAATTTGCACCGTATAGTCGTTCTTGAGCGGCTTGCTGATCATGGCCAGGTTATCCTGCGTGTCGTCAACCACCAGGATCGTGGCTTTTGTGAGGGCATTTGGTTCAGTCAAGGGGCTCCTTTTAGACAGATGTTGCGTTACCAGCCTTGTGGGCGGTCGGGAGGTCGAACGAACGGATGCCTGCCTCGATCTGCGGGATATTCCACAACGATACCGCGACCAGCAGCGCCACCAGTAGGGCCGCGCCGGTCAACAAGACAATTATTTCACGGGTGATTTTCATTGGTCTGGCCCGAACTGTTGTTCCGCAAAAAGAAGGGCTAAATCCAGCGCCTCCAAGAACTCATTGACCTTGATGGGCTTGGTTATATAGCGAAAGAATCCTGCCTCCAGGCCATTGGCGATATCGCGCGGCATGGCATTGGCGCTGATGGCAATTACAGGGATGGGAGCCGTAACCTTGTCGGCACGCAGAGTCTTCAGGGCTTCAAAGCCGTTGATATCGGGCAGATTGATGTCCATCAGGATCACATCCGGCCGGGAAGCGCGGGCAGTCTCGATGCCGCTGTTCCCGTTGGTCGCCGTCAGCAGGCAAAGATCCGGGTGCCGCGCGATGATTTGCTCGACCAGCTTCAGGTTCGCCGGGTTGTCTTCTACATAGAGCAGGGTGTGCAGCCGGCTCTCGCGAGGCGCCCGCGACAAGGCCGCCGGAGCTACCGCGACCTCTTCCAAGGCCAGGCGTGGCTCGGCGGTGGCGGCGAATTCGAACCAGAATACGCTGCCCACCCCAACCGTGCTTTCCACCCCGATTACCCCCCCCATCAGTTCGACCAGTCGCTTGGCGACGACGAGACCGATACCGGTGCCTTCCTCGCCGCTACCCTCCTGGCCGAGCCGGTTGAAGGCCTGGAACAGCTGCGCCAGCTGCTCCGGAGCAAGCCCCTCGCCGCTGTCCCGGATGCTCACGCGAATGCGGCCCGGTGAGTTCTCGGTCCATTTCACTTCGACCGTGCCCTCCTTACGGTTGTATTTGATCGCGTTGGAAAGCAGGTTGAGGAGCACCTGCTTCACCCGGGTCCGATCAGCCAGGATAAAACAGGGGGTATCGAACCGGGGAAAGGTCAGTTTGATGCCCCGCAGTTGCGCCTGCGGCACGATCATACCCTGGCATTCGAGCATGACTTCGCCCAGCGATACCGGTTCCTGCGACAGCGGGACCTGTCGGGACTCGACCTTGGCGAGATCAAGGATCTCGTCGATCAATTTGAGCAGGTGCCAGCCCGCCCGCAGGATCTGGGCGATGCTTTCCCGCTGGGAGGGGGTCGGCGCAGGAGAATCGGACTCCATCAATTGGCCGAAGCCGAGGATGGCATTGAGCGGGCTGCGCAACTCATGACTCATGCTGGAAAGGAACTCGGATTTGGCGAGGTTGGCTTTTTCCGCCACGGACCTGGCTCTTTCCAGCTCGAGGTTCTTTTCCTGCACCACCTGATCCAGGAGTTTGCGCTCGGTAACGTCGCGGGCGGCAGCGAACACGCCTTGCAACTTCCGGTCGCGGTCGTAGAAGGTCGTGGCATTATACGACACCACCGTTTCCTTGCCGTCCCGCGCGCGGGCGGTGAGTTCGAAGTTGGTGACCTTTTTTTCGCGCAGCACCAGTTTGATACTGGTCTCGGCCCGTTCCGGATCGGTGAAGTAGTTTTTGAACGGCGCGCCGATCAGCTCGTCGCGCGTGCAACCGGTCAGCACCTCCATCTGCTTGTTGACGTCGGTGATGATGCCGGCCGGATCGGTGGTCATGATCGCGTCGATGTTGGACTCGAACAGAGAGCGCGTATAGAACTGATGGTCACGTAGCCGCTGGCTGAGCTGCTTCTGCTCGGCCTCGATTTGCTTGCGGGCGGTATTGTCGGTGCCGATCAGCAGATAGCCGATGATGGCATCCTGCTCGTCGCGCAACGCCGTGACCGAGACGACCGCCGGGAAGCGGCTGCCATCCTTACGGATGTAGGTCAGTTCGTAGATGTCCTCGATGCCGCGGGAGGCCTTGAACACCAAGGCCTCGAAGCCGGGCGTAATCGAGGTTCCAAGCTCCAGGCTCAACTCTTCCGCGCGCGCGATCACTTCCTGGGGATCGGAGATGTCGGCCGGGGTAATCTTGTTCATCACATCGGCGGCGGCGTAACCCAGCATTCGTTCGGCGCCGACGTTGAAGATCTGGATGACGCCCTTGGCATCGGTGGCGATGCTCGAGAAGTTGGCGCTGTTGAAGATCGCGCTCTGCAGTGCCCCCGCTTTGAGCAGCGCC
>JAGVGT010000041.1 GCA_020056965.1 Deltaproteobacteria bacterium
CTCCACCTCGTCGGCCAGGTTTTCTTCCATCAAAAATGGCAGGCTCTGGCGCAACAATCTTTTGCGCCCGCCGGGGATGGTGACCTCGGTGACCAGGACATCGGTTCCGGGAACCAGCACCACCAACTGTTCTCCCGCCGAGCGGGGAACCTGAGCCAGCGGGCCGCGGCCGTTCCGCAGCTTACCAGAACCGTTGCTGGCCCAGCTTACTTGCTCGGGGGCGGTGGGGCCGAGATAGATGAATAATTGTTTAGCCATTGCCTGTGCTTTTAATAGGTGCCGATGCTTCGGCTGATTACGGTAATTACCCCGGTATCGCTGCGGTGCAGTACCGAATAGAGTCTTAGTTCAGCATGGCCGAAAATTGCCAGCGCCTCAACCAGAAAATATTTGCTGGCCAGACTTAAGCCGTCAGCGTTCAGGCCGGTCCCTGCCAGGGCCGGACTGGCCAGAAAAGCAGCCATGTCCTTGTAGCCGTCGGCCGGCCGCTCATTGACCAATTGTTCGGCCAGGGCCGGGAGCAACTGACTGGAGAGGGTTGCCAAGGCCGGGGCGGAGGCGGTGTTGACGTTCAGCATCGTCGTTTCCGGCAGGGTGGTGATCGATCCTGCCAGGCAACCGTAAATCTCCGGGGTGATCCCCGCCACCAGCAGGAGTTCGCTGGGGGTGGCCATCGGTCGGTTCCCGGTCCGGTATGCCGGTTGCCTGATCAAGTATACTCGATCCTCGGCCCCATTAGGGCGCATTTGCCCGTCCTTGTCAAGCCAGTCGGCAATGGCTGCCGTCTCGATACTGGTTCCGCCGCACGATTCCAGCAGCCGCCCCAGGCGTTTCTCGGCCAGGGCGACGGCGGCCGCATCATTACTCACCAGGTTGTTGAGGTTAATTCTGCCCTGTAAATCGCTGATCCGACCGGACACCATGCCCTGATCGACGGCGGTCGGCGGTAATCCCTGCGCCCAGGGCTCACCCCAATGGTCGCGATCATTCTGGCTGCGGTCGCGGCGTAACACCTTGCCAGCCCAATCTTCCAACCCCTGGGCCAGGAGTTGCGCCTGGTCGCTTTCCGCCAGGTTGGCGGTGCGGCGCATCTCCAGTTGCCGCGACCAGGACATGGAGAGCACCAGCACGGTCATCAGGGCGGTGACCAGGAGTACGGTCAGGAGCGCCACCCCCTGTTGGTTTGCTGCCGAAACCCAAATATGCGTATAACCTGGTCGGCTTCGGAGATTACGCGGTCCTGGGTGTACTTTCTCGGCGCTGCCCAGTCGTCTTCGCATACCACTTTTGCTTTGGAATCGGTCGCCGGACATGTCAACCGCCCTCCGGCAGCAGAAAAATCCGCTCCAGACGACCCCAGCCTTCCACCTCCAGAACCACCCGCACGGCCCGGGGCAGGGCGGTAATTTGCGGCGGCGGGAAGGCGGGGGGCCATTCTGGAAAGCTCTGGTCCAAACCGGCCAGGAAGGAGACTTCAAAGTTGCTCACCCCGCTGAGCAGGGGCTGGATGTACGGGGTGCTGTCCTGGGCCTGATCCAGGACCGGCCAGGCCAGCCGCTCCAGTTTGCCGTCCCGCAGGCGGAAGGCCACCCGCTGCAGGGAGCAGCGGGGTTGGCCCAAGGGGTTGCTGCGCCCCGCGCTGGTCATCTCCAGCTGCTCCTCGGTCCCCGGCCAGAGCAGGGGCGGCAGTTCCACATCGTAGCCCCCGCGCACCGGCCGATTAGTCACCTGGCCCAGGTCCCGGCCCAGAACCTGCATGGTTTTTTGCAGTTCCCGCAAGGACTTGCCGGCCTCGTCGAGACGGCTGGAGGTGGCCAGGAGCATGGCCAGACTGCTGTAAATGGAAGCGGCCATGATGGCAAAGATGGTCAGGGCCACCAAGAGTTCCAGCAGAGTAAAGCCCTTTGCCTTGCCGCGGCTGACTTTGTGGATTCTCGCCAGAGCGGTTACCCGGGCGGGCGTCAACCCTTGGGCGCCGACCGAACCGGGTGTTCTTTTAGCTTCCCTGGTCATCAGACGACCACCTACGATTGGCCCAGGAACATGGTCAGGCTGGCCAGGGGGCTTGCGGCTTGACCATCGGCCGAGCGCACCTCGATGGTGACGACCTGCATGTCCGGATCCGGTGAAACCTTGCCGGTCGCCCGCCAGCGCCAGCGTCGGTCGCCCATCAGGTCCGTGCCTTCGGCGCCGTTTTCACCCAGCCATTGCCCGGCCAGACGCAGTTCGTTGGCGCGATTCATGGCCACCCAGCCGGCCAGGGTTTTCTCCCGCAGGTAGTCGGCGTTGGCGATCATCAGCGAGTTGCCTCGCAGGAAGCCCAGGACGACGATGCTCATGATCGCCAGGGCCACCAGGATCTCCAGCAGGGTAAAGCCTTGCTCTGCGCGCCGCGCCATAATCAAAATTAGTGAACCAGCTGGTTTAACTCGAAAACCGGCAGCAGCACGGCCAGGACGATCAGCAGGACCAGGCCGCCCATGGCCAGGATCAACAGAGGCTCGAAGACGGCCGTGGCCAGGCCGGTTTTCATGACGATTTCCTGCTCCTGGCTGGCGGCGGCCTGGTCGAGCATCCGGGCCAGGTCGCTGCCGGCCTCGCCGCTGGCGATGAGATGGATGACTAGGGGCGGAAAGGCCCGGGTTTTAGTCAGGGCCTGACTGATCGACTCGCCTTCCCGGACTCTTTGGGCGGCGGAGGTTACCGCCTCGCGCAGGGCCAGATTGGTCAGGACCTCGGCGGCGATGTTCATGCCGTTCAAGGCTGGCACCCCGCTGGTCACCAGGATCGAGAAGGTACGGGCAAAGCGGGCGACCTCGAGGCCTTGGATGAACTTGCCCAACAGAGGAACGGTCAGCAGCTGCTGATGGAATCGGTAGCGCGCCCCGGGCCGGGCCAGCAGCACCCGGCCGGTGATGGCGGCCGCAATCAGGATGGCCAGCGCCGCCAGGCCGTAGTGGCGGACCAGATTGCTGGTCATGATTAACAGTCTGGTGAGGAGCGGCAGTTGCTGGTGGAGATTCTTGAAGACGGTGACGATCTGAGGCACCACGTAACCAAGGAGCCCGATGACCACCAGCAGGGCGACGGTGGTGAGCAGCACCGGGTAGGCCAGGGCCAGGATCACCTTCTGTTGGAGTTGCTGCTTGAATTCGACGTAGTCGGCCAAGCGCTCCAGGACCCGGTCCAGGCTGCCGGAGCTTTCGCCGGCGGCCACGGTGGCCCGGTAAAAATCGGGGAAGATGGCCGGGAAGTCGCCCAGGGCCGCGGCCAGGGACTGGCCCTCCTGGACCCGGGAGCGCAGCGCCGCCGTAACCTTCTTCATGGTCGCCTGTTCGGTCTGGTTGGCGACGACCTGTAAGCCCTTATCCAGAGGGGAACCGGAACGGACCATGGTGGCCAGCTGCCGGGTGAAGAGGACCAGGGCCGGCATGCCCACCGAGAGGCGGCGCCGGAAAAAGCCACCGGGGCGCCGGCCCTGTTCCTGGCCGCCGACTTCCTCCACCGCCAGCGGCATGAGCCCCTGATCGCGCAGGAGTTGACGGACCTGGCGGGCGGTATCACCGGCCAGGACCCCGCTCTTCTTGCGGCCCTTGGTATCGACTGCCGAGTATTCGAAGGCGCCCATTTACTCTTCCTCGCCGCCCAGATCTTCCTGGGTGGCGCGGAGAACCTCTTCCAGGGTGGTCTCGCCGGCCAGCACGTTGGCGATGCCGTCGGCCCGGAGACTGGGGCTTTTGCGGCGGGCGTATTCCTCCATGGCCTGCTCGCCGGACTGGTCGTGGATCATGCCGCGCAGGGCATCGGTGACCTCGACGAATTCGAAGAGCCCCTTGCGGCCCGAATAACCGCGCAGGTTGCAGGCCGGACAGCCGACGGCCCGGTAGATCGTCGGCGGCCGGTCGGCGGGCTGCCCCAGCACCCGGCATTCACCGGCGCTGGCCTGGTGCGGCGCCCGGCATTTTTTGCAGAGCAGGCGGACCAGCCGCTGGGCCAGGACCCCGCTCAAGGTGGAGGCCAGCAGAAACGGCTCGATGCCCATGTCCCGGAGCCGGGTCACGGCGCCGGTGGCGTTGTTGGTATGGAGGGTTGAAAAGACCAGGTGGCCGGTGAGGCTGGCCTGCACCGCGATTTCGGCGGTCTCCCGGTCGCGGATTTCGCCGATCATCACCACGTCGGGATCCTGGCGGAGGATGGCCCGCAGTCCCCGGGCAAAGGTCATCTCCACCTTGGTGTTGACCTGGGTCTGGCCGATGCCGTCCAGGTAGTATTCAATCGGGTCCTCGACGGTCATGATGTTGCGGCTGGACTCGTTCAGCCGGGAGATGGCGGCGTAGAGGGTGGTGGTCTTGCCGCTGCCGGTGGGACCGGTGACCAGGATGATGCCGTTGGGCCGGCGGATCAGGTGGTCCAAACGATCCTGCATCTCCTGCGACATCCCCAACTGCTCAAGATCGAGCCGCCCGGCCTGTTTGTCCAGGAGGCGCAGCACCACCCGTTCGCCGGCGGCGGAAGGGATGGTGGAAACCCGGACATCGACGGGGTGGCTGGCCACCCGCACCGAAAAGCGGCCATCCTGGGGTAACCGTTTTTCGGCGATGTCGAGATCGGCCATGACCTTGATCCGGGAGATAATCAGGGCCGCCAGGCCGCGATTGGGCTGGAGGACCTCGCGGAGCTGGCCGTCGACCCGGAAGCGCACTACCAGCCGGTTTTCGAAGGACTCAATGTGGATGTCCGAGGCATTTTCCCGCACCGCCTCGGTTAATAAGCCATTGATCAAGCGGATGATCGGGGCGCCGTCCTCGCTTTCCAGGAGGTCGGCGGTGACCGGCATCTGCTGGGCCAGGGCCTGCAAGTCCAGGTGGTCGCTTAAATCGTCGGCGATCTGAATGGTGTCGCCCGCCCCGGATTCATAGAATTTCCGGGCCAGTTCGTCGAAGCGTTCCGGGGAGACCTCTTCGAGCAGCACCGGAAAATCAGCATGCCGACGGACCTCGGCCAGGATGCGGGGGGCAAGACCGGGCCGGCAGACCGCCCGGATTTGCTCGCCCTCGCGTTCGGCGAGAAAGACCCCGTGCCGCCGGACAAAGTTGTAGGGCAGCCGGGTGCGGGTGGCGGTTTCGCCGGGGGTGGTTTCTTCCAAAGGCATGGCTGAAGACCTTATTGGTTGACTTCCATGGCCGGCAGCACCGGCGGGACGACCTGGGGCAGCAGGGCCACGCCATCGCGACTCCGTTCTTCCTGGAGGCGCCGCATGTAGTCATACTTATCGAAGGTGATGCGGCTGCCCTGGGCCTGGTCGCGGAGGATGGTGGGGCGCAGGAAGATCATCAGATTGCGCTTGTTGTGGCTGGACGTGGTGTATCGGAACAGCCAGCCCAGGAAGGGGATGTCGCCTAGGAGTGGCACCTTGGAGACGGTTTCCTGAATGTCGTCACTGATCAGTCCACCCAACACCAGGATCCGGCCGTCGTCCACGATGACGTTGGTCTTGATCGAGCGGGTGGCGGTGGTCTGGAGGCCGATGGTGGTGTCTTTGAGGCTGGAGACCTCCTGGGCGATGTTCAAGCGGATGGTGTCCCCCTCGTTGATCTGCGGGGTCACCTTCAGTTTCAGACCAACATCCTTGCGTTCGTAAGTGGTGAACGGGTTCTGCACGGTGGTGCTGGTGCTGCCGACGCCGGTATAGCTACCGGTGGCCATGGGGACATTATCGCCGACGATAATTTCCGCCTCCTCGTTATCCATAGTGACCAGCGAGGGGGTGGAGAGGATGTTGGAATCTCTGTTGCTGGCCAGGGCGCTGACCAGGGCACTGAGGTTGAGGATCTGCACGCCGCCGATGGTGGTGCTGCCGTCAAGATAGCCAAGATTGAAGCCGGAGAGATTTGCTAAACCGGCCGTCAAGCCGGCTGCGGTACTCATGCTGTTAATGGAGGGGTTGCTGCCATTGCTGAAGTTGGTGCCGCCGATGAACCCCCGGTTGCTACCCGCCACGATATCGGTGCCTCGCCACTGCACGCCCAGTTCGGCACTGGGGTTGACGTTGATCTCGGCAATGACCGCTTCGATATGGACCTGGGGCCGGCGGATATCGAGCTTGCGAATTACCCCTTGCAGGGACTTCATGGTGGCGGCCGGGGCGGTGATGATCAGGGCATTGGTGGCCTCGTCGGCCTGGATGTTGAAGTCGAGCCCCTTGGCGGCGGAGGCTGGAACGGCAGCCTGGCCGGGACTGGCGGCCCGGGCCGGTTCCATCTTGGTCAGCAGCGGGGTCAGGTCCTTGGCCTTGGCATATTTAAGAAAGACCACCTGGGTGTCGCCTTCGACCTCGATGGGGGTATCCAGGTGGGCAACCAGGGCCTTGGCCCGCAGCCGTTCGCCCTCCCCGCCGCTGATGATGACGCTGTTGGTCCGCTCGTCGGCGATCAGCTTCAAGCCGCTGCTGTCGCCCGGGGGTTTGGCGGCCTGGCCGGTGAGTCCGGTCATCACCCTGACCACATCAGCGGCGGCGGCATACTGCAGTTTGACCACCTCGATCTCGCCGCTGCGGTCCTGATCGAGTTGGTCGATCATTTGCTGGAGACGGGCGATGTTGCCGGCCCGGTCGGAGATGATCAGAAGGTTGCTGTCCGGCTGGGCGGCCAGATAGCTCTTGGGCGGCAGGAGCGGCCGCAGGACGGCGATCAGTTTGTCGGCCGCCACATGCTGCAGGGGAATCAGGGTGGTGACCATGCTGTCGGCGGGAGTCTCGGTCTCGCCGTCGGGCAAGGGACCCCAGCCGTCGTGCTTGGCCTGCTCCAGGGGGATGATCTTGGTGACCTCGCCATCCTCGACGGCGGCAAAATCATGGACCTGGAGGATGGCCAGGAAGATCGGGTAGACCTCTTTTTCGGGGACGTCGCGGGCGGCGATAATGGTGACTTTGCCTTTGACCCGGGGGTCGATGATGAAGGTCCGGCCGGTGATCTTGGAAATACTGGCGACCACCGTGGCGATGTCCACGTCCTGGAAGTTGAGGGTAACGCGAGTCCCTTCCTTTACCTGCTCGGCGGCGGTCAGGGGAAAAGGGATCAGAATGGTCAGCCCCAGAAGCAGGGAAAAGGCCAGGGTAGTGAGATGTCGGCGTGTGCTCATGAGGTTGTCTCTCTGGGTTAGGAGCCGTTATAAAATGGCTTGGGCAATTTTGGTCTTGTTGAACGGCTCCGATCTTTTTCCTGGTCAGCCACCAATATTGTATACCCGGGACTCGCGGCGGCCATTACGGTTGATTTCAACGGTGACCTGACCGCCATTTTTAACTAACTGGTAGGCGGCAAGACCTTCCTGAATGTTGTTCATGGCCCGCCCGTTGACGCTCAGCAGAATGTCGCCGGGCAGCAGACCCAGGGTATTCAAGAGCTTGCTGTTTTGGACGGCAACCAGCCGGTAACCTTTCTGCTGGCTGTTTTCCGAATAGACTTCCACCCCGACCTCCTTGGCCAGTCCGGGGACGTCGGCCAGCTTTTCATCCCAGTAGTCCCGCTTGATCTGCCAGTTTATCCCATCGCCGCGGGGCTGGATATAATCGCCGGCGGCCCTTGGTGCTGCAGTCCTTGGCACCGGACCCGCCGTGGGAGCGGGTTTGTCAAATCCTTCCAGATACAAGGTTTCCAAGATGCCGGTTCGGCTGATGATGACCCGGTCCGGGTGGATTTCCCGGAT
Source organism: Deltaproteobacteria bacterium (assembly GCA_020056965.1). Classification (GTDB taxonomy): domain Bacteria; phylum Desulfobacterota; class Desulfobulbia; order Desulfobulbales; family JAGXFP01; genus JAGVGT01. The sequence goes on from JAGVGT010000041.1 coordinate 7,708, forward strand.
GACCACGTTGCCGGAAATCTCCTCGCCCTGGCTGTACAGCTGCTCGGTGGCGCTACCCCGCTCGGCGATGATTGCCAAGGCCCGGCGCATGGGGCGAACAGCGACTATTCCCTTGAGTACCAGGTTTAGATTGGTGGCCGGGGCGGTTTCAACCAGGCCCCCTTGAGGAGATAAGGCTCCGGCGGCCTGGCCGAACAGGGCGATTTCTTCGGTGGCAGCAGGCAGGCGGTTTTGGGAAGTCCGGGGGCCGGCGGGCGCTTTTTGCCCGGGAAGTTGGCCGGGAGGGGCGGAGCGACCTTTGCTCAGGAAAGAGGCGCCTGCCTGCCAGGTCAGGTCGGCCCCGGTGCGGGCCACCAGGAAGAGCAGCAACAGGGTGACGGAAAAGCGCAAAGCTGCCTGCGTCTTCCCCGACCTGAACAGGTTGCCCAGATGGGACTTGATGGATTCGACGGCGGACATTTGCTACGCCTTTGATCGGTAACCGTTTGCAGGAGACATAAAAGGGATCATAACTAATATTTGTCAGTTATCCAACTATCCAGACAATTCTGATAAATAAAACGGCTTCGTAGTCGCTCGGGTGAAAAGACCGAAGCTAGTCGTCCGCGCAGCAAGCCGCAAGAACGAAGGGAAGTACCAATCACCCAGCTGAGTTATCGTTGCGCGAGTCGGTCGATTTAGACCGGTTTTGGCCATAAATGCAAAACGCCCTTCGAGGGCGTTTACATAACTCCTACAGATGAGCTGCGAGGCGACTAAATGTCGTCGTCGTCCAGGTCGTCAAGTTCCTCATCCTCAAGGCCGTCGCCGCTCTCTTCGCCGTCGTCGGTCTCCTCGTCGCTGTCAGCTACATCACCGTCTTCGGTTTCGTCGCCGGCCTCATCAAACTCTTCCAGGTCCCCCGCTCCCGGGGCGTCTTCCTTGCGAATGGCCTTGGGTGTCTTGGCGGCGGGCATGATGATCTCGATGATCTTTTTGATCTCCAAGTCGATGCCCGGGTCGGTCTTGCAGACCTGGCAGTCGGTCAGGTGGGTGCGCATGAAATCGACCATGCGGGCCGGGGCCATGGCCTCGTCCTGCACCTGTATGTACCAGTTCTTGATGAGCTTGATGAGGCGCTCACATTTCATAAAGCGGTTACTCCTGAGCGGGTTGTCCTGGGGGTGGATGGATGGAAGCGGAAAGTCTAGGCTCGCCGGTCCCCGTCCGGTTCTGCCGGATAATAAAACAAACGCGCCTTTTATTTCAATGGGAATCAGGTGTAAAGATATTTCTTTGGAAATAGAGCCAGAAAAGGGTTGTCACGCCCAGGGGCGGCCATTATCATGGCGGTGGCGGAGGAAGTGGTAAGGGCACTGGTGGCTCTCCCGGACTTCAAATCCGGTGTGCCGGGTTAACAGCCTGGCAGGTGGGTTCGATTCCCATGCACTTCCGCCAATTATTAAAAGTTAAGGGAAAAGGCAAATGGGCCAAGGCAAAAGGCAAAAAGATTAGGAAGCCGTCTCTGGGCTCTGCTTACTTGTTCTTTTTTGCCGTGATCACTGCTTTGGATAGTATCGCCTTCAATTGCTCCGATTCGTCTTGAATGCTGGTCAACCGTTCGCTTTTGACTATATCGGCTTTGCCCAGAAGCCTTAGCCAATAGTGTGTTTCGCGTAATTCTTTCAGGGCCAGCTGTAATTTGTGGATGAAATCTTTCCGTGATTCGGCGGCCTGGGCCTCCTCATAGTTCGCCCCCACCGAAGTCCCGCTCCGGAGCAGTTGATCTCCAATCCTTTTGCCGGCAATCGTGTTTGGCAGCCCTTCCGTCAGTTTCACCACTTCTGCCCCGAAATCAAGCAACCGTTCCGCGAGATTCCGTGGAGGATCAACTTTTTTCCCCGTGGATTCGTTTATCACTTTCACTTTTGCCCTGACCCTTTTGCCCTTTGCCTTGCCCCTTTTAACTTTTGCCTTTCAGCAAAGGATACCCCAAAGCCTCACGCTGTTCGGTGTACTTCACCGCCACCTTGCGGGCGATATTGCGAATCCGGCCGATGAAACGGGTGCGTTCGGCGACGCTGATCGCCTTGCGGGCGTCGAGCAGGTTGAAGGTGTGCGAGCATTTGAGGCAGTAGTCGTAGGCCGGCCGGATCAGGTTCTTGTCCAGGAGGCGGTGGGCCTCGCTCTCGCAGTTGTCGAAGAGGGAAAAGAGAAAATCGACGTTGGCCTCTTCGAAGTTGAAGGTGGAGAATTCCACCTCGGCCTGGTGGAAGATGTCGCCGTAGGTGATCTGTTCGTTCCAGGCGATCTGGTAGACGCTGTCTACCTTTTGCAGGTACATGGCGATGCGCTCCAGGCCATAGGTGACCTCGACTGTGATCGGGTGCAGCTCCAGGCTACCGGCGTGCTGGAAGTAGGTGAACTGGGTGATCTCCATGCCGTCCAGCCAGACCTCCCAGCCCAGGCCAGAGGCGCCCAGGGTGGGGGATTCCCAGTCATCCTCGACGAAACGGATGTCGTGTTCCAAGGTGTCGAGCCCGAAACGGCGGAGGCTTTCCAGGTAGAGATCCTGGATATTGGCCGGCGAGGGCTTGATGACCACCTGATATTGGTAGTAATGCTGGAGACGATTGGGGTTTTCGCCGTAGCGGCCGTCGGTGGGACGGCGCGACGGTTGGACATAGGAAGTGCGCCAGGGCTCCGGCCCGAGGGCGCGCAGCAGGGTGGAGGGGTGGAAGGTGCCGGCCCCGACTTCCATGTCATAGGGTTGCTGGACCACACAGCCTTGCTCGGCCCAGAACCGGTTCAGCTCCATAATGATATCCTGAAAGTACATATTCGCTCCTTTGACGGTTGGTTTTGGGGGAGGCGGCCCACCGGCCCTCGGAAAACGGGAGGGCGGGCGGGAGGTTGGCGCTCCGGGCGAAAATCGGTAGAGATCAGATCGGTGGCCGGGTGGTTCCCAGGGGCGACGCTGTCCGTAATGGTCAGATAGTGGAAAAATTATTTACGAAATTTGTGGAAATTATTTAGTGCCGGACTTGCCAAACATCTTTCGACCCTTCTAGACTGCCTTAGCAAGTCGCCATCATATTTACCATAGAGCCTTTGGGAGGCAAGAGTTTTTTCCACTTGGCCAGCCGGGGCGTGGGGCATGGTCCCAAGATTGATGTTGACATGTCGGAATGTTTAGATGTAAAGATTTGTAAACCATGAAAAAGATTGAGATCATTGATAACAGTGCCCTGGAAATGGCGGCCGAATGTCTGCGGACCATCGCCCATCCGTGCCGGCTGCGGATGATTCACGTCCTCCTCCAGCAGGAATGCTCGGTGGGCGAACTCGCCGAAATGTGCGCCATTCCCAGTCACATGGCCTCTGAGCATCTGCGGTTGTTGAAGGATCGCGGGCTGCTCGGCAGCCGGCGCGAGGGGCGCAAAATTTTCTACAACATCGCCGAGCCGGCCCTGTCCAGCATCATGGACTGTGTCGGCAAGAAATTCATTTGCAAGGTTTAGGAAGGGTTGGAGTGGCCGTTTTCGGCCTTTGGAATAGGCTTGGGGTGTGGTTCCGCTAGGGACCCTGTTAAGATTCCTTAACAATCAGTGAGGAGAGAGATGAGGATTACTAAATTCACCACGATGATGTTGGCCGGCCTGTTGGCCATGCCGGCGCTGGCCTCGGCCACCGAGGCGGACCTGGAGAAACGGGTCCAGGAACTGGAGGCCAAGCTGGCCACCATCGAAGAGAGTAGTGAAAAATGGGATCTGGCCTCCCGAATTGACTGGTCCGGCGATTTCCGTTTCCGGGCCGATTATCTGAGTGCCGATGCCCCCAGCGCCTATACGGCCCTGGACGTGGCGCGAGGGGTTACCGATGTTCTGGATTCCGGTCAGCAGGGTATGCCGGCACTGCTGGCTTTTACCGGCATGACACCCTCCACCCCTCTGGGGGCGATGCTGGGCGGTCTTCCTGCTGATCCGGCCTCATTTGTAGCTGCTTTCGGACCTACAGGGTTCAATGTTTTGACCGCTCAACAAGCCGGTGATCTGGCCGCCATCTTCTACAACCCCTCTGTCGGCGGGTTGCTGGGTGGTATGGCCGCCGGCGGCGCCACTGTCGGTGACGTGGCGTCCTCCTTCGGCAATGTCCAGTCCCTGGTTGCCTTCATGAAGATGATCCCCGCCGCTGATCGCAAGGCCATCTTTGGGAATCTTTACAATCAGTATCAGCCAGACCCGTCCACCACCTATAAGAACGACACCACCTATACCAACCGCTTCCGCCTGAACTTTCGGGCCAAGGCCATGGAGAACGTGGAGTTCAAGGCCCGCTTGGCCATGTACAAGGTCTGGGGCATGCAGAACAACACCGCCGATTACAGCTATAACAACGGCATGGGCGGCGGGCAGTTCATGCTCAGCTCCCTGGCCTTCGACGGCTCCGCCAGCCGGCAGCCCCAGGATTCCGTGCTTCGCGTTGATCGGGCCTTCATGAACTGGAACGCCATCGGCGGCACCCCGGTCTGGTTCTCGATCGGTCGTCGGCCGGTCACCGATGGGCCTCCCGCCCATCTGCGCATGGGTCTCGATGAGAAAATGGCCACGCCGATTTCCTACATGGATTACCCCTTTGACGGTCTTTCCCTGGGTTATGCCTACGAGAATCTCTTCGGCATCCCGGACGCCCCCGGCCGGGTTCGTCTCTGCTACGGGCGGGGCTTTGAGTCCGGCCCCACCGACAACGGCAACGGCCTGAACGATGTCGATTTCGGCGGGATCAGCTGGGATGTCTATTCCAAAGGTAGCCGCTTCTTGAACTTCCAGTCCTTCGGCGCCTTCAATATGTTCAACGTGCCGGACAATGTCACCTTCGTCAATCCCCTGGAGTTTGCGGTCTGGGAGAAAGACAATACCCAGTACAACCCTCTCGATTCCAACATGGATTTGCAGTTGAACCGGGCCAACCTGGGTGATATTTACCATACCTCCACCGTGTATATGAGCAAGGTGCAGGATCTCAACTACTTCGTCACCGGTGGCTGGAGCCGTACCAATGCCCGGGGTGTGGATGAGCTGGGCACCAGCCTCCTCGGTTCCTGGTGGGAAGAGCCCAAAGATCATGACGGCTATTCACTTTACATGGGCGTGCGCTACGACTTGGACAGCCTGGGGTTGAAGCTGGGCGCCGAGTACAACTGGGGTTCCGAATACTGGATCTCTTTCACTCCCGGGCATGACGACCTGTATGCCTCCAAGCTGGCTACCCGCGGCAGTGTCTATGAACTGTATACCGTTTACGACATTCCGGCCGGCGCGGCGATTTCCAAGTACTCCAAGGCCTTCATCCGCCTGGGCTATCAGCATTATGACTACGAATACACCGGTTCCGGCTTCTGGCTGGGTGCCCCCCAGAAGGTCGACGAACTGGCCAACGATCCCCTGTACGCCCAGTTCTATGTGCCGGTCGACAAGATGGATCAAGTCTATCTGACCATGGAGGCCTGGTTCTAAATCAGCATCAAGCAGTAATCTTTTTTCTTCCTTGCAGGGGGGCGGTCCGGTTGACGGGCTGCCCCCTTTGTTTTTGGGGCGCGAATCGGATGGACCTTGCCATCGCGCCGGTGATATGGCATATTTTTTGCGGTCTTTCGGTGGTCTGACCAGGAAAGACAAGGGCAATTAGAATCCTGTAAATATGAGGTGTTTTCAATGATTAAGCGTCTGTTGCCAGCCGTGGTTGGAGTGGTTTTGTCGGCCGGAGTGGCCCAGGCCGGAAGTTTTTCGGTGGGTTTGAACGATTTTTCCGCCCAGATGGCCTTGAGTATCCCGGTCACCGAGGATGCCCGGGGACAATCGATTTTTGGGGTGCGGGGGCTGTACAACGATCACAAGGACACCGAGCTGGTCTCGGTCGGGCTTGAGGTTCTGGGGCCGCTGGGCACGACCGGTCTGGAACTGGGCGGCGGGGTGCGGGGCTATTACGCCGACATGGACGGGGACGACGACCTGGCCGGGGCTGGTCTGGGCGCCTTGGTTCGCTTTGTGCCGCCGAAGCTGGACAAGCTCACCCTGTCCGGCAGTGTTTACTATTGCCCGAAAATTTTAACCGGCATGGACGGTGAGCGATTGCTGGAAACAGAGGTCGCGGTTGCCTATAGTTTCGCCCCCCGGGCGGCGGTGTTTATCTCCTATACCTCAATCGATGCCGATCTCGAGAACCGTAGCGATGACCGCACTCTGGATGACTCCCTGCGCGGCGGCCTCTCCCTAAGCTTTTGAGCGAGTCCCCACGGTTTTAGCGTCATTGCGTGCGGTCATGAACAGCATTCTTTTCTGCCAGCCCGCTACGGGGCCTGGTTATAGCCATTTCCCTGACCTGGCCTCTGGCTCTCTGCTGCACGGGGTTTTCGGTCGGCAGGGCGGGACCAGCATCGCCCCGTATCACTCCCTGAACCTGAGTTTCGGGGTGGGTGACGATCCGGCGGCGGTAGTGGCCAACCGCGCCCTGCTCAAGAAGGCCCTGGGGTTAACCACCCTGGTTTCGGCCCGGCAGGTGCATGGCGAGCGGATCTTGCACATCAGTAGCGAGCCGGAGGCCGATTTCGAGGCCGAGGGCTATGACGCCCTGATCACCAACTGTCGGGCCGGGTTGATGATCCAGCAGGCCGACTGCCAGGCCGTGCTTATCCACGATCCGGACGGGCCGGCCTTGGGCCTGGCCCACGTGGGCTGGCGAGGCAGCGTGGCCGGCATCCTCGGGGCCACGGTACGGGCGATGACCGAGGCCTTCGGCTCCGATCCGGCCCGGCTGCGGGCCGGTATCAGTCCGGCCCTAGGCCGGTGTTGCGCCGAATTCATCAATTACCGGCAGGAGTTGCCGGCCTGGATGCATGACTTTCAGGTGCGGGCCGACCACTTTGATTTCCCGGCCATCAGTGCCCGCCAGCTCGAAGAGGCCGGGCTCAGGCCCGAGCGGATCAGCCGGGCCGGGCTTTGCACCCGCTGCAGTCCCGACTACTTTTCCTACCGCCGCGACCGGGTAACCGGCCGGTTTGCCACCGTCGCCGCTTTGACCGGTTGACTTTCTCTTTTCTTTCTAGAGGCGTAATATCTTGGGAATATCCGATAATGCCAGGAGCCGGGCCCTGCTGATCCTGCGGCGCTGGGAAAATGAGGGGGTACCCCTCGATCTGGTGATGAATGAGGCGATGCGGCAGCCCTTTGCCGAGGCGCGCGACCTCCAGTTCTGCCGGGCCCTGGTTTACGGGGTGGTCTGCTGGCGGGGTTATCTTGACGCGCTGCTGGTGAAGCTTTCTAGCCATCCGCTGGCGCAGATGAAGCCCCTGACCCGCCAGGCCCTGCGCTGCGGGCTTTACCAGTTGTTATTCATGGATCGAGTGCCACCTTCGGCGGCCATCAATGAAACGGTGCAGCTGCTCAGGGATGCCGGGCAACCGCGTTGGCTGACCGGCTTTGTCAACGGTGTTCTCCGGCGGGTTAGCCGGGAGTTGACCACGCTGCCGCAGCCGGGCGAGTTGAACGGCGCCGGTGCAACCTGGGCGCGCCATGATCTGCTCAGCCACCCTCGCTGGCTGTATGAACGCTGGCTTAACCGCTTCGGCGAAGCGGGGGCTCTGGCGCTGTGCCGGGCCAACAATGCGGGCGCCCCTTTGACCTTGCGGGCCACGAGTCAAGCCGGGCGTGACGATTTGCTGGAGAAGTTACGGGCGGCCGGGATAGTCGCCGAGGCCGGGCGTTATGCCCCGGCGGCGGTGATTCTGCCGGGCTATCGGGGCGCGGTTGCGGCCCTGCCGGGATTTGCCGAGGGTTTGTTTCAGGTTCAGGACGAGGCGGCCCAGTTGGTCGTCCCTCTGCTGGGTGGGTTGGGCGCGGGGCTTTGGCTGGATGCCTGCGCCGGCTTGGGCGGCAAGACCACCCAACTGGCCGCGCTGGCCGGGCCGGGGGCACAGGTGGTGGCGGTGGAGCCGGAGGCGCGCCGTTTTGAACTGTTGGGCGCCAATCTTCAGCGGCTCGGGCTGAGTGGTAAGGTCGAAACCAGATCAGGGACCATCGCCGATCTGGCGGCCGGAGATAATCGAAAATTTCAGGGGATTCTGGTCGATGCGCCCTGTTCCGGCCTGGGGGTAATTCGCCGCCATCCGGACATCCGCTGGAACCGCCGCGAGGTGGAATTGGCTCGGTATCAGTCCGGCCAGTTGGCCCTGCTGGACCAGGCTGCCGCCCTGCTGGCCCCGGGCGGGGTGCTGGTCTACGCCACTTGCAGCACCGAGCCGGAGGAAAACGAACAGGTGGTCGAGCTATTTCTTGCTGACCATCAGGATTTTCGGGTTGAAGGCGGCCGGGAGTTCTTGCCGGTTGCGGCCCAGGAATTTGTGGGTGACGACAGCTTCTTCCGGACCCGACCCGACCAAGGGGTGGATGGTTTTTACGCGGCCAGGCTGAAGAGGAAAGAATAAGCGCAAAGATGCCAAGGCCTCCGTCATAATAAAGACAAAGTGGAGAAAGCTCCCGGTTGGTTGCTTCTGCGATGAGATTGCTTCGTCGCTGCGCTCCTCGCAATGACGGGGTACTTTTTCAATTTTAGACCTAAGCACGTCATTGCGAGGGAATGGAATGACCGAAGCAATCTCGTCACAAAGGCTACCAGGGCCGGTTCGTTCCTGGGGAAGAGATCGAAGTCTGCGTTCATCTGCTGAGTCGGGCCGACTGGCCTTGCTCGTAATGCCGGGGTGGGCAGTTTTTCCGTCAAAGTGCGCCGGGCTTCCAATGGTATGTAACAAGAATCCGCAACTTGGCGTCTTTGCGCCTTGGCGTTAAATAGGTTTTTTATGGAACCGCAATACATCAAGATCCGGGGCGCCCGGATGCACAATCTCCGCAACATCGATGTGGACCTGCCTCGCAACCAGCTGGTGGTCTTCACCGGACTCAGCGGTTCGGGCAAATCGACCCTGGCCTTTGACACTCTTTATGCCGAGGGGCAGCGGCGTTACGTCGAGTCGCTTTCCACCTACGCCCGCCAGTTTCTCGGCCAGATGGAGAAGCCGGACGTCGATTCGTTGGAGGGCTTGTCGCCGGCGGTTTCCATCGAGCAGCGCACCACCAGTCGCAATCCCCGTTCCACCGTTGGCACCGTCACCGAGATTTACGACCATCTGCGGCTGCTCTTCGCCCGGGTCGGCCACCCCCATTGTCCGGACTGTGGCGACGAGATCCGTCCCCAGTCCATCGAGGTCATGGTCCAAAACCTCATGCGGGAGCCGGAGGGCAGCAAGATCATCCTGCTGGCCCCTTTGGTGGAGGGGCGCAAGGGCGAACATCGCGATGTCCTGGGACGCTTGAAGAAGGATGGCTTCATCCGGGTGCGGATCAACGGCGAGACCTGCTCCCTTGACGAGGTAGCGCCGCTGGACAAGAACAAGCGGCACCACATCGAGGCGGTGGTGGACCGCTTGGTAATCAAGGCCGGCAGCGACCGGCGGCTCTATGATTCAGTGACCACGGCGGTGGGGTTGTCCGGCGGCTTTCTGCTGGTCAACTTTCCCGACCAGAATCGCGAGGTGCGTTTCAGCGAGAAGGCGGCCTGCGCCAAATGCGGCCGCTCCATGCCGGAACTGGAGCCGCGACTTTTCTCCTTCAACAATCCCCAGGGGGCCTGCCCGGAATGCAGCGGCCTGGGGGTCAAGCAGTTTCTCGACCCGCAGTTGGTGGTGCCGGACCCGGCCAAAAGTTTGCGCCAAGGCGCCATTGCCCCCTGGGGTGATCCCTGGCGGATTGGCGGCGGCCGGCGTTTCCGACCCCACGATGGCGAGGCTTCGGTTTACGGGCAGCAACTGGAAGGGTTGGCCGCCCATTATAAATTTGATCTCGACCAGCCTTTTGCCAAGTTGCCGGAGCGTATCCGGGAGGTCATTCTCTTCGGTTCCGGTCGAGAGCTGATCGATTTTGCCTATCGGCGCGGCCAGCGGCTGGTCCAGGACCGTTCGACCTTTGAAGGCGTCATCCCCAGTCTGGCCCGGCGCAATATGGAAACCGCCTCGGCGATGATCCGCGAGTGGCTGGCCGGCTACATGAGCGAACAGGAGTGCCCGGTCTGCGGCGGCGCCCGCCTGAAGCCCGAGGCGCTGGCCGTCAAGGTGGGGAAATATTCGATCATGGAGTTGACCGGCCTGGCCATCGGCAGGTTGCAGGGCGAACTGGCGGCAATCAGCTTTACGCCCCAGGAGGAATTGATCGCCGCCCGGGTAATCAAGGAGATTGACGAGCGGTTGACCTTTCTGGTCAACGTGGGGCTTGGTTATCTCTCGCTGACCCGGCGCGCCTCGACCCTCTCCGGCGGCGAGGCCCAGCGCATCCGGTTGGCCTCGCAGATCGGTTCACGCCTGGCCGGGGTGCTCTACATCCTGGATGAACCCAGCATCGGTCTGCACCAGCGCGACAATCAGCGGCTGATCGATACCCTGACCAGCCTGCGCGACCTCGGTAACACCGTGATCGTGGTGGAACATGACTCCGATACCATCATGGCCGCCGACTATGTGCTGGACATGGGGCCGGGCGCCGGGGTGCATGGCGGACAGGTGGTCTACAGCGGCCCGGTCGAGCAACTCCTGGAATGCGAGGCATCGCTGACTGGCGGTTATCTGGCCGGGCGGCTGCTGATCGAGGTGCCGGCCAAGCGCAGAAAGCTGCCGCCCAAGAAGGAGTGGTTGCTGATCCGCGAGGCCACCGCCAACAATCTGCACGGGGTGACCGTCGCCTTTCCTTACGGGGTAATGACCTGCGTGACCGGCGTTTCCGGGTCTGGCAAGAGTTCTCTGGTCATCGAAACCCTCTATAAGCAGGCGGTAGTCCATCTCAACGGTGCCCGCGAAGTTCCCGGACCCTGCCGGGAGATCAAGGGGCTGGAGCGGTTTGACAAGGTCATTGATATCGACCAGAGTCCGATTGGCCGCACCCCTCGCTCCAATCCCGCCACCTACACCGGGGTGCTGACCCCGATTCGCGAGTTGCTGGCCCGTCTGCCCGAGGCCAGGGCTAGAGGCTATAAGCCGGGCCACTTCAGTTTCAATATGAAGGGTGGGCGTTGCGAGGCCTGCGAGGGTGAGGGGGTGATCAAGATTGCCATGCACTTCCTGCCCGATATTTACGTGACCTGCGAGGTCTGCCTAGGCAAGCGCTATAATCGGGAAACCTTGGATATCCGCTATAAGGACAAGAACATCGCCGAGATTCTCGCCATGAACGTCGAAGAGGCGCTGAATTTCTTCCGGCGGATCACCCCGATCAGTTCGCGGCTGCAGACTCTGTTTGATGTGGGTCTTTCCTACATCGCCCTGGGCCAGTCGTCGGTGACCCTTTCCGGGGGCGAGGCCCAGCGGATCAAGCTGGCCAGGGAGCTGAGCCGCCGGGCCACCGGCCGGACCCTGTACATTCTCGACGAGCCCACCACCGGCCTGCACCCGGCCGATATCAAAAATCTGCTCGGGGTGTTGAACCGCTTGGTTGACAACGGCAATACGGTTGTTATCATCGAGCATAACTTGGATGTGATCAAGACCGCCGATTACCTGATCGATCTTGGCCCGGAAGGCGGGGATGGGGGCGGGGAGATTGTGGCGGTCGGGTCGCCGGAACAGGTGGCCCAAGGCAATGGTTATACCGGTCGCTATCTGCGGGATTATCTCTGAGAGCAAACTAAAATTTTTGCATTGTTCCTACGGATGTCATTGCGAGGAGCGAAGCGACGCAGCAATCTGGTATTTGCAGGCTGATACTAATTGCACGATTGCTTCACTTCACTCGCAATGCCGACTTTCTTGATTTTTGCTAAACCATTAAGTTTTTACTGCAGAAACCTTTATCAACCAAACCCCAGGGGGAACCATGTCCGAAGAGAACACTGAACAGCAGGTGGACGCCGAGAATGCGCCGGCTTTTAGAATGCAGAAGATGTACATCAAGGATCTGTCCTTTGAAAACCCAAATGCCCCAACGGTTTACAAGGAACAAAACCTCAATCCCAATGTTGATGTGAAACTTGAGGTGCGCAGGAACCAGCTCGATGAGGTCAATTGGGAGGTGTCGCTGCTGATCAATGCTGCTCTAAAGGCTGCGGATGGCAAGACCGTCTTCATCATCGAACTGGAACACGCCGGACTTTACTTACTGAAAAACATCCCGGCCGAATACCTTGAGGGAGTCCTGGCGGTAGAGTGTCCGACCTTGCTGTTCCCGTTCACCCGGCAGATCATGAGCCAGATGGCGGTGGACGGCGGTTTCATGCCGTTCCTGATGGATCCGGTCAACTTTGCCGGGTTGTTCCAGAGCGCCCAGGCGCAGAAAGAGAAGGCGGCCAAGGAAAACCAATAGATTGATGTAATTAAAGGTTTCAATAAAAAAGGCCTCCCGGTTGGGAGGCCTTTTTTATTGAAACTCGCAATAATTTTTGTCAATTACACATAGTGTAACCGAAAGGTGAATCAAACACCTTACGCGCAGTTGAGCAGTCCGCTGCATCTTCCGCCGTTACCGATAATCTCCAATCCAGGGTTGCTAGGCTTTCTGTCATTTGAACAGAGGTAGATGCCTCCAGATGTGCATGTATCCAACTTGCGTAGAACTTAAGATAGGTGATTGTAAAAGAAGCTTTGCCTGTTGCATCGGTAATGACCGATGCCGGAATCGTTCCGGCGGCAGAGTTGGGTGGGGTCAGAAAGCCATCGGGAACGTTCATTGGCCCATCGTCTTCAGAAGCGTCCAAGGACAGATTCATATTAACGTCTTCGTTTATGTGGAAAGGAGGATTGACACAGTCGGTCACTGGCATTGGTACAATTCCACTATAAGGCCACTCTGTATCATGTCGCATACATTTAGGATCATCGGCACTTGTAACTGTCCAATAACCCATCCAATACCAGGTTGGCCAGAGCTTGAGATAAATAGTCTTATTGGCTACCGGATTACCATTTGCATCGGCGGCCATTACGACGATCTCCTGTTCGTAGTAAATGTCTGTGCCTGAGAGTCCTGTAGAGGGTCCTAAGACGATGGAACCCGGCCGGTCGGTAATCGTGATGTCGACAAAATCGGAAATGCTTGTACCGGCGACTGTTGCGGTTATCCTGACCCCACCTGAGCCTGATTCACGTGTTCCGGAGTAAAAGGTGGTTCTGGCGAGACCGGAACTGTCAGTTGTTGCGATACCAGGGTTTAATTTTTCCCCCCCCCCTGGCTGGTTGGTCATGGTGAAGTTGACTTGCGCGTTACCTACGATCCCGTCTGACAAAGTTAGCACTGTCGCAGTGATGAATGAAGTGTTTGCCGGGGTGCCGGTAATGGATATGGGCATATTGTATTGCGAGGCGTCTAGGATAATGGTGGCAGCCTGAGAGGCTGGGGCGAAAATACTTACCTCCAAAGTGTCATTGGTGTTTGAATCAGCGGTATCTACCACCGTGATGTTGGCAAGACCGGTGTCCGTTGAGGTCAGAGTGGCAGTTGCTATCCCGCCTACCACTGCTACGGTTTCGGTACTGCTTGAGGCATTCCAGACCCCTACTGTGGTTGAGAACGTCACATTGGCCTGGGCTGGTGCATTTACGGTCACGATCATTGATCCGGTGGTAGCCATTGACGTGGGATTGCTGGTAGGTGAGGTAATTTCAAAAACCTGGGCTGCGGCCGCAACGGTAATATTGATTTGGGCAGATGCACCGAGGCTGTTGGCCAAGATTGTCGCTGTACCAGCTGCCACTCCGGTAACTACCGTCGTAGTTTTCCCCTCTAAGTCGCTGGTTCCTGAAGCTGGTAACAATGAAATCACTGTGCCTCCGGACACGATGGTGAATGTAACCGGTGCATCGAAAATTCCCTTGGGAATTGCATCCTGAAGCAGTGCAGTCAGGGTCTGGCTAGTTCCAACTGCCATATTGGCCTGAGGGATGGTCAGGGTCATGGTGTTGCCGGTGATTTGAACGGGAACACTCGCCGAAGCCCCCGAACTGGAGGCCGTGACAGTTGCTACCTGATTGCTGGCCCTTGGCCCCGATGTCAAAGTGATACTGGCTTTGCCGTTTGTACCAGTGGTTGCCGTGGCCTCGCTCATCATTCCTGCCGTAGTGCTGAACGATACGGCAACGTTTGCCTGTGGTACGTTGTCTTTGACTACGGTCGCAGTGATGATAGCGTTGTTGTCTTCGTCCGTAATAATCGAGGTTTGGGAGGTGTTTACGTACAGTATGTTACCATTACTGGCTGGTGTTGAGATGGAAGTTGCCTCGGCAGCAGCGGGAGCAGCAGCACCACCACCTGAGCATCCGGCCAGCAGGGCCGGTAAGGACAGCATGAGGAGGGCGGCAAGCACGGAGAAGGCGTGTAGCGTGGCTTTTTTGCCGGTTCTCCAGTTGCTCAGTAAACTGGTGGGTAATAATTTCATTCCGATCCTCACGCGCAATTCGTTTGTTGAAATAACCTTGTGCAAGTGATGCATGACTGGTTACAGAACGGCTTTTGATTTATTGACGAAATCTTTGGCCAAGGCGGCTACGGCCTGGGTGATAGCAGTATCGAATAACTTATCCTCGCGAGTCTCAGCAAAAATCGTTTGGGGCTTGACTAGCACCTTGACGCTGTTGGTCCAGATTACCTCACCGGTTTTCGGATCCTGAACCCACAATCTTAGCTGGACGGCGGCTTGGTTGGCATGACCACCTTTGCTTGCCATGTAACCTAAACCAGCTCCTCCTAGTCCCCAAATTGAGGCGTTAAACCGGTCCGGGTTTATCTTCTCGGTTTCGTCGTAAGGGAACTCCGCCACGCTGCCGATGGCCATACCCAAGGCCGCACCAGCCAGCATTGTGCCGTATTCATCATAAGTTTCTGAATTGGTTACTCCGAAAAGGGCTCGGCTTGTGCCACCAAATACTACCGGGAGCAGACCTCGTTTCAGGGGATCCCAGGTGTTTTCCTCACCCAGATCAAACCTGATGATTCGCCCTCGCATGATCAGATCGGCGTCAAAACTGGCGGCGATTTTGGCAAGAGTGACATTATCCAGAGCGGTGCTCTGCCCCTGAGCAGGCGGATCAAACTGTTTCTGGCCGGGGTTGGCGAGCTTGGCCAGTTCCATCTTCATGTCCGGTGACCAGCTTTCATCGTCACTGAGTAAACCCTGAACCGTGCCGCGACTGGCTGATTGGGCTGCCATCTTGTCATTTAGTTTTACAATGCTGTTGTCTGAGAGGTACTTAAGCAGATCTTCCTGCACCGGCAAACGGAAGCCCTTTTCGGTCAACCTGGCGGTCAGATTGTCCATGATGTCGATGTTGCGACGGAAAGCCCGGGCTGCGTCTTCTTCATAAGAGTAGTCGGCAAAAGGCAGGACAACGATCTTCTTTCCGGTGCAGACTTGCGGCGGTGCCGAACTTGAGACGGAAAGCTTCTCAGAAACAAACTGACCGCAACCGGTGAGTGTGAAGGCCATGAATCCGATGGCGAGTGATTTTATGGCAGACATTATCTTTCTCCTTTCAAAGCGTTGAACAGGACGTTTTTAAGATATGATTTCAGGCTTAAGCAGAATTACCAGTTCTCTTCTTGTGTTGAGCTTTTTTTCTACGCCAAAAAAACCGCCGATGAATGGAAGTTTGCCCAGAAGCGGGATTTCAGCGTCGTTATTGGAGTCGCTGGAATCAATCAGCCCGCCGACCACCAGCATTTCTCCCTGCTTGATCCTGACTACAGTCGAGAGTTCCCGGACGTTGGTCACGGGCAACCCAACCTGGGCCGAGCCGAAATTCGCCGTGGCCATGTTTTCGTCGAGGGTTGAGGTAACCGGAATGAGATTTAGGATGATTTCCTGATTGTCCAAAATAGTCGGCACCACGGACATCATGATTCCGGACGATTGGGCCTCGGTTTCGATTGAATAGGTGACTTCACCGGTGGTGGCATTGGTCGTCGATGTGACTTTTTTAACGTAGGTGACTTGCTTGCCGATGTTGATTAAGGCGGGCTGACCATTCAATACACTGATCCGAGGATTGGCCAGGACTTTGGTTTTTCCCTGTTTCTCAATGGCATCAAGCAACAGCGTAAAATTTGGGACAGTAAGTTTTAATGAACGAATTCCACTTTCACCTAGCGGATTATGGTAGTTAATGTTCCCAATATTAGCCTCGACTAATACTCCCGAGGACTTGGCAGAATCGAGGAGCGCACCCCAGTCGATACCAACATTTTTCTCGTCTAAGACGGTAACCTCAAGGATTTTGGCTTCGATGGAAATTTGTTTGTAGAGTTCGGTCTTAAGGTTGTTCAGGTAGCTTTCGACTTTCTCCATGATTGGCCGAGGTGCGGTAACCGTAATCAGGCCAATCGGTTTGTCGATAGTGTAGTAGCCCTTGGCGGATTGTGATCGAGACATTTCCACAGCTGTTTTAGCGGGTTCACCTGTTTTCACTGCCTCACCCTCATATCCAGGGGCTTTTGGTGTGACAGGGGCACCTGGAGTCGGCTCTTGGGTAACCTTTGTGGTTTCCCAAATTTGCAGAACTGTATCCAAGTTCTTTTTGACGTTGTCCCAGATGTCGAAGGTGTTGCCGCTATTATCAATTTTGCTTGAGGAATTATCAGAAACCTTGGCTCCAACCGAGGCATCGTACTTGGAATTGACAAAAGGCATGGCCAGATGGAATTGTCTGGTCTCTCTGAACTTTACTACGATGGTGTTTCCTTGGACTTCGTGAAAGTAATCACGTTGCCTGAGTAAGTTGTCGAATGACTTGAAAAAATCGTCATCAGCGCGAATATCTACGTCAACATAAGAATATTGATCAACATCGCTGGACCAGCTGACGTTCATGTTTTTCAGGGCGGCTAATTTTTTAATAATGTCACGAAGAACAACCGGCCCGGCTGTTGAAGTTATATCGGCGCCGACCTTGATTGTGAATTCTTCTTCGGTGCCTAAAAGGTCACCAATGTCCTCATTGCCGACAACGGTGTACCCGGGGGTCTGAAATCGCACCGGTAATTGTGAAGAGCTGGAATCCGCGGCCGTAGTCGAGGAGATGGGACCCGGAGCGGCTTTGGGCTCCTCGGTTAATTGCGCGGATTCTCTTTCGTCTGGGGCTTGGGGTGGCGGTGAGCAGGCAAAGAGGATGATGGTAAGCAGAAGAAGCGTCGGCCCCCATGCGTATCTGGAAATTTTAGTCTTCATCTTCAGCATCTCTCTCTTGCTTAAGTTTAGGTAAGTAATTTCGATTCAAGGTTAGGAGCCGTTACAAAATAAGTTGCGCAAATTCTTGCCCTTTCCCTTACGGCTCCTTACTCCATTTTGCCGTCTCGGCCATCCAGAATGACCAGGTTATTATTTTGCAACCACTTAACGGCCAGCCAAAGCGGCGCGGCCTTTTACGTAGCGCGCCAAGTCGGGTGGGAGTTCGTACCCGGAAAGAAGAATTGTCCGATATTCCTTGGCTGCCAAATCTTGTTTGCTCTGTTTGTCATAAATACGGGCTTTGCTAAGCATGGTATCAAGGGTATCTCCATGTAACTCCTCATGGCGCTTCAGCTGGGATAATGAACAGTTGAAGTCCAGCTGCTCTTCGCAGAAGGAAGAATAGCTGGAGAGGGCTTCACTGGAGGGCTTATCCCCGGCGACCGACATGTCAAAGAACTCTTTGGCCTCTGTGGTTCTCTTCATCCTGGCCAGGCCGATGGCTGCTTGCAACGCCGCATCGCTATCTCCGGGACTGAGCTTGAGCGTTGTTCGTGCATAATGTACCGCCTTGGCGTTTTGCTCGACATTTACCAGACACAAGGCAGCTATGCGCTTAGCCAGATTGATATTGTCACTCCATTTGACAAAAGCCTCTTCGTAGAGGGTAATGGCGGTTGCAAAATCTCCTTTGCGCTCGCTAAGGTTAGCCTGATGGATGAGCTTTTTGGCTTCGACGACGGTTTCCGGTACTTCCAGTCGCTTGCTTATCTTCAGTCCACCATCAGCGGCCTGCTCTGCCTGCTCGATCTTGATGTCTGATTTGAATTCGACATTGTCCAAGGCCCTTTCCGGCCATGTGAATGATTTGCTTTTTGGCGAAATAACGATGGTGTTGAAGCGCTCTTCTTTCTGAAGGTCTTTGAGATTTAAAATAATATCGAGAGCGAAATCCCAAGGGACATCGTTGAGCGCCAGGGTCAGTGAGCCGGCGACACCTTCATCGACGACAATATTGAGGTTGCTGATTTCTCCGAACAAACGGAATACGTTGTGTAGATCGATTTTGTAAAAGTCCACCGTGATTCGTTGCTTGTTATATCCAGCGAAGGTCATGTCGCGGGGGGAAGGTGCTTTGAAGGATCTTTTAGGTGTGTCACTTCCACTTTCATCGAAGTTGGTTTCATCGATGACAGTGGAAGACGATAAAGATGGCTTGGAAGGTTCCGCTTCTGAGCCTGTTAGTATAGGCGACAGCGCAATGTCTCCAGCCTCTTGGGCGACTGAAAGTGTTTCGTCTCCATTCTTCTGTCCTTGGAGTGCGTTATCTCTAACAGGTGCCATATTGGCTTTTGCTGAGGACGGCTCCTTGATCGAAACCAAGAGACCATCGGGGCGCTCACTTATTGAATAATCAAATAATTGGTCCAGTCCCGAATCAAAAACAATCCTGAAGCCATCTTGCCGCTTCGCGGTCCTAATTTTGTCAAGGGCAGCTGTTCCGATTGACCTGGTCTCAAACGATTTTGAAAGTCTCAAATTTTTAAGATCCAAGTACATCCTGTTGGGGCGGTTGGCGGAGGGGTTTTTGTCCAATAATACCTTTTTGTAGTCTTTGATTGGGCCGTCAGCTTTGAGGTAAACTCTGGTTTCAGCTGAATCTTTGATAACCTCAATATCCGTAACTTTGGTGGCATGGTCGGTTACGACCAAAGATGAAATGTTTTCGTCAGTTAATAATTGTCTGGCCGCCGCGTCTGATACACCTGCGGGAGCAGAATATTCGGAGGGTCCGGAGGCTACAACTGATTTGACAGCATTGGAGGCGAGGGGAATGGTATTGGTTAGTTGGGCTGTGGTGCGGTTGGGGAATCTGACGAATATATCGTTGTCCTTCCGATCAACGGTGTAGTCGTGTTCTTCATTGAGAAATAATTCAATGCGAGCTATGGCTGGTTTTTTATCAGTTAAAACCTTGCCGTTTACCCGAGAAACTGGTCCCTTTGATAAGTCAAAAGGCAGTACCGCAGAGGATTCCAAAGAAGCATCGGCAATGTCAATAATCACCCGCAATGGTTCGAAAAGTTCGTACATCGTATAAGTTGGCGCTGAACCCCCTTTTATTCGTAAGCTGTATTCTTCAGGGGATTGTTCCCAATTTACTGCTGTTATTCGATAAGCCGCTGGTCCGCTTTTCCCACTTTTTGCGGGATCAGCCGAAGGAACTGCCGCAGAGGAAATTGAGACCATAAAAGCTGTTATCAGCCAAGATGACCAGAGCGCTCGGATTGTTTTTTTCATAAGGGTAGCCACTACTTTTCTCCCTCTTTTCTTAGAATCATCTCCACGGTGGTGTATTTCTTTTCTTGACTCATGGAGTAGGATAACTGCTTGATGATAACTGCATTCGGTAGAATGTCTGTCACGATGCCAAACTTGCCGATTCTGGTTCCTCGTCGAATTACATAGCCCTTTTGGGATGAATCTTCGACCATGGCCATTGGGTTGATTTCGGTAAACAGGATTGCCACCAAACTTAATTGCCCCGGTTCAAGCTGACGCATTCCAGTCAATCTTCCGCCGCCTTCAGATTCGCTTTCAGACGATTGGATAATTTTTTCGGAAATGAAAGGCATAAAAGGATCGGGACGTTCTTCAACCTGGTATTCAAAATCACCCATTTTCATGGATAAAAGCAACTCTTCCAGGGCTTTAGCTACTTTTGTGTTTTCTTCTTCAGCCGCAGCAAGCTCATCAGTGGTTTGAAGCTGCTGGGTTTGGACTGCGAGTTGATTTTGTTGCGTCAGGGCCTGGGGTTGATCTGGTTGCGTCTTGACCCCGGTTTGAACCGGTTGCGAGGATACTTCGCCGTTATTTTGTGCTGGGAGTGCTTCCAGTACTTCGGCCGTGGCGCCACCGGACCATAATGTCATAATCAGCAAGCAAACAACGCTGCCTCTTGAGAGGAGTGGCTGTTTAACGAGCTTGTCGGACTGATATTTTTTCATAGTCAAACAGGGCATTGGATTGATTATCGCCATTCAGTTTATTAGCGCTTTATACCTGGTGCGCCGGGAACTTGCTGCTCGGCCGCGCTCAGAAACCTGTAGGTCACCAACTCAAGACTGGCAGTAAGCTTTGCATTATTAGCGGTAATCTGCGGACTGCTAAGCGTAATATTGTTTACCGAAACAATACGGTTAAGTTTGCTTAACTTGTCAAGGAATGAGCCGATTCGGTGATATGTGCCGTAGACCGAAATGGCAACCGGAATAACCGCATAAAACTCTTGGCGAGTCTCTCCTTTAGGCTGAAATGTAATGATGTCCAAACCTGAATTGGTCCCTTGCTCGGAGATATTGGTCAATAAACTTGGTATTTCCTGCTGTTTTGGTAATAACATGGCGGCTGCCTTGAGTTGTAACTCCACAGCGGCGCGTTCTGACTTATGCTCATTAAGTTTACCGGCAATTGCTTCGACTTTTTGGATTTCACTCTGCAAGAACAGATTCTCTTTGCCAAGCTTGTCAATCTGCTTGCTGGTAGGAGTGTAGTAGAGAATAAAAAAGATAATTGAAGGGACAACAATGAAACCCGCCCATATACATAATTTGAACTGTTGTTTCATCGGGGCGAGCTTATTATCGAGAAAATTCCAATAAGCTGCTCTTAAGTTTTCAATCTGCACGCTCATTTTATTTATTCTCCGCGACAGGTTCTGTGCCGTTAGTTCTCGGAGGTTCGATGCCCACGCTCAGTGAAAAGGATTTGAGCTTGGCTCCGGCGACAGCGGTTTGCTGAGCCTGCGAAAGTAGGGCGCTGGAGAAATAGGGTGATTCAGTGATATTTTGCATGAACTGGGCAATGGTTGCGTTGTCAAGGGCAACACCAGCCAAATCCATGGTGTTTCCCGATTGGCGCAGAGAGGTCAGCCATAAGCGATTGGTCGGGAAGATTTTTGCAAGTTCGTCCAATATGCGAACAGTTACCTGCGATACAGCTTTAAGTTTTTTTATGACATCTAGTTTGGTTTCTTGTTCTTTTTTGTCTTTTTTCAGTTTTTCAATTTCTTCTAAAATTGGCTGGTAGGAAGCCTTCTTGGCAGTCAAAATCTTGTTTTCGCTGCTGAGGGCATTTACTTTGATAATTTGCCCCCCCGCTACGCTTATAATCAGCATGGTAAGCAGTCCCATCGAGGCGAGAAATATCGCTACCTCATTGCGGACACGCAGTCGCTGCTTAATTTGCCTGACTGGTAGCAGGTTGATGTGTATCATCGGTTTTCAGTCCGTTAGATATCAGTTGACCGCGTTGCCAGCCCTGCCGACAGAGCCATTTCGGGGGCGATGTTTTTGAGATAATCAGGGTCAATCTTATTCTGGTCCGCCTCTGCGTTGGCGAACGGCTTGAATATTTCCGTCTTAATTCCGGTTTCTTCTGTAAAGAGACGAGTCAGTCCCTTTACCTTGGATCCACCACCACTCAATACCAACTTAGAGATGATTTCATCAGGGTAATTTGAGTAGTAAAAATCCAAGGCTCGCTTGGCTTCGGTTACCCATTGGGAGCACGTGTTGACAAAAATTTCATCAAGTTGCGCTTTTCGGTCTCCAGCCGGAGTTGCGCAAATCTTCAAGGACTCGGCTTCGTCGAAGGAGATGCCAAAGTGACTTTGGATGGTTTCGGTCAGTAGCCGGCTGCCCAGGACAATGTCCCGAGTCAGCACACAGGTGCCTTTTGAAACGATGTTGATGTTCATTTTGGAGGCACCGATATCGATCAAGGCCACATTCTCGGTTTGCCCGCCAAAGTTGGCCCCGTAAGCGTTTTCCAAGGCAAATGCATCGACATCAACGACCACGGTGTTAAGGCCAATTGAATGAAGCATTTTGAGGTAGCCATCAACTACTTCCTTCTTGGCGGCAACAAGCATTACATCTGTGCGTTCATCTTCAGCGCTGTTGGTCTTCAAATCTTGAAAATCGAGATAAACTTCATCGATGTCGAATGGGATATATTGTTCCGCCTCTGCTTGAATGTGGGCGGCTAATTCTTTTTCCGCCATCGACAGCAGATTGATTTTTTTAACGATGACAGAGTATCCGGAGATTGAAATTGCAACCTTTTTCCCCTTGATCTGGAGGTTTTTGCTAAGAGTGCTGATCACTTTCCCTACAGCTTCCGGGTTTTGTAATACTCCATCTTCAATGCAGTTTGGAGGCAAAATTGCACTACCAAGACTGATCAATTTGTAGGAATTGCCAGATTGCCTGAACTCGCAAACCTTAACCGAGTGTGAGCCGATGTCTAGACCCACAGCCAACTTCTGGCCCGAGAAAAAAGGTAGTTTGAAACTAAAGCTGGGAAGTTTTAAACTACCCATAGTTATTTAACCTGTGTGTAAAGCTGGTTCATGGTGAAATACAAAGTGTCTTATGTAACCAGTTAATGTTGGTTATCTCTAGTGAATGCGCGTATCTGGTGAAATTATTAATCATTCCAAGTAATTATCCTGATAAGCGTTCGCCTTGTAAAGGTGAGTGGCGTCTGAGAAAGCTTAATTAAATCGGTATCTTTTACTCCGGTGCTTGCATTACTTTATTGTTTCTGCATTCAATAAAAGACACACGGGGGGGATTCTGTCAAGCATAAAATCTTCGTTACTCGGTGAAATGTTTAAAAAATATGTTTATTTCATGGGGGGGAGGCCTGGATCTCGATATGCAAGCTTCAGTCGTTGTTTGTTGATGCTTTATTTTATATGGTTGCTTTGCAGTCGCACAATGTCTGCGCCATATATTATTAATCTCTTTAGCCAAGTCGTTATTGTCCTGGAGAAATTTTTCAATTCAAGGGTGCGTCGACATCATTGATGTGATTGGGGCATGCAGGATAATGTCGATGCAGTGCGGGCTTCCCAGCGGCCGGTTGTTGTGTCCTCCGTCTTGATCCTTAGGACACTCGGCGGTAGCAATTTTCTGCAGATTTGCCAGTGTCTATCTTGGTTTGTTCTGGATATCAAAATTATGGGGAGAAATTATGACGCTTGTTTTCCCAGTCATTTTGCGTTAAAAATATTGGCCTGTATGTTCTAACTTTTCTAAGGATTGACTCTTGACTAATTCACCTGAAAATAACAGAAAGAAATCTATAGTTCGGGAATATGTTGAAGCGATTTTGATAGCCTTGGTCTTGGCCGTCTTTATCAGAACTTTTGTGGTTCAGGCTTTCAAGATCCCCTCCGGGTCAATGATTCCGACTTTGCTGATTGGTGACCATCTCCTGGTCAGCAAGTTTATTTACGGTATCAAGAACCCTTTTACCGGTACCGTCATTGTGCCCATCCAAGAACCGGTTCGTAATGATGTTATTGTCTTTAAATACCCGATAAATCGCACTCAGGATTTCATTAAAAGGGTCGTTGGCCTTCCTGGTGATTCTGTCGAAATCATCAATAAAAAGGTTTTTATCAACGGAAAACCATTGGTTGACGATAAAGGAGTGTTTACGGATAACAGTTTGCTGAGCGAGGGGCCTAGAGATAATTTTGGCCCGGTTACGGTACCTCCGCATTCGCTTTTTGTTATGGGTGATAATCGGGATAATAGTCACGACAGTAGATTCTGGCGTTTTGTCGATTACAGTGACATTAGAGGCAAGGCTTTCATCATGTATTGGTCTTGGGATCGGGAAGATTTTTCTGTGCGCTGGAGCAGAATTGGCAGCGTCATAAAGTAGTCTTGTCGTGGCACCATGGATTGCATGAAGAGTTAAGTAATCGGGTAGTTCAGGAGGTGTGGCTGATGTTTCGAAAAATGTTTATGCATAATGGTTATGGCTGCTGAATTTCACTTTAAGCACAAGCACATCCTCAGTCTGGAAGATCTTACGCCTGATGATGTTGAACTGATTCTTCAAACCGCCGAATCATTTAAAGAGATATCGACCCGAGCAATCAAAAAAGTTCCCACCCTGCGGGGGCGGACTGTCGTAAATCTTTTTTTTGAGCCCAGCACCAGGACCAGGCTTTCTTTCGAGATTGCCGCCAAGCGGATGAGTGCCGATACCTTCAATATCTCGGCCTCCACCAGCAGTGCGGTCAAGGGAGAATCCTTGGTGGACACTGCCCGCAACCTCGAGGCAATGAGCCCCGACCTGATCATCATCCGCCATGCTTCCTCCGGAACTCCCAATCTCTTGACTGCCCATGTTAATGCGTCCGTGATAAATGCCGGTGACGGCACCCACGAGCATCCCAGTCAGGGGCTGCTGGACCTTTTCACCGTCCGGGAGGCCAAAGGCGTCATCGCCGGCCTCAAGGTCGCAATAATCGGTGATATCGCCCATAGTCGCGTGGCCCATTCGGACATCATCGGCTTTAAGAAGATGGGCGCCGAGGTAACCGTCAGCGGGCCGGCCACCATGCTTCCTTCCTATCTTGAGGGGATGGGGGCCACGGTCTGCAGTGATCCTCGTGAGGCCGTGGCCGGTGCCGATGTGGTGATGGCCTTGCGCATCCAGCAGGAAAGATTTCATGATCCGCTGATTCCCTCTTTGCGGGAATATGCCACCTACTTTGGCGTCAATCGTCAGCTCCTTAAGGCGGCCAAACCCGATGCCCTGATCATGCATCCCGGCCCCATCAACCGCGGGGTGGAAATAGATCCGGCCGTGGCGGATGGTCCTTACTCTGTGATCCTTGATCAGGTCACCAACGGTGTGGCGGTGCGGATGGCCCTTTTGTATCTTCTTATGGGAGGCGACTGAGATGCCTCGGGCAAAAACCGGAGCTAAAACACAAACCGGGGCGGCCATGCTGTTGCGAAACGGCCGAGTGATTGATCCGCTTAACCAGCTTGATGCCCATGCCGATGTGCTGGTGCGTGATGGCCGGATTGAAGAGATTTTTGTCGGCGGTTTCAAGCGTCGACCGCCAACGCACTGTCTCGACTTGGATGTGTCCGGGCTGTGGGTGGTGCCCGGTCTGATCGACATGCATGTGCATTTGCGGGAACCGGGTCAGGAGTACAAGGAAGATATTGCCAGCGGCACCAGGGCTGCGGCCGCCGGGGGCTTTACCGCTGTGGCTTGTATGCCAAACACCTCGCCGGTCAACGATTGTCGGGCGGTAACCACCCAGATCTTGGCCGCAGCCGTCGGGGCGGCGGCCAGAGTCTACCCGGTCGGCTGTATCAGTAAGGGCAGCCGGGGTGAAGAACTGGCTGAGTATGGCGAAATGCGGGCGGCCGGAGTGGTCGCTCTTTCCGACGACGGCCAGCCGGTGGTCAACAGTCAGCTGTTCAGGCGCGCCCTGGAGTACGCCGGCAATTTTGACCTGCCGGTTATCTCCCACGCCGAAGAGCCTTCTCTAAGCAAGGGCGGGGCCATGAACGAAGGCCTGATGGCGATTCGTCTTGGTCTGCGGGGCATCCCAACTGCCGCCGAAAGTGTGGCGGTTTATCGGGATCTGGCCCTGGCCGGGCTGACCGGCCGGCCGGTCCATATCGCCCATGTCAGCACCGGCGAGGCGATCAGTCTGATCCGCAGGGCTAAGGCCCTCGGGCAGCCGGTCACCGCAGAAACTGCCCCGCATTATTTCACCCTGACAGATCAAGCGGTGGGGAATTACGATACCAACGCCAAGATGAACCCGCCCCTGCGCTCTGAGCAAGATCGGCAGGCGGTGCTGGCCGGTTTGGCTGATGGCACCTTGGACGCGATTGCCACCGATCATGCGCCGCACAGTTCCCTTGAAAAGGAGTTGGAGTTCGATCAGGCTGCCAACGGCATCATTGGTCTCCAGACCGCTTTACCGCTTACCATGGAACTGGTGCGGCAGGGGGTTATTTCGCCGACGCGGTTGGTGGAGTTGCTGGCGGTTAATCCGGCCCGCATTTTACGAGTGGTGGGAGGCAGTCTGGCCCCTGGGCGGCCGGCTGATCTCACGGTTATTAATCCGGAAAAGACGTTCGTCTTTTCCGCCGACTCCATCCTCTCCAAGAGCCGCAACTCGCCTTTCATCGGCAGAACCTTTACCGGTAAGGCGGTAATGACCATGCTGGGTGGGGAAATTACCTACAGAGACTTGCCGTAATAACTGTTCAAACTCACAGCTTTTTGCTTTGAAATGGTTAGCACAATAAAGACCTATTGTGGCGTGATGTCTTCCAGCTGGCGGCTGTATTTGCACTCCTGGTTGCGACATTGCAGCCGCCGCCCCGTTTTTTTGCTATCTTTTTCCACCAGGAAGGTTGCTCCGCAGACCGGGCAAGGTTCATTTACCGGCTTGTCCCACAAGGCAAAAGTGCATTTGGGATACCGGCTACAGCTGTAAAACACCTTACCGCGTTTGGAAATCTTCTGGATCAAATCGCCGTCACAACCTGGCTCGGGGCATTTAACTCCGGTGGTCTGGGCCTTGACGTATTTACAGGCGGGGTAGCCTGAGCAAGCCAGAAACCGCCCGAAGCGTCCCTGCTTATATACCATGGGGAGCCCGCATTTTTCACAGACCTCGCCTGATTCTTCGGCTGCCTCCCGTTCCACGGCCTGGATGTTGCCTTCTTCATCCCGCCGGAAATCCCGGGTGTACTTGCAAGCCGGGAACTTTTCGCAGGCCAGGAATTCGCCGTTACGCCCCCAGCGGATCACCAGCTTGCCCTCGCACTCAGGACAAGGGAGATCGGTGGGAACCGTGGCCCTTTTGACGGTCTCCATCTCCAGCCTGGCCTTATCCAAGGTATCCTTGAAAGGGGTGTAAAACTCCGCGAGCAGTTCCTGCCATTGGCGCGATCCGTCTTCGACCTGATCCAGCTGCCTTTCCATGCCGGCGGTGAATTCCACGTCCAGAATGTTCGGGAAGTGCTGAACGAGAAGACCATTGACCAGCCGGCCCAGTTCGGTCGGCTCGAATTTACGGTTGGTCAGAGTGACGTATTCCTTTTCCTGGATGGTAGAGATGATGGCGGCGTAGGTACTGGGGCGGCCGACGCCATTTTCCTCCAAGGCTTTGACCAGCGTGGCTTCGTTGTAGTACGGCGGCGGCTGAGTGAAATGCTGGCCGGGGGTGATTTCCTTCAGGGTCAGGGGGTCGCCCTTCTTTAGGTCGGGCAGCTGGAGATCCTGCTCTTCACCGCTGTTTTCACTACCGGCCGGGTCATCGGTCGATTCCACGTAAAGCTGCATGAAGCCGAGAAAACGCATCACCGATCCGGTGGCCTTGAGTTGGCAGCGCCCGGCAGCGATCAGGATGGTGGTTTGGTCGAATTCGGCCGGTGACATCTGGCAGGCGACGAAACGCTTCCAGATCAACGAATAGAGGGCCAGCATGTCTTTGTCCAGAAAGGCAGCCATTTTTTCCGGCGTGTTGTTAACGTCAGTGGGGCGAATGGCCTCATGGGCATCTTGGGCGCTTTTTCTGGAGCGATAGATGTTGGGCTGGGCGGGCCGGAAGCGCTCGCCGTAAGTGGTGCCGATAAAGTCCCGGGCGGCGGTCAGGGCGTCGTCGTTGATCCGGGTGGAGTCGGTTCGCATGTAGGTGATCAGCCCGGCCGGACCTTCCTGGCCTAGTTCAATACCTTCGTAAAGACGCTGGGCCAGGGACATGGTCTTCTTGGCCGAGAATCGCAGCTTGCGGTTGGCCTCCATCTGCATGGTGCTGGTGATGAAGGGCGGCGCCGGGTTGCGTTTTTTGCGCTTCTTCTCCACCTCGCTGACGGTGTAGCTTGCCCCCCGCAGCTCTTGGGCAATCTCTTCGGCCTTGGCCTGATTGTCGATCCGGTTTTTTTTCGGACCGATCTTGACCCCGTCAAACTGTTCAATCTGGGCCAGGAAGGGCGGTGGCGCGGCGGCTGCCAGGGCGGCGGTGATGGTCCAGTACTCCTCGGGGATAAAATCCCGGATGGCCTGGTCGCGCTCGCAGATCATCCGGACCGCCACCGACTGCACCCGGCCGGCGCTTAAGCCGCGGCGGACCTTCTCCCAGAGCAGCGGCGAAATCTGATAGCCGACCAGCCGGTCCAGGATGCGCCGGGCCTGCTGGGCCTCAAAGAGCTTTTGGTTGATCTCGCTGGAATTGGCGATGGCCTCCAGAATAGCCTTTTTGGTAAGTTCGTGGAAGAGCGCCCGGTGCATCGGCTTCTTCAATTTCTTGAGTGATTCGGAGATGTGGAAGGCGATCGCCTCACCTTCCCGGTCAGGGTCAGGGGCCAGATAGATCTCGTCAACCTTTTCGGCGGCGGCTTTCAGTTCGTTGATGATCTTGGTCTTGCCCTTGATGGTTACGTACTTGGGCGCAAAACCGTTCTCCAGATCAACCCCGAGGCTGTTCTTGGGCAGGTCGCGGATATGACCGATGGAGGCCTTGACGGAGAAGGTTTTCCCCAGGTATTTCTGCAGGGTTCTGGCTTTGGCTGGGGATTCTACAATGATCAGGGACTTGGCCATGCTGGCTCCGGTATAATGATTGATGGCTTCGCAAAAAGTCCGATCAACCGCGTTGTAGCGGGTACGCGAAATGCTCAGCATACCACCTGTATGCTTCCGCTTTCACGACACCACTACGCCTTGTTTATCGAACTTTTGTGCTTTGCCATCTATGCGGTTATGGTTACTTCTTGCGAAGCCATCATGATTGGTGGCAACTTCTTTCGGTTTCCGGCAGAAACTATTTAAGCTGGTACTGGCGACCGGGAAGGACTTCGCAGTAACCCTTGATCTCCAGCATCAGCAGGAGTTCGTTGACCAGTTCCACCGGCAGGCGGCAGGCGTTGATGACCTCGTCGATGTTCCTGGGATAAATCTCCAGCCCGGCCATAATCGCCCGCTCCTCGGCGCTTAATTCTTCGACCGGGGGAGGCACGGACGGGCATTTGTCGCCAATTATCTTTTGTCTGGGCTGAACGGCGCCGAATTCACCGAGAATGTCGGCTGATGACATCACCAGTTTAGCGCCTTGCTGCAACAGGTGATGGCAGCCGGCGCTCTTGAGCGAATCGGCCCGTCCGGGTACAGCAAATACCTCCCGGCCCTGCTCCAGGGCCAGATCGGCGGTGATCAGGGAACCGGACTTCAGGGTGGCCTCGACCACCACCACCCCCCGGGACAGTCCGCTGATGATCCGGTTCCGGGCCGGGAACCGGAAGCCATCCGGTTTAGTTCCCAGGGGATACTCGGAAACCAAGGCGCCCCGGGTCGGAATAATTTCAAAAAGGTCGCGATTTTCCGGTGGATAGACCAGGTCTAGACCGCAACCCAATACCCCCACGGTCCGTCCGCCGGCTTTCAGGGCGCCACGGTGGGCGGCGGAGTCGATGCCCACTGCCAGGCCGCTGATTACGGTAATACCTTGGCCAGCCAGTTGTCCGGCCAGGGTCCCGGCCATCTGCAGACCGTAGGAGCTGGCGGCCCGGGAGCCGACAACGCTTATCCCCGGTTCGGCCAGCGCCGCCGGGTCGCCTTTGATGTAAAGGATCACCGGCTGATTGGCGATGTGGCGCAGCCACTCCGGGTATTCCTGGTCATCGGGGCAGATCACCGCCAGGGCGAGCTTCTGGGCGCGCTGGAGTTCCAACTCGGCTGCTCGGCGCGGTTCAGGACTCCCTATGCCATCGAGGCCCTTTTCCCGCAGCCCTTTTACTTTCGCGAGTTCCTGGCGGGACGCTTTGAGAGCTCGTCCCGGGCTACCGAACCAGTCAACCAGATTTTTACAGCCGACTCCACCAAGGCCGGGGGTGAGATAGAGAGTCAGCCACTCTTCCAGATGGCCCATATCCTTTCTCGCCGGCGGTGTAGTTGGTGCTGCAACCATCTAATTTAATTGTCTTTTTGTTGGCTGAAGGGGCGTTTTGCCAAGGGAAAAAACTGGTGAAACTATAAAGCAAGGACTTGGTCTGTCAACAAATTTATTGAAAGACACGGGGGGTGACAAGAGCCGAAGAGGGCAGTCGGGTGGTCAGCGATCCTCGTTGAAACTGGCCAGAGGATCCTTGCGACTGGGGTGCTTCATCTTCTTGATGGCTTTGGCCTCAATCTGGCGAATTCTTTCGCGGGTTACCGAGAAGGTTTTGCCCACTTCTTCCAGGGTTAAATCCACCTCGGTGTCCAGGCCGAAGCGCAGGCGGAGGACGCTTTCCTCCCTGGGGGTAAGGGTGGAAAGGACATTCTTCAGACTACGGCGGAGGCTTTCCTGAATGGTGGCTTCCTGGGGTGATGGTGAGGATTCATCCATGATGAAGTCGGAGAGAAAGCTGTCGTCGGAGCCGCCGATGGGGGTGTCGAGCGAGATCGGTTCCTTGGAGATTTTGAGGATGCTTTTGACCTTTGCCTCGTCGATTTCCAGTTCCCGGGCCAGTTCGGCGGTAGTCGGTTCGTCGCCGGTTTCCTGGACGATCTTCTTGGAGCATTTGATCAGGCGGTTGATGGTGTCAATCATGTGGACCGGAATCCGGATGGTCCGCCCTTGGTCGGCGATGGCCCGGGTGATGCCCTGGCGGATCCACCAAGTGGCGTAGGTGCTGAACTTGTAGCCCCGCCGGTATTCAAACTTGTCGACTGCCTTCATCAGGCCGATGTTGCCTTCCTGGATCAGATCGAGGAGCTGCAGCCCCCGGTTGGCGTACTTCTTGGCCACGCTGACCACCAGCCGGAGGTTGGCCTGAACCAGGTATTTCTTGGCCTGCCGGGCGGAATCCAGACCGAGCTGGACCTTGTCCATCAGCGGTTTGAGGGTGTCGTAATCGATGCCGTGTTTGGATTCGATCAGGCTGAGGCGGAGCTCGTCAGCAGTGCTGCCGTTGGCAGTGCGGGGGGTCTGTTCATTGGCCCGCGCCTTGACTGCTCGCTCCTTGGCCTCGCGCATCATCTGGGCCAACCGCTGCAGTTTATCGATGATCTCGTTAATGTGCTGCCGGTTGATCCGGTCGTCCTGGAACAGTCTGACGATGGCGTTTTCATTGCGCTCGATCCGGATGGACGACTTCATGAAACCGTCGCGGTCCAGGCCGGGGGCCTCAAGATCCTGCCGGAAGGCGTCCATTTCCCGGTAAAGGCGGTCCGCCTCGCTGGCCTTCCAGATGAAACGATCACGGATTTGATTGGCTACTTTTGGGTCGGTTTCGTTGATGCCGGCCAGCACATCGGCGATGGCCAGTTTTCCGGTCTGGAGGTCGTCGGCCAGCCCCTTGATGACGCTGAGCGCCACATAGGTGGTGATCACTGTGCTCTGGGCGAGTTTTTCGCCTTTTTCGATCTGTTTGGCCAGTTCGACTTCCTGCTTGCCGTTAAGCAGGGAGACGGCACCCATTTCCCGCAGATAGACCTTGACCGGGTCAAGGGATTCCTGGGAGAGGAATTCGGTGTCTTCATCGGGGTCGGGCTGGAAGAGGCCGCTATCCCCGGCGGTGACTTCGTCGCCCAGGATGGAGGTCAGTTCGTCGATGGCCTCGTTATCGTAATCCTCGTCCAGCTCCTCGGCGGCTTCAGCCTTGACGGCCGGCCCTTCTTCGAGTTCCGAGTCGGCCGCGAGTTCAGGCTCTTCCTCGTCAAACTGGGTGATGGCGGGAAGCGCTTCTTTGTCCCTGGACTTGCCGCCTTTCATCGCTTTCCATCCTCGGATTGACTGGGGAACGCGGAATTCTGCGTTAGCAGTTCATTGTCCAGGCCTTTTTTTCGCTCGATCAATCGCATAAGGTGCTCGAAATCGCCGGCTTTTTGGGCTTCGTTAATCTGCTTGGTGAGATCTTCCAGTCTGAGCTTGATCCCGCACTGGCGCAACCAGTTCAGTTTTTCTGCCGCCGCCAACTCCCGCAACTCGTCCGTAAAGGCCGGGGCGGTAATCAGTAGTTGGGAAATAAAAGCCTTCTCCGGCCCGGCGGCCAGGTCTAACAAACGGTCATGTCGCCCTGATTCATAGCGCACCGCTTCCCGCAAGTGTTGGAGGATGGTGCAGCCGAACGGACTGGTAATCATTACTTCAATGCCAGCTTCCAGGAATTTTTGCAAGTATTCTGGGAAAATAATTAAAAATTCCAGAAGTTGTTTTTGCTTTTGCGGCAGGGATTTCTCGGTATGCCTCGACAGGGCGGGTGGGGCTGGAGGCGTTGGTGGCTTCGGCTCCTTTCCCGAGACCATTTGCTCCGGGGAGATGCCAAGTTTTTGGCTGAAATGGGCGACGAAGAGCGAGTGCTGCAGTTGATGGCCGGCCAGCCCGGTCAGCATGGTGCGCAGTTCCGCGCCGATCTTGGCTTTGCCTTCCAGTCCAGAGCCGTATCTTGCAAGCAGGCTGGTGAAGACGAAATCGGCCAGCGGCATGGCCTGGGCCACCAGGTCTTCCATTTTTTTCCGGCCAAACTCCCGGACGAAGGTGTCCGGGTCGTGCCCGGTGGGCAAGACGACCACCCGGGCCGGCAGTTCCTCGGCCAGGAAGATGGGGACGGCCCGCACCGCTGCCTTCACTCCGGCGGCGTCACCATCGAAGAGGATGACGGCCTCCTCGGCATAACCCTTGAGGGCGCGGACCTGCTGAACAGTCAAGGCGGTGCCCAGCGGGGCGGCGGCGTAGTCCAGACCTTGGGCGGCCAGGGCCAACAGGTCGAAGTTGCCTTCCACCAGCAGACAGCGACGCTGGCGGCGGATCGCCTCCCGGTTCTGGTAGAGGCCGAAGAGCAGGCGGCTCTTGTCGTAGACCGGGCTCTCCGGGGAATTCATGTACTTGGGCTGGCCGTCGCCCAGGATGCGCCCGGAAAAGCCGGCGACCTGGCCGGCCAGGTTGAAGATCGGGCAGAGCAGCCGGTCGCGGAAGCGGTCGTAATGGCCGCCGCGCTCTTTTTTGACCAGCAGACCGGCCTCCAAGGCCAGTTCCACCTCGGCCGGGTCGGTCAGTTGCCGGGCCAGGAAATCCCAGCCCGCCGGGGCGTAACCCAGCTTGAAGGACTTGGTGGTCTCCGGCGGGATGCCCCGTTCCTCCAGGTAGCGGCGTGCCCCGGCCGCTTCCTGGCCATGCACCAGCAGTTGGTGGTAGAGATCGGCGCTCTTGGCCAGGACCTCGTAGAGCCCGGATTTCTGTTTGGCCCGGGCCTGGTCCTGGTGACTCAAGGGTTTTTCCGGCAGAAGAACATTGTAGCGGCGGGCCAGGTTCTGCAGGGCCTCCGGGAAGGTGGTATTGTGATACTTCATGTAGAAGGAAAAGACGTCGCCGCCTTCGCTGCAGCCGAAGCAGTGAAAGGAGCCGCGCTGGGGGTTGACCGTGAAGGAGGGGGTCTTTTCCGAGTGGAAGGGGCAGCAACCCTTGTAGTTGACCCCGGCCTTTTTCAGGCTGACGACTTCGCCGATGATTTCCAGGATGTCGGCGGCGTCCTTGACGCGCTGCACGGCGTCATTATTATCGGGGAGTGGGGATTTGGGCAACATCCCGAAAGTATACACGATCAGCGCGACTACCCCAATGCTATTTGCTTTCCCGGGCTGGCTCGACAGGTTCCCGCCAGGCAGCGGCTCGCAGCGGCGGCAGCGGAGGGCGGGCGGCTTTTGCACGGGCAAAGCCTCAGCAAAGCGGGTATCCTGTTAACCAGGACAGCGGGGCAGTCTCTGGATCATTTGGGGTGCTTGGCCAACGGCAAAGGAGCGGTTATGGATGTCGATATTTCGAAGGTGATGACTTACGAGATCAAGAAGGAGATGGCCGAACGCTACTTCGGGTTTCGCAAGCTCATTGAGGAGGACAAGGAGAAACTGGCCGCTCTGGTCCGCCGCCAGAGCCTGACCTCCGAGCAGCGGATCGTCATGGACCTGGTCCGGATCTACATCCTCCTCCAGGACCGGACCCTGATCGAGCGCTTCCTGATCTTGTCGGGCATCGAGGAGGTGTTGTTCTACGATGAATACCTGCTCTCCTCGCTCACCATCCGAGCCCGGGTCTTCTCCGCCTTTCAGGTTACGGGGCTCACCCGGGCCGGCCGCTTCAAGAACCTCCTGCTCGACTGCTACGAACTGCTGGTGGCCGATGTGGATAACTACCGGGAGAAGTTCGGCGAGCTCCTCGATACCCAGGCGTTTATCGCCGCGGAGATCAAGCTCTTCTACCAGAAGAATGACTTAAGCAGCATGCTGGGGTTTCTGCGCCAGCTGGACGGCGATGACCACAGTGGTCTGGCCGGGCCGATCGTCACCGGGGTCGGCGATGAGATGGCGGCCAAGCTCAGGTTGGAGCCGCCCGAGGCCATCGAGCATCACCTGCCGGTCATCCCGCCCCTGGTGCGGCCCGACCAGATTCGCGGCGAGTTGAAAAAAATGGCCGAGGAAGCCCTGGTCCTGCACCCGGACGGCTTTGACCTGTCCGGCTTGAGTCGTGGGTAACTTAACCTTTCCGCAAATCCTGATACATCTCAAAGGCCTGCTGTGGGGGCAGGTTCTCATGGACCACCGCTTTGACCGCCTTGAGCATGGCAATCGGCGCCTCGGACTGGAAGATGTTGCGGCCCATGTCCACCCCGGAGGCCCCCTGCTGCACGGCGTTGTAGGCCATGGTCAGGGCGTCGAGCTCCCCGATCTTCTTGCCGCCGGCCATGACGATTGGCACCGGGCAGCTGGCGGTGACCGTCTCGAAATCCTCCGGGGTGTAGTAGGTCTTGACGTAATGGGCGCCCAGCTCGGCGCAGATCCGGCAGGCCAGGCGGAAGTAACGGGCGTCGCGGGCCATCTCCTTGCCGACGGCGGTGACCGCCAGGATCGGCATGCCGTAGCGCAAACCTTGATCAACCAGTCGGGTCATGTTGTGGACCGAGCGGGTTTCGAACTCGCCGCCGATGAAGACCTGGATGGCCAGGGCGGAGGCGTTCAAGCGCAGGGCGTCCTCCATGGACATGGCGATCTCCTCGTTGGAGAGTTCCCGCAGGATCGAGGGGCCGCCGCTGGCCCGCAGCACCACCGGCTTCGAGTAGCTGGGCGGCACGTTGGCGCGCAGGATGCCCCGGGTCAGCATCAGGGTATCGGCATGCTCGGCAAAGGGCATGATCTTGACATCGATCCGCTCCAAGCCGGTGGTTGGCCCCTGGAAGTAGCCGTGGTCGATGGCCAGCATCACCGTGCGGCCGGTGGCCGGGTTGAAGATCCGGGAGAGCCGGTTCTTCAACCCCCAGTCCAGCGAGTTGCAGCCCTTGAGGAAAAAGCCGTCGTTACTGGCCGGCACATTCAGGCAATAGTCCTTTCCTTCCTTATCTACTTCGGGCATGGTCGGTCTCCTTGGTTTATAAAGTATTCAAGCTTTGTAATTATTTGTTGAACGTCAATGTAGGTGACTAACAAGCATCGGGTTCGTGGGCCTTGGGGTGAGATTGCTTCGGTCATTCCATTCCCTCGCAATGACATGCCAGTCATTGCGAGAAGCGAAGCGACGAAGCAATCTTTCGCCTGTCCGGTGTGGAATAGATCGAAGCCTCAGCCGCTTCTGTGGCCCTCTAGTCACTCTTGCGGCCGGATAATCACCTTCAACGACTCCTCCGCCCCGGCGGTCAGTTTGAAGCCTAATCCGGCCTCGGCCAGTCCCAGCCGGTGGCTGATCATCGCCGCCACCGGCACCCGGCTGTGGGCGATCAGTTCCAGGGCGGTGACGCAGTCGGCCGGGCTGCCGGCGTAGGTAGTGGCGAAGGTCACGTCGCGGCGCCAGAAGATCTCGTTGATTGATATCGGCAGGGTCACTCCGGCCAGGGTGGGGGCGAAGAAGAGAATGGTGCCGCCCTTGGCCACCGCCGCGAAGGCCTGCTCGAAGGCGGGTTTGGCCGAGGTGCAGACGATGACCAAGTCGGCGCCACGCCCCTCGTTTCGCTCCTTGAACAAAGTCGGCACGTCCTGATCGGCTTTGAAGGTGGCCGCGGCGCCGAAGCGTTCCGCCGCCGCCAGCCGGAAGGGGCTCATGTCGGTGGCCCCGATCAGCCCGGCGCCAGTGGCTTTGGCCAGGCTGACGTGGAGCAGCCCGGCCAGGCCGCTACCCAGGACCAGCACCGAATCGCCGGGAGTGAGCCGGGCGGTGCGCTGGCCGCGCAGGATGCAGGCCAGGGGCTCGACGAAGGTGGCGGAGTCGTAATCGAGATGGGCGGGAATCTTCCAGGTGCCGCGCTCGACGTTGATGGCCGGCAATCGCACGTACTCGCAGAAGCCGCCGGGATCGAAGTGGGTGCCGCTGAGCAGGGTCTCGCAGACCGTCTCATGGCCGCGCCGGCAGTAATGGCAGGTGAAACAGGGGACGTGGTGGGTGGCGACCACCCGGTCGCCCAGGGCAAAATTCTTGACCCCGGCCCCGACCGCCACCACCTCGCCGGCGATCTCATGGCCGAGGATCAGCGGCGCCTTGTGCAGCCGGTACCACTCCATGACATCGCTGCCGCAGATGCCGCTGGCCATGATCTTGACCAGCAATTCGCCGGGGCCGATGGTCGGGGTAGGGACCTCTTCCAACCGGACGTCCCGGTTGTTGTAATACATGGCGGTGCGCATGGGTTTACCTGTGTGCTCGGTGATGGGAAAAGGTTCGGGCAATGTAGTCGAAGATGCTTAACTTGACAAGCGTCTCCCGAAAGCCGGGCGGTTGTAACTTGCACGAATATGCCGTATAAAGGGGCCGGGGACCACAATAAAATGTTCCGGCGACTCGACCGGTAATTATGAATCGGAGATAGGGAGAACAGGCTATGGCTGAAATCAAGAGCACCATGGACATGGTCATGGAACGGGCGGCCCGGATGGCGGCCGCCGAGGGTCCGGTCGGCAGCGATGATTTGGAGAAGGAAGGGATGCGGGCGGCGGCCGCTTACCTGCGCGGCGAATCGGTCGATCTGGCCGGACTGGTTGCAGCCAAACCTCCGGCCGCGCAAGGGCCCTTTCGCAGTGGCGTGGTCCAGGCCATGCTGCGCAATATCTTTCTGCCCCGGGAGGTCGAGCAGCAGGCGGGGGCCGAGCTGGCCATGAACGGCCTGGTCCTGGTCGGCCGTGGCAGCGGCGAACTTCTGGCGGTCTTCGGCGAGATGAAGAAGCTCCTGGACCAGTACCTTCAACACCGCCAGCAGTATAGAGAGCAGCTGGAGGGCCATTTCGCCCAGCAGATGGCGCAGCTGGAGGCGACCATGGCCCAAAAGACCGGCATGGCCATGAAGCTCAAACCCTCCCAGCATCCCAAATTTCAGGAAGAGTGGCAGCGAATTTTGACCCAGCTCAACGATCAATACGGCAATGCCCTGAGCCAGTACAAGCAGCAGATCGAGCAGTATCTGGCCGGGGCGCGCTGATGCGGGTGGCGGTCGAGCTGGAACCTCCCTCCGTCGAGGCGGCCCGGATTCTCGGGGAGTGGCAGGCGGCCTGGGGTGGGGCGGCTGAGAGAGGCGGGGTCGAACTGGCTGCCGCCGATTCCCTGACGGCCCTGCTCGACCTCAAGGAGCGCTGCTATGATCGGGGAGTTACGATCAGCGCTACCTTTCCCGATAACCTTGCGGACCCACAACAAGTTGTCACCCCGGCGAAGGCCGGGGTCCAGGACTCCGGTAGCGCATTGGATACTGGATTCCGGCCTTCGCCGGAATGACGGAAAAACAACACGGTGGATCATCTTGCGAATTCATCAACCATAGGCCTGTCGCGCATGGATAACCTGGATCGTCTTAAAGCCCTGCTGCGCCGCCAGAAGCTCGACGCCCTGCTGGTCACCCAGCCCGACAACCGCCGCTACCTAAGCGGTTACACGGCCGGTGATATGAACATCGGCGAAAGCTCCGGGGTCATACTGGTCTTTCGGCGCGGTGCGCCGTTGCTGCTCACCGATTTTCGCTACCAGCTCCAGGCCGAACGCGAGGCGGCAGGCTTCGAGGTGCGGCTTTACCAGCGGGGGTTATTTCCCCTGCTGAAAGGAATCTTGGTCGAGCGGGGTGTGAAAAGTCTCGGCTTCGAGAGCCACTATTTCCTGCACCAGGCGGCCGTCAAGCTCCAGAAATTGGCGACGGAAATCAGGCTTGAACTGGTGCCGGTGACCGATCTGGTCGAGCGGCTACGGATCTGCAAAAGCCCCGACGAGCTTAAGAAGATCCGGGCAGCGGTGCGGCTGAACGAAGCGGTTTTCCAAGAGGTTTACCAGCAACTCCAGCCGGGGCAAAGCGAACGGCAGGTCGCCCTGCGCATCGAGACCCTGATGCGCGAGAAGGGCGCCGAGCGGCCCAGCTTCGAGACCATCG
Organism: Deltaproteobacteria bacterium; assembly: GCA_020056965.1. Classification (GTDB taxonomy): domain Bacteria; phylum Desulfobacterota; class Desulfobulbia; order Desulfobulbales; family JAGXFP01; genus JAGVGT01. The sequence continues at coordinate 46,149 of JAGVGT010000041.1, forward strand.
TCGCCGCCGGTCCCAACGGCGCCTTGCCCCACGCGGTGCCGGGCGAGCGGCTAATACGGGAAAGCGAACCCATCGTCATCGACATGGGGCTGGTCCTGGACGGCTACTGCTCCGACATGACCCGCACCGTGGTCCTCGGCCGGATGGATGACCTTACCCGCGACCGCTTCCGGCTGGTCCGTAAGGCCCAGCTGGCCGGGATGGCGGCGGTCAAGGCTGGGGCGACCGGGCGGGAGGTGGATCGCGCGGCCCGCCAGGTGATCGCGGCTGCCGGCTATGGCCCGGCCTTCGGCCACAGCCTGGGCCATGGCGTCGGGCTGGCGGTGCACGAGCCGCCTTCGCTGTCCATGCGCTACCACCGTAAGCTCCAGGCGGGCATGGTGGTTACCGTCGAGCCGGGCATCTACCTGCCTGAGTGGGGTGGCATCCGGCTGGAGAATATGGTGGTGGTCACCGAGAGTGACTGCGAGGTGTTGAACGAGGATGTGACTTTTCTGGATGTCTAAAAGTGACCGGTAAAGAACCGGGCGGGCTGTTTCAAGTAACCAATTTAAGGATATCGCATGCGCACCAATAATCGGGCCGCCGACCAACTGCGGCCCCTGTCGATCGAGTACGGCTTTCAGTCCCAGGCGGCCGGGTCGGTGTTGATCCGGCTGGGCAACACCCACGTCCTCTGCGCGGTCAGCGTCGAGGAGGAGGTGCCGCCTTTTCTGAAGGGCAAGGGGCAGGGCTGGATCACCGCCGAATACGGGATGCTGCCCGGCGCCACCAATACCCGAGGGCGTCGCGAGACCAAGGGCCAGTCGGGCCGGTCCATGGAGATTCAGCGCTTGATCGGCCGTTCGCTTAGGATGATGGTCGATCTCAAGGCCATCGGCGAGCGGACCCTGCGGGTGGATTGCGATGTCTTGAACGCCGATGGCGGCACCCGCACCGCCTCGATCACCGGCGCGGCCCTGGCGTTGCGGGCGGCCCTGCGCGGGCTGGTCGCCAAAGGATTATTGGCCGAGTTGCCGCCCCTGGTTCCGGTGGCGGCGGTCAGTGTCGGAGTGCGGGGCGGCTGCTGTCTGCTCGACCTCGATTACGGCGAGGATTCCTCGGCCGAGGTGGACGCCAACTTCGTGATGACCGGCGACGGCCGCTTGATCGAGGTCCAGGGCAGCGGTGAGCGCGCCCCCTTCGCCCGCCAGGACTTATTGGCCATGCTCGATCTGGCGGCAAAAGGGGTGGGAGAACTGCTGCAGCCCTGGCGCGATGATTAGCTCTCTCAAGAGCTAGATAATGGGACCTATAGGTCTCATAGGACTTATAAGTCCCATAACTCCCAAAATAATTTGGCAAACCCAATATGAACAATTCCCCATTTACCCTGCACTGCCGCTCCAGCCAGTCCCCGGCCCGGCGCGGCGAGGTGAAAACCGCCCACGGCACCTTCCAGACTCCGGTCTTCATGCCGGTGGGCACCCAGGCCACGGTCAAGGGGGTCACCCCGGAAAACCTCCAGGAGCTGGGGGCGCAGATCATCCTCGGCAACACCTATCACCTCTATATCCGCCCCGGCCATGAGCTGATCCGGAAACTGGGCGGGCTGCACAAGTTCATGCACTGGGACGGCCCGATCCTCACCGACAGCGGCGGCTTCCAGATCTTCAGCCTGCGCGAGCTGGCCAAGATCACTGAAGCTGGCGCCGCCTTCAAGTCGCATCTGGACGGCAGCAACCTCTTCCTCAGCCCCGAGGACGCCGTGCTGGTCCAGGAGGCGCTGGGCTCGGACATCATGATGTGCCTCGACACCTGCATCCCCTATCCGGCCACCCGCGAAGAGGTGATCAAGGGCACCGCCCTGACCGGTCGCTGGGCGCAGCGCTCCCGGGCGGCCCACCAGAACCGGTCCCAGCTGCTGTTCGGCATCGTTCAGGGCGGCATGCACGAGGATCTGCGGGCCGAGGCGGTGGACGAGCTGGTGGAGATCGGCTTCGACGGCTACGCCATCGGCGGCCTGAGCGTCGGCGAGGACCAGGAGCGGATGCTCCATATCACCGAACACACCGCCGCGCTGTTGCCCGAGGCCTTCCCTAAATATTTGATGGGGGTCGGCACCCCCGAGGATTTGGTCGAGGCGGTCTGGCGCGGGATCGATATGTTCGACTGCGTGATGCCCACCCGCAACGCCCGCAATGGAATGCTCTTTACTTCCACCGGCCGGCTTGTTATAAAAAACGCTCGTTATCGGGAGGATGCCAGGCCCCTGGACGAGGCGTGCGGCTGCTATACCTGCCGCCATTACTCGCGGGCCTATTTGCGGCACCTGTATATGGCGAAAGAGATTCTTTCCTCGCACCTCAACACCATTCACAACCTGCACTACTTCGTGAATCTGCTGGGGGCGATGCGCCAGGCCATCGAGGCGGACCGGCTGGCCGAGTTCCGCCGGGACTTTTATACGCGGCGGGAAGTAGAAGCCGAATAAAGTTTGTTTTCAGAACGTCAATAATAAAGGAGGTAACACAATGGCAAGTTTAGCTTGGGCAGCAGATGCGGCCCCCGCCGGTGGCGGAGGGATCATGTCGTTTATTCCGCTGGTTTTGATTTTTGTGGTCTTTTATTTCTTGTTGATCCGGCCCCAGCAGAAGAAGGTCAAGGAACACCAGGCCCTGGTGGCCGGCCTCAAAAGGGGCGATGCGGTGGTGACCAGCGGCGGCATTTACGGCGAGATCACCGGGATGACCGACACTGTGATTACCCTGGAGATCGCCGACAATGTACGGATCAAGATTGCCCGTGGCCATATCGCCGGCAAGCAGGGCGCCGTCAATTGCGATGACGGTGCTTGTGCCCCGGCGGTGGGCGGAGGCTGAGCGGTGAAGTAGTAATCTCCATCGTGAATGGATGAGGTTGAAAAAGCCGGGGGCATCTGCCTCCGGCTTTTTTTGTGGGAAATGCGGCCAGAGTCATCTTTGCCGTGAATTGATTATGATAACTCTCGTCGCCCAAGCGAGGCAGCGTTGGAGCTCGAAGGGCGGAGCAGGGGAGGTCATAAGATTCTAAATAGTTTGCCTCGGCATCACAATAGCTTATGATTTTCTGGGCGCTCTTGCCTTCGCGAAAGCGAATTCTAATCTCCAACATCAACTCTATCGAGGACAAACACCATGTTCAAATCTATTCATTTTCCCGCATTGGCTCTACTGATCGCGGTTGCGGTCGCCAGCCCGGTTAACGCCGCCGATAAAGTGGCCGCCAAGGCTAAGCCGATTGCCACCGTCAACAGCATCGCTATTCCGCAAGCTCGTTTTGAGTTAAATCTCAAGGCCGCAGCCCAACAGGGCCAGCCCGACAGCCCGGAGTTGCGCGCGAAAATTAAGGATGAGCTGATCGACCTCGAATTAATTGCCCAGGAAGCCCGTAAGAGGGGCTTGGACAAACAAGCGGAAGTCGTCCAGATTATCGAACTCACCAGGCAAAACATTCTGCGCAACGCCTTCGCGCAAGACTACATCAAGAAGCACCCGATTGAGGAAGATAAGCTTAAAGAAATCTATGAAGATCAGAAGCAGACCCTGGTCGGCAAAAAGGAATACAAACTCGCGCAGATTCTGGTGGAGAGCGAAAAAGATGCCCAGTCCATTGTGGCCTTGCTGAAAAACAAAGGCGACTTTGCCAAGATCGCCATGGATAAATCCAAAGACCAGCGCAGCAAGGCAGAAGGTGGAGAAATGGGCTGGACCAACCCCGCGGCTTTCGTGCAACCTTTCGGCGAGGCGATGATCAAGCTGAATAAAGGTCAGATTAGCGCGCCGGTACAAACCCAGTTCGGCTGGCACATTATCAAACTTGAAGATATCCGCGACTTTGAGATTCCCGCGTATGACAAAGTTAAAGCCAATCTGGAAAAACGCATGCAGCAAATGGCGATCATTGAGGCTGTCAAAGAGTTACGCGCAAACGCCAAGATTAACTAAGGGCTGTCACAGCCGGCGGAGTCGACCTGCTCCCGGTCCGTTATTACTTTATGTGATTATAGGGAGATGAATGGCGGCGTGACCTCTAGGCAATTCGGGCACTGAACCAAAACCTACGGTGTACCCATGAACGGCAAGGAAATGCAGGGTAATCAGCCGATTGATCCACAAGTCAGGCAGAAAGAGATGGAGCTGGTCAGAAAAAAATTGACCGCCCTGTTCGGTAAAATTGATCATGAAGTCCCGCTGCTTCTCTTTACCGATCCGACCATCAACCACCTTTACAACGAGGTGCTGCGGGCCGTCACCCGCTCCATCCGAGAGGTTGCCAGCCTGGTGACCTTGCGGGAGTTCGACGGTAGCCATGCACTGGCCAAAAAACACGGCGTCAGCCATTTTCCCACCCTCCTGTTCGACCCCGAGCATTTTGCCATCCGCTGGCTCGGGGCGCCGGTCGGCGAAGAGGGACGCGCCTTTGTAGAGGCCATTACCATGCTGGGTTATCGCCAAACCCAAATCAGTGCACCTTCGCGGAAGGTTCTGGAGAGAATTACTACGCCCAGGGCGATCAAACTGTTCATCAGCCCCACCTGCCCATTCTGCCCGCAGCAGGTGGTCAATGGTCTGAAGGCTGCGATCGCCCGGCCGGAACTGATTTCCCTGGAAATCATCGACATTCAGGCCAATCCGAAGCTGGCCGAACAGTACAACGCCTTCAGCGTGCCGGTCTGCTTCGCCAATGAGGTGATGATCGCCAAGGGCGCCCAGCCGGAAGAACTCTTCATGGCCTCGCTGGAAAAACTGGCCCAGCAGAGCTTCTTTATTCCGGAGAGCGAGGCCGAGCAGGTGGATACCGATGTGACCATCATCGGCGGCGGACCCTCCGGACTGGCCGCCGGGATCTATGCGGCCCGCAGCGGCTTAAAGGCGGTGATCATCGAGCGCGGGGCCCTGGGCGGCCAGGTCGCGCTGACGCCGGTGGTGGAGAACTATCCCGGTCTCTCCCGGATCGAAGGCAAAACCCTGGTCGATATCATGGTCAGCCACGCCCTGGAATACGTGACCATCTATCCCGATGAAGAGGTCATGGAAATCAAGAGCGGCCCGCCGTTTGAAATTTTGACCAACCGAAGGCGCTACACCGCCCGGGCGGTCCTCTTTGCCACCGGGGCCAGTTACCGGCGCCTGGGTGTCCCCGGGGAAGAGCGGTTGGCCGGCAGCGGGGTAAGCTATTGCACGACCTGTGACGGCGCCCTGTTTAAGGGCAAGGAGGTCATCGTCGTGGGCGGGGGGGACAGCGCTCTTACCGATGCCCTCTATCTGGCCAACAACGAGATCCGGGTTACAGTTGTCCATCGCCGGGAGAGCTTCCGGGCCCAGGACCATCTGGTCAAGCAGCTGAACAAGCACGGTATTCAGGTGTTGTTCAATTGCGAGGTCAAGGAGATCCGCGGCGGCAGCAAAGTGGAGGCGGTGGTGGTCCAGAACAACCAGAGCGGCGAGCTCATGACCAGGGCCACCGACGGCGTCTTTGTCGCGGTCGGTTATCAACCCGCCGTGGAATTGGCCCGGAAAACCGGCCTCGCATTAACGCCCGAGGGATTCATCCAGGTCGATAAAAACCACCGGACCAGCGTGCCGGGCATCTATGCGGCCGGGGACGTGGAAGGCGGCTACCGGCAGATCGTCACCGCCGCCGGCCAAGGCTCCGGCGCGGCCATTACCATTTTCGAGGATTTGATCAACCCTTACTGGAAATGAGGAATTCCAAAAAGACGGGAACCGGAATGGGATGGGCGGCGGTAGGGCAAGGATTTAAGGAAAAGATATTTACGGCTGGCTGGGGGCGGGGGGAGTGAGCAGGCCGCTGGCCTTGCCCAGGCGGCGGGCCATATCGATAAAGGTATGGGGGAGCGGTATTTCCCGTTCGGCCAGCAGGATCCCGGCGCTCTCGGCCCTCTGCAGCAGCCCCGGGTCGGCCAGCCCGGCCAGCAGAGCGCAGATGGTCTGCATTCGCAGGGCGTCGGTGATGACGATCTTCATCTCCGGCAGCTCGCTGGCGAAGGCCTGGCGCTCTTGGGCAATCAACTCGCCATTTTTGCCCATGAAGGCCGCCGCCGTTTCCGGCAGATCGGGCGGGGGGCCGAAGAGATCGTTAACCACACCCCCGGCCAGTTGGCCATGGAAAGCGGCCGAATGCTCCGGGAAGCGGGGGGTGACGAAGTCCCGCAGCTTCCGGTAGAGGACCATCTTGGTAATCTCGATGCCTTCCTGCAGGATTGGCAGGAGGCGGGTGGCGGCGGTCTCGGGCATGGCTGGTCCCGTCACTCCCCGGCGTCGCTCTTCTCCGGGATGGTGATGTGGCGGGAGAGAAACAGCGACTGGATGACCAGGAAGACCATGGTCATTCCCAGCATGCCGAAGAGTTTGAAGTTGACCCAGGTGTCCCTGTCAAAGTTGTACATCACGTAAAGATTGGCCCCGCCCATGACCAGGAAGAAGGCCACCCAGCTTAGGTTGAGCCGCCGCCAGATCTGGTCCGGTAGGGTGATCTGGGCGCTCATCAGCCGCTCGACCACCGTCTTGTCCCCGAAGAACTGGCTGCCCAGAAAGGCGGCGCCGAAAATCCAGTTGATCACGGTGGGTTTCCACTTGATGAACTGCTCGTTGTGCAGGTAGAGGGTCAGGCCGCCGAAGACCACCAGGATCGCCAGGGTGACCAGCTGCATGGTCGCCACCTTGCGGGTTTTGAGCCAGGTGATGGCGACGTGCAGAAAGGTCGCACCGATGGCCACTGCGGTGGCCACATAGATATCGAACATCTTGTAGGCGATGAAAAAGAGCAGGATGGGCAGGAAGTCAGTAAGTAGTTTCATGGCGTATCGTTTTGGTTGTCCGGGATAATTGAATTTGGTCCGTCTGGTCAATCTCAGGACAATAAGACCTTCTGGCTTTAAAGTAAATCCCAACGGCGGGGTATGGGAAAATTTGGGATGTTCGGGCCTGTCGTTACATAAAGGGGGCAGGGCCAAGCGGTAGCTTGTGTGGGAGCGGCTTCAGCCGCGAATTTTTCAGGCCCGAATCTTCGCGGCTGAAGCCGCTCCCACAGAAATTCGCCTCTGGGCGCGTCATTGCGAGGGGCGACGCCTGTCATGTTGGCGGCGAGCGATGCTGCGCGGCGATCTTGGTGAACATCTGGACCAGCCCGGAGCAGAGGGTGAAGATCGATTTGATGTGCAGATTCACCGCGCAGCATTCGTCGAAAAAGATATTCAGGACCGACTCCAGATCCTCTTCCGGCGCCTGGTAGCAGATCAGGATCGGCACCTTGGGCAGGGGGTGGAGGATCAGGGCGATATCGGCCTCGTACCAGGGGATGGTCCGGCCCATAAAGAGGTCGATGATGTCGCCCAGCAGGTCGGGATTGGCGTCGGCCAGTTGGCGGAGCGGGGTTTCGCAGCGGCTGGTGAACAGCCCCTGCCAGTCGATACCGCCCTGGAGTTCCCGGAACGACAGCCATTTGCCGGTGATCTCCGCATGGGTCCGGTGGGTGATGTAAGAGAGCAGCGGCGCCTCAACCCAGGGGATGATGTGGCATTCCGAGGTGACGGTGCCGTGGGCATCGACCAGAAAATCCTTGCCCATGGAGCGGATAGCCAGCCGCTGGTCTTGGTAAGTAGCGCCGATCAGGGGGGCGACCGCGGCCAGGTCGATGGTCCCCATCTTCGCCCGTAGCTTGTCCATGAACTCGGCCTGCTCGGTTTCCCGGCTCTCCCGGGGCTGGAGCCGACCGGCCAGCGTTTGCCGCTGATCCGGGGCGAGATCCGGGCAGTCCGATAGTTTCAATCGGCCGGCAACCAGCGCGGCGGCGAAGGCCAGGCAGGAAGGCAGGAAGCACTTGCCGCAATTGGTGCCGGGCAGGGCCTTGTAGATTTCTAATGGGGTCAGGGTGGGTTTGGCCAAGATTTCACCAGACTTCGATCCGGAGCCCGGTGACTCGTCCAAATTCCTTGGTGTTGCGGGTGACCAGAATGGCATCATGGGTGCGGGCAACAGCGGCAATCAGCAGATCGTTGGGTCCGATTAATTTCCCCTGCGCTGTGAGGTTGGCGCGAATCTGGTCGTATTCCTCGGCGCAACGATCATCGAACGGCAAACTTGCCAGTGGCGCAAAAAAAAGTTTTAAACGTTGCAGGTTGGCCTCAACCCTCCGGCTGTTTCGCGCCCCAAAGAGCAGTTCCGCCTTGACCACACTGCATAAAGCGATTTCGGTAGGTGCATGCGCCCGGAAATGGTGTTCCAGTTCAGGGGCGCGCTCATTGAACAGATGGATGCAGATATTGGTGTCGAGCAGGTACATCTATTTCAACACCTCGCGCTGCTCGTAGTCACCTTGGGCGGGGCGTTCCAGCGGCTCCCCTTCCCAGGTGCCAAAAATCTCGAAGTAGCCTTCCGGCCACTGGTCGCCGACTTCCCGTTTGACCAAACTGGCCAGATACTTTGAGGTAGACAGGTGGGCATGTTCAGCCTTCTTTTGGAACTGTTCGGCAATCTCGTCGGGTATGTAACAGTGCAGCTGGGCCATGGTAAACTCCGTATATGTGGTGTATTTGTTTTTTAGCTACACGGAGGGGGTTTGTCAAAGAGAAACGCGGCTCATAATAACTTTCAGCCAGCTCCTATAGCGCTCGGGGCTAAATCTTCCGGCGCAAAAGAGATCCCATCTCCCAGCCCTCGGGTAGCGGGGTAAGGGTGAGACGTACCAGGTGGCCGGGGTTGGCCTTGGGTAGTTCCTCTCCGTGATCGTTGCTGATTTTCTCAACCCGGTGGCAGGTAGAATTTAAACCCCTTCCCAGGTATTCGAGATCATTGCCGGGGAAGAGCTGATTGCGCATCTCCACCAGGGGTGAGTCGCCAACCTCTCGGACGATGCCGGTGGGTTCGTGGGTCGGGGCGATATGGCTGCGGTCGTAAAGCATCTCGCCGGGGCCGGGTGGTTCGTCCAGGAAGTTTTCGGTGTAGCCCCGGTTGCCTACTTTCTGCAGTTCGGCCGCGAATTTTGGGTCCACCTGGGGTAGCGGCGCGTCGGCCTCGCTCGGCCAGCGGGCGGCCAGATCGTCCAAGGCGGCCCGGTAGGTGCGGATTACCGCCCCCACGTAATAGACCGACTTCATCCGTCCCTCGATCTTCAGGCTGTCCACCCCGGACGCGATCAGCTCGGGCAGTCGGTTCAACAGGCAGAGATCGCGGGAGTTGAAGATGTAGGTGCCACGTTCGTCCTCTTCGACCGGGAAGTATTGGCCCGGGCGCTTTTCCTCGACCAGGCTGTAACTGTAACGGCAGGGGTGGGCACAGTCGCCCCGGTTGGCGCTGCGGCCGGTCAGATGGCAGCTCAAGAGGCAGCGGCCCGAGTAGGAGATACAGAGCGCCCCGTGGCTGAAGACCTCGATTTCGAGATCGGTGCCGGCCTTGATTTCGGTGATCTCGGCCAGGGACAACTCCCGGGCGGTGTTGAGCCGCTTTACCCCCTGCTCCTGCCAGAAGCGGGCCGATTCCAGGTTGGTGACATTGGCCTGGGTGGAGAGATGGATTTCCAGTTGCGGGGCCACCCGGCGCGCCACCCGGAGGATGCCGGGGTCGGCGATGATCAGGCCGTCCACCTTCGCCGCCCGGAGTGACTCCAGATAGCCGGGCAGCTCGGCGAAGTCGCGGTTGTGGGCGAGGATGTTGACCGTAACGTAGACTTTGACCCGGCGGGCATGGGCGTAGGTCACCGCCTCGGCCAGTTCCTCGGGGCCGAAGTTGGCGGCATGGGCCCGCAGGCTGAACTCCTTGCCGCCCAGATAGACGGCATCGGCGCCGTAGTGGATGGCGGTTTTCAGTTTTTCCAGGCTACCGGCCGGGGCCAGAAGTTCGGGGATTTTCGGCATGCTGTTCTTGGGCCAATAAGTTATGGTGAAGAGTCGTCCGTAAGCCGCTTTTGTAACTTAATTAACTCAGTGGGTCCAGCGCAAACCTTGAACGAAGCGAGCCGACAGAGCAAAGGGCGGAAGGTTGCCGTGGCCATGAGCGGCGGGGTGGACTCCACCGTCACCGCCGCGCTGTTACAGCAAGCAGGCGCCGAAGTGCGCGGAGTCTTCATGCTTTTGGGCCAACCCGATCAGGAGGCCCAGATCGAGCAAGTCCGTGGTCTGGCCGGGCGGCTGGAGATTCCCCTGGAGGTCATCGACCTGCGGGCCGAGTTCGCGGCCCGGGTGATCAGCTATTTCCGGGCCAGCTATTTCCGGGGCGAAACCCCCAACCCCTGCGTGGTCTGCAACCGCGAGGTCAAGTTGGGTCTATTGCTGGATCAGGTTCGGGCAGCTGGGGCCGAGTTTCTGGCCACCGGCCACTATGTCCGGCTCTATCGCGCTCCCGACGGGGGTTGTCACCTTCGGCGCGGACTCGATTCGAGCAAGGATCAGTCTTATTTCCTCTGCGGCCTGGCCCCCGCGCAGTTGCGCCACCTGCTTTTTCCCCTGGGCGAGCATCGCAAGAGCGAGGTCTACGAACTGGCCGCCGGACTGGGCCTACGCTTTACCACCAGCCAGGAGAGCCAGGATGTCTGCTTCCTGAAGGGGCGCGAATTGGGCGACTTTCTGGCCGCGGCGGCCCCGGCTGATTCAGCGGGGGCGGTGGTGACCACCGATGGGCGCGAGATCGGCCGTCATGCCGGGATCTATCACTTCACCATCGGCCAGCGGCGGGGCTTAGGGATTCCGGCCGCCGCGCCCTACTATGTGGTGGGGCTGGAAGCGGCCGGCAACCGGGTGGTGGTTGGCACCAACGAAGAACTGTTCCGCGACCGGCTGTGGGTGCCCGAGGTCAACTGGCTGGCCGGAGCGCCGGAACTGCCGGTCGAGCTGGCCGTGCAGATTCGCTACCGCCAGCGGCCGGTTCCGGCCAGGGTCTCGGCCGGGTCGATCGGCGGGGTCGAGGTTGCCTTTGCCGATCCGCAGCGGGCCGTGACCCCGGGCCAGTTCGCCGCTTTTTACCAGGGCGACGAGCTGCTGGGCGGCGGGGTTATCCGGCTAAGCCCTGAATTTTCCGCTGTTGACTAATTCGGGGAAACCGCTAAAATTGGCCTTCCTTTGGTCGGGCCGGTCTGGCTGGGGGCCTCTACCGTTATTCCCTTAAAACTAAAACCAGGTTGCTGAAGGCCATCTCGGAAAACCACCCACCCATGCCCCCACAACCCCCAAAGAAAAAGGTGGCCCTGTCCACCCTCGGTTGCAAGGTCAACCAGTTTGAGTCGGCCGCCTTTCTTTCCACCCTGGCCGAACGGGAGGTGGAGGTGGTGGACTTCGGGGAGTTGGCCGAGGTCTATATTGTCAACACCTGCGCGGTGACGGCCCGGGCCGCCCAGGAGTCGCGGCAGTTGATCCGGCGGGCGCTGCGGACCAATCCGGCCGCGCGGCTGGTGGTGACCGGCTGTTATGCCCAGATCGCCGCCCAGGAAATTCTCGACATCGTCGATCAGCCGCTGTGCATTGTCGGCAACGGTTTCAAGGACAAGCTGGTCGAGATTGCCCTGAACGACAACCATTGCGACCTGGAGATGTTCATGAGCGACATCGGCCGGCGCAAGGAGATCTGTCCGCTGACCGCGCGTCACTTCGTCGGCCGGACCAGGGCCTTACTGAAGGTCCAGGATGGTTGCAACAGCTATTGTTCCTACTGCATCGTGCCTTTTTCCCGGGGCCGCAGCCGCAGTCTGGTTCCGGAATTGGCGGTGGAGCAGGCCGGGATTTTTGCGGCCGAGGCTTATCGGGAGATCGTCATCACCGGCATCCATACCGGCACTTACGGCCACGATTTTACGCCGGCCACCGATCTGGTCGCACTCTTGCGGCAGCTGGTCACCGCCTGCCCGCTGCGCTACCGGATCAGTTCCCTGGATCCCGGCGAGATCACCCCGGAGTTGCTGGAGCTGCTGGCTGCTGAACCGCTGTTGCTGCCCCACCTCCATATCCCCTTGCAGAGCGGCGATGATGCAATCCTGGCCCGGATGAACCGGCGTTATACCGGGGCCGCCTTTGGTGAGCTGATTGGTCGCATCCATCGCCGGCTGCCCGATGCCGCCATCGGCGTCGATGTCATGGTCGGTTTCCCCGGCGAGGATGAGGCGGCCTTTCGCCACACTTACGAGTTGCTGGCCGGGCTGCCGGTCACCTACCTGCATATCTTCCCCTACTCAAAGCGACCGGGGACGGTAGCGGCGCGGATGGAGGCGCAGGTTGCCAAGGAGATCAAAGCGGCCCGGGTGGCCGAGTTGCGGGAGCTGGATCAGCGCAAGCGGCGAGAGTTTTACACTGACCAGCTGGGGCGGGTTTGGCCGGTGCTGGTCGAGCGGGCCCGCCGGGGTAAACCGATGAACGGCTACACCGACAACTATGTGCCGGTGCATTTTACGGCCCCGGCAACGGTGGCGAACACCGTGGTCCGGGTCCGGCTTGACGCGCTGACCGCCGATGGGGTTAGCGGCACCATGGTGGAAGGGGAGTAACGGTGCGCGGGGAGATCATCGCCATCGGGGATGAGCTGACCTCCGGTCGCATCCTCAACACCACCAGCTACTTCGCGGCCGGGCAGCTCTTTGCTGCCGGCCACGAGATTGTCGCGATGATTACCATCGGTGACGATCCGGCCCTGATCGGCCGGACCCTGCTGAATTCGCTGGCCCTGGCCGATTTCGTTATCGTCACCGGCGGCCTCGGCGCCACCAGCGACGATCTGACCAACGAGGCGGTAATCGACGCCCTGGGGCGACCGGTGACCTTCTACCCGGAGATTCTCACCCAGATCCGGGCCGGCAGCCAGAATGCCCCCGAGAGCGTCCGGCTCTCCCTGGAAAAGCTGGCCTGGTTGCCGGCCGGCGCCCATGCCCTGAAGTTTGACGCCAGTATGGCCGGCCATTTTCTAGTTCACGATGGTAAACCGATTTTCTTTCTGCCCGGTGTCCCCCACGAGATGAAGGAGCTGCTGGTCGAAACGGTGATCAGCCGGTTGGCGGTCTGGGAAGGCGAGGAGGTGCGGCAGGTCCGCCAGCGCCTCTACCGGGTGGCGGGTCTGCCGGAAATCGAGATCAATCGACGCCTGGCCCATCTGGAGAGGGGTGATAATCCGCTGAAGATCGGTTATTATCCGGTCCTGCCCGAGGTCCACGTCAGTCTGACCGTGGCCGGGGCGGAACTGGCCGCTACCGAGCAGCTGTTCGCGGAGGCCGATCGGGAAATCCGTCTGGCCCTCGGCGCCCATCTTTACGGCACCGACCAGGAAACCCTGGCCCAGGTGGTGGGCGGGTTGCTGGCCGGGCAGGGTCGTACCCTGGCCCTGGCCGAGTCCTGCACCGGCGGCCTGCTGGCCGCCCAGATCACCGCTATCGCCGGCAGCTCCGGCTATTTTTTAGGCGGGGTAGTCGCCTACAGTAATGACCTGAAGGAGCGGCTGCTGGGGGTTGCGCCGGCTATCCTGGCCGCCCACGGCGCGGTGAGCCTGGAAACCGCCCGGGCCATGGCGATCGGGGCGCGAATGATCAGTGGCGCCGACTATGGTCTGGCGGTCACCGGTATTGCCGGACCCTCCGGTGGCACCCCGGAAAAACCGGTCGGCACCGTCTGCTTCGGGCTGGCCTGGGCTGGCGGGGTCAAGGATTTGCGGGTCCAATTCAGGGGTGAACGCTGGCAGGTGCAAGAGTCGGCGGTCCACCAGGGGTTGGATCTGTTGCGCTTGACTCTGGACGAAATTGGTGCTTAATAAAGAACTTTCTGGCAATTTAATTGAGTATAAATAAGTACGGGAGAATGTCGCAATGGCCATGAGTGAAGCGAAGAGCAAGACGATCGATACCGCCATGCTGCAGATCGAAAAGCAGTTCGGCAAGGGTTCCATCATGAAGCTGGGCAGTGTCGAGACCGAGAAGATCCCGGTGATCCCGACCGGGGCGCTGAGCCTTGATATCGCCACCGGGGTCGGCGGCATCCCCCGCGGCCGGGTCACCGAGATCTTCGGGCCGGAATCCTCCGGCAAGACCACCCTGGCCTTGAACGTCATCGCCGAGGCCCAGAAGCTGGGCGGCAGCGCCGCCTTCATCGACGCCGAGCACGCCCTCGATACCGCCTACGCCGAGCGACTGGGGGTGAACATCGACGAACTGCTGGTCTCCCAGCCCGACTACGGTGAGCAGGCCCTGGAGATCGCCGAGATATTGATCAGGAGCGGCGCCATCGACGTGATCGTCATCGACTCGGTGGCTGCCCTGGTGCCCAAGGCCGAGATCGACGGCAACATCGGCGACTCCCACGTCGGTCTCCAGGCTCGGCTGATGAGCCAGACCATGCGCAAGCTGACCAGCGTGATCAGCCGCACCAAGACCTGCCTGATCTTCATCAACCAGATCCGCATGAAGATCGGGGTGATGTACGGCAGCCCCGAGACCACCACCGGCGGCAACGCCCTGAAGTTTTACAGCTCATTGCGTCTGGATATCCGCCGGATCTCTTCGCTCAAGGAAGGGACCGATGCGGTGGGTAACCGCACCCGGGTCAAGATCGTCAAGAACAAGGTGGCCCCGCCCTTTAAGACGGTGGAGTTCGACATCGTCTTCGGCGAGGGGATCTCCAAGGAGGGCGATCTGATCGACCTGGGCGTCGAGCAGAATCTGGTCGAGAAGAGCGGCGCCTGGTATTCGTACAACGGCGAGCGGATCGGCCAGGGCCGGGAGAACGCCAAGACCTTCCTCAAGGAGCACAAGGAGATCTTTGCCGAGATTGACCAGAAGGTGCGGCTCGGTTATGGTCTACCCCTTTCGGCCGGTAAGCCGGAGACCCCGAAACTCCCGGAAAAGACCAAGAAG
>JAGVGT010000060.1 GCA_020056965.1 Deltaproteobacteria bacterium
GCCTTTTCCATGTTCTCCCGGGTGATGAATCCTCCCACGCAGATGACGGGGATATCAAGCCGTTCCTTGAATTTTCCGGCGTACTGGAGGTTGAAACCCTCCTGGGCGACGCCTCCAAGGCGAAAAGGGAGTTGGGCTGGGAGACGAAAATCACCTTTCCGGAACTGGTCAAAGAGATGGTCCGCAGCGACCTGGAAGGTGCCCGCCGCGACGAACTGTGCAAAACCCACGGCTTCAACACCTTCGCCCATAACGAATAACCGCTCCCGTCCCTCACCAGCCACGACCTACCATGGACACCCCGATGCAAAACCCAGATGCACGGATCTACATCGCCGGCCATCGCGGTCTGGTCGGCGCCGCCCTGGTCCGCCGCCTCCAGGCCCAGGGGCGCCGGAACCTGATCTTAAGGTCCAGGGGCGAACTTGATCTCCTGAATCAGCAGGCGGTATTGGATTTTTTCGCCGCCGAACGGCCCGAATACGTCTTCCTGGCGGCCGCCAAGGTCGGCGGCATCCACGCCAACCAGACCTATCCGGCCGAGTTCATCCACCAGAATCTGCTGATCCAGAGCAACATCATCCACGCCGCCTACCTGCATCAGGTCAAACGATTGCTCTTTCTGGGCAGCTCCTGCATCTATCCGAAGTTCGCCCCTCAGCCCATGCGGGAGGAGTGTCTGTTGACCGGCCCCCTGGAGCCGACCAACGAGGCGTATGCTGTCGCCAAGATCGCCGGGATCAAAATGTGCGAGGCCTACAACCGCCAATACGGTACCGGCTTTCTGCCGGTGATGCCGACCAACCTGTACGGCCCGGGCGACAACTTCGACCTGGCCAACTCCCACGTCCTGCCGGCCCTGATCCGCAAATTTCACGAGGCCAAGACCACCAACGCCACTACCGTAACGGTCTGGGGCAGCGGTACGCCGAAAAGGGAATTCCTGCACGTCGATGACCTGGCCGACTGCTGCCTCTTTCTGATGGCACTGCCGGAAGCGCG
The DNA here is from genome assembly GCA_020056965.1 of Deltaproteobacteria bacterium. Classification (GTDB taxonomy): domain Bacteria; phylum Desulfobacterota; class Desulfobulbia; order Desulfobulbales; family JAGXFP01; genus JAGVGT01. Next base: position 1,003 of record JAGVGT010000060.1, read on the forward strand.
TTTCACGGGGCTGATCCGGGAGCTGCACCCGACCATCATCAATATCGGGGTGGGTGAGGACCTGTCGATTTTAGAACTGGCGGAAACCGTCAAAAAGGTGGTGGGGTTTTCCGGCCGTCTGGTCTTCGACCCGACCCAATCCGACGGCACCCCTCGCAAACTCCTGGAAATCAGCCGGATCAGGGAACTGGGCTGGCAGGCCAAAATTTCCCTGGGCGAGGGTATCGCCAAGACTTACCAATGGTACCTGGAGTCGGCGGCGGTGAAACGATAACCCCGGTCCCATCCCCTTCCCCTTAGGCCCCAGACCAGGAGCACCGCCAGCCGGTCGCAAGCACCGTTCAACTCAGCAGCAAATCCGCCCCCACCGCCACAATGGAAAGAAAGAAGATCAGCAGATAGTTCAAATCCTCTCGGGATTTGGCCAGTGAGGAGAGCAGATAAACCAGCACAGCCCGCTCCTCTCCGGTAAGTTCGCCCGGCCCTTGCAATTTATCGAGCAGGGCGTACTGGCGGATGGCCTGCTTGCGCTTGTGGGAGATCCAGTAGCGGTAGAGGAAGAAGATCACATAGCCGATGGTCCCGAGATACCAGACCGGCCGGAACCATTCGGGGTGAATATGGTTAAAGACAATCAGCGCCCGGAAGGCAACGGCGGACATCACGCCGATCAAAAAGAACAGATTGATGACCGAGACGGGGACGGTGTGCGGCAAACGGGCTGGCGCCATAGAGTTCGACCTGGAATGAGATTATCGAGAGGTGACTCCGCCGCCGACGGGAGCGGAATTAGTTGCCATTTTAGTGCAATTTTCGCAAACGACAAGCGGCGAATCAGCCGGCCTTGTGCCGTATAGCCCTGTTATTTACCAATAATTCTGATGGCCAATTAATGACGACCAGATTGGATCGGAAGAATAACCTAATGAGAAAACCATGAAAACGCCCACCGCTACGGCAAAGTTATCCGAACTTACTGAAATCATCACCAGACTTCGCCAACCGGATGGTTGCCCCTGGGACCGCAAACAAACCGTAAGTTCCTTCCGGCCATATCTGATCGAAGAGTTGCACGAACTCTTGGAGGCCATCGACCTCGACGACCGTCCGTTGATAAAAGAAGAACTGGGCGACCTGCTTTTCCAGGTGATCTTCATCAGCAACCTCTATGAAGAGCAGGGTTCCTTCACCCTGACTGAGGTCATCGAGACCATCACCGCCAAAATGATCCGTCGCCACCCGCACGTATTTGGCGATACCAAGGTGGACTCGGAAAAAGAACTGCGCCGCAACTGGAACCGGGTAAAAACCGCAGAGAATGCCGCCAAAGGGAACAAGGACCGCAGTATCTTTACCTTTCCACGCTCGTTGCCGGCCCTGAACCGCGCCCAGCGCGTATCCGAGCGGGCGGTGAGCAGCGGTTTCGAGTGGCCGGACCTGGCGGCCGTCTTCGCCAAACTTGCAGAGGAGTTCGCCGAACTGCAAGAGGCGACGGACCGGGGAACCCCGCACGAGGTGGAAGAAGAGATCGGCGATCTCCTCTTTACCATGGTCAACATCGCCAGGAAGAGCGGCTTTGACGCCGAAACCACGCTGCAAAAGGCCACCGACAAGTTTACCAAACGCTTCACCAAAATGGCGCAACTGGCCGAAGCCGACGGCAGCCCGCTGGAGGATCTGGATATCCAGGCCATGCAAAATTACTGGCTCCAGGTCAAGAAGGAAGAGTAGAAGTGTTTTCAATCATATAGGGCCGCCGAAGCCGGAAAATTCATTGACAGCCCCCCGGCCCTATGTTATCAAAGCCGTTTATTTTCTCCTGCCCCACAGGGAGGCAGGACCATACTCCTTGCTCGTAACCCGATTTAAAGTCGGGGAGTGCGGGCCGCATAAATTAAGTCCATAAGGAGACTACCATGCGCAGATACGAAACGATTGCGATCCTCAAGCCCTCACTGGGCGAGGACGACCTCAAATCGGTGATCGACCGTAGCACCGGCATCATCGAGGGCCTAGAGGGTTCCATGATCAAACTTGATCGCTGGGGCTTGAAAAAACTGGCCTATCCGATCGGCAAGGAACAACAGGGGCATTACCTCTACATGCAGTATGCCGGAGTACCGGCTGCGGTCAGTGAGCTGGAACGAATCTACCGGATCGAAGACCGGGTCATGAAATTCCTGACCGTCAAACTGCAGGACGTCTATTCCGAGTTACCTGAAGACATTGCCGCCGAACCGGTGGCCCAGGAAGCGGCGGACCAGGACCTGGTTGACCAGGAACCTGAGAGCCTGGAACCGGCCGAAGACGTAGAAGAAGTCTGAGCCTTCCGGCTTAGCCACCCCACCCAAAGCCAATATCTGACGGAGATCAGCCATGAGTTTCGCAAGAAAACCAGCCAAAACCAGAAAGCCTGTGGGCAATAAGACTTTCATCCGCAAAAAAGTTTGCCGTTTCTGCTCGGACGAGAGCTTGACCATTGATTACAAGGAAATTCGCACCTTGAAAAATTTCGTGACCGAGCGGGGCAAAATTATCCCCCGCCGGATTTACGGCAACTGCGCCAAGCACCAGCGCCAACTTACCGAAGCTATCCGGCGGGCTCGTCAAATCGCGCTTCTGCCGTACAGCGGCAACATTAATTTTTAGCCGGGGCGCCCAGCTTACGGCTTGATGATTAGTCAGCGGAACAGTTTTTTCGATAAACTCAACCTGAACGTGGTGGCGATTGCCGTTGCCGCTACGGCGTGGGCATTACCGGCGGTTAGCCCGGTATTTGTGGGCTTGCAGATTTTTGCACCTTTGCCGGCCTTTTATTTCCTGGTCGAGTTAGGGCAGCGTCGCGGTCTAACGACCTTGGCCGCGGCCTTGCTGATCAGTGGCATGGTCAGTGTGCTGCTTAGCCAGTCCGGGGTATTCATGTTTACAACCCTGATGCTGCCGGCCGGCCTGATCATGGCCAAAGAGGTCCTGAACAAGCAGAGCAGTCCGGTGCGAACAGGGTTTAAAGCCTTGCTCGTTTTGGTTTTGGTGTGGTTACTGTGGGCGCTTTTTTACGGTGTTGGTCGCCCGGGTTCGACTGGAATTTACGGCGATATTGTGACCAGCCTAGATGCCGGTCTGGTGGAAGTTGGTGCGACTCTGAAGGGTAACACCAGTTTAGAGCCGGAACAGGCCCTGGAAGTGGAAGCCGCCATCTCGCGTTTGCGCGGCCTGTTGCCACGAGTCATGCCCGGGTTGCTGTTCACCACCATGCTGAATACCATTTTCTTCAACATGGTGGCCGGTCAATACTTCCTGCGCAGAAGGAAGGCCGAGTTAGTTCCGTGGCCACCCTTCGCAGCCTGGAGGTTACCGGAACCACTGGTGGCTCTGGTTATTGTAGCTGGCTTCTGCCTGCTTCTGCCGACGCAGATTTTTAAAGACATCGGCCTTAACCTCCTGCTGGTGGCGGGGACTCTGTATTTTTTCCAGGGCCTGTCGCTACTGACCAGTCTCTTGAATCGCTGGTCGGTACCGGGTCTGTTGCGGGCTTTGATTTTTTTACTGCTTCTGGTCCAAGCGTACGGGATTATGCTGTTGGCCGCATTTGGTTTGGTCGATGTCTGGGCTAATCTGCGCAAACCGCGCCCCAAACCAGAAGAAGATAATATTTAATTAAACAAGTATATCTCACCCAGTTATTTCCAGTGAGGAGGAATAAAACCATGGAAGTGATTCTCAAAGAGTTGATTGATACCTTGGGCGAAGAAGGCGACGTTGTACAAATCAAGCCTGGCTACGGCCGCAACTACCTGCTGCCCCAGGGCAAGGCCATCCTGGCCACCAAGGCCAATCTGGCGGTCCTGGAAAAGGAAAAGTCCGCCATTGAAGCCCGCAAGGCGGCAATGCGCACTGATTCCGAATCCATCGCCAAAAAAATTGCCGGCATTACCGTCGTCATCGAACAACGGGCCGGCAGCGAGGACAAACTGTTCGGCTCCGTGACCGCCGCCGACATTGCTGAAAAACTGGCCACCCTGGGCGTGACCATCGACAAGCGCAAGATCAGCCTGTCTGAACCCATCAAGACCTTGGGAGAGTACCTGATCACCGTTAAAGTCGGGTATCAGGTCAACGCCGATGTGAAGGTTCAAGTCATTCCTCTGAGTGGCGAAGCAGCAGCCTAATAAAAATCGCCGCCACCGCCTCTCCCGCGGCGGGTTTACAACTTGTGACACCTCTGCGGCCCCGGCCCTTCGCAAGAAGGCCCCGGGGCCGCTTTTTTTGGCGTCGTCCCGCTCAGAATTTTGTGGACGGCGCCCTGGTTTTTTTTTAAGGTAGCGACTCGTTTTCCGGCTGCAAAGTCCTCTTTAGGAACCGTTAGAAAATAACCTGTGCCATTCAGGCCCTTCCCTTACGGCCCTTACTCTGATTAGTCCCCCCCTTGACGGGGATGCCGTCTTGGCAGATTGACCAGTTTATTATCCTATCAACGGCTTAGTCACTGACCAAACTGCCATGGAACCAGCCCAAAAACCATTATCCACCCTCCAGCGCCTCCCCCCTCAGAACCTCGAGGCCGAGCAATGCGTACTCGGTTCCATTCTCCTGCAGACCGAGGCCATGGACAAGGTCGTCGAGACCTTGGCGGCCGAGGATTTCTACCGCCCCGAACACCGTCTGATCTTCGCGGCCATGCTGCATCTTTTTGGCAAAAACGAACCGCGGGATCTGGTCACCGTGACCAACGTTCTCAAGAACGAGAACAATCTCGACAAGATGGGCGGTCCGGCCTATCTGGCCGCCCTGACCGACATTGTCCCGATGGCGTCCAACATCGTTTACTACGCCAAAATTGTCCGGGAAAAGTCGATCCTGCGCCGCCTGATCTCGACCTCCACCGAGATCGCCAGCCGTTGTTACGAGGAGCAGGACGATATCGACAAGCTCTTGGACGAAACCGAACAGAACATCTTCGATATCGCCCAGGCCAAGAGCAGCCAGTCCGTATTCCCGATCAGCACCGTGATCAACTCGGCCTTCAACGAGGTCAAGAAGCTTTCCGAGCGCAAGGAGATGATTACCGGGGTTCCTACCGGCTTCGAGGATTTCGACCGCAAGACCGCCGGCCTGCAACCCGCCGACCTGATCATCCTGGCCGCCCGGCCCAGTATGGGCAAGACCGCCCTGGCCATGAACATGGTCCAGAACGCCGCCCTGCTCTACAAGGTCCCGGTCGGGGTTTTCAGCCTGGAAATGTCCAAGGAACAGCTGGGCATGCGAATGCTCTGTTCAATCAGCAAGGTCGATTCCCAAAGGATCCGCACCGGTCACATCCAGGAAAATGACTGGCCCAAGCTGGCCCGGGCGGTGGGGATGCTCTCGGAGGCCTCGATTTTCATCGATGACACCCCCTCGCTCTCGGTTCTGGAACTGCGGGCCAAGGCCCGCCGCCTCAAGACCGAACACAACCTGGGGCTGGTGGTGATCGATTACCTGCAGCTCATGCGCGGATCTTCAACAGAGAGACGCGAGCAGGAGATCAGCGAAATTTCCCGTTCGCTCAAGGCCATGGCCAAGGAGCTGCATATCCCGGTCATCGCCCTCTCCCAGCTTAACCGCAGCCTGGAAAGCCGCGGTGACAAACGGCCCCAGCTTTCCGATCTGCGCGAGTCCGGCGCCATCGAACAGGACGCCGACGTGATCTGCTTCATCTATCGCGACGAGGTCTACAACAAGTCGGAGGCCAACCCCAAGCGGGGCATCGCCGAACTGATCATCGGCAAGCAACGGAACGGCCCCACCGGCACCATCGAAATGGCCTTCCGCAGCGAATTCACCACCTTCGAAAACCTGGCCCGGGGCGACTACCCCGACCTTCACTAAAAGACGAGAAAAAATGAGCGCCCCCAAAAACACCAAATATGACTTCGCGGCCATCGAGGCCAAGTGGCGGAGCCACTGGCTGACCGAGAAAACCTTCAAGGCCGTTCCCGATCCCAACCGCCCCAAGTATTACCTGCTGGAGATGTTTCCCTATCCCTCCGGCCGGATCCACATGGGCCACGTCCGCAATTACACGATCGGTGACGTGGTGGCCCGCTACAAAAGGATGAAGGGCTTCAACGTCATCCACCCCATGGGCTGGGACGCCTTCGGACTGCCGGCCGAGAATGCCGCCATCAAGCACCAGACCCACCCGGCCAAATGGACCTACGAAAATATCGAATACATGAAGAAACAGTTGCAGCGCATGGGTTTCAGCTATGACTGGGACCGGGAGCTCGCCACCTGCAACGACTCCTACTACCGCTGGGAGCAACTGTTCTTCGTCAAGTTATTCGAAAAAGGCCTGGTCTACCAGCGGGTGACCACGGTCAACTGGTGCGAGGGTTGCCAGACCGTGCTGGCCAACGAGCAGGTCATCGACGGCCTCTGCTGGCGCTGTGACCGCCAAGTCCAGCCCCGCAAGATGAACGGCTGGTTTTTCAAGATCACCGACTACGCCGAGGAGTTGCTGGCCGGCTGCGACCAGCTGCCCGGCTGGCCGGAAAAGGTGCTGACCATGCAGCGCAACTGGATCGGCAAGTCGGTGGGCGTCGAGGTGGAATTCCCGGTGGAAGGGCTGGACCGCAAGCTCGCCATCTTCACCACCCGGCCCGACACCATTCACGGGGTGACCTTCATGTCGCTGGCCCCCGAACATCCCTGGCTGGCCGAGCTGGCCGCCGGGACCGGCCAGGAAGCAGAGGTCGCCGAATTCGCCGAGCGGATCATCGCTGCCAAGAAGAGCCAGCAGCCCGGCGAGATGGAAAAAGAGGGGGTCTTCACCGGCCGATATTGCACCAACCCCTTCACCGGCGAGCGGGTGCCGATCCATGTGGCCAACTTCGTCCTGATGGATTACGGGACCGGCGCAGTCATGGCGGTCCCGGCCCACGACCAGCGTGATTTCGAGTTCGCCCAAAAGTACAATATCCCGATTAAGGTGGTGATCCAACCGGCCGGCCGTGAACTGCTCGGCCCCACCCTCACCGAGGCCTACGTCGAACCCGGCCTGCTCACCGCCTCCGGCGCCTTTTCCGGCCTGGAAAGCGAGGCGGCCAAGGCGGCCATCGTCGCCCACGCCGAACAGCACGGGCTCGGCCACGGCCGGATCAACTATCGGCTGCATGATTGGGGCATCTCCCGCCAGCGTTACTGGGGCACCCCGATTCCGATGATCCATTGTGAGAAATGCGGGATTAGACCGGTACCGGAAGCAGATCTGCCGGTGGTGCTGCCCAAGGAGGTCACCCTCGACCCCACCGGCAAATCGCCGTTGCACGCCATGGCCTCATTTTACCAGGTCGATTGCCCAACCTGCGGTGGCCTGGCCCGGCGCGAGACCGATACCATGGACACCTTCGTAGAGTCGTCCTGGTACTTCGCCCGCTACTGTTGCCCGGACCTCACCACCGCTCCCCTGGACCGGGAAGCCGCCAACTACTGGCTGCCGGTCGACCAGTATATCGGCGGGGTCGAACACGCCATCTTGCATCTGCTCTACGCGCGCTTCTTCACCAAGCTCCTGCGCGACCTGGGCTATCTGACCATCGACGAACCCTTCACCAACCTGCTGACCCAGGGGATGGTCATCAAGGACGGGGCCAAGATGTCCAAGTCCAAGGGCAACGTGGTGGACCCGAACGATCTGATCGAACGCTACGGCGCCGACACCGTGCGCCTCTTCAGCCTGTTTGCCGCCCCGCCCGAGAAGGAACTGGAATGGAGCGACCAGGGGGTGGACGGCGCCTCGCGTTTCCTCTTCCGGATCTACCGTTTCATCACCAACAATCTCGATGCCATCAATGCGGCCGCCACCAGCGTCAACCCGGAGACACTGAACGATCCCGGCCGCGCCTTGCACCGCAAGGTCCACCAGACCATCCGCAAGGTGGGCAGCGATATCGAAACCCGTTTTCATTTCAATACCGCGATCAGCGCCCTGATGGAACTGACCAACCTGCTCTTCTCGCTGGCCGGCGAGGAGGCCAAGGAAACCATCGCCCCCGCCGTGGTTCGCGAGGCCGTCGAGGCCGTGCTGCTCCTGCTCTCGCCGATGACCCCGCACCTGTGCGAGGAACTGTGGCAGGCCACCGGCCATGCCACCCCGCTGGGGCTGCACCCCTGGCCGGGTTTTGACGAAAAAGCCGCCACGGAAGACGAGATCGTTGTGGTCATCCAGGTCAACGGTAAGGTCCGGGGCCGCCTTCAGACCACCCCCGGCGCTGCCGCAGAGCCCCTGCAGGAACAAGCCCTGGCCGACCCCCATGTCCGCAAGTTCATCGAAGGGAAAACGGTCCGGAAGGTGATCATGGTTCCCGACAAGCTGATCAATATCGTGGTCGCATGAACGGCCGGCCGCTCGTCCTGATTTTCGTCACCCTCCTGCTGAGCAGCTGCGGATACCATCATCCCGCCAGCCAGCCCTCCTGGTCTGGCCCCATCAGCATCCACGCCGGGACCTGGGAGAACCGCACCAACGAGATCGCCCTGGAGGGCCTGCTGCTGCAGAAAACCGCCGACTGGCTGCAGCAGTCCCGCTCGCTTCGCCTGGAGGGCGACCCGGCCCGGGCCGACTATCTGCTCGCCGGGACCATCGAGACGGTAAACAACCCGGCCACCGCCTTCAATAGCGGCGACCGGGCCACTACCCTGAATGCCTCGGTCAAGGTCAGCTACCGACTAATCGACCGGGCCTCCGGCAAGACTCTTTGGGAGATCCAAAACACGGTCCGGGAAAGGAGCTATCAGGCCGGCGATAATGGTGTCCGCAACCGCACCAATAAAGAAGAGGCCATGTCGGTAATCGCCGGGGAACTGGCTGAACTGATCTACCTGAAGGTCATTGCAACCCTGAGTCCGAATTAACCGTATTCATGCGACTAACTAATTATTTAGCGATTTTATTCCCCAGAACCAGCCAGAAAGTGAGGTAACCACCCATGCCATCCCGCCAAGAACTCGCCAACGCCATTCGCGCCTTAAGCATGGACGCGGTCCAGAAAGCCAAATCCGGTCACCCCGGCGCCCCGCTCGGCATGGCCGACATCGCCGAAGTCCTCTGGAACGACTTCCTCAAGCACAACCCGGCCAATCCCAAATGGGCCGACCGGGACCGCTTCGTGCTTTCCAACGGCCACGGCTCGATGCTGATCTACTCATTGCTGCACCTCTCCGGCTACGACCTCTCCATCGACGACCTCAAGAACTTCCGGCAACTCCACGCCAAAACCCCCGGCCACCCCGAGTACGGTTACACCCCGGGAGTCGAGACCACCACCGGCCCCCTGGGCCAGGGCATCGCCAATGCCGTGGGCATGGCCATCGCCGAACGGACCCTGGCCGCCCAGTTCAACCGGCCCGGCCATACGATCGTCGACCATCACACCTACACCTTCATGGGCGATGGCTGCATGATGGAAGGCATCTCCCACGAGGTCTGTTCCCTGGCCGGCACCCTGGGCCTGGGCAAACTGATCGCCATTTACGACGACAACGGTATCTCCATCGACGGCGAGGTGGCCGGCTGGTTCACCGATAATACCCCCATGCGGTTCCGGGCCTACAACTGGCATGTCATTGATCAGGTCAACGGCCATGATCCCCTGGCGATCAAGGCGGCCCTGGCCGAAGCCCGTGCGGTGACCGATAAGCCGAGCCTGATCTGCTGCCAGACCGTGATCGGCTGCGGCTCCCCCAACAAGCAAGGTAAAGAGGTTTGCCACGGCGCCCCGCTGGGCGAGGAGGAGATCACCCTGACCCGCGCCAACCTGGACTGGCCTTTCCCGCCTTTCGAGATCCCAGCCGCCATCTATGCCGGTTGGGATGCCAAAGCTCGGGGCATTGCCGCCCAGACCACCTGGAATGGTAAATTCGCAGCCTATCAGGCCGCTTACCCCGAGCTGGCCGCCGAGTTTTCCCGCCGGATGGCTGGTGAGCTCGGTGCCGACTGGGCCGCTACTTCCGCCGCCTTCGTGGCCGCCACCGATGCCAAAGCCGAAAAAGTCGCCACCCGCAAAGCCTCCCAGCTCTGCCTGAACGGTTACGGGCCGCTCCTGCCCGAACTGATCGGCGGTTCCGCCGATCTGGCCAGCTCCAACCTCACCCTCTGGAAGGGCAGCAAGGGCGTTCAGGAAGACTCGACCGGCAACTACATCTTCTTTGGGGTCCGGGAGTTCGGCATGACGGCCATCGCCAACGGTCTGGCCCTGCACGGCGGCTTCATCCCTTACACCGCCACCTTCCTGATCTTCTCGGATTACGCGAAAAACGCCCTGCGCATGGCGGCTCTGATGAAGCAGCGCTCGATCTACGTCTTCACCCACGACTCCATCGGCCTCGGCGAGGATGGCCCCACCCACCAGCCGGTGGAACAGGCCGCCACCCTACGGCTGATCCCCAATATGGGGGTGTGGCGCCCCTGTGACGCCGTCGAGACGGCGGTGGCCTGGAAGTTCGCCATCGAGAAGCAGAACGGCCCCACCGCGCTCCTGCTCTCCCGGCAGAACCTGCCGCACATGCCGCGTAGCGCGGCCCAGTTGGCCGATATCGGCAAAGGCGGTTACATTCTCCATGACTGCGGAGGTGGAACGCCCGAGGCCATCATCATCGCCACCGGTTCCGAGGTGGAACTGGCCATGAACGCCGCCAAGGTCCTGGGTGAAAAAGGCCGCAAGGTCCGGGTAGTTTCCATGCCCGCCGTCGACGTCTTCGAGGCCCAGGACGCCGCTTACCGCCAGCAGGTGTTGCCGGACAGTGTTACCGCCCGGGTGGTGGTGGAGGCCGGAGTCACCGGCCTCTGGCATAAGTACGCCAGAGACAAAGGCAAGATCATCGGCCTCGACCACTTCGGCGAGTCGGCCCCGGCCGAACTGCTCTTCAAGGAGTTCGGTTTCACGGTAGAGAACGTGGTGGCCAATGTCGAAGAGGTGCTGGGCCAATAAGGATTTTGTCCGGTCTTTAGGCTCTGAATTGCTCCCATCCGGCCACTTGCCGGGTGGGAGTATTCTTTTGGGAACTCAATCCTGCTTGGGCGTAATAGGCCATAGGACTCATAGTACTTATAAAACCGAGACCCGCAGTTTTGTCCTATTAGTCCTATCGCTCCCATAAGTCCCATCACTCCCAACTACTTTCACTGCGAGACCCTCCAGCCCATGTACCTCGGCCCCCTGCAACTCGACTCTCCCTTCATCCTGGCCCCGCTGGCCGGCTATACCGACCTGCCCTTTCGCCTGCTCTGCCGGGAGCATGGGGCGGCCCTGGTCTATTCGGAGATGCTCAGTTGCCACGGTCTGGTCTTTCGCCAGAAAAACACCCTGGAAATGCTGGCCACGGTGGGCGAGGAACGACCGGTCGCCATGCAGCTCTTCGGCGCCGAACCCGAGTTCATGGGCGAGGCGGCGGCCTACCTCTCGCAGCTGCCGATCGACGCCATCGATATCAACATGGGCTGCCCGGTCCGGAAGGTAATCCAGAAAGGGGCCGGCTGCGCCCTGATGCGCCAACCGAAACTGGCCGAGGAGATCATCCAGAAAGTCCGGGCCAATACCAACCTGCCGGTGACCGTCAAGATCCGGATCGGCTGGACCCACCAGGAGATCACCGGGCCGGAGTTCGCGAAGATGGCGGAAGGGGCCGGGGCCGCCGCAGTCACCGTCCACGGCCGGACCTGGAGCGACGGCTTCGGCGGCACCGTCAACCGTGCCGCCATCGCCCAGGTAAAAAAGGCGGTGGCCATCCCGGTGATCGGTAATGGCGACATCCACAGTTATCAAGAGGGTCTCGCCATGCTGGCCGAAACCGGCTGCGATGCCGTCATGATCGGCCGGGCCGCCCTGGGCAATCCCTTTATCTTTGGCCCGGCGGACCGCCCCGCCACTGTCGCCGGGATTCTCCCGGCCCTGGCCCGGCATCTGCACTTGATTGAGCGCTTCTGCCCGGTGGAGCTGGTGCTGGCCCGGACCAAAAACCAGGCTGGCCGCTACTTCAAAGGGCAACCCGGCAGTTCGGCCCTGCGCAAAAAGATTTACGAAGCCCAGAGTTTTCCGGGACTCAAGGGGGTGATCGAAGACTATTTATCGGAAAGCGAAGCGGGCTGCGAAAAGTTCTAAGCAGATCCGGACGTACTGAGGTAAAATACCCAGCGGTTGCCACCCTGGTTTGTTCGGATTTCCCCTCCATCTCCGGCCGGTTGAGGCTCCGGCCCCAGGCAATGAAAGAGGCTCGCCATGCTGGAAAATTTTCTACTCTGGTTGATCATCGGTGGCGCCGCCTTTTTTGCCGGCCGCAACCTTTATCGGATTTTTTCCGGAAAAAACAAAGGCTGTTCATGCGAAGGCGGCTGCGAAATTCCGCCGCCCCAGCAGACCATCCCCGACCTGAAGAAACCAGCCGCCAAACCCGGCAAATAATAGCCTAAATCACTCTTACCCAAACCATATTAGATGCTCTTAAGACCCACCATGAACGCTGCCCCCTCCTGGCCCAGGAAAGAAATCCTGATGGTCACCCTGCCTGCCCTTTTGACCATCCTTTTTTTCGTGGGCGCCATCTTCGGGGTAGCCCTGCCGATCTTCAAAAAGGATCTCCTGGAGGAGAAGAAGCAAACCCTCGCAGCCGTTACCGCCATTGCCGGCGACATCCTCACCCATTACCGGGGGCTGGCCGATGCCGGCGAACTATCTTTGGCAACGGCCCAGACCCAGGCCATCGCTCAAATCAGGCACCTGCGTTACGGCCAGAACGGCAAAAACTACTTCTGGATCAACAACCAGAGCCCCCGGATGATTATGCATCCCTACCGGCCCGACCTGGAAGGTGCCGATCTTTCCACCTTTACCGACCCCTCCGGTCTGGAACTTTTCCAGGCCATGGTAGAACTGGTGAAATTGGACGGGGTGGGCTTCGTCCAGTACCGGTGGCAGTGGAATGACGACCCCAACCGCATCGACCCCAAACTTTCCCGGGTCCAGCTCTTCCAGCCCTGGGGCTGGATTATCGGCACCGGAATTTATCTGGACGATGTGGAAATAGAAATCGCCCTGATCGTCAAGAAACTGACCTATATTTCCGCAGGGATCCTGGCGGTTATTCTGCTGCTTTCGGCCCATATCGTCAGCACCGGCGTCAAGGAAACCGGACGCCGCCTGGCCGCCGAGGGAGAACTGAACAATTACAAAATTCACCTGGAGGAACTGGTCGAGAAGCGTACCGCTGAACTACAGGCGGCCATGGCCGAGGTCAAGATCTTGAGCGGTTTTCTGCCCATCTGCGCCGCCTGCAAGAACATCCGGGACGACAAAGGCTACTGGAACCAGATCGAATCCTATATCCGCGATCATTCGGAGGCCGAATTCACCCACTCCATCTGCCCCGACTGCACCAAAAAACTCTATCCCAATCTCAAGCTCACCGCCCGGAACCAGGGACAGGATTGATGTTCGGGCTGATCTTCACCACCGTTATTTCGCTCTGCCATCTCTATGTCTTCTGGCGGGCCACCTCGGTTTCCTTCTTCCAAAACCAGGCCGCTCGCAGAGGTCTAATTGCCACCGGACTCCTCCTCTGGCTGCTCTTCGTCGTCGGTCGCCTTTACGGGCATGGCCAGGACAACACCATCTCCCACTGGCTGGAATTGGCCGCCATGACTTGGATGGGCACCCTCTTTCTCCTCACCAGTGCCCTGCTGGCGGTGGAATTGCTGACCGGCGGCGGCTGGCTGCTGCCCCGTTTGGCTTTGCCGCTCAGGGGTATTGCCTTGCCGGCCGGGTTGTTCCTCGCGGCTATTGCCCTGTACCAGGGCAACCTGGCGCCGGTGGTGAACGATTTTGCAGTAAGCCTGCCCGGTCTGCCGGCAACCATGGACGGCACGGTGGTGGTGGCCATGTCCGATCTGCATCTCGGCACCCTGCGCCGTGAGGAGTGGCTGGCCGCCAGAATTGCCCAGGTGCGGGAACTGCATCCCGATCTGGTCCTGCTGGTCGGGGATATTTTCGAGGGTCATGGCGAGCACCCGCAGGAGCAATCAATCCTACTTCTGCGCACCTTGACCGCCCCACTAGGGGTCTGGGGCGTCCCCGGTAATCACGAATTTTACGGCGGCCCGCAAACCATCCAGGCCTTGACCGACGGCGGCGTCAAGTTGCTGCGCAACTCCTGGAACGAGGTCCGGCCCGGTCTGGTTCTGGCCGGAGTCGAGGAACACACCTTCAATCGCCAACCGGAAGAAGGGGCAGGCCGCATCACCAAGGCCCTGGCGGGGCATGCCCCCGGCGCCACCATTTTGCTTTCCCATAAACCCTGGGGGGCCAGGGAAGCAGCCGAAAACGGGGTGGGGTTGATGCTCTCCGGCCACACCCACGGCGGCCAGCTCTGGCCGTTCAACTATCTGGTCGAACGGTTCTTCCCGCTGCTGGCCGGGCGCTATCAGGTAAACAACATGCCGATCCTGGTCTGCCGGGGCACCGGCACCTGGGGCGCCCCCATGCGACTCTGGCAACCCGGTGAGATCATGAAGATCACCCTGCGGGCCGGGCCTTGATCCATTGCCTAAAGAGCTGATCAAGAGAACCTCATGCAAAACTGACGGTTAACCAGTTTTTTCCGTCATTCCCGCGGAGGCGGGAATCCAGAACGCCTTGAATTCTCGAAGAACTGGATCGGAGTCTTCGCTACCTCCCGATTACTACCTGGGAATGACAAAATGGGATGTTTGTAAGAGGCTCAAGACTTAGAACAAAAGGAGATTTGCACTCAGATGAAGAAGACCGGCATGCCCAGCCCAGCCCAAGATAAAAAACCGGAGCCAGCCCATCAACCGGAAACCCCGACCAGCTTGGACCGCATCGAAAAACAGTCCTGGAAACCGGGCAACGTCCTCTCGCCGGTGCCGGTAGTGCTGGTCAGCTGTGGCGGTAGCGGCGAGTTCCGTGCCAACCTCATCACCATCGCCTGGACCGGCAGCGTTTGCAGCGATCCGCCCATGCTCTCCATCGCGGTGCGGCCGGAACGCCATTCCCACGGGATCATCAAGTCCACCGGCGAATTCGTGGTCAACCTGCCTTCCCTGGCCCAGGTCAAGATCACCGACTGGTGCGGCATGGTTTCCGGGAGCAAGGTTGATAAATTCGCCGAATCCGGCCTGACCGCAGCCCCGGCCACCACGGTGGGCTGCCCGATCATCCTGGAATGTCCGGTCAATATCGAATGCCGGGTGACCCAGCGCCTGGAGCTGGGCAGCCACGACCTCTTCCTGGCCGAGGTGGTGGCAGTGCAGGTTTCTTCTCATCTGCTCGACGAACTGGGCAAATTCCGCGTCGAAAAGGCCGGGCTGATCGCCTACGGCCTGGGCCACTACTTCCCGCTGGGGCCAGCCATCGACCACTTCGGTTTTTCGATCCGGAAAAAGAGCCCGAAGCCCAGGCGTTGAACTAACGACGGCGTCAATCACCAGTGAATCTAAATTATGATCAACTACACTCATCCGGCAGGAGCTTGCGGATGGAGATCGCCCGGTTGACCGGCTCACTGCCGGGCATGTAGGTCACCTCCACCGGTTGCTCCTTGGTAATTTCGATCATTCCCTTGAAGTTGAGCAAGGTGGTGGTCGCATCGTAGTTGATGGTAAGCAACGCGCCGCCGCTCTTGGGTTTAAGTTCGAACCACGAAGCACCTCGGTTGATCCTGGTCACTTTACCCCTGGCGGTGGCGAAAAGCCCGCCCGCGTCAGCAGCGGCCGGCGGGATGCTGGTCTTGGCTGCGCAACCGGCCAGCATCATCAAACCCACCACCAGTAGCACTCCGATCAGCAGCCCCCCTTGTCTTTTCATCTCGGTCCCTCGATTATTTTGCTATTACTGCTCAAGCCCGGATTGTCGCACGCTCCGGCCGCCTAAATAAAAAAGGCCGCCGGAGCTAAGCTCCACGGCCTTCAACAAACTACCTCAATACTCAGAAATTGTTAACTAAGATTCGCCAATGCGGTCTTGAAGCGCTTCATGCCCTCGGCAATCACCGGCATGGAGGTGGCGAAGGAGAAACGGATAAAGCGGTCGGCGCCGAAGGCAATCCCGGGTACGGCGGCGATCAGCGCCTCGTCCAGCAGATAATCGGCCAGGTCGAGGGAGCCGGTGATCGGCTTGCCCTTGAATGACTTGCCGAAGTAGGCCGAGACATTGGGGAAAACGTAAAAAGCGCCGCTGGGCTTGACGCAGGTGACGCCGGGAATTTCGGTGAGAGTTTTAAGGATGAAATCCAACCGGGGTACAAAGGCCTCCTTCATCACCCGCGGGAAGTCCTGGGGGCCAGACACCGCCGCCAGGGCCGCTTTCTGGGCCACGGAAGAGGCATTGGAGGTGGACTGGCTCTGAATCTTGTTCATCGCCGCGATGATATGCTTGGGGCCGGCGGTATAACCGATCCGCCAGCCGGTCATGGCGAAGGACTTGGAAACGCCGTTCAGCACCAGGGTTTGCTCCATCAACTCCGGGCAGACGTCGAGGATATGGGGCAGTTTGCCGTCGATGTAAGTAATGGTGTCGTAGATATCATCGGAAATTACCACCCAGTTGCCCTTAAGCGCCATTTGCCCGACCGCCGCCAGGGCCGCCCGCGAGAAGACCGAACCGGTGGGATTGGAGGGGGAATTGAGGATAATCCCCTTAGTCCGCTCGGTCACATAACGGGCCAGCACCTCCGGCTCCAGATCGAAATCCTTCGCCTCGGTGAGCGGCACGATCACCGGGGTGGCACCGGAGAGCTGAATGATGTCCGGATATGATACCCAGTAAGGGGCCAGAACCAGCACCTCATCACCGGGGCCGAACAGGGCCTGGGCCATGTTGTACAGGCCGTGCTTGCCGCCACTGGCCACCTGGATCTGGTCGGCGGTGTAATGCCAGCCGTGATCCTCGGCAAAACGGTGGGCAATGGCCTCGCGCAGCTCGGGAATGCCGGGCACCGCCGTATAGCGGGTAAAACCCTGGTCGATGGCGGCTTTGCCGGCCGCGCAGACGTGGGGCGGGGTATCAAAGTCGGGCTCGCCGACACTGAAGTTGACAATATCGGCCCCGGCCGCCTTTAAGGCCTTGGCCTTAGCGTTGACCGCCAAGGTCGGGGAGGGCTTGATCTGCTTGACTCTTGCCGACAGGGAGATTTTCGGTTCCATCGTTCTTAAACTCATTCTTTATTTACAAGGGCCGCGAGGCCAGCCAGTTCCGGCTTTCGCCGTTCATCAAACAATCTGCAATCATATAACCTAAGCGCCCAGAGACAACAAGATGGCCGGAAGAGATTTGCACTAATAATAAACTTCCTTGAGGAAAAGCCCGCGGGCCGGAGCCGTTGCCCCGGCCGCAGAACGATCGCGCCCGGCCAAGACCGCCACAAAATCATCGACCCGCATCCGCTCTCGACCGACCTCCAGCAACGTCCCAACGATATTCCGGACCATGTGCCGCAGGAAACCGTCACCGGCCAGTTCAATGGTCACACCAGGGGGATCACCTTCCCCGACCGTTAGTTCGGCCCGGAAGATGGTCCGAACCGCCCCGCGGCCTCCCAGATAATTAAGATCACGCGAACCGACACCCTCGAAGGCGGAAAAATCATGCTCGCCGACCAGAAGTGCCAGACATTGCCGGATCGGTGAGAGGGACAAAGGGAGCCGGACGTGGCAGGAGTAAAGACGTCGATTCGGTAGTTCGACTTCACCTGTGCTGAGGTGATAGAGATAACACTTGCCCCTGGCACTGAAGCGAGCATGAAATCCGGGCTCCTTCTCCTCCACGGCCAATACCCGGATGGCCCCCGGCAGTAGGCTGTTCAGAGACTTCCGGAAACCTTCGCAGGGAATAGTGGCGGCGGTTTCAAAACTGGCCGTCATCCCCAGGGCATGCACCCCGGCGTCAGTTCGACCAGCCCCGTGCAGAGTAATGGCGCTCCCGGTCATTCGGGCCAGCCGGGCCTCAATTTCTCCTTGGATGGTAGGTTGGCCCTTCTGCCTCTGCCAGCCGGCAAATTCAGTACCGTCAAAGGCCAGAAGTAGCAACAGGTTACGCATGCATTCAGGGGAACAACGGCACCGTGGCCAGTCCCATCTCTTCCGGCAAACCGCAGATCAGGTTCATATTCTGCACCGCCTGACCGGCTGCGCCCTTGACCAGGTTGTCGATGGCCGAAACGATGACGATCCGGCCGGTCCGCGGATCAAGCTTCCAGCCGAGATCACAGAAGTTGCTGCCCCGAACGAACTGGGTGGCCGGAAATTCGCCGGCGCCGCAAAGTCTGACAAAACGCTCGTGGCGATAAAACTCTTCGTAGGCGGCCCGCACCTGTGGCCCATCGACCCCGGGCAGCAGTTTGGCGTAGATGGTGCTCAAGATGCCCCGCGCCATCGGCAAAAGATGCGGGGTGAAAGAGATCACCACCGGCCGCCCGGCGAGCTTGCCAATCTCCTGCTCGATTTCCGGGGTGTGGCGATGCTCCGCGACCTTGTAGGCCTTGAATCCCTCGGCCACCTCGCAGAACAAGGTTCCAACGGCCGCCCCTCGGCCGGCCCCGGAGGCGCCGGACTTGGAGTCGGCGATGATGGTCGCCGGGTCAATCAGTCCACCCTTCAGCAGGGGCGCGGTGGCCAGGATAATACTAGTCGGGTAACAGCCGGGATTAGCGACCAGGCGGCTCTTCTTGATCAACTCCCGGTGCAGTTCGGGTAAACCGTAAACCGCCTGGCTCAAGTACTCCGGGGCGGTGTGGGTCTGGTACCACTCTTCATAAACGGCAGCGTCATGGATCCGGAAATCAGCCGAGAGATCCACCACCTTGCAGCCCTTTTCCAAAAGCTGGGGCACCAGGCCCATGGCGGTCTGGTGCGGGACGGCGGTGAAAAAGAGGTCGGCGCGCTTGACCAGCTCGTCGATCACCACATCCTCGACCGTCAGATCGACAATCTTGCGGAGATTGGGGAAGATGTCGGAAAGCTTTTTACCGGCGTACTGCCGGGAAGTGGCAACGGTCAGCTCAACCCCTGGATGCAGGGCCAGAATCCTGGCCAACTCTTCGCCGGTGTAGCCGGAGGCACCGATAATTCCTACTTTGATCATGATCAATATCCCTCATTCACCAGAACTGGCATATCCGGCGGGCATGGGAAATAACAAAAAAATGGGGAAGCCGATTTTGAAATCGCCTTCCCCATCGGGACCGAACTGCGTTGGTAAATCTTAACGCTTGGAGAACTGGAACCGAGCCCGGGCCGAGCGCAGACCGTACTTCTTCCGCTCTTTCGTTCTGGGGTCACGGGTCAGCAAACCGGCCCGCTTAAGGTTCGGGCGATTCTCGGGATCAACCACCAAAAGGGCGCGGGAAATGCCGTGGCGCAGGGCATCGGCCTGGGCCGACTTGCCGCCGCCCCGGACGGTGGCGATCACATCGTATTTGCCGAGGGTATCGGTGAGCACCAAGGGGCGCTCGACGATCTGCCGGAAGTTGTCACCGCCGCCGAAGTAATCCTCAACGTTGGTGGTACGGTTCAACTTGATATTGCCAGTGCCGGGTCTGAGCCAAACTCTGGCGATAGCCGTCTTTCTCTTCCCTGTCGCGTAATAACTGTCAGCCATCTTTTCTCCAAACAAGCTATCGGTTGATTATAATTCAAGGATCGTCGGCTGCTGAGCGGTGTGCGGATGCTCGGTGCCGGCGTAGATTTTCAGCTTCTTCAACTGGGCCCGGCCCAGGGAATTCTTAGGCAGCATGCCCTGCACGGCCAAGCGGATGATCTCGGTGGGCTTCTTCTCCATCATCTCTTTGGCGGTGGCGGTCTTGAGCCCACCCATGAAGCCGGTGTGATGGTGGTACAGCTTCTCGTCCATCTTCTTACCGGTCAAGCGGATCTTCTCGGCGTTGACTACCACCACGAAATCACCGTTGTCCATGAAGGTGCAATAAGTCGGTTTGTGCTTGCCGCGCAGCCTGGAGGCAATCTCGGTGGCCAGACGTCCCAGCACTTTGCCTTCGGCGTCAACCACGTGCCATTTCTTGTCGATCTCGTCGATCGGGGCCAGATAAGTCTTCATCGCTAACCTCTATAAAACCTTGATGACGCCAGACGGGCCGGCCGTCAGGCGATACTCCCGGCGCCGGGCCGGAAAATAATGAAAAAAGGCCCGAACCTGGTTCGAACCTTGGTCAATTCTGGAGCGGGAAACGAGAGTCGAACTCGCGACTTCAACCTTGGCAAGGTTGCACTCTACCACTGAGTTATTCCCGCTGGCAATCGTCTTTTCGTGAGACCGTGCGAATATACACAAAGTCTTTCCGGGGTGTCAATAGAAAAAGCGGCGCCGGGCCGCAATATACCTGGCCTCACCGGAACTCGGTTTCTTTTTTGCCGGACAGTCGCCGCTTTAGGGCAGAAAACCTTTGATATAAAATAGTTACGTGTTATCTTCAAGCCGTCGCGCGGGGCCTGAATTGCCAGCCGGCGGAACCACCGCCACCCCGTGCCGACCTTCCCAGATCAGGAGATATTATGAGCGCAGCCCCAGGCAGAAAAAGCGAGATCAAACGTCAAACCCGGGAAACCGATATTAAGGTAAATCTTGAGATCGACGGTCAGGGCCGGGCCGAGATCATTACCGGCGTTCCCTTCATGGACCACATGCTGACCCTGTTCACCGTCCACGGTTTCTTCAATCTGACCATCAAGGCCAAGGGCGACACCGAGATCGACGACCATCACACCGTCGAGGATCTCGGCATCTGCCTGGGCCAGGCCTTCAAAGAGGCGCTGGGCGACTTTTCCGCGATCAAGCGCTACGGCCTGGCCGCCGTACCCATGGATGAGGCCCTGGTCCGGGTCAGCGGCGACTTCTCCAACCGCCCCTACCTCCACTACGGGGCCGAAATCAAGGACCAGAAGGTGGGGCGCTTCGATACCGCCCTGGTCCAGGAGTTTCTCAGGGCCTTTACCCTGCACGCCGGGCTGACCCTGCATGTCGAGGTGGCGCACGGCAGCAACACCCATCATATACTGGAGGCCATCTTCAAGGCCACGGGACGTTGCCTCGACCAGGCCACTGCCAAGGAACCCCGAATGACCGGACCGCTTTCCTCCAAGGGCTCGCTATGAATCAGACCATCGCCAATACCCTGAGACTCTTCTCTTGCCTGTGCCTGGTCGCGGTGATCTGGGTCACCCCGGCCCCGGCCCAGGAGCCGGGGAAAATCATGGTCATGCCCCTCAAGGCCAAGACCGTCGAACTCGAACGCAATCTGCCCGACTTTGCGGCCCGGCTGCGCGAGTACTTCGGGGATAATTCCCGGATCGTCCTGCTGGGTGACGACCAGCTGCAATCACTTCTGGGAGCCACCACCGGCCCCAGCCGCCAGCTGGTCCAGGTCGCCGGGGAAAAGCTGGACTGCACCAGCGCCCTGCAGATCACCCTGGAACGCTACCGGGAGCGACTGGGCGACGAATACTCCGCCACCGATTCGGCCTCCCTGGCCTTCGCCTACCAACTGCTCAACGTTGCCGACGGCAAGGTCATCTGTTTCGGCCAATTCGACGAGACCCAGAAGCCGGTCTCGGACAATGTCCTGGACATCGGCCAGGCCTTAAAGCGCGGCTTTAAGTGGATCACCATCGCCGACCTCACCACGGAAGCCCTGAAGCGCAAGTTCAGCAGCTGCCCAGGGCTGGCGGCGGCCGACCCGGCCAATTGACCCGGGGGTGCGCCAACCAGCCGGCCCTCGGCCGCTCCGTGAACCAGCGGATCGGCCAGGCCATGCACACCTACGGGATGCTGGCCGACGGTGACCGGGTGCTGGTCGCGGTCTCCGGCGGCATCGACAGCCTGGTCCTGGTCAAAATTCTCCAGTTCTGGCAGACCAAGGCGCCCATCGCCTACCAACTCCTGGCGGTCCATCTGGACATGGGTTTCGGCAGTGATGAGGCGGACCAGGTGGCCAGCCGGCTGGCCGCGCTCCAGGTGGACTACCTGATCGAGCGGACCGACTTCGGCCGCCGGGCGCTGGCGGCCGAGGTGGGGCGGAGCGGCTGCTTCCATTGCGCCCGCCAGCGTCGCAGCCGCCTCTTCGCCCTGGCCGAGGGAATGGGGTGCAACAAGATCGCCATGGGCCACCACCAGGAAGACATCATCGAGACCTTCTTCCTGAATCTCCTGTACGGCGGCAACCTCAGCACCATGGTGCCCAGGCAGGACTTCTTCGGCGGCAAACTGGCCATGATCCGCCCCTTGGCCTTCCTGACCAAGGCGGATATCCGCGCTTTGGGCGACGATTTCGGTTTAAGTCCGGTGGCCAACCCCTGCCCGCTTTCCACCGAGTCGAAGCGGCAACAGATCCGCGACCTGCTGGAAAAATCGATCTACCCCCTGGATCCTTCGACCCGGGCCACCATCTTCACCGCCCTGGCCAATGTCCGGCCCGATTACCTGCTCAAGAACCCGGCCGGCAGCAACCGGAAGCGCCGGGCCTCCCAGCCGGTCGAAACTATCTGACCCCGGGTTTTTTCCGCCGGGGCGGCCGGCCCATCCGGCCGACAAACTTCTTGATCACCTCAAAGTACATCTTGCCGGTCTTGGCCATGATATCGTTATGGCCGGCCCCCGGCACCATCTGCAACTCCCGGGCCTGGGCCGGACACACGGCCTGCAGTTCACCGGCATGATTTAACGGGATGAGTTCATCGTTCATGGCGTGGATGATCAGAACCGGTTTGTGATAGGTCTTGATCTTTAAAAGGTTGCCGAAGCCGACCTCCTCGGTGAGCCCCAGGGCGGCGGGATCAACCCCGAGACTTTCCAACACCGGCATGGTCCAGGCCAGGCCGCTTTCAATGATCAGCCCGGCGAAGTCTCCAGACCGAAAGGCCGCCAACTCCAGGGCGCAGACACTGCCCAGCGACCGGCCCATCACGGCCAGCGGGCCGGTCCGCCCCGCCGCCGCCAGAAACTCCCGCAGCCGATCGAAGACCGGGTAACAATCCCGCACCAGGTTGGTGGCGGTGGGGGTGCCGCCACTCCAGCCGTAGCCCCGATAGTCAACGACCAGCAAGCTGATGCCCAGCTGACTGAAGAAGGGGCCGACCTGGTCGTAATCACCAACCGTCTCACCATTGCCGTGGAAGAGGAGAATATTGGGTGCGGTCAGCTCCTCGGCCAGATGCAACCGGGCGCCCACGCAGACATTTTCTTCAACTTCCAGCTCCAGATCCACGCAGCCGTCCGGGGTGACGCCCCGCTCTTCCCGGCGCGGACAGAAGAGGCGGTCCAGAACCGCCGGCACGTCCAGGCGCGAATAATCCTGCTTGATAATATGTTCCTTGGTTTTCATCGTATTCTCCACCAGCATGGAATTTAAATAGTTACCGACAACCGGCCCACGATACCCGGAAATGCCCCCCGCGGCCATGATTTTGCGGGAATCTCAACCAGCCCAACTATTATCCCCTCCGGGTCTGGCGGTAATGATTATCTTTGGGTAAACAACCCATTTAAGTGGAGGCAATATGAATAACCTCAGTCACTTACTGCCGATTATATTAGTATTCCTGGCCATCTTCGCCGGGGTGGGGGGCGCTGGCGCGGCCGGGCAAAATCTCCAGACCGCCACCTTGGCGGGCGGCTGTTTCTGGTGCATGGAAAAGCCCTTCGAGGAGTTGGCCGGGGTCCGGAGTGTGGTTTCCGGCTATACCGGCGGCACCACGGCCAACCCCAACTACGGCAACTATGGCGCCGGCGGGCATGTCGAAGCGGTGGAGATTACCTTCGATCCGGCGGTGATCAGCTACCAGCGGCTGCTGGAGGTGTACTGGCGCCAGATTGATCCCACCGACGGGGGTGGCCAGTTCGTTGACCGGGGCCACTCCTATACCAGCGTCATCTTCTACCACGACGAGGAACAAAAGAGGCAGGCCGAGGAGTCCAGGCTGGCCATGGAAAAGAGCGGAATATTCGGCAGGCCTCTGGTCACGGCGATCCTGCCGGCCCCGACCTTCTACCCGGCCGAGGATTATCACCAGGATTATTACAAACGCAATCCGCTCCGCTACAAACTCTACCGGCACAACTCCGGCCGCGACCAATATCTCGAAAAGATCTGGGCCGGACGGCCGCCCGCGCAAGCGGCCCAGGGCGATGATCTCAAGAAACGGCTCACCGCCATGCAGTACCAGGTCACCCGGGAGAACGGCACCGAACCGCCCTTCAACAATGCCTATTGGGACAACAAAACACCCGGAATTTACGTGGATATCGTCTCCGGCGAGCCGCTCTTCAGCTCTCTGGACAAGTACGACTCCGGCACCGGCTGGCCCAGCTTCAGCCGCCCGCTGGCGCCGGAAAATATCGTCGAGCGGGAGGACCGGGGGCTGTTCACGACCCGCACCGAGGTCAGAAGCCGCCAGGGCGACTCCCATCTGGGCCATGTCTTCACCGACGGCCCCAAGCCCAGCGGTCGCCGCTACTGTATGAACTCGGCGGCCCTGCGCTTCATCCCGGCCGCCGACCTGGCCAAGGAAGGCTACGGGCAGTTTCTTGACATCTTCAATTAAAAATGAGGAGTTCGCAAAAAGTCCCAAAGGTGTCGTTTATTCGTCATTCCGGCGCAGGCCGGAATCCAGTATTTCAATAGGTTATAGGAGCCATGGATCCCGGCCTTCGCCGGGATGACGAGTTTTTGCAAGTCATCACACATAAGGGGAGAGAAGAATCCCCAGCCCTGCGCAAGGGGCCAAACAGACCCTTCGCATGACGCCTTCCGGCCCCGGCTTATCGACGCAACAACCCGCCAAAGTCAAGACCGGTGGCCTTCCCGAGATTGGTCAGATAATTTTTCACCATCCTGACCTCAGCCGGCGCCACCAGCAACCCCGGCAGGGGCAGATTCGGCAGCAACCGGGCCGCCAGTCGGGAGTCCGCCCCCGCCCCCCCGTCGAGGAAGGGCAGAATGTCGGCCAGATTGCCCCAGCAACCACCCCGGTCCAGGCTTTCCAGAAGCTGATTGGTGACGATGGTCAGGGTCACCAGCCAGTCCGGCGCCTCGGCCAGCCCCGATTCCCCGCAGTTGACCGTGGAAACGAAGCTCCGGCAGGCAAAAGGCCGGACCGGATAGACGCTGCACCGCCCCTCCTCCAGAAAGAAACAGGGTTCGAAGAGCCACGGTGATTCCGATTCCGCCGGCGCCTCCCGCCCGGCGAGGTAGCATTCGGCCAAGCCGTTGGTAGTCAAGGTGGGCCGAAGCGGCACCAGGTCAGAGGGCAGTTCCGGCAGGGTGCGCCCGGTATCGCGGAGGAAATCTAAAACCAACTGCCCCTCACCGGTGGTCAAAGTCACGTTTCTGGTGCAGCAACTGGCGCAGCCCGGCCCGCAGGCGAAGGCCAGGCCAGCCGACTCCCCGGCAAAAACCTGGTAAATTTTACTGATCATCGCAAGATTCCTTGAATAGCCTTCCCGAACCGGCTGGACGCCATGGATCGAAAATTCCGATTGCACCACAACGTGGTATAGGTGATATTGATTTTCAACCAATCAGGAGCAATCAACGTGGGTTTCATTGCCGCTCTGAATAATCTATTCCGCCCCGACCTCTTGCACCAACCGGAAAAACTCCGGCGGGGCGTGCGGGAATCGTACTCCGGGGCGGCCACCAACCCCAAGGGCTACCATCCATTCCCGGTCGGCGACGACTTCGCGATGGGTATCGGCTACCCACGGGAATTGCTGGCCACCATCCCGCTCCGCAGCCGGGAATCCTTTGTCGGGGTGGCCAATGTCTCGCTCTTCGCGGAACTGCCAGTTGGCGCGACGGTGCTGGACATCGGTTGCGGGGCTGGGCTGGACGCGCTGATCGCCGCCCGCCGGGTTGGCCCGACCGGCCGGGTGACCGGCCTCGATTTCAGCCCGGCCATGCTGGCCCTGGCGGAACAGTCGGCAGCCGAAAGCGGTTTGACCAACCTGAAGTTTATCTGCGGTGAGGCGGAAAACCTGCCGCTGGCCGACCACTCGGTGGATGTCGTCCTGATCAACGGCATCTTCAACCTCAACCCGGACCGGGCCGCGGTCTTCCGGGAGATCGGCCGGGTGACCAGGCCGGGCGGCATGGTCTATGCCGCCGAACTGGTCCTGACCGGACCACTCAAGAAGAAGCGACTCCGCCGAGTAGACGATTGGTTCTCCTGAATTGCCGGGGCCAAGGAAAGCGGGGCTTTCCTCGAAGAATTCAGCTCGGCCGGTTTCGCAACGGCCCGGATCATCCGGACCAATAAGAACCCCCGCACCAGACACCCATTACTGGTGGCTGCCGAGGTGGTGGCTAGAAAAACCGGGGCCTGAATAATCCGGGGGTTTCGCGCCGCCATTACGGGCTGGGCTCCAGCACCAGGTCAAATTCACCGGTCGCCTGGCCAGGCCCGGGATAATGCTGGGTGATCAACTGCTGATGGCCAACGGCTGTAACCATGATGTGAATGTGGGGTAACCGGCCCACGTAGTCGGTGGGCCGGTTTGATTCGAAGCGGTAAAAGCCGTCCCGGTCGCTGAAGAGCGTGGCCCGGTGTGCCTCATCGTACTCCCCCTGCGGATTGACCAGCCAAAACTCAAGGCGGGTGCCGGGCAACGGCCGGCAGCCTTGCAAGGAAAGAACCCGGCCGCTCAGGCGATATCCGGAGCCGACCTGGTCTCGCACCGGCGCACCGGGTCGGTAAAAAGGGCCAAGTTCATCGTAGGGCGTCGCCGTGCAACTCGTCGGCGGGTCGCTCCGCTCGCGGCAGCCCCCCGCCCCCAGAAGCACCAGGGCGAGCAGGGCCGCCGACCACACCGGCGCCTTTCGGGCCGAACCGCTCATGCCCGCGCTCAACTCATCTCAAAGCGCAGCGCGACCTCATCACCACTCTCCCGGATCTTGACCCGCATCTCGACCGTGCCATTGCGCAACCCCAAGGAGAGCATCGATTCGCCCTTTTCACCCTCCAGATGCAGGATGGCCCTGACCGTGGCCACCACCTTGTTGAAAAGGGCAACCGGTGGGGCCGGCAGGCTGTGCTTTTCCCCGTCACTTTCCACCTTGACCTTAACCTCCAGCTTCTCCCTTTTCAGCGAGAGCTTGCGGGCCTGCTCTGTGATGGTGTGCATCAGGGCCAGGGCCAGGTAGCGCATCGCCTCCTCGTCCTGGTCGGGGCCGGGCTGCTTGCACAGCTTGGCCATTTGCAAACGGAAATCGGTTTCCAGGTAGCAGTCGCACATCTCCTGGAGTTTCAGGTGCGGGTTGGGGTCACTGATCTGCATTGCTTCCTCTCTCTGGGGTTAAAGCCGCGCTGGCGGCCGTTCAAAAGCTTAAATCACCCTACAATGCCGCCTTCCGCCTTGTCAACTTGCCGACAAGCGCAAGGCGGGGTAAGCGACACCGGGAAATCTGCCGCCGCAGCTCACATTCTAGATAGTGCCTATCCGGAAACGGTTCTTATTCGAATCAATGCCGGAGTTCCAGCCCTGTTTCTGCTTGTTCCCCTTTTGGCAGAATGAACTAACCAAACAGCACACCAGATAAGTTTTCCCGCCGCCGCTGGACCGATGGGCCAACCAAGCGGAGGTCAATTACCTTTTTAATTCCACCGCGCAACGCCGTTTGGCGTAACCCTCTTCGATGCGGTTGAGCCAGCGCTTCAATTCCTCGGCCCAATCGTTGGTGATGGTCTGGGCGGGGTCACGCCGCCAGAGCACCCGGCCGTCCGCTTCCACCGTCACCAGCAGCGGAACACAGGTGGCCCCGCGACAGGCCCGCACGTCGATCTCATATTTTTCCTTGCTGATCCGTTCGAGAACCCAGCCATTCTGGCGGCGCAGGATCTCCACCAGAATATCGAAGGAGAGGTCACGACTGCCGGGATCGTCGGTAAGGCAGGCCTTGAAGACCCGCGGTTCGGCCAGGAGATAGTTCGACGCGCAACCGCCAACGCCACAGAGAACGGCAACAGCCAAGACAACAAGGACAAACTTACGCATGAATTCCTCCAATTTCATTATTAGAACGGCCGCACTTCCATAGCTCACTCATTCACTCTAAAACAGCCAATCCTTTTCGACCAGAAAAAAGGGCAGACCGGTCCGCCACCCTGCCCCTTTGTGGATCTCTTGAGGTGAAAAATCTGAAGCCGGGCGGGAATGGCCCGTGGCGCCAGATCAAGGCCTTGGTGACTGAGCAAATACCCATCGTTCCCACGCTCCAGCGTGGGAACGGGATCAGGTGACGCTCCCGCGTCACCAAAGGACGCTGGAGCGTCCTGGGCTGCGTTCCCACGGAGACCGTGGGAACGATAGATAATCCTATAAACGGCAGTTAGCATGCCTAATTTGGCACTTGTTGATTGAGGCTACTGATACATCCCCTCACCCTAGCCCTCTCCCTGTGGTAGAGGGGATGTCCTCCTTCTCCCCCAGGGAGAAGGCCGGGATGAGGGGATCTAAACGAAATATTGCATCTACAACTGCCGTTTTTAGGATAATAGGAAGTCTAATTTATGGCCGGAGCACCAGCACCCGGTTCAGTTCGGTGGTCCGACTCCGCAAGGTCTCGCCGCACAGGGTTTGGGCCGCCACCTCAACCGGGCCGGCGTAGCCCCCCAGACCGAAAAGCACGGTCAGGGAGTCCTGGCTGCCCGTACCGCGCCCGGCGGTGATCTCCCGGACCTGGCTTTGCCCGCCGGAACTGGCCGTGACCTTGGCGCCCACCCCGAAGCGATTGCAGTGCCGATCGTCGATCCGGACCGCCAGCCAGTTATTACCGCCGCCCTCATTGTGCAGAAGCCGCACCCCCTCGGAACTGGCCACCAGCAGATCGGGATAACCGTCGCCGTCATAGTCGGCCGTGGCCGCGCCCCAGCCGTTCAGTACCCCGGCCCCGGCCAGCCAGGTCAGGTCGGTGAACACCCCCTGGCCGTCATTGAGGTAGAGGTGGGCGGGACGGTTCGGGTAAATGGAGGTTACGTACAGGTCGAGATCGCCGTCCAGATCGACATCGAACAGAACTGGGTCGGAATTGGTCTCCTCGAAGGTTAGACCGGCGGTCGCCATCCGGTCAGTAAATACCGGTAAGCGCGCGCCGTTATTGATCAGGACCATGCTTTGGTCAGAAAATTCCAGGTAGCGGGGATGGGCCAGATTGGTGATGAACACATCAAGGTCGCCATCGCCGTCCAGATCGCCGCTGACACTGCCGATGGAATGGCCGTAGGCACCTTCCACCTCGTGGCCCTGCACCCCGGCCGCTTCGGCGCTCTCCACCACGGTGCCGTCGCCACGGTTGAGCCAGAGAAAGTTGGGATCAAGCCGGTAGTTGGCGACCAGAATGTCCTGCCAGCCGTCGCCGTTCAGGTCGGACCAGAACACCCCGCGCCCGCACATCCCCTCCTCGCTGACCATGCCGACCTCCCGGCTCGACTCCGTGAAGAGGCGGCCGCCCCGGTTGATAAACAGCTGGTCTTGGCCGCACTGCCCCCGCAGCACCGACCCCTGTTCGTAATTGGCCACGTACAGGTCGAGAAAGCCGTCGTTGTTGAGGTCGCCCCAGGCCGCCGCCTCGGTGGCCACCGGGCGCCCGGCTGACTTGGGCCAGGCCACGGCCTTGGTGAAGCGAACCCCGCCCTCATTATGAAGCAGCTGGTTGCCCTGGTGCGAGGTGACGAACAGGTCGGGAAAGCGATCGTTGTCGTAGTCGCCCCAGACGCCGCCATTGGCGGCCGGGAGATCGGCCGGGATTACCAGGTCCGGCGCCGCCACAAACCCGCCCTCCCCCTGGTTGGTAAACAGCCGGGCGCCGTCCAGCAGCAGATCGTCGTCGTCATCCTGGTCGTAATCACCCCAGGCCACCCGTTCCGCCTTGGTCCCGCCCAGCCCGGCGGCGGCGGTAACGTCGCGAAATCTTGGCCCCGCTGATTGGGCCTGGAAGTAGGCCAGTGGCTCACCGCTGAAACCATCCCGGTCGGCCAGCAGCAGCCGCAGTTCGCTGGTGGTCTCCGGTCGCCCGCTCCCTCTGGCCAAGGCAGTGCGAAAGTACTCAATCGCCAGGTCCGTTTCCCCTGCCGCCCGGGCGATCACCCCCAGGAAATGGTAAGTGTCCGGCCAATCCGGCCGGGCGGCGCTGACTTCGGTAAGGATTTCCCGGCTCCTGGCCGTCTCCCCCTGGCCCAACCAGGCCCGCCCCAGGAGATACTTGTAGAGCAGCCGCTCGCTCTCAACTTCCTGTTGCCAGAGGGCGGCGCTGAACAGCGGGGGCCGCTCTCGCCGACGCGCATCGAGATCGCTGAGATTTTTCTCAAGCAGCCGCACCGCCTGGTCATAGCCGGTGGCATGGTCGAGCAACCAGCGGGCCACCGCGCCATTGAGCAAGGGATGGTCTTCCCGGCCCTGCAAAACGAGCTGGGCCAGCTGCCAGTGGTCCGTGGTGCCGGTCTGTTGTTCCAGCAGATCCCGCAACACAATGGCAGCGGCCTCGTCGGCCATCCGCGCCTCGGGAAAATTACGGAGATAACTCGCCGCCAGCTCGGCCCGGCGGCCGGTGCCGGGTTCGGAATAGATAATCTCCTCGAAGAGGGCGCCGGCGATACTGCCGGCCAGGGCGGAATCACCGCCTGTCTCGGCCAGCTGTAAAATCAGGGGCAAACGCTTCTCCTGTTCCCGCAGATGATAATAGCCCCAATAAGCGCCAAAGAGCAGTTCCTCCGAGGGCGCCGCTCGCTCCAGGAGTTTGTCGATCTCCTCCCGGACCTCATTTTTGGTCGCCGCCGCCCCTCGGCTGATCTCCAGGCGGGCGGACCAGCAAAAACTCAGCGCCCGGGAATACTCGTCCGATTCCCCGGAAAGTTCGGAACAGACAGCCAGGGTCTCGGCGAAGCGGTCCATATTAAACAAGGCGTTGGCCCGCCCATGCAGCGGTTCGGCCAGGTCCGGTCGCAATTGCGCGGCGGCGGTGAATTCGGCCAAGGCGCGGGAGTGCTGTCTGATATTGAGATAATGCCAGCCCTGGGCCAGCCGGGCCTGATAGTCAGCGCCCGCCGAGTCGGATTCGCCGGATTTCAGAGTCGCGCAGGAAATCAAGGCCACCGCCAGCCCGGCCCAAAGCAGCAGGCGGCCCAACAGCCTAAGAAAAACAAATCGGCTCAGTCGTCTCATCCTGATATATCCTTAGATGCAATACCTGGTCGGTCCCGTTTAACCAGCCACTAACCGTAACCTCTTCCCCCACGATATCAATACAACAACCGGCAGAAAAGCCCAATATGGCATTTGCACGGTAGTTCTGTATTGTGTCACCGGAACTGGAACTGAGCGCTGCGCTACGCTGTATCCAGCGGGCGGTAAGAGGAAGGAATGATGGGCATCCGGAGATATCCAGAAACTGTATATCCACCTGTTTCGGGGTGATATACAGAAAAACAATAATTTGCCGGATAAATCATTGTCAGGAATTTTTTTTAAAGATATAGAACAGTTAGTGTGGCGCCAACCGATGTCAGGTTCAATCAACTCACCTCAGTTTACCCCCAGAGGCTTACGGCAGGCCATGCAGCAGGGATGATATCCAGAAACTGCTTAATAACTTGTTAGCCAATAACTGCAACTAGGAGCCATGATGAAATCTATATTACTAATAGTCACTTTATTCTCATTCCCTCTAATCGGACACGCTGAATCATCAAATTACTACGAAGAGTGCATTTTAAAAAATTTAGATAAAGCGAGAACAGATGCTGCCGTTGCGGCTCTGAAGGAAACCTGTGCTAGCGAGACACAACGAATTAATAAACTATGCGAAAGTAAGACTACTAAGGATCTTACAAATGAAGAGCTCTGCGCGTGCCTTGGCAATAGCTACGACTCAAAAACCAAGAAATGCATATCGAGCGACAAAAACAGTGAAACAAAAAAATAGTCGCATCCTATGACCATAGATAAAGAAAGCTTCTTCTCAGATTTAAACGCGCTTGGAGAAAAAGCGGTGCGTGAGAAAATAGCATCAGGGGTCTATGGTACTAGAAAATTACCTTATGCAAATGAATGGCTCCGTCAGCAATCAGAACATAAAGAAGAAGCTCGCTTTTCTCGGATTGAGGAAAGGGAAGAAGAGGCATTATTAATAGCACGAGATGCCAATGAAATAGCTCTTTCGGCCCGGAATGCGGCATTAGAAGCTAATTCTATCGCATTAAGCGCCCGTGACTCATCTACAGAGTCCAATGAAATAGCACGTTCAGCAAACATCACAGCTTCATCAGCATTATCAGAAGCAGAAAGAGCAAATTTAATTGCCCGATCAAGCCTCAATGAAGAGAGGCGCTTCAACCTGGCAAGCAGCGATGCTGCTCGGAAAGCAAACAGGGCGGCAATTATTGCGGCAATTGCAGCAGCGATATCAGCTATTGGTGCAATAGTTTCAATATTCAAAACAACACCTCCATAAAGATATTAGAAATATGGCTAACAAACGGCTTAACCAGACAGCGGGAACGCTGGCGGCACTATCTACAAGTTCATAACTAATTAGGGACACTTCCCTATTTAGTTCTGTTGCTTGAGCGGTTGACAAACCGTGTAACCATACGATTACAGTTTAGCCATGTACTCAATCAAACGAACCGAAGAATTTTCTGTTTGGCTTGAGGGCCTGAAAGACCGGATCACCCGCCAGCGGCTCAATGTTCGCTAGCGTAAGGCGATGCTGGGAAACCTTGGCGATGTAAGGCCTGTTGGTGATGGTGTCGTCGAGATGCGCGAACATTTCGGCGCGGGATGGCGCATGTACTACATCCAGCGAGGTGAAACTTTGATCGTAATGCTCGGCGGCGGCGATAAGTCTACGCAGTCCGCAGATATTGCTAAGGCCGTGAAACTCGCTGCCAAGATGGAGGAATAAATCATGACCAAGAAAATTCGCATTGCTGACCTGCCTGATTTCGACCCCGCAGAACATCTGAAGGACGAGGATGATATGGCAGCATACCTCACTGTTGTTCTGGAAGAGAACGACCCCGCCTTGTTGGCGGCGGCCCTCGGCGATATTGCCCGTGCGCGTGGTATGAGCGACATTGCCCGCGCTTCCGGAATTACCCGGGAAGCACTCTACAGAGCTTTACGACCTGATGCACAGCCGCGTTTCGATACGATCAGCCGCGTCTGTACGGCGCTAGGTGTGAAGCTGGTGGCACAGGCGATTCATACGTAAGTCTCCATCTATAGCCTCGTCGGGTTAGCAGTTTTATCGCGTAACCCGACATTGCCAAAGCGGGACGAATATCAGAAACCTCTGAGTTTTGCGGCAGACACAAAAAAAAAGGGGCTACGGCCGCAACCGTAACCCCTTCGCTACCAGTCAAAAAAGACTGACGTTTTTCCAGGTTCTATTCACCCATCTCGCTTCGCGACTGCTTCATCTGCTCCAGCGCCTGCCGCATCTGCTCCTGCTGGGCGGGAGGCATGCTGCTCATCTGCGCCTCCATCTGGGCAATGGAGGCGTCCAACTGCGCGGTTGCCGCATCCCGCATCGCCGAGGCCGCTCCGGATTGGGATTGAGCCGCCTGCTCCTGGACCGACTCGGCGGCCTGCTTCGCCGATTCCTGCATAACATCGGAGCTTTCCTGCATTAACGCGACGTTCTCCTGCATCTGCCCGGCGAACTTCTGCGCGGCCATCTGGGCCGAGATGCTGCCAAAGATCAGGATGGCGCCGATTATCCCGAACACCAGCCAAGCCTTGTTGGCCGGGAGCCGGTGGACCTCGACGCTCGCCACCACCATCAGATAGACCATGATCACTATCCCGACTGAGCTACCGGCATAGGGGATCAGGCCGAGGATCATCGTGATCGGCGTGAAGGCGGCGGCATAGGCGCCGCAACGGTAGGCGGCCTCGTAGTCTTCCTCTGAACCCATCAGCTTCCAGATCCCGAACATGATGGCCGCGCCGACGAACCCGAAAATCGCCACCATGATCGGGATGATGACTATGGAGGCCAGGCCCGCCATTGCGCCGGCCATGGGGTTGGGAATGAGCAGGCTGGCAATGGCCTGGATAATGCCGCCGACCACGCCCATCGCCACCATGAACACCAGCGGCGCGACGAACCCGCCTTTCTTGGCCATCTCCCGGTAAAAGGCCGTGGGCGATGTAATGAACCTGATCGCGGTCGTCGGGATTGCTGCGAAATCAATGCCCTGCTGCTCCATAAATTCCTCCCTTTCAGGCTGTGCTGCGTGAATAGAAAAACTGACTCCTTCGGACCCTGAACTTATAACATATGATTAGCTTAGGGAAGGCTAATCATGGAGCGAGAAAGAAAGGGATCGATGCGCATTTGGAGTTACCTCGGGGGCTTGATCCAACAAAGCCAAGTCCTTGCAGGCGGCAGGTAAGACACCGCCACTGATCGGTGCACTATTCATCGTGGCTCTAGACTA
>JAGVGT010000004.1 GCA_020056965.1 Deltaproteobacteria bacterium
ACAGGTACTGAGGGCTATCGATCGTCTGCTGCAGGAGCGAGATGATGCCTAGCAAAGATCGCTACACCTACCGGGTGACCTGGTCCGAGGAAGACGGCGAGCACGTCGGCCTGTGCGCCGAGTTCCCCAGCCTGAGTTGGCTGGCCGCCACCCCGGAAGCCGCTCTTAGAGGGATTCGCAGGGTGGTGGCGGACGTGGTGGCCGATCTGCTGTCCCAAGGTGAGTCGGTCCCGGGACCGTTGGCGGCCAGGAAGTTCAGTGGGAAGTTCATGGTGCGCGTGCCCCCCGAACTCCACCGGCGCCTGACCATGGAGGCGGCCGAGGCCGGGGTGAGCCTGAACCGCCTCGCCAGCGTCAAGCTAAGCCAAGGGTGATTTGAGGCTTCTCGGCCGTCGCTCGGCCTGGTCTACGTCCGTACTCGGCAGTGATGTGGCCACTCTTGTTGCCGGGGCACGTGTGGTCGCGAGTTCCGCCGGCGACCCCGCTGCCGCCCCGGCTAGTGTAGGAGCTCTACTTCGCCTTCTTCTTCCCCTTGAACGTTGACTCGTCGCCGAGATGGAAACCTAGCCATCCCTCCATGCTGTTCCCATCCACAACCGCCCATCCCCTACCGCTTACCTCGTCGCCCTCGTCGAACCCGACGAAAGAGAACGCGAGCCGTTCCTGGGCTGCGGAACCCTCGATCCGGCAGTCCATCTGTGCCTCGATTGCGCCGAAGGCGAACGCCCCGGTGCCGTTCCGGTTGACCGTCAGATGACCGGGAGCGACGAGGTCGATGAAGTCGCGGTCCCACATCGACATCTCGGTGATCCGCCACTTGCCGGTGTACGCGGACTTGATCTTCATTGGTCCACGCCCGCGCTGTGCCAAGCCTGTACCCGTCAGGTCGTCTGTTCCCGCAGGCGCTCGGTTATCCGACCTTGATGATGGATTGGCGGGTCACGCCCAAACGCATTGCTTCCTTGCGATGGTGGCCAGCTGCAGGGCCGCGTTGTACGCCGTGGCGAAGCGCCGGTCGGTGGACAACTGCGCGATCCCGGCGTCGGCCAGATCGCGGTCCACCACTCGCAGAAGGTCAGCCACCTCCTTGGGCGAGGTATGGTGCGGACGCAGCCGACCCTCAGCCGACAACTCGGCCAAGTTCATCCTCGTCCCCAATCAGGAAAATCTTCTCTCCCTGCAGCACGCCGGCTATGAAGGGGTGGCCTGCCTGAGCCTTGCGCCTGAATTCCGCGGCCGGGTAGACCGAGGGGTTGAACTCCCTTCCGAGCTGCCGACCGACCGGGCCCAGCACTGTGGCGGCCTCCCGGAGCTTCAGGTCGCCGATGAGGAGCAGGTCGAGGTCGCTGTCGGCCACCTCTTCCCCGCGTGCCCAGGAACCGTACACGAACGCCATATGCACGCGATCCGCCAGGGGAGCCAACGCGTGGCGGAGCGCGTCCCCCAGCCCCGTGGTCTTCAGGATGACCCGCTTCAGGTCCTCGAAGGCGGGATGGCGGCGGCTGGCCTGGTAGTACACCCGATTGCCGCGCCGCGTCCTGACCACCAGGCCCGCCTTTTCCAACCGCGCCAGTTCGCGCTGGACGGTGAAAAGGCGAGCGCCCGCCCTGTCGACGAGTTCGCGCTGGTAATAGGCGGCATCGGGATGGATGAGGAAGGCGGTGAGCAGGCGGGCGAGGGTGCGGGAAGTGAACAGGTCCTCCCAGCTCTTATCACCAATTTTGTTGGTCGATTGACCAATAATTTTGGTCTTTTGCCTGGCCGGAGTACCCCTCTTGGCCGGACGGGAAGGGGGACGCTTGGCGGGACCACGCTCCATATCCTGTGTTCCTCTCGGCCCGTATGGTACGGAATACTGCCTGGGTTCACCAGCACCCGCGGCCCGCGAGCCGCAGTACAACCAGCAGCCGGGCCCAGAGCCCCAACCGGGTGGCGCAGGGTGCCTCGAACGGCACCGCGACTCGGCGGGGGCATGGCGGTCCCGCCCATACTTGCTTTCAGACTTTCAGATTAACGCTCGCCATCCCGTGCGCAACGCCGAGGAATCCGCCATGCCCCTTGTCCGCGTCGGCCCCAGAGGACAGGTCACCATCCCCAGTTCCCTGCGCCGGCAGACCAAAATCAGCACCGGCAGTTTCCTGGAAGCCGAAGTCCGGCACAACGTCATTGTGCTCAAACCGGTCCGGGTCGTGGACGCGGTCTCCGCCGAGGACGTGGGGGCCGCTATTGCCGCAGGCCTCCAAGACCACCGCGCCGGGCGAGTCAGCGGCCCGTTCGAAAGCATGTCCGAGTTCAAGGCCAGCCGGCGCAAGAGAAACCGCGATGAAGCTGGTTTTCACTGCCCGGGCTGGGCATGGCCGACGGCGGCCGCGCGCACCAATGGCCCATACCGTCTTTCCGGGTGAAGGAGTACCGGAGGCAATCGTTGTTTTGGCAAGCGGCGACCCGGGATGGGCATGGCCAACGGCGCCAGTACCGACTTGCCCCGGGATTGCCCGCAGCATAACCTGCACACAATCGCGCATTCCATAAACCCAATACTGGCGAACAGTTGTGGAGCATTCACCGGCATGATGCCCCATTGCCGCTGGCCCGATTGCGCGCCACTCAACCAGCCCTGCCAGGCCCACCCAGGAACGTACCGGGTGCCCCTTCGCTTGCCTTCGCGCCGCAGAAGGGCACAGCGGCGAGGGAACCAACCCGCGTGCGCTTCCGCGGTACGTGCTGATTGCGCTGCTATGCGGCAGCAGTCTCGACTTCGCCGGGCAGCTTACTTAAGATGAGCTTCTGCAACTCTACTTTGTTGCTGGCGTTGTCAATGTCGATGCCCACGAGTTTCCCGTCCACGTCGTAGTCGAGTACTACGCCTTCGGATATCTCGCGGCTGTCGGCGCTGGGCCGGCCGGATAGATCAATGTATAGGGAATCTGTTTCGGGATGGTAGTTGAGCTTCATGGCCTGAAACTCCGATCCGGAAATGCGTTGTGGATTGTCACCCTATCCTCCAGTGTAATGACCCTCA
>JAGVGT010000044.1 GCA_020056965.1 Deltaproteobacteria bacterium
CGGGCGGCCGCTTCGCCCGCCCGGGCCGCTTTACCCAACCTGCCCGGCAAGCCCGCGGCACTCCCTGCCCCCCCAGCCCCCCAGGTGCTTGCCGCTTCCGTCAGGCCAGGTGCGCCAATCATACCCGCTGCGCCGACCGTCACTATCGCTGCCGCACCAGTTGTCGCAACGGCCGCCGTCAACAACTTTGCCGATTCCTTCACCGGTATGGAGTTCGTCCCGGTGCCAGGCGGCTGCTTCCAGATGGGTGACACCTTCGGCGATGGCAAGTCCGACGAGCTGCCGGTCCACGAAGTGTGTCTCAGCCCATTCGCCATCGGCAAGTACGAGGTAACCCAGGGGCAGTGGCAAAAGGTGATGGGCAAAAACCCTTCACGTTTCCAGAAAGGCGACAACTTTCCGGTGGAGAATGTCAGCTGGGAAGACGCCCAGGACTTCATCGCCCGCCTGAACCGGAAGAGCGGCCGGCCCTATCGCTTACCGACCGAGGCGGAGTGGGAGTATGCGGCGCGGAGCGGCGGCAAAAAGGAGAGATACGCCGGCGGCGACCAAGTTGAAGAGGTGGGCTGGTATGAGAGAAACAGCGGCTTCTCCACCCGGGCCGTGGGCACCCAGGCCGCCAACGGACTGGGTATCCATGATATGAGCGGCAATGTCTGGGAGTGGTGCGCGGACTGGCGCGACAGCAGCTATTACGCGTCCAGCCCTCGCGAAAACCCGCCCGGCCCGGCCTCCGGCCCGTACCATTCAGTGCGCGGCGGCTGCTGGGACGACACCCCGTTTCTGTTGCGGGCCAGCAACCGCTTCCGGGGTACGCCGAAGGGCACCCGGGGCGGTAACGTGCCGGGCGGCTATTATATCTACCAGATCTTCGGCTTCCGGCTGGTGCTGCCTCAGGGCAAATAAGCCACAAAGACCTGAGAGCCTCGCTGGCGGGAACAGCGCCGCAATTCCCTTCAGTACTCAGACTTCTCCGGTCGTGCCGTACTCAATGGGGGTCTTGACGTAGAAGACCTTGACCCCTGCCGCGCCCAGGCGGGCGAGGAACCGCTCGGCCTCGGCGACCGACCCCGCCATGGTCACCTCAACGGGCTGGTCGGCCAGCTCGAAGAAATGGGCGGAGTGGATCTTGCCGCCGTGGCCGAACCCCTCGGCGCCGGTCAGCAGGGTGGCGCCGCCCAGCCCTTGCCGACGCGCCTCGTCGACCAGCCACTCGCCTAGCGGTTTCCCGCTGTGGCGGCGGTCCTGCTGGGTGAAGAAGGTCAGTTGAAAGCCCTGCATGGTGTGCCCTCCAAGTCAGATATTTTTGATTACGGCCACGGTGGCCAGCCCGAGCAGGGTCATGCCCAGTGAGCCGCAGACATGCAGCGCGATGGCCGCGCCGGCCCAGGCCAGCCGCCCCTGCTGCAACAGGCTGGTGACCTCGGCCGAAAAGGTTGAAAAAGTGGTCAGCCCGCCGAGAAAACCGGTGATGATCAGCAGCCGCCATTCCGGGGCCAGGGCCGGGTGGTTGGCGAAGATGGCAATGGCCACCCCGATCAGATAGCCGCCGCCGAGGTTGGCCGCCAGGGTCCCGAGCGGGACGGTCGGGAAGAGTGAGTTGAGGGTGGCGCCGAGCAGCCAGCGCAGCACGGCGCCCAGCGAGGCGCCGGCGCTGATGGCAAGGATGGAATTGAGCATAAGGCCCCGTCTTGGTTGCGGGTTATCGGGACAGGCGGGCAAAGAAAAACCTGCGCGCCCGGACCGGGATTCATGCAGGCATCATCAGCCGGTACGGTTCCGGCGGTTAAGGGAGGCTGCCATCTCCAATGTTAGCGTATCTTACCGACTGTCCATCGGGATGGCGATGACTTTGTGCGGGCGGGGCGGAAAGTACCTCCCCTGTTTTCCCACGATTTCAAGGCATACTTCCGTGCGCGAACCAATCCGTCAATTCGCGGGTGTCGCCCAAGCTGCGGAGGCGGTAGTCAATAGCGTCATGGTTGCCCCACACCACCTCGATCGAATTGCCATCCGCCAGGTGCGAGACAATTTCTTTACAGCAAAGCTCCCGGCCGCGCTGGATATAGAATCCATAGGTACGGCAAATCACCGGGCGATGGGCATATACCCGGCATGCCCCCTTCGACTGGTCCAGTAGCGGGCAGACGATGGGGTGTGACGGCTGCGCCGCCAGTGCGGCGAGGTTTTGTTCTATTTCCCGAAACTGCTCCGGGGCCAGCGCGACCAGCCCCTCCCGCAGCCAGTCCCATTCTGCCTCAGTGAGCCGGGGAACATCGGCGAGCTGCCGGCAACAGCTATCGCAACCCAGGCGGCATAGCCAATCGAGATGGTCTTCCCGGATAGCCTGGACGCGC
Organism: Deltaproteobacteria bacterium; assembly: GCA_020056965.1. Classification (GTDB taxonomy): domain Bacteria; phylum Desulfobacterota; class Desulfobulbia; order Desulfobulbales; family JAGXFP01; genus JAGVGT01. The sequence continues at coordinate 2,358 of JAGVGT010000044.1, forward strand.
GCATCGATATCGGCATGAAGTTGTGTGAGTGTATTCATCTTGGTACCGGTCTTGGTTGATCGCACTTATTACTAGACTACAGATTTTCAAAAAGCGGCAGTGCAAATCGGGAAAGTCTGTGGGAAGGGCAACCCTTGTATTTTTTTCATAGGATATTCTCGGAAGAGACTCGCTACGTTTACGCCTGTTGATTGCACGGAAACCAGACCATAAGAAATGAATTCAGGCGCAAGCACATCTCGGCGAGCCACCAGTTGTTGCGCGGCGCAGTCGTTGACGATCCGCCGGATGTGCCAACGCGTCACCGCGGCATCAGCGCGAACACACCCCAGCCCAGGTATTCACGCGTGTAAGCGGCGTAGCGCTCGGGTTCCGAGGTCAGTTTGATTCGGACTTCTTTCGCCAACTCGGCGTCGGGATTGGCTTCAAGCCATCGACGCATGGTGAGCCATTTGGCCGCCTCGTATCTGTCCCAGCCGTCTTGGTCAGCCAGAACCATTTCAACGACGTCGTAACCGAGGTGGCCGAAAGACGCGAGAAGTTCTGGAAGCATGAGAAAGTCGGAGATTGAGTGGGCAAGACACCCCATGGCAACATCTTCTGTCGGCGGTAACTGCCGCCAGTAGGGCTCGCCGATGAGGATGATCCCTCCGGTGCGCAGGCTCCGCGCCAGAAGCTCGATAGTGCCGACGACTCCGCCGGCGATCCAAGTGGCACCGACACAGGCTGCTACATCAATTTTCACCTCAGAGACGTAGCCAGTAGCATTGCCATGGATGAATTTGACTTGATCGGCGACGCCGAGTTCTTCAGCACGTATTTTTGCCTGCTCTGTGAACAACTGGCTCATATCGATGCCGGTGCCGATGACGCCGTGATCGCGTGCCCAGGTGCATAGCATCTCCCCCGAACCGCTGCCGAGGTCAAGCACTCGGGTCCCTGATTCCAGACGCAGCGCCGCGCCGAGAGTGGCGAACTTTTCGGGGGTGAACGGGTTATGGATGCGGTGAGCACTTTCGGTGATGTTGAATATTCTTGGGATGTCCATTGTGAAAAATCTCCTTACGGGTGTGGATATATTCGTCCCGCTTTGGCAATGTCTGGTTACGCGATAAAACTGCTAACCAGACCTACGAGGCGTGTCATTGCGAGGAGTGAAGCGACGAAGCAATCTCCTGGGAGCTGGCTTTTCATTGCAGGCATGAAGACCGTGCCCCAGAGCTTGAGATGGAAGCTTCGCTTACCTGCCACGTCGGAGCTACGCCCCTCCTCGCAATGCCGTATTTACCCCGATCACATCATTTGTCTTCCCGGCACTGCTCGGCAATGGTCCAGAAGGCGCGGATGATCGGGTTGGCCAGGTTGCGGGCCGGGGTGCAGACGCCCACCGAGAAGGGCGCCAGTTCCGGCGTCACCGCCAGACTGCGGATCTGTTCCTTTAAGGGGCTGTTTTCCAGGACCAGCTTGGGCACCACGCCTACCCCGCAGCCCAGGCTGACCATGGCGATGATCGCCTCGTTGCCGGCCACCTGGGCGTAGATGTTGGGTTCGACCCGGCGCTCCGCCAGCCAGCGGTCCAGGCGCTCCCGGCTCAGGCCTCGCTCGGCCATGATCAGCGGGGTGCGCTGCCAGTCGATTTCCTTACCCTCATAGATCACCGCCCCCGGGAAGCGGGCCGGGGCGATGAAGACCAGGGGCGTTTCGATGATCGGCAGGAACTCCAGCCCCACCGGGCGGAGGTCGGGCAGGGCGGCGATGGCCACCTCGGCCTCGTCGTTGCGCAGTTTGATCAGGGCGCGGGCGGCGTCGCCGGTCTGCAGGTTGAGATGGACGCCGGGATACTCGGCCCGGAAGCGGCCGAGCAGCTTGGGCAGGATGCCGTAAACCGCGGTCACCGAGCAGTAGAGGCTGAGCTGGCCGCCCGGCGCTACCCCGGCGGCCAGGCGGTTGACCAGCTCCTGCCAACGCTGGACGGCGTCTTCGGCATATTCCTTGACCAGTTGCCCGGCCGGGGTCAGGGAGACCGAGCGGTTGTCGCGGATAAACAGTTGCTGGCCCAGTTCCTCCTCTAGTCGCTGGATGGTCCGGGTCAGGGCCGAGGGGGTGAGGTTGCAGGCCCGGCTGGTCCGCCCGAAGTGCAGGGAGGCGGCCAGGTGGCGGAAGAGTTTGAGTTCCTGAATGTTCATAGGGGGCTGGGGCGGCCTAGGTTTTAGTGTGCCGGGGCCGGGCGCATGGGGTTTGCCGACCCTTCTTTGCCGCTGCCGGGAAAGTTCAATCAAGATCCCGGGCGGTCGCCGACCCGGCAGAGGTGATAAACCTGATACTGCCATTTGAGGGGCCAGATCGCCAGCGCCAAAGCCTGTGCGCCTCGCACCGGTATGGCATACCAGCGGCCTGCGGAAATCCAAGTCCAGGACAGAACATGCAGGTCCCGCCACCTTTCTTTGACGGTCAGTCCGGAGGCATTAAACAATTCTTGCCATCCCGCCAGGGTTCTGACCTCCTCCGTAGCATCGACTTGATGGGTGCCCCCGAACAAACCTAACCGGCGGGTCAGGAAATCGGCATTCGGAACCAACAGTAAAAAGGTGGCGTCAGGCTTGGCCACCCGGATCATCTCCTGTAAGGCCTTCTGGGGGTTGACGAAATGCTCAAGGGCGCCGAGGCAGGTCACCACGTCAAAGCGGTGGTCTTCGAACGGTAGGGCTTCCGCCGGGGCCGCATAAAACTCGCCCTGGCCGAAGGCCTTTTTACAGACCGCGATGGCTTTGCCCGAGAGGTCCACCCCGTGCGGAATGGCGCCCAGCAACTTGCAGGCCTGCAACCAAACGCCGACCCCGCAGGCCACATCCAACACCTGCTGATTCTGCTGAATGCCAATCTTGCGGGCCAGCCTCCGGAGATGCCGGGAGGGTGTGGCATTGTACCGATTCGCTTTATAATAAGTGGAATCGTAAAAAGTCCGCATTTCGGCAAGACGTTCAGACTCGCTGTCGTTCATATCCATCGCAGGTTTCCACTCCAAAGAGTTGTTGTGGGTCGATCCCGGTTTTGGCCGGCGCTAAAAGATTTGCCGAGGTCGCTTCCCTCCGGCCAGCTCCGGCTGGTTGGCAATCCGGCTTGGTGTTGCAGGACGCGCAACATTGTATCGCCAATAATGCACTTGACGCAACCATGAATCAGGTGGCACAATCGCCGGGTGTAAATAAACCATAACAAACACCAGAAAAGAAGGAGAACCGCCATGTCCCGCAACTATTTCAACACCCTGCCGCTCCGGCTGCAGTTAGAGGAACTCGGCCAGTGCCGGTTCATGGATGCCTGCGAGTTTGACGGCGTTAAGGCCCTGCTCGGCAAGAAGATCGTCATCGTCGGCTGTGGCGCCCAGGGACTGCATCAGGGCTTGAACCTGCGCGACAGCGGTCTCGACGTTTCCTATACCCTGCGGGACGCGGCCATCAAGGAAAAGCGCCAGTCCTGGAAGAACGCCACCGAGAACGGTTTCAAGGTCGGCACCTACAAGGACTTGATCCCCAAGGCCGACCTGGTCATCAACCTGACCCCGGACAAGCAGCACACCTCGGTGGTCACGGCGGTGATGCCGCTGATGAAGAAGGGCGCCTGTCTCTCCTACTCGCACGGCTTCAACATCGTCGAAGAGGGTATGGAGATCAGGAAGGACCTGACCGTGATCATGGTCGCCCCCAAGTCTCCCGGCACCGAGGTGCGCGAGGAGTACAAACGCGGCTTCGGCGTCCCCACCCTGATCGCCGTTCATCGTTTGAACGACCCCAAGAGCGAGGGCTGGGACCTGGCCAAGGCCTACGCCTGCGGCACCGGCGGCGACCGGGCCGGGGTGCTGGAATCCTCCTTCGTGGCCGAGGTCAAGTCCGACCTGATGGGCGAGCAGACCATCCTCTGCGGCATGCTCCAGGCCGGTTCGCTCCTCTGCTATGACAAGATGATCGCGGCGGGCATCGACAGCGGCTACGCCTCCAAGCTGGTCCAGTTCGGCTGGGAGACCATCACCGAGGCCTTGAAGCACGGCGGCATCACCAATATGATGGACCGGCTCTCCAATCCGGCCAAGGTCAAGGCCTTCTTCCTGGCCGAGGCGTTGAAGGAGGTTCTGGCGCCGCTCTTTGCCAAGCACATGGACGACATCATGAGTGGCGAGTTCTCCAAGACCATGATGGCGGACTGGGCCAACGACGACAAGAACCTCCTCAAGTGGCGGACCGCCACCGGCAAGAGCGCCTTCGAGAAGTCCACCGCCACCAAGAAGAAGATCTCCGAGCAGGAATACTTCGATAACGGCATCCTGATGGTGGCCATGGTCAAGGCCGGCGTCGAGCTGGCCTTCGACACCATGGTTTCGGCCGGGATCAAGGAAGAGTCGGCCTACTACGAATCCCTGCACGAGCTGCCGTTGATCGCGAACCTGATCGCCCGCAAGAAGCTCTATGAGATGAACGTGGTGATCTCCGACACCGCTGAGTATGGCTGCTATCTCTTCGCCCACGCCGCCGTGCCGCTGCTGGCCAAGTTCATGAAGAAGATCGACACCGACGTGATCGGCAAGGGTCTCGGCAACAAGGACAACGGGGTCAAGAACGTCGAACTGGTCCAGGTCAACGAGGCGATCCGCTACACCACCATCGAGATGATCGGCGGCGAGCTGCGCGCCCACATGGGGGCAATGAAACCGATCCTGTAATTTTTCCGGGCCGGACGGAGTAATAAAGGCAGCCCTGCGGGGTTGCCTTTGCTTTTTGGAGTACGGCGGTCCTGGAAATTGACCAGCCTAGCCGAAGCTGGTTTTCGGGGTTGACCGGTCGGTTTTACCCCTTGAAGGTCGGAATCGGAGAGGGTATGTATGACTGAATATTAAACAGTTAAGGTTTTTTACCAGTGACGGGGGGAGTGGTGATGCGGCTGGAGCAGGAGCGGGTAGACGGGGCGCCGAACCTGGAGATTGTCCGGGAGATGAACCGGGAGCTGCGCAGTTTTCTCGAACATTCGCTCTCCTCGGAGGCCTTCTGGGATAAGTGGACTTCCATCGATTTTCCCGCCGAACGCCAGCACTGTTGGGAGATCAAGAATTGTTCGCGCGATGATTGTCCGTCGTACCGCATCGCGGACAGCCGCTGCTGGCTGATCTCCGGGACCTTGTGCTGTGGCGACATCCAGGGCGATTTTGCCAAGAAATACCGGAGCTGTTTTAGTTGTGAAGTCCTGGGCCGGCTGGAGGATGATGCGCTCAGGTCGTTATACGAACATATCAACATCCTCATTCATCACCTCAGGGAGCGGGACCAGAAGATCGTTCGCAGTGCCATCACCGACCCGCTGACCGGGGTATATAACCGGCTCTATTTCAACGAGTACATGGGCAAACGTCTCGCCCATGCCGGCCGTTATGAAGAGAAACTTTCCCTGATCATGATCGACCTCGATGAATTCAAGGGGGTGAATGACACCTACGGCCATCTGGTGGGTGACCAGGTGCTGCTGGAAACCGCAACCTTGCTGAGGGGGGTGCTCCGGAACTCGGACTTGATCTTCCGCTACGGCGGTGATGAGTTTCTGGTCGTGCTGGCCCAGACCAGCTGCGAAAAGGCCACGCTGGTCAAGGGGCGGATTCGCAAGGCCGTGGAGCAATGGAACCGCCAAAATAATTGCCACGAAAAATTTCCCCTTTCCCTCAGCATGGGCTGTTCGACCTGGACGCAGGGGGACGATCTGCTGGGCCGGGTCGGCGAGGCCGACGACCAGATGTATCACGAGAAGCACTTGAAAAAACTGGCCCGACCGGCGGCGGCCACCCCCTGACAACCGGCCGGGGTCTCCTCTTTCGACCTGGCCGGGAACCCTTTCGTAATCAAAAGCAAACCCATAACCAGCAAAACCTCAGGGAGAACATGAAGACCATCACCCTCAAACCCAATCAGGCGGCACTCATTCTCGAAACTTCACCGGAGGGAGAAATCCACGTGGAGGTGGCGTTTCCGGACGACAGTCCCGAATCGGACGGCTTTGTCGCGGCCCTGTGCGCGGTAATCGCCCGCAAGTTGATCGAAGACGAAGGTTTCCAGGAAGATATCCTCTCCGAGATTGATGAGGAGGGGGAATAACCCGTTTAGGATCGGCCGGACCAGCGCCTTGCCGGGGCAATGGTTTTCCTGATTAGTGCTACTCTTCCGCAACAAGCCCGTCATCCCCGAAGGCTTTTAGCGGGGACCCATGATTTTGCAGGCTGAGAAGCTGGATTCCCGATCAGAAGCAACTCGGGAATGACATCTTGTGGGGTTCTGCGGAAGATTGGCGCTAATCAAGATTGTTTTTTGGACTCGCTGGCCGCAGGATTGATGTTGAAATGTCAGAAAAGGCGGCCCGGCTGGGTCGCCTTTTTTGTGGGCGGGGAGAAATCCGGCCCGGCGTTCGGCGGAGTTGCTATTCCGCCCGCTATCCCGCATTATAAGAAGGCAAGGGCCGGGGTTGGTGGCGCGAAGATATTCCCATGAAAAGGGGCGAAAAATTGAACAGTGATTTTAACCGGCCGCGGTCACCCTGGCGGCGCACCAAGATTGTCGCTACCCTTGGCCCGGCCACCGAGTCGGCCGAGAGCATCGAGCGATTGATCACCCTGGGGGTCAACTGTTTCCGGCTGAACTTTTCGCACGGTGAGCATGACTGGCACGGGCGAATGATCGACCGGGTGCGCGATTGCTCCGAGCGGTTGAAGATGCCGGTGGCCATTCTCCAGGATATCGCCGGGCCGAAGATCCGGGTCGATCCCATGGCGCCGCTGCTCCTCCACCACGGCGAGGAACTGATGATCTTCCGGCGGGGGCCGGTGCCAGCCGGGGTGGCCGGGATCTCGCTCAACTACCCCGAGGTGTTGGACTCGCTCCTGGTCGGTGACCAGATCTTTTTTGCCGATGGCGGCATCCGCACCGAGGCGGTGCGGGTGGACAAGGATGGGGTGCTGGTGCGGGTGCTGCAGGGCGGCCCCTTGAGTACCCGCAAGGGCGTCAACCTGCCGCTGCGGCGGATTGAATTGTCGGCCTTGACCGTCAAGGACCACGACGATCTGCTCTTCGGGGTCCGGCACGGGGTGGATCTAGTGGCGATCTCCTTTGTGCGCACGGCCGAGGATCTGCACCAGGCCCGGCGGGTGATCGCCGGGGCCGGCGGCGATACTCCGATCTTCGCCAAGATCGAGATGGAAGAGGCCCTGGATAACCTGGACGAGATCATCGCGGCGGCCGACGGTATTCTGGTCGCCCGGGGCGATCTCGGGGTGGAGATCGGCGTCCACCGGGTGCCGGTGGTCCAGAAGAACCTGTTGCGGCGGGCCAGCCACAAGGGCATTCCGGTGATCGTCGCCACCCAGATGCTGACCTCCATGGTCTCCTCGCCCTATCCGACCCGGGCCGAGGTGTCCGATGTGGCCAATGCCGTCCTGGACGGGGCCGACGGGGTGATGCTCTCGGAGGAGACCACGGTGGGCAAGTATCCGGGTGAGGCGGTGGCGGTACTCGACAACACCATCCGCGAGACCGAAACCTGCTACCCATGGTTCCGCGAGTTCCAGGAGCAACGCAGCCAGCGACGGGCCTTTGCGGCGGCGGCGGTCACCCTGCAGCGGACGACCGGGGCGTGCGGGATCATCTCCTTCACCGAGAGCGGGCTTTCCGCCCTGATGGTGGCGAGATTGCGGCCGCAGACCCGGCTGGTCGCGGTGACCAGTAACCTTCGCACCTTGCGGCGACTGGCGGTGGTCTGGGGGATCGAGCCGGTATTGATGGCCACCTCTTACGTCAACAGCGATAAGGCGATCTACCAGTTTTTCCAGGGTAACTCGGCCGGGGCGCAAATCGATGGTGACCATGCCTACATCGTCACCATCGGCCGCCATTCCGACCGGAGCGGTTCCACCAATCTGCTGCTCCTGGTCGATGAGCCTTGCCTGGCTCAGCTGGCGGCGGCCCCTGACTGATCAAGCATAGAGGAGCAACTTTTGGTTTCCCCGCTCCCCGCCGCTCTGCTCACCGGGGGCACGAGATCAAGGGAAGGGCTCTTTTGGGACTTATAGAGGAGGCGCGATGAAAATATTTCTCCGGTTTTTTCTGGTGATTATGCTGCTGAACGGCGGCAACGCAGTGGCGGAATCCTTGTCGTTGTCCAGACAGTCAAGTGAGAGCCCGAAGGAGTTGCCTGGAATTTTTACCCTGATCCTGATTGGTGAGGCCACCGGCAGCGATGCCGAACGGGTGGCTTTGTTCGATCTGGAAGGGGATGTCTACCGTTTCCGGCCGGTGACGCCGGAGTATCGGGTTAAAAGGCTGGGCGGCCTGAGTGCCGCGGCAGCCCTGGCCGCGGCCGAAAAATTTTTTAAAGGTCACTGCGCCTACAACGGCTACCGGGTAAAAAGTCTGGTCCTCTCCACCGGCGCGGCGGTCGGTCAGGAGCTGGTACCCGATTATCCGGTGGCCCTCTGTGAAACCGGCAACACCGTGTCGGTTGGCTATGTTGTCGGTGACGATGGCGAGATCAAGGTTTACACCAGTTTGCTCCTGCCGGTTGGTGATGGTCTCTCCTTCGGCAAGGCCGACCTGGAAAAAGAACCTTGATGGCGGCAGAGCCGGCCGAGGCCGCTCCCGGTTTTCGGCGGAGCTGGCTCTTTCGTTTTCTCTACCTGCCGCTGGTTTTGCTGTACGTCGGGCTGGTGCTGTTCTGGGGGCGTTTCGATCTGGTCCGGGTCCACCGGGAATACCGCGAGGCTGCGGGGCGGCTGAACAGTAGTTATGCCCAGGAGCGGGCGGTTGGCGAGGTGGCTGCCGGTTGCCGGCAGGCGACGGGGGGAGAAACGGCGCCGGGCTACGACGATTGCCTGCGGGCCGGCGCTCGCCTGGTCGAGCTCCGGGCGGCGGTGCTTCGCGGGGAACTGGTCCGGGCGCGGCACCAGGCCGTCAAGAAACTGGCGATCTTCTACACCCTGCTGGCGGTGATGATCCTGCTGCCGGTGGCCATGCTGTACGGATTTCTGGTATTTCTCAGGTATCTGCTGACCAATATCCGGCCCCAAAAAAATTAGCGTGGTTTTAGATCAAGACTATTCCAAACGAGGTGCGAAATGGGTGTGACCGAGAACAATCTTCAAGAGGCTTTTGCCGGGGAATCCCAGGCCAACCGCAAATACCTGGCCTTCGCCAAACAGGCCGACCGGGACGGCTATCCCCAGGTGGCCCGGCTTTTTCGGGCCGCGGCAGCGGCCGAGACCATCCACGCCCACGCCCATCTGCGGGTCATGAAAGGGGTGGGGAATACCGCCGAAAATCTCCAGGCGGCCATCACCGGCGAGACCCACGAGTTTGAGCGGATGTATCCGGGGATGATCGCCGCCGCCGAGGCCGAGGGGCACAAGGCGGCGGTTCGTTCCTTCACCTACGCCAACGAGGTGGAGAAGACCCACGCCGCCCTCTATCGCCAGGCCTTGGAACATCTGGAGGACAAGGCTGAATACGCCTACTACGTCTGCTCGGTCTGCGGCCACACCCATGAACGGGAGGCCCCGGAAAAATGCCCGGTCTGCGGGGCCAAGCGGGGCGCCTTTGATAAGTGCGAGTAAAAGAAAGTGATGCCTTGGGAATTCAGAATTCAGAAGACAGAATTCAGAAGCCAGAAGCCAGAAGCCAGAAGCCAGAAGCCAGAAGCCAGAAGACAGAAGACAGAAGACAGAAGCCGGAAGCCGGAAGACAGAATGTTGAGCCCTGAATGACCTGAATTGCGGAATGAGTGGAGAAAAGCATGGTTGGACCGTTGCGGGTGGGCGAATTTTCTATTTACTGGCTGGACGGCGGCGAGTTCGAGCTTGAAGGCGGCTGCATGTTCGGGGTGGTGCCCCGGGTGCTCTGGGAGAAGAAGTTCCCCAGCAGCCCGGACGGCTTCATCCGCTTGGTCAACACCCCGATCCTGGTCCGCACCCCGACCGCCAACATCATTATCGATACCGGTCTGGGTAACAAACTGACCGCCAAACAGAAGCAGATCTTTCGGGTCACCGCCGACTGGCGGGCCGAGGCGAGCCTGGCCGCTCTGGGGCTTAAACGTGAGGAGATCAGCCACGTCATCCTCACCCACTGCGATTTCGATCACGCCGGCGGGGTGGTACGTTTCGGCGCGGGAGGCCAGCCGGAGCTGACCTGGCCGCAGGCCCGCCATTACGTGCAAAGGGGTGAGTGGGAGGATGTGCTGGCCCCCAATCGCCGCTCGGCCAGCAGCTACTGGCCGATTAATCTTGAACTGCTCGGGGCCAGCGGCCTGCTGGAGTTGGTCGACGGGGTGGCGGAACCTTTAGCCGGGGTGCGGTTGCAGCTGACCGGCGGCCACACCCGGGGCCATCAGGCGGTCTGGTTGGAATCGGCGGGTGAGCGGGCCGTGCATCTGGGCGATCTTTTGCCCAGCCAGGCCTATTTTAATCCGTTGTGGATCACGCCGTACGATAACTTTCCGCTCGATTCGGTGACCGCCAAGGATGAACTGCTCAGTCTGGCGGTGGCCGAAAACCAATGGTTTCTCTTCTATCACGACCCTTATCTGGCGGCCTGTCGCGTTGACCGCGCCGGCAAAATCACCGAGCGTTTCGAGATGTGAACCAGATAATGTCCGGTCGGCCGGTCGGCCAAGATTGCTACACTCGCAATGACGAGTGGCCCGTGATTTTTGCGGAGGCATCACGATTTGTTTAACGGGATAAATTCATGAAAAAACTGAACTGGCAGACTGTAATGATCGTCGCTCTCCTGATCATCTCCGGGGTGCTCTACTGCCTGCAGATCGTCATCTTTAATAACCCGCGGGACACCTTCTTCTACCTGTTTCAGGACCTGGCCTTTGTGCCGCTCCAGGTTCTGCTGGTCACCCTGGTGCTCAACAAGCTCTTGGCTGATCGGGAGCGCAGCGTCATGCTGAAAAAATTGAATATGGCGATCGGCCTGTTCTTTTCCGAGGTCGGCGTCTCATTGCTGAAGAGCTTCACCGAGTTTGACGCCAAATTTGCCACCATCGAGGAATGCTTCAAGGTGGGCGGCGATTTTAGCGGGGCTGACTTTGAGGCCATGGTGCGCCGGGTTTCGGCCTATGACTGTAAGATAAAGGGGCGAGACGCCGATTTCACCGAACTGAAGGGCTTTCTGCTTGAGAAGCGGGGCTTCCTGCTGACTCTGCTCGAAAATCCCAACCTGTTGGAACACGAGTCGTTCACCGAGCTCCTCTGGGCGGTCTTCCATCTGACCGAAGAGCTGGCCAGCCGGGAAAATCCCCACTTGCTGGCCGAAAAGGACGGGGAGCACATCGCCGGGGATATCAAAAGGGCCTATGTGCTGCTGATGGCGGCCTGGCTAACCTACATGAAGCACCTGCGTGACGAATATCCGTACCTGTTCTCCTTTGCGATGCGGACCAATCCTTTCAATCCGGCGGCCAACCCGCGGATCAGCTAGATGTTAAGGAATAAATTGTGGCGCCACTGGTTTGCTGTAAGTTAAGACCAACGTTGCCCCCTGGAGGCCCGGGGGGAAAAAGGCAAGGCGACCAGACGGGGAAAGTGAAGTAATCATGCCGACCAGCCAGCTCCCAACCGGGGTTCTCCTCTATTTTTTTTACGGACTCGCCTTCATCTTTCTGGGGCTCGCCATCGCCGTAAAGGACATGTCGGAAAGCAAACTGCGGCTGGCCGACAGCCTGCCTTCCCTGGCCATATTCGGCTTCAGCCATGGCCTGCACGAATGGCTCGAATGTTACCTGCGGCTGGGCTATGGCAATGCCTCCTTGTTGCTCCCCATCCATTACCTCAAGCTGCTGACCCTGGTCGTTTCCTTTCTGTTCCTGAATCATTTCGCCATCTCGCTGATGCGTTCCCAGCCCAAGATTCGCTGGCAATGGCTCCGGGTTCTCATCCCTCTGCTCCTGGTTTTTCTGGGGACGTACCTTGTTCTTTCCTGGGAAAATCTGGATCTCCAAACCATCAAACAGGCGGATATCTTTGCGCGGCTGACCATCGGTAATCTAGGCGGGATTCTCGCCGCCTTTGCCTTGATCAGGCACGGGCGGGTGGTCGGGGTCTTAAGTCGTTCGGTCGCCCTGCATCTCCGTTGGGCCGGAATCGGTTTTGCGCTCTACGCCTTCCTGGCCGGGGTAATCCCCTCCCAGGCCAGGATTCCGGTTCTGGGGGTCCCGGTGGAGATTTTCCGGAGTCTGACCGCCGCCCTGATTACCTACTTTCTGGTAAAGGCCATGAACGTTTTCAATGTGGAAACCAGAAAAAATCTGGAGCAACAGATCCTTCACCTGGCCCAGGCGGAGAAACTTGCCGCCGTCGGAAAACTGGCGGCCGGCATCGCCCATGAAATCAACAACCCGCTGACCAATGTCTCCCTGAATGTCGAACTGCTCAAAAATGAACTCCGGGGCGGGGCAACCTCGGAGGCAGGTCTGGAAAAACGGTTCGCCGTCATTGAACGGAACATAGGCCGCGCTTCGCGAATCGCCCAGGAGCTGCTCCACTTCTCGCGCCAGAAGGAGGATGCCCCGGTTCCCGTCGATCTCAACGAGCTGATCAAGGGCACCCTCGTCCTTCTCGGCAAGCGCCGCCAGCAATACGAGATCACGACCGAGCTCCAGCCGCTGCCGCCGGTGCGGGCCAATTCGGTCAAGGTCGAGGAGGTGCTGCTCAACCTGCTGCTCAACGCCATGGAGGCATCCGAACCCGGCCGGACAATCGAGCTGCGCAGCCGTCGTCGGGGGGACGAGGTTGTGGTGGAGGTCATCGACCATGGCTGCGGCATTGCCCCGGAGATCCTGCCCCGGGTGCTGGAGCCCTTCTTCACTACCAAGGAGGTGGGGCAGGGCACTGGCCTGGGGCTTTCCATCTGCCATAGCATCATGGAGATGCACGGCGGCACAATCGAATTGACGGAAACGGCCGGGGGCGGCACCACCGCTTCCCTGATCTTTCCCACCGTGGACGCTGAAGGAGAAGGGCATGACTGAAATCATGGTGGTGGACGACGATCAGGATCTGCGGGAAACCATTGCCGAAGTGTTGCAGGGTGCCGGCTTTGCGGTCAGCACGGCAGCCGGCGGCGCGGAGGCCCTGGAACTCTCTGCCCATCAGAAATTCGACCTGGTTCTGCTTGATCTGGTCATGCCGGGGCTCGATGGCCTGGAGGTGATGCGCCGCCTTCACGAAAAATCCCCGCGTCTGCCGGTCATTATCCTGACCGCCTTCGCCACGGTGGAAAATGCGGTGGAGGCCATGCGCCAGGGCGCCAGGGATTACGTGACCAAACCCTTCCGGGTCGACAGCCTGCTGGCCTCGGTGCGCCGCACCATGGCGGAGGCCGGTTTCGAGGCCTGCCGCACCACCATTAACATGGACAATATCATGGCCAGTCTGGCCAATCCCATCCGGCGGCGGATTCTTGATTTCCTCGAACAGGAAGGCGGGTTGCGCTTCATGGATCTCTGCCGCCGACTGGAGATGGCCGATCACACCAAGATGAACTTCCACCTCAAGGTCCTCAAGGAGGCCGGACTGCTCAGCCAGGACCAGCAAAAGCACTACTCGCTGACCAGAGAGGGTAGCCAGGTCATGGCCTGCGCCCGGAATCTGGCCCAAAAACTCTCCGACTGACCCAGCGCCCCCCTCATCCTCCCCCCTCTGTCAAGAATTCTTCACAGAAGTCCCCGGTCTGACAGTCAGGCTTATCTGGAACAGCGTTTTTTAAAACTGTAGTATGCGCGGTAATTATTAGAGCCTGAACAGTAAATTGTAATTGGCATGATCTTGGCTGTATTTCCTTCGGCCAAGGGGGTCTTGCCGCAATCTTGGCACGAGGGAGAAATCATGGGGAAAGCAAGGGAGGGAGGACAATGAAACAAAAACTGTGGATATATGCCTGTTTCATGTTTGTAGGCTGGGCGACGCTGCCCGGAGCGGCGACGGCCGGGGATGTGGATTGGGCCGCGCTTAACCCGGCCTTTGCCCAGGCTGCCTACGTCAAGGACCCGGCGGTTTGTGTCGGCTGCCATGCGGACTCAATCGAGGCATACAAAAATACCATGCATGGTCGGACCTTCCAGCCCGGCGCCAATAATGCGCTCCAGGCCGGCGATTGCGAAGCCTGCCACGGGCCGCGCAGCCAGCATGTGGATAACCCCGACGCCAGCTTGAAACTCTCCACTGCACAGTATTCGGCGGTCTGCCTGCAGTGCCACCAGGATGGCGGCCGGATGTATTGGCAAACCAGCCAGCACAAGACCGGCGAGGTCGGTTGTGTTTCCTGCCATACCCTGATGAAAAAGAAAAGCGACAAGGCCTTGCTGAGCAAGGACAAGGAGGCGGCGGTCTGCTATTCCTGCCATACCACGGTCAGGGGGCAGATGCAGAAAACCTCCCACCATCCGGTAAAAGAGGGCAAGATGGCCTGCTCAAGTTGTCACAATCCCCACGGCTCCGTCGGCAAGAGCATGCTGAAGGGGGCAACGGTCAACGAAACCTGTTTCAACTGCCACCAGGATAAACGCGGTCCCTTTCTCTGGGAACATCCGGTGGTGCGGGAGAATTGCGCCAACTGCCACGATGCGCATGGCTCCAACAATCCCGACCTGCTCAATGCCAAGGGTTCGTTCCTCTGCCTGCAGTGTCATTCCTACGGCGGCCACATCAACCTGCCGCGCTACAACCGGACCAGCAACCCCTACGGTCAGGGCTGCGTGAACTGCCACAACACCCAGCACGGCTCCAATCACCCATCCGGCGCCAAATTCACCCGCTAAAGGAGGCATGATCATGAAGAAAACTTATGCATTTGCATCATTACTCCTTCTGGCGCCCATGGTTGCCCAGGCCCAGGAGGAAGGAAAAATAGAAAGCTCGGGAGGGGTGACGGTCGGCGCCCGCTCTGGCGATGTATCCACGGACTCTGCCAAGTTCAACGAATACCGGGATATCGACGATGGCCTCTATCTCGAGAAGCTCTGGTTAGATGTGCTGGATTCCAAGAGTGGTCGGTATTTGGATTTCCAGGGAAAAAATCTCCTGAAAGATGATCAGTCCCTCCGCCTCGGCATCGGGGGATACGGCAGTTGGGGTCTCGTCATCGACCGCAACGAGATTCCCCACAACCTGAGCAACAAGGCTCAAACACCTTATATCGATCAGGGCAACGGGCTCCTGACCCTGCCGAGTACGGTAGCCATCCCCACCACTAACCTGGTGCCAACCGCCGCCCAACTTCAGGCAAACGATGCGGCTACCGCCGCTTGGCTTACCACCAACCTGCACGGCACCGAGCTGGGTACCCAGCGAAACAAGACCGGGGCCAGCTTATCCATCACCCCCAGCCAGGATTTCAAGTTCCGTCTCTCGCTGTCGGACGAGCGCAAGGACGGCTCAAATCTTAGCTATGGTCCCATCGGGGATCGGCCGCCGCGGACGCTCAATGCCCAATTGGCCGAGCCCATCGACTACCAGACCCAGGAACTGAAGTTCGAGGCCGAGTATAATCGACCGACCTATCAGGCCCGTTTCACCTACCTGCTCTCCGGGTTTGAGAACAAAATCGATACCCTCCGCTGGCAGAATCCCTATACCGCCGATGCCGAT
Source organism: Deltaproteobacteria bacterium (assembly GCA_020056965.1). Lineage (GTDB taxonomy): Bacteria > Desulfobacterota > Desulfobulbia > Desulfobulbales > JAGXFP01 > JAGVGT01. Next base: position 18,031 of record JAGVGT010000044.1, read on the forward strand.
GGCAACGGCTACGATACCTGGAATGCGGCTTATAATGTCGCCAGCTTCGGGCAACGGGCCGGGGCGCCGGACAACCGCTACCAGAACACCTCGCTGGCGCTCGGGTTCGATCTGCCCATGGCCAGCCGCCTGAACGCCACAGTGGCCTACGGCGTGATGGAACAGGACGAGACCCTGCTGCCCTACAGCACCAGCAGTTTTGGCAGCGCCACCCAATTCGGTTCCACCGCCGACCTGGCCCGGACCACTGCCGATACCGAGATCGACACCACCATGTTCAATGTCGACTACAGCCTCAACCCCATCGACCGCCTGAACCTGCGGGCCTTTGTCCGATACTATGCGTTGGACAACCAGACCCCCCAGAGCAACTGGTGGTATGTAACCGACGACACGATCAGCGTCGCCAATGCGACGGCCGGCGAGACCACCGAGCTCAACAAACGGGTCAACCTGGCTTACTCATACGACCAGACCAACTATGGCCTGGAGAGTGCCTACAATCTGCCTTTCTGGCGGACCAACCTCGGTCTCGGCTATGAGCGGGAAGACATCGGCCGCGATTTCCGCGAGGCCGACACCAAGGAGAATAAATTCAAGGGTTCGCTGAAAACCCGGCCGACCAAGTGGCTCTCCTTGCTGGCTAAGTACCTCTACGGCGACCGGGACGGCGGCGACTACAACAACACAGTTACGGCCCAAAGCTACTGGGGCGTTAATCCCGCCGCCGGCGAGAATCCCGCGAATTCCTTCAGCAACCATCCGGACATGCGGAGGCTCGACGTCTCCGACCGGGAGCTGAACCAGTTTGATCTCGCCGCCACCGTCATGCCCATGGAAGGGCTGGATCTCACCGCCTCCTACCGGTTCCGGAATGCCGATTACGACTCCGGCGTGACCGCCACTCAGCCCCTGCTTGCCTCCGGCAATGGCGAGGATGCGGCCGATGACGTGGCCTTCACCCCCGGCGACCAGCTCGGCCTGCTGGAGAGTAAGACCAGTCGCTATGGGCTGGATGCCTCGTATGCAGCCACCGAGCGCTTGACCCTGAGCGCCTTTGGTAGTCGGGAAAACATCGAATCAACTCAGCGAGGGCTGGAGTTTAACGAGAACAACAAACTCGATCCCACCGACATTGCCGCCGCCACCGAGCTTGGGCCCTGGACCAGGGCCAGCAGCCAATGGCTGGCGGTAACCGAGGACCAGACCAATACCGTCGGCCTTGGGGTCGGCTACGAAATCATCCCCGGTAAACTGCGTTTGGCCACGGACTACACCTATTCCCAGGGCAAGGTCGATATCGGCTACAGCGGTTTCGGCGCTGTCTCTTCGGCTGACCCCAACAACACTTTGGCCGATACCTATCAGTTTGCCTATCGCAGTCCGGAGACCGTCACCCACAAGCAGTACAACCTCAATGCCACCCTGGAGTATCAGGTGGTGAAGAACCTGGTCTGCGGGTTGCATTATATCTATGACCGTTACAAGATCAGTGACTGGATGCAGGAAGCCAACACCCCGTGGGCGGAATCGGTCGGCAGCGAGTATCTGCTGCGCGACACCTCCGATGCCACCTCCAACCAGTGGGGCAACCGGCTGATCAATCTGGGTAGCTACCTCGGACCCAGCTACGAGGCCCATTTTGGCGCGATTACCGTGACCTATCTATTTTAGAAAAGAATTAAAGGATCGTGTCTGGGCCAGCCCTCTCCTGGCCGAGCATGGGCAAGGGGCGGAGTAGTTTTCCGCCCCTTGTTTTTTTGTCGGCCCTCAGCAGTTAGCGGTAGGCTTTTACTCCGTAAATACCTAGCAAATCAGGCATGCGAGGCCTGGGGAAAAAGTCTTCACCTCTTGCTGGTTGCCCCTCAAAACTGCTATGACAAAAAAATTAACACTCGCTGGTGATAAGGCCGTAGAAGAGACATGCACTATTTGGTTATCTGTACGACAGCCCTGCTTGCCTCGGGCCTGACCCTTTTCTCCGGCTTCGGCCTGGGAACCCTGCTGTTGCCGGTTTTTGCCATCTTTTTCCCGGTGGAAATAGCCATCGCCCAGACCGCGCTGGTCCACTGCGCCAACAATCTCTTCAAAGTCTGGCTCTTCAGCCGGCGGGCGGACTGGACTACCGTGCTGCTTTTCGGCTTGCCCGCTTTTCTGGCGAGCTTCGCGGGCGCCTGGGTGCTCCTGTGGCTGGTTGACCTGGCCCCGCTTTACACCTATCTGCTCAATGGCCGACAGTTTATGGTCCACCCGGTCAAGCTCGTCGTCGCCCTGCTCATGGCCGGATTTTCCGCCATGGAGTTATATCCTGCCGCCAAACAGTTCGCCATCAGCCGGAAGTACGTACCAGCAGGGGGCCTCCTGAGCGGATTCTTCGGGGGGCTTTCCGGCAATCAGGGCGCCTTCCGGAGCGTCTTTCTCCTCAAAAGCGGTCTGAACAAGGAGGCCTTCATCGGCACCGGCGTGGTTATCGCCGCCCTGGTCGATTTTTCCCGCCTCACCGTCTATGCGGGGCTCCTCGGATCAGTGGAGGTCATGGAGAACTTGACCCTCATCCTGGTAGCCACTCTGGCCGCCTTCACCGGCGCTTTTTTGGGCAGCCGCCTGGTCAAGAAGGTTACCATTCGCACCGTGCAAGTCCTGGTGGCGGGCATGCTGTTCCTGATCGCGATTTTGCTCGGGATCGGGATTCTTTAAGGTAAACCTCAAGCAATGCTGTGAGATATCCATGACCATCTTTTACGACTGGTTTGGTGTGGATCAGACCCTCTTCCTTGCGGTCAACGGCTTTCACAGGGGTTATCTCGACCACCTGATGCTGCTGGGAACAAGACTTGGTGATTTTAGGAATTTTCCCGGGATCATCGTCGCTTTGATTCTCATGCTTACCGTTCAGGCATTGGCAGCAGGCAGCGGGTGCCGCAGGTGGCTGCCCGAAAAGAAGACCATCTTGCAGCTTCTGCAGGCATTGCTGGTGGGGGGCGTGTTCGCGGGACTCGAAGTGACGCTTCTTAAAGTGTGGTTGCACATGCCCCGGCCGCCGGCAGCAATTTCTCTGGCAACGGTTCATGTCCTCGGCGAACCGGAGTCAATCGGCAGCTTTCCCAGCGGGCATGCGGCGTTTGCCATGTTGCTTGCCGTGGTCTTCTGGCCACACTGTCGAATCCTGGCGAAAGTCTGGCTCATCCTCTTTGCCGGGTGGGTCGGCGTCTCGCGAATTTACGTCGGGGCCCATTTTCCCATGGATGTCGTTGCCGGCTACTGTTGCGGTGCGCTCAGCGGCTGGGTTGCCAATCGAGTTCTAATCAGCAATTCCAGCTGATGCTTTTGGCCGCCGTTAAATTATAAATCTGGGGCCACTTTCCCTTTCTGTCTCGCTTTTGGGCAGTGGAGTTCGTTCGGTGCGGGTGGCAAGTTGGAGTTGGCTGGGCCGCGCGCGGCTCTATGCAGAAGCAAGTGGTGGGAGGTGCTGATCCCTCGTTCGGCCAAAAAGATCCTGGCCGGTCTTGGCTCTGGACAAGCGGCCGGGTGGAGCCGGTTGATTATTGCGCCGGGGGCCTGGGGGTGGCGATTTCCGTGCGGTTGCGGCCCGAGGCCTTGGCCAGGTAGAGGCAGCGGTCGGCCTCCTTGAACAGCTCCTCGATGCTGGGGATTTCCTCTTCACCCTTGCCGGCGATGCCCAGGCTGACGGTGATCCGGTAGGTCCGGTCGTTCACCGTAAACTCGTGCTTTTCGATCCCGTCCCGCAGCCGGTCGGCCACCTTGAAGGCCTGTTCGCCGTTGGTTTCCGGCAGGATAATCACGAATTCCTCGCCGCCGTAACGGCCCATCGCATCATAATCCCGGAGCATGCCGCTGACCAGTTGGGCCATTTCGCGCAGGATCATGTCGCCGGTATGATGGCCGAAGCTGTCGTTGATCTTCTTGAAGTGGTCAATGTCCAGCAGGGCCATGGCCAGCGGCCGTTTCTTGCGCTTGTGGATCAGGAGTTCTTCGGTCAGCCGGTCCATGACGCTGCGCCGGTTGGGAACTTGCGTCAGGTCGTCGGTCTGGCTCAGGCGTTGCAGTTCGGTCTGGGTGCGGAGTAGTTCGTTCTGGTAGGTAATCCAGTCGGAGATATCGAACACCGAGATCAACACCTCGTTGGTGTTGCCGTCACCGTCGAGGAGCGGCGAGAGGATCACCGTCTGTTCCATGGGGGCCAGTTGCTTTTCGATGTAGGAACGGCCGGAGTAGAAGGGGAAGATGTTCTGGTGCAGTTTCTTGTTGAAGAAGCTGGGCTGGCCGGTGTGAAAGACCTCGCGGGCCTTCTTGACGAAGCCCTTCTTGACCAAAGCGGGCATGACCTCGTGGATCGGGCGGCCGATTACCTCATCCTGGCTCAGCATGCCGTGCTCGGCCATCCAGCGGTTCCAGAAAACGACCCGCAACGAACTGTCGATGACGGCGGCGCCGATGCTGAGATGATCGAGGAGTTGTGCGTGATTGGTCATGTCAATCCGGTGGTCGGCAAGAGGTTGATTCCGTCAGCATCGCAGGTCGCTCTTCCCCGCATACAATAGGCATGGTTGCCGACCCTTGCCGCGCCTGTCGATATTTTAGGACTGCGGCGGCAGGAAGAGGAGGTCGAAGAGACGGCTGATCTCCGGCTGAAAGAACAGATAGAGCACGGCGGCTATGGCCAGGAACGGGCCGTAAGGGATGACGGTCCTGCCGCCCTTTTTTTGCTTGAGCATGGCGCCGATGCCGACCAGCGATCCCAGGATCGAGCTGGCGAAGACCACGAAGGGCAGGGACTGCCAGCCCAGAAAGGCACCGATCATCGCCAGCAGCTTGATATCGCCACCGCCCATGCCTTCGCGCTTGGTGAAGAGGTAGTAGCCGGCGGCAATCAGGTAGAGGATGCCGCCCCCGACCAGGATGCCGATGGCCGAACTCTGCCAGTTGACCAGGGGGTTCAAGAAAGAGGCGGCGAAACCCACGATGATGCCGGGCAGGCTGATGACATCCGGGATGATCTGGTGGTGGAGGTCGATGACGAAGACGGCCAGCAGGGCTGCGCAGAAGATGAAGTAGATGGCGAAGGTCCAGGTTGGCCCGAACTGACGGAAAAGGGCGAAGGCCAGCAGGGCCATGGCCGTTTCCACCAGCGGGTACTGCCAGGAAATCGGCATGGCGCAGTGGCGGCAACGGGTCCGCAACAGCAGAAAACTTAAAATCGGGATATTGTCATACCACGCTAAAGGGGTCTGGCAGCCGGGGCAGTGGGAGGCGGGGAAGACAATGGAAGCGTCCTCCTTGGGCAGGCGCAGGATCACCACATTCAGGAAACTGCCGATGAGGGCGCCCAGGATGGCACTGAAGACGGTCAGGGTGGTGAGTTGGGTTTCGTTCATGGTGGCGTGGTTTCTGTCTGGATACCGGAAATGTGTTTTAGGGCGTCATTAAAAATAACTATTCCATTGTCGTGGCATGCACGGCATAAAGAGCCGTCCGTAATCCGGGTGGAATGTAAGGGTTATTTAGTCACGGCTCTTTCGGCCCGCCCGCGGCGGTGAGAGAAAGGCCAAGATGGCAGGGGTTCGATGATTCGGCCTATCCCTTTACGGTTTGCTGAGTATATTTTATTTTGGCGTCAGGCGAAATGCTAAAGTTGCCGGGGTGGCCGAACCGCCAGCGAGGGGGGGCAGAGATGAACAGGGAAGAGGCTCTGGCGCGCATCAAGGCCGAGGTGATGGCGGCGGACTGGCGTCTCAATCGGCGGCGGGCGGAGGGGCTGCGGCTGGCCCTGGCGGCGCTGGCCGGCGAACTGGCGGGACGCCGGAGTCTCGGCCTTTTGGTGGAAATGGCCAAGGCGGCCTTGGTCTGCCAGGAGCGATACGGTGAGTCGGCGCCGCCGGCTGTGCTGGATTTTCTCAAGCAAGTCCTGGCCCGGCTGGTCGATCTCCTGGAGGATGAAGTTATCTCGGCCGAACGCGATGCGGAAATCTTCAACAGAGTTCACACCCGGTTTCTTGAGTTGCGACTTCTGCTGGCCTCGGGGCAAGTCGGCCGGTCGTGAGCCTCGGCCGGTGAAATCAAGGTTGGCATTGCCAGTCAATAGTTTATATTGAGTGCCGAAGTGTCGCGGTTGCCACCCGGTAGCAGCGCGGCGGGGGTGATCAATGTTAAACCCGGGTGATGGACGATGGCGGAAAATCAACAGGAAAAACGGCGTGATCTGCGGGTCGTCTTCCGGTCCACGGCCCGGTTGCGCTTCTCCGGCGAGCGGGTTTATGAAAAATGTGAAACCTCTGACATCAGTGTCAGCGGGGTTTTTGTGCGGGGCGTGAGCGGGGTGGTCGGCGGCGAAAGTTGTGAGATCGAATTCCGCCTGATCGGCCACACCAGTTCGCTGGTCCTGGAGTTGGCCGGCGAGGTGGTCCGGGTTGTGGATGGTGGAGTGGCCCTGCAATTTATTGAGGTCGATCAGGACAGCTTCTGCCATCTGCAGAACATCGTATATTTCAACTACAAGGAAGCCGGCCAGCTGGGCGTTCCCGCGGGGGAGATGGTCAGCGAGGTGGAGGATGAGACCGTCTATCTCGGCCTGGACGGATCCCGGTCCAATAAGCCTCTGCCGGACAATTATTTAAGTTGCGGTGATGGCGACGAAGATGGTGATGACCACGATCTCGACGGCATTGGTCGGGCCGGATACGGTCCCGGACCAGACGATTGACCCTTTGGGCGGAGAACTGAGATGGCGCTGATGCAGATCAATGTCTTGCCGCTGGGGACCTCTTCCCCCAGCGTCGGTGAGTTTGTCGGTTCCATCGTCAAACATTTGCAGCGTGAGGGCGCGGTTTACCGCCTCACCGACATGGGTACCGAGGTCGAGGGACCGGCGGCGGAGTTGCTGGCCCTGGCGGCCCGCCTCCATGAAATCCCCTTCACCAAGGGCTGTCGCCGGGTGGTGACCCAGATCGTTATCGACGACCGCCGCGACAAAAAGATCGGGCTGGGCGACAAGGTTGCCTCGGTCAACCAGCGCCTGGCCATCGAAGCGGATTAGCGTAACCAATGACCTACAGTGAAGATAAAAAAGTCCACCGGGTCCGCAAGGGGCCGATCCTGGCGCTCCTCTTCTCCCTGCTTCTCTGGTTTGTCGGGATCGCGCTCGGGGAGCCGGATCGGGTCATGGAACTGGCCCGGCAGGTCTGTCTAAGCTGCATCGGTTTGGGCTAGGCGAGACCAGGCATGGGTTACGTCCGCAAATGGGTCCAGATTATCTTCGGTTTTCTGATGAACGGTTATTGGGGCTTCCCCTTCAGCCGGTCGATCTATCAGGGGCCCATGAAGGTCATTTGCGCCCCCGGTCTTAACTGTTATTCCTGCCCGGCCGCCACCTCCTACTGCATCCTTGGTTCCCTGCAGAACCTGCTCGCTAATGTGCGCCTCTCCCTGGAGGCTGGACAATACTATTTGGGGCTTTATGTGGTCGGCTCGGCCGGGGTGCTGGGCGGCTTGTTCGGGCGGATGATCTGCGGCTGGGCCTGCCCCTTCGGTTTTGTCCAGGAGTTGCTCCACAAAATTCCCTCGCCCAAGTACCGGGTGCCCCGGCCCCTCCGCTACGGCAAGTTTTTTTTCCTGGTGGTTTTTGTCATACTTTTGCCGCTTTTCGCCATTGATGAGTTTGGCGCCGGGGTCACCTGGTTCTGTAAGTTCGTCTGCCCGGCCGGAACCCTGGAAGCGGGGCTGCCGATGCTGGTCCTGCAGCCCTCCCTGCGGGCCGGACTGGGGCTGATTTTTTGGAATAAATTTGTGATCCTGCTGCTGTTTCTGGTCTGGAGCGTGCTGAGCAGCCGGCCTTTCTGCCGGGTGGTCTGCCCGCTCGGGGCCTTTTACGCCCTGTTCAGCCGGTTTCGCATGGTCCGGCTGCGGCTGGACAAAGGTAACTGCATCACCTGCGGGGCCTGTCATCCGGTCTGTCCGATGGGGGTCAAGTTTGATCAGTCACCGGATGATGCCGACTGCATCACCTGTATGAAATGTATGACCAAGGCCTGCCGCTTCGATGCGATTTACCTGGAGGTCGGGGGGATTCCGGTGCGGGCCGGCCGTACTCTGGCTCGACCGGTGGCGGCGACTAGCAGGCAGAAGACCGAAGGCTGAAGGCTATTGGGTGACACGATTTGACCTTCAGCCTTCGGTCTTCTGCCTAAAAACCCGAGCAAACAACCGACGGAGGTTGCTGATGTATAACAAAATATTGTTCTGGGCCTTTTCTTTACTGATGCTGGCCCCTGGTTTGGCCCAGGCCTCGACCATGGTCAGTGTGTCGCACGATAAAAGCAGCCTGCACTCCGGGCCGGGTGATAAACATCCGGTGGTTTGGACTCTGGGTGTCGGTTTTCCCCTTAGTGCCGTCGAAGAGCAAGGTGACTGGTACCGGGTTGAGGATTTTGAAGGCGCCACCGGCTGGATTCGTAAAAAACAGGTCGGGCGGGAACCGCACTTGATTGTCAAAGCCGCGAAGGCTAACATTCGCTCCGGGCCGAGCGACCGCTACAAGTTGATCGGCACGGCCAATCGCGGCGTGGTTTTTAAGACCCTAAAGGTGAAAGGCAACTGGGTCAAGGTCAAGCACGGAAAAGGTCTGACCGGCTGGGTCAGTCGGAGTCTGCTCTGGGGGTCGTGATTGTTTGGTCACCGGCCAAACCCATGGGGTGTTCCGGCCCCTTCTTCAGTCCACCGGAGTTGATCTGCCGAGCGCCCCACCTCCGGTTCCTTTCGCAAGCTTCAATCCCCCTATTAGCAAGGTTAACCTGTTCTCGGGGAGTCGTCTGAAGATCACTAATAATGGTGGTGCCCCGAAGGGTAACCTGTTATATTTCTGGCCACTTTAGGGGCCGAGAGCAAATATCCGTTAAATTTGTGACTGGGTCGTTGCGCTCGGACCCAGTGTGGTTCTCCCCTGGGAAATCCGATTACGGGTCTAAGTGTTGCAGTTACTGTTGAACAAAGGCTTCGCGAGTTCCCAGTTACCTGTAGGAGGACCGCATGACCAGTCACGCTTTGCGCACCAGGCCAATCGTTATGGCGCTGGCCTTTCTGCTCTCCCTCTATATTTTCCAGCCACCCCAGGCCCGCGCCGCGTCATCGGAGCGATTGCTCATCGGCCTGATCCCGGAGCTGAACATCTTCAAACAGAAACAGCGCTTCCGGCTGCTGGGCGAATATCTTACGAAAAAGACCGGAGTCCCGGTGGAGTTCACCATCCTGACCCGGTACGGCAATATTATCGATAACTTCACCACCGATAAGCTAGACGGTGCTTTTTTCGGCTCCTTTACCGGGGCGCTGGCCATCCGCAGGCTCGGGGTGATCCCTTTGGCCCGGCCGGTCAATCTGGACGGCTCTTCCACCTACCACGGCCTGTTGCTGGTGCGCAAGGACAGCGGAATTTCCTCAGTGGCGAGCATGCGCGGCAAACGCATGGCCTACGTGGACAGGGCCACCACTGCCGGATATATCTTTCCCCTGGCCTATCTCCGGGAGCATGGGGTAAACGGGGAGAGCGGCTTTTTTCGCGAGGCCTTCTTTACCGGCAGCCACGATGCCGCCATCAGCGCCTTGCTGGATGGCAAGGCCGACATCGCGGCCGCCAAGCACAGCGTCTATGATCGGATCGAGAAGGATAACCCCAGGGTCGCCAAGGAGTTGACGGTCCTCGCCAAATCTGCCTCGGTGCCCTCCAACGGCCTGTGCGTGCGGGCTGACCTGCCGGCTGATCTGCAGAAGAAACTGAAGAAGGCCCTGCTCGACCTGGAGGCGGACCCGGGCGGGCAGGCGGTGCTGACCGAATTCGGCGCCCGCCGCTTTATCGAAACCACCAAGGAGGATTACCGGCCGCTTTTCGCGATGGCGATTCAGGCCGGGATTGATATCAAGACTTACTCGTATCGAAACCAATAATTTCCGGCCCGACCAGCGACATCAAGCATGAAACGTAAAATTGTCTCCGCCCTGTTGCTGCTCTTCATTACCTTCGCTTCCGGGGCGGTGTTGGCGACCTATTATATCACCCATTCCACCGCGACCCTCAGCCGGCTGATCACCCTCCATCAGATCGAAGACCTCCGGCAGCACCTGGTTATTTCCATCCAGACCGTCCAGTCCGATCTTTACACCGTCCATACCAAACTCGGTCACCAGGCGGACGCCATTGTTGAAAACGTCACCAAGCTGGAAAATTCCGCCAGCCACTGTTCCGATTGCCACCACGAACCGCAGGTTGCCGCCGATATCCTGGAGGTCCAGCGCCAGATCAACACTTACCAGGATGCCCTAAGTTACTACATCACCGCCTCGGCCAACCGGGAGCGGATCGAAAAATTGCAGTCGGAGGCTGCCGCCATCGGCAACCAGCTCCTGAACCGGACCGAGCTCATGTCGATCCGGGCTTCCCGGAATCTTGAGGGCATGACCAGCAAGGCCATGGGTAAGATCCATCAGGCCCGCGGCGTACTTTACCTGACCATTGTCCTCACCTTCCTGTTCGGGGCCGGCATCGCCATCTACCTGATTCGGGCGGTCACCGGCCCCATTGTTCGGCTGGTCTCGGCCACCCGGGCCCTGGCCGGAGGCGACCTTAGCCATGTGGTGGCCAGCGGCGACCGGACCGAGTTCGGCGAACTGGCCACCCATTTCAACGCCATGAGCCAGGCCCTTAAGGAGAATTACGAGAAGCTGGTCCGGGAAGTCGAGGAACGGCGGCAGGCGGAAGAGGCGCTCCTGGAAAGCGAGGAACGCTATGCCCTGGCGGCCAGCGGCGCCAATGACGGCCTCTGGGACCTCGACATCAGGAAGAACACGATTTACTACTCCTACCGCTGGAAATCGATGCTCGGCCACAAGGAGGACGAGATCGGCAGCACCCTCGACGAATGGCTCAATCGCCTGCATGAAATGGACCGGGGGCAGGTCGAGGCCAAGTTGGCGGCCCATATCAACGGCCAGATTCCCCACTTCGAATGTGAATACCGGATCCGCCACAAGGACCGTTCCTTCCGCTGGATGCTGGCCCGGGGGTTGACGGTGCGGGACGAATTTGGCGCCGCCTACCGCATGGCCGGTTCCCAGACCGATATCACCGCCCGGAAACTGGTCGAGGAACAGCTGCTCCACGACGCCTTTCATGATGCCCTGACCGGCCTGCCCAACCGGGCGTTGTTCATGGATCGGCTGCAGCACGTCATCGACAGCGCCAAACGCCACCAAGATTATTGCTACGCGGTGCTCTTCACCGATCTGGACCGCTTCAAGGTGATCAATGACAGCATGGGTCACGAGGTCGGCGACAAGCTCCTGATCGAGGTGGGGAATCGTCTGGTGACCTGTCTGCGGCCGGGGGACACCGTGGCCCGCCTGGGCGGCGACGAGTTCGCCATCATCCTCGAAGACATCACCAGCCGGTCGGATGCCGAAATCACCACCCAGCGTATCCTGGAGGCCATCCGGCACCCCTTCCAGGTTGAGGGCCAAGAGTTTTTTACCTCGCAAAGTATCGGTATCGCCCTGAAATCCGGCCATTACGAAGTGCCGGACGAGGTGATCCGCGACGCCGATATCGCCATGTACCAGGCCAAGGCCACCGGCGGCAACCGCTTCGTGTTCTTTGACACCCACATGCACACCAGCATCATCAATCGCAATCAGCTGGAAGCGGACCTGCACGTGGCCATCGAAAATTTCGCCGATTTCGTCATCCACTATCAGCCGATCATGGACCTGCAGCAAGATACCATCAGTGGTTTCGAGGCCCTGGTCCGCTGGCAGCATGCCAGTCGCGGTCTGATCCAGCCCATGGAATTCATCCCGCTGGCCGAGGAAACCGGCATGATCATCCCGCTTTCCAAGTGGATTATTAGCGAGTCGTGCCGCCAGTTGCAGGCCTGGCAGAAGTTGTACTGCGCCGCTCCGCCGCTCCAGATGAGCATCAACATTACCAGCCGGCTTCTGCTGCTCCCCGGTTTTGTCGAATACATCTGTGCCTGCCTGCAGGAGTACCGGCTGGAGCCGGGCAGCATCGCCCCGGAGATCACCGAAAGCACGCTTCTCGACCACACCAAGGTCGTCGAGGAGGCCCTGGCCCAGCTCCAGCGCCTGGGGGTCCGCATCCACATAGACGACTTCGGGACCGGCTATTCCTCCTTGAGCTATCTGCACAAGTTCCCGGTCGATGCCCTGAAGATCGACCGTTCCTTCATCGCCAAGATGGCGGGCGGCGACGAGCATCAGGAGATTGTCAAAACCATCATCACCCTGGCCCGCAACCTCAAGCTCAACGTTATCGCCGAGGGGCTGGAACTCGACGCCCAACTCACCACCATGCTGGGGCTTAAATGCCCATTCGGGCAGGGGTTCCTCTTCTCCAAGGCCCTCACCGCCGAAGATATCTCGCGGTGGATCAAGGATAATTGCATCAAGTTTTCCTGACTCCATACTCTGGGTGGGACCCTGCCGGGAGCCCGGGCGCTGGTTATGGCGAATCCGATCCGGGGCAGATCGCGGCAAAATTGCCCGGCCCATTGTGAAATGAAATTGACCAGTGTTAGCATGGCCAAAGGGGCTCCACCTTTGGCCATCTTTTTATGGAGTTCATCCGACCAGAAGTGACCGCAATCATCGAACCTCAGACCATCGGTCTGACTCCAGGGAGTCCGCATGCCCGCGATTACCTTGATCCTGTTCTTCTCGATCGCTTTTCAGCTGGCGGCGGCGATTCTGGCCTTGCGGTTAATCCGCGTTACCGGCCGGAGAACGGGTTGGCTGCTGATGGCCATCGCCGTTGCCTTGATGGCCATCCGCCGCGTCGAGTCACTGATCATGGCCTTGAATGGGGGCGCGGTTACCGGCGGGGATTTGCTCTTTGAGATCGTCGGGTTGGTTCTGTCGGTGTTGATGTTGGCGGGAATCTGGAGAATCTCGCCGATTTTTCAGGAACTGGCAGACTCGCGGGAAGAACTGCGCACCGCCAACGATTCTCTAGGTCTCTTGATGCAGGAACAAAAACAACTCCTCGATCATTCGAACGATTTTATTTATCGGCATGACCTTCAGGGTGAGATTACCTTTGCCTCGCCGGCGGTTGAGCGCATTACTGGCTTTTCCGCGGCGGAGTGGCGTGGTCATTTCGCCAAATACTATACCGACAACCCCGCCAATCAGGTGGGGCGGCAGGTAACGGAGGAAATCCTCAGGACCGGCGAGGCCGCAGCGCCTTACCGGGTGGAAGTGCGCCATAAAGAGGGCGGCAGCCGCTGGCTTGAGGTGAGCAAGCAGGCCTATAAAACCAACGGCAAAATCGCCGGGGTGATCAGCGTGGCCCGTGATGTGACCGGCCGGGTCCAGTTGGAGCGGGAGCGGGAGAAACTTATCGGCGATCTGCGGGAGGCGTTGGACAATATCCGGACTCTGAAGGGGATGTTGCCGATCTGTGCCTCCTGCAAAAAGATCAGAGACGACCAAGGCTACTGGAACCAGATTGAATCATATATCCGAGCCCATACCGGTACGGAATTTACCCACTCCATCTGCCCGGAGTGCGCGCACCGGCTCTATCCGGAGATCTACCCGGAAATTGACCAGGGCAAATAATGATCTTCAAGGTGCACGCTCATTCGTGGCGCAGTGCCTCGATGGGGTCCAGGCGGGCGGCCTGCCGGGCCGGGAAGTAGCCGAAGATCACCCCCACCGACGCCGAGAAGAAAAAGGCGATCACCACGATCTGCGGGCTCAGGACAAAGGGCATCTGTAAAGCCTTGGCCCCGGCCGCCGCCCCGCCCAGCCCCAAGATAATCCCCACCACCCCGCCGAAGGTGGACAAGACCACCGCCTCGACCAGAAACTGCAGCAGCACCTCCGAGCCCAGGGCGCCGATGGCCAGCCGGATGCCGATCTCCCGGGTCCGTTCGGTCACCGAGACCAGCATGATGTTCATGATGCCGATGCCGCCGACCAGCAGGCTGACCGCCGCCACCGCCCCCAAGAGGGCGGTGAGAATCCGGGTGGTGCCGGTGAGGGTGGTCATGATCTCCCGCATGTCGCGGACGTTGAAATTGTCCGGGTCGCCGGCCGCTACATGCCGCCGTTCCCGCATCAGCCGGGCCAGGTCCTCCTTGGTCTTGTCGATGGTGGCGCGGTCGCTGGCCGAGATGAAGATGCCGGTAACGTCGTTATTGCCGGCGATTCGCCGTTGCAGGGTGCGCAGGGGGATGAGGATGAAATCGTCCTGATCGCTGCCGAAGCTGGACTGGCCCTTGGCCGCTAGCACCCCGACCACCTGGCAGGAGAGTTTCTCCAGGCGCAGTGAGGCGCCTAGGGGATCCTGATTGCCGAAGAGTTCCTGCTTGATGGTGGCGCCGATCAGGCAGACCGCGCTGCCGGCCCGCTGCTCGGAATCGGTGAAGAGCCGGCCGGAGGTCAGCGGCCAGTCGCGAACCGTCAGATAGTCGTTGGTCGAGCCGGTTACCGTGGTGGCCCAGTTGACATTGCCGAAGATGGCCTGGGTGCCCTTGTTGGTCGTGGGGGCCACCGCCCGGATTCCGGCCACCTCTTTGGCGATGGCCTCGACGTCTTCGCTCCGGAAGGGGATGGCCCCGGCACTGGCCCCGCCCGGGCCGTGGAAGTCCTGGCCGGGGCGGAGCTGGAGCAGATTGCTGCCCAGGCTGGCGATCTGCTCGGTGACCTGCATGGTGGCGCCGCGGCCCAGGGTGACCAGGGCGATCACCGCCGCCACCCCGATGACGATGCCGAGGATTGTCAAGGAGGAACGCAGGACATTGCGGCGGATCTCCCGCTGGGCCAGTAGCACGGTTTCCCAGAGCATATGATTAAGCCTCCTGGTGAATCTTTGGCAAAGCCGTGGGCGGCGGCCTGGCGATTGTCGTATTGGACTGTAGGAGCGGGCCAGGCCCGCGAAACAGCTCCGGATCGCGGGCCGGCCCGCTCATACCCGGATTAGAGAATTCTTTCCACCGGCTATTTTTCCAGCGGGTCGGGAACGATCAGGCCGTCCAGAAAGTGGATCTGGCGTTTGGCGTAAACCGCCATGTCCGGTTCGTGGGTGACCATCAGCACGGTCAGATTGCGTTCCCGGTTGAAGGCGGTGATCAGATCCATGACCTCGTGGCTGCGGGCGGTGTCCAGGTTGCCGGTGGGCTCGTCGGCCAGCAGCACCCGGGGCTCGGTGACGATGGCCCGGGCGATGGCGACCCGCTGCTGCTGGCCGCCGGAGAGTTCGCCGGGGGTGTGGTCCTCCCAACCGGTGAGACCGACCGCCGCCAGGGCTTCC
>JAGVGT010000056.1 GCA_020056965.1 Deltaproteobacteria bacterium
GAGGGATAGTCGGGCAGGCCGGCGGCGGCCAGTTCATCGCGGCCGGGCAGCACGCTCTGGCCGCCCATGAAGGAAACCAGCACCGGCTTGTGGCCGCGCAGGTTGGCCGCGATGGCCCGGGCCGTCTCGGCCGGTTTGGTCATGGCCTGGGGTGTGAGGATGACCAGGATGGCATCCACATCAGCGTCATCCTGGGCGGCATCCAGGGCCGTCACGTAACGGCTGGGATCGGCATCGCCCAGCACGTCCACCGGGTTGCCGATGCTGGCGGCGGAAGGCAGCTTCTGGCGCAGGGCGCTGGCGGTGTTGCGGTCCAGCCGGGCCACCTGCATCCCGGCCTTTTCCACCGCGTCGGCGGCCATGGTGCCCGGCCCGCCGGCATTGGTGATGATCAGCACCCGGTCGCCCTTGGGTAGCGGCTGCATGGCAAAGGCGGTGGCGTAGTCGAAGAGGGCCTCGAAGGTATCGGCCCGCACCACCCCGGAGCGGATGAAGGCCGCCGCATAAGCGGTATCGGAACCGGCCAGCACCCCGGTGTGCGAGGAGGCCGCTTGCATGCCGGCCTTGGTGGTGCCGGATTTCAAGATCACCACCGGTTTCTGCATGGAGGCCTCTTCGGCCGCCTTGATAAATTCATCGCCGGAACTGATGTCCTCCAGATAACCGACGATCACCTTGGTCTGCGCATCCTTGGCCAGGGCCCGGAGAAAGTCGATCTCGCTTAAGTCCGCCTTGTTGCCGATACTGATCATCTTGGCCAGCCCCAGATGACGACCGGCGGCCTGATCAAGAATGGCGGTGCAGAGCGCCCCGGACTGGGAGACCACCGAGATGTCGCCACGTTTGGGCATCAGGCCGGCGAAGGAGGCGTTCAAGCTGTGCTCGGTGTTGATCAGCCCCAGGCAGTTCGGTCCCAGCATCCGCACCTTGGCGGCGTGGCAGAGGGAGAGCATCTGCTGCTCCAGGGCCGCCCCCTCGGCCCCGCTCTCCTTGAAACCGGCGGTGATTACCACCACCGCCCGGGCGCCACCTTTGATGGCGTCGGTCAGCGCCGCCACCGCGCCGCTTCGGGGGACGACGATGATGGCCAGATCTACCTTGCCGCCGTGCTCGGTCAGACTCTTCAGGCAGGGCCGGCCGAGGATCTCGTCGGCGGCCGGATTGACCGGCAGAATCAGCCCCAGGTAGCCGCCCTCGATGAGATTCTTGACGATATCGTGGCCCACCTTGCCGGGGGTCCGGGAGGCGCCGATCACCGCCACCTCTTCCGGGCGGAACAGTTGTTCAAGCATGGTCATTACTCCTTTCAATCCCCGGCGCCACCGTCTTGAAACCGGCCCCGGCCAAAATGTTGTGGACACCGTTGAGGTTATGGGTATGGACCCGGACGTAGATTACCGAGCCATGACCGCCCAGCTCACCGGTCCGGATCAGCCGGGTGAAGGGAATCTGCCCCGCCTCCAGCGCCCCGGTGAGGCGGGTCAGCACGGTGGGATCGCCCTGGTCGACCACCCCGATCAGGGTCGAGCCCTTGACCCCCAGCCCGAAGAGTTGCCGATAGGCGGTCAGCAGATCGCGGACCGAGATGATGCCGATTACCTTGTGCTCGCCGTCGACCACCGGCAGGGCGCCCACCCGGGTCCGGTCGAAGAGGAGCAGGGCGTCATCGAGGGTGGCCTCGGCCGTCAGGTTGGCCACCGCCTCGGTCATGATCGTTCGCACCGTGGTGGCGGCGAAGCGCTGCAGGTAGGCACCTTTTTCCGCCTCGGTCAGCATCCCGGTCGGCATGGCGCTGCGCAAATCCCGGTCGGTGATGATCCCGACCAGGCGTCTCTCCTCGTCCACCACCGGCAGATGCCGGAATTTGCCGGTGGTCATCAGCTCCCGGGCCTCGGACAGCAACGTGTCCGGGCTGACAGTCCGGGCCGGGGTGGTCATGAAGGTGGCGATGAACATATTTGGTCCTCGCTTTTGAAAGTGACTAAAGTTTTGTTCGTTAACGAGCAGCCGAGCCACCGTGCCCGGCGCTTGCGGCGAAAGCGCCCTACCTAAAAGACCAGGGTAGGGGTGGCTCGCCGAGCCGCCCGCTTTAAGGCATGCTCACCAGCCCCGCGCAATACTGCCCCACCGATTCCCCCAAACTTTCCAGGTGGTAGCCCCCCTCCAGAATCGAAACCAGCCGCCCGCCGCAGTGTCGGCGGGCGAGACTGGTCAGTTGTCCCCCCAGCCAGCCGTAAAGTTCGGAGGAATAGGCCAGCCCGGACATGTCATCTAATCGGTGGCCGTCAAAGCCGGCGGCCACCAGCACCGCCTCGGGGGCAAACCTGGCCAGGGCCGGTTCGATCTGGTTGGCGAAGGCCGCCTTGACCTCGGCGTCACCCTTGCCGGGCAGCAGCGGGATGTTCAAGGTGGCGCCCCGGCCCGGCCCGATGCCGATTTCATCGGCGTAACCGGTGCCGGGAAAGCTGAAGGTCGGGTGCTCATGGAGGCTGATATACAAGACCTCCGAATCCTCCTCGAAGGCGGCCTGGATGCCGTTGCCGTGGTGGGCGTCGAAATCGATGATCGCCACCCGGCGCCGATGGTATTTTTTCTGCCAGTAACGGGCCGCCACCGCCACGTTGTTCAGAAAGCAGAAGCCCAGGGGCAGCGAGGCCTCGGCGTGGTGACCGGGGGGGCGGACACTGCAGAAGAGCGGTGGCGGCAAGGTTGCAGCCTCGACCAGGTCGATGCCGGCCAATCCGCCGCCGGCGGCCAGCAAGGCGATCTCATAGGTTTCGTAGCCCAACTGGTTGTCGTGATGGCCCAGAAAGCTGTGGCCGGAGAGAGCCGCCTCCTCGAAGCGCAGCAGATAATTTTCACTGTGGACCTTAAGCAGCCATTGGCGCTCGGCCGGTTGCGGTTCGCTGGTGATCAGATTGAACAACTCCGCCTGACCGCCCAGGGCCTGGCAGATCACCGCCAGCCGGGCCGGCACCTCCGGATGGTGACCGCCGCCGGTGTCGTGGCGCAGGTAGCGGGCATGGGTGATATGGTTGAGAGTCGCTGCGGGAGACATGGGGCCGACCTCTAAGCCGTTATTCAAATATGCCGAGTACATCGAAATGACGCGATCGGCAGGAGCCGTACGGGCGGGGTCAGAATTGCCCAAATAATTGTGCAACGGCTCCTAAGGTTACCGAAAGCGCCGACCGCTTGTCCAGCGCTGATCAGGAAAAACCTTCCCGCTCTTGCCAGGAATGGCGGAATCAGCCCGGCTTGTGGTTTTGCTGGCCGGGTCATGGTGATAAAGCTTGCCGCATCACGCGAGCCGGTGCCTTCGCGCAATAACGAGGGCGCTGGTGACGGGTTCAGCCGGTTTGGCCTGCTCCGGGCAATTACTTCAACTGGCGGATTTCTTTGATGGTCGTGGGCTTGTCGGCCGAGAGGCGGATTTCCCGGTGGGCCAGGTTTTCCAAGTCGCGGGAGTCATGGGTGATCAGCAGGATGGTGGCGGCGGTTTCCCGCCAGATGCGGCGCAGGTCTTCGTAGAGTTCATACTTGAGGTTGGAGTCCAGCGAGGAAAACGACTCGTCCAGGACCAGCAGCCGGGGGTTGACCGCCAGGGCCCGGGCCAGGGCCAGGCGCTTCTTCATGCCGCCGGAGAGCTGGCGGGGGTAGTAATCCTCAAAGCCGCTCAGTTTGACTAGGGCCAGCAGCGCCGCCACCCGCCCAGGCTCGGCCTGGCCCATGGCGAAGGCCACTTGTTTTTTCACCTTCTGCCAGGGGAAGAGGTCCGGCTCCTGGTGGATCAGGAAGACCTGGCGGCTGGGACGGCTGGTCAGATCGACCCCGTCCACCACCACCTGGCCACCGGCCGGGGTGATGTGCCCGGCGCCGATATGGGCCAGGGTGGACTTGCCGCAGCCGGAAGGGCCGGTCAGCCCCACGCACTCGCCGGGGGCGATGGAGAAGGAGATCTCCCGCAGGATCAGGTCACCGGCCGAGCCGGGGTAGCGATGGGAGATTTGACGGAATTCAATCATCTCTTTAGCTCAGGGTTCCTTCGTGCCACGGCAGGATCTGCCGCTGCAACAGGACGGTGGCCTCATGGAGCAGGAAGCCGATGATGCCGATCAGCACCATATCGACGGTCATCAGGTCGTACTGCATGTTGAGGCGGTTCATCTGAATCGAGTAGCCCAGGCCGGACTGGCCGCTGATCATCTCGGCGGCGATCACCGACATCCAGCCCATCGAGACCCCCACCCGGACCCCGGTAAAGATCTGGGGCAGGGCGGCCGGAAAGATGATCCGCAGGAGATAGTGAAAGCCACGCACCTCCAGGGAACGGGCGCAGTTGCGCAGGGCCGGGGAGACCGCCTCGGCCCCCTCGTAGGTGCTGGTGAAGATCGGCGAAACGGCGCCGATGAAGACGATGATCCAGGCGGAGAACTCGCCGATCCCCAGCCAGATGATGACAAAGGGAATCCAGGCAATGGGCGGCGGAAACTTGGGGGCCTCAAGGAGGAACTTCAGCAGCCGGTTACGCTTGAGCCAGGGCGGCAGCTTGCTGCGGCCCAGCCCCAGGGCGACGCCGACCACCAACGCCATGACCACCCCCGCCCCCACTCGCGAGAGGCTGTAGAGGCAATTGACGCCGGCGGCGGTGTAATCGAGGTTTTCCAGCATGGGCAGTGCTTCGGCTCGGCGTTGACGGGGATACCGGCGTTGGTGCCGGTGAGGATGGCATATCGTTACCATGCCGGAGGCGGGGAGCAAACCTAAAACGAAGCTTGGGCGGGAAAATCTGCCCAGTCGTCAAATGGCAAGGGCGACCAAGCGGTCGCCCCCCCCGAAACTCAAGGCACTTTAGGCGCCTTCCTTTACTTCACACCCTTCACATAGTCGTTACTCACGTACTTCTTCATATCCACCGAGGTCTTAATCTTGGGGGCCATGAACTCGGCGGCCTCGGCCATGATCGCGAAATCCTCGTCGCTGAAACTCACCCGCATCTCCGCCCGCTTCTTGGCCTTGAGATTGGGCTCGATGGAGGCCGCCGCATTGCAGGCGGTCTGGTCGGCGCCGCTCAAGCCTGCCTCGGCCATGAACCAGGTGTTGGCCTCCTCGACATGCTGCCGGTAGTAGTCGTAGGCATCGAACAGCGCCTGCATCATCTTGGTCGCTACCGCCGGATGCGCCTTGATGAACTCCTGGTTCATCAGCACCAGCGAGCAGACCTTGCCCACATCCAGCACCTTGATCAGCCCCTTGGCCTCGAAGATGGCCGGGGTCGGGTCGAAACCGGCCAGGGCGTCGATGTTGCCCCAGGTCTCCTTGTCGGCACCGCCCAGGACCAGCGGCCCCTGCTCGCGGATGTCGAGGTTGAGAATCTTCACGTCCTTGGCGGGATCAAGCCCGGCCTTCTTCAAAGCGGCAACGGTGATCCGCTCGGCGGCGGCCCCCATCGGCAGGGCGATGGTCTTGCCCTTCAATTCTGCCATCGATTTGATCGGCGACTTGGGCGGCACATAGGTCAGGGTGCGGTTGTACATCAGCCTTCCTACCCCGAGCCAGCCCTTATCCTTGGCGAAGAGGGTGGCGGCGGGCTGATCGGCGGTGAGGACCACGTCGATCTCGCCGGCCAGGGCGATCTCGTTCAACTGCGGCCCGTAGGTGCGGCCGACGAACTCGGCCTCCAGGCCGTTCTTGGCCAGGATGTCGGTGTGCTTCAAGATCTGCACCAGCTGCCCCTGGGTGGCCCAGGGCACTTGCCAGCCGATGCGGACTTTGGTCAACTCGGCGGCCTGGGACAAGCTTGCCGACCAGCCCCACAGGGCGATCATTACCAGTATTACTATGCTGCTCTTTTTCATCACTTCCCCCTTTCAATGGCTCAAGATGCATATTTCAGGATCAACGGACATTGCTTATGGCAAAATCGGCCAAAAGGCAATTCGAAGTTGTACAAATGTATATTTTTTGTTTAACAATAGGTTTACCTTATCCCCATTAAATCCTCGGCAGACAAGGATGAAAACCCGGCAGCCATAATGTTTACCTTTGTGTTGTACAAATCCAAGCAGCCTGAGCGTGTGGGACCATGGCCATCGACTACGAGAGTTTTCACGAAGCACTGATGCACCACCTGCAGAAGCGGGGGCACGGCGGCCAGGCCCTGGTCTGCCGCCACACCGGGATTCCCCGCTCCTACCTCTCGCGGATCACCAAACAGGAGCGGCGGGCCGGACCCAAGACCCAGCGTAAGATCGCCAAATTCTTCGGGCTGGGGCTGGAGGAGTTTGCCGAGATCGGCCGGCGCATCAGCATGGGCGAGAACCCCGATGCAGCCGTGGACCTGCTGGGCGGGATGCCGGAAGAGCAGCTGCTGCAGCGCTTGACCATGGCGGTGCGCAAGGAGATCGCCACCTCCCGGCAGCTGAGCCGGGCGCAGTTGCTCTATGAGGACATTGTCGAAAATTCCCGGCAGCTGATTGTCCGCTTTGATCAGGAATTGAAGGTGAGTTTTGTCAACCGGGCCGTGGAACGGCTGACCGGGCAGGGGCGCTCGGCCTTGCTGGGCTTGCCCTGGCAGGAGCTGGTGCCGGAGGAGTATCGGGAGGAACTGACCGGCAAGGCTGCCGAGCTCCAGGGCAGCGGCGGTTCGTTTTCGCTGGAGGTTCCCGAAAAGTTCAAGCGGACCTGGCTGTATCTGAACGTCACCATCTTCCCGGCCGGGGTCGGCGACGGCGACCAGGGGCAGCTGGTCGGCTTTGACCTCACCGAACGCAACCAGCTCCTGGATCGGCTGCGCTTCATCCAGCACGGGGTGGAGATGAGCAACGTGCCCACCCTGTGGATCGGCGACCAGGCTGAAATCGTCTACGTCAACCGGGCGGTTTGCAGTCTGCTGGGCTACTCGCGGGAGGAGCTGGAATCAATGCACGTCTGGGATATCAATCCGCTGATCCCCGAGAAAAGCTGGCCGGAGCGATGGGCCTGGTTCGAAAGGGAAGAAAACGTGGTCTTCGGCGGCCAGTACCGGACCAAGGCGGGGGAGATCATCCCGGTGGAGTTCCGGGTCTCCAACCTCAAGTACCCGGACGGCCGCCGCTACAACGTGGTGTTCGTCCGGCCCCTGCCTGAAAATGGTTAATCCCACGGTTGACAGCGTACCAAAAAATAGTACACATGTGGTCATGTGGGATGTAACGGTCAGTCGCTCGGTAGATAAACAATTCCCCAAGCTACCGGAGCGAGTGCGCAAACAGCTTCTGGCGCTCATGAGGGCAATCCGCATTGGCGGGCCGGTCCGAGGCGACTGGCCAAACTATGGCAAGTTATCCGCCGACAAACACCATTGCCATCTCAAGAAAGGGCAGCCGACCTATGTAGCCGTCTGGCAGGAGAATAAAAAGGCGATCAACGTGGAGGTAATCTATGCAGTCACACACGAAAACGCCCCCTACTGAACTCTTGATCACCTTGCGCTTGCGGCTGAGCCGCGCCAATGCCGAAAAGGTGAAGAATTTTGTCGCCTCCATTGAAGCTGAACCGGAAAGCGACAACCTCTCTTACGAAGCCTTTTTCGCCAAGCACTTTCCGGGCAAATCGGAGCAGGAAATCACCCTGGCAGGGTTTCGTCATCGCGAAAACTTCACCCAGCAGCAACTTGCCGAGATGACCGGCATCAATCGGCGCCATATCAGCGAAATGGAGCATGGCAAGCGCCCAATCGGCAAGGAAACCGCCAAGAAACTTGCCAGTGTTTTACATTGCGACTATCGCGTTCTGTTGTAGTCAGGTAGGGCTGGAAGGTGCCAAAAACGGACATACGCACCTTGTATTGTTGTATTTCAAAAGATACATTGCGGTCTTGCTCGGCAAATTTAGGAGGGAACAGCATGGCGCTTAAAACAGCCCGCTGGGATTCCGCGGAACATCTGCAAACCGAAGAAGACATTGCGGCCTACCTTGGTGCCGTTCTCGAGGAGAATGATCCCGCTTTGGTTACCCATGCGCTTGGCGTGATTGCTCGCGCCAAAGGGATGAGCCAGATTGCCCGGGAAACCGGCCTGGGCCGCGAAAGCCTTTACAAGGCCTTGTCCCCGGAAGGAAACCCGGAATTTGCCACGGTACTCAAGGTGATAAAGGCGCTTGGGCTTCAGCTACATGCGACTACCGGGCATACTCCGGCTGAAGGAGTTTGACCTGTGGTATGGTCACCATATAAGGGCTGGTTCCACCCGCCATTTCTTGCCAGCAGGCGTAGGTTGAGTGAGCAACAGAATGATGTTGAATGGCGGTTGGACCCGCACTACATGACTAGGGGATACCTATGACAATTACCGAAGCAATTAAGCAAGTCATGCGAGCCAAGGGATCGCCAATGACAGCTGGCGAGGCCTATCGAGGGATTGTAGAAGCAAAGCTCTACGAATTCCACGCTGACAACCCGGAGCACATAGTCAGAAGCGAAATTCGCCGCCACTGCGAAGGGCTAGATTTCCCGAGCGCTAAGACCACCAAACACTTCAGACTCATTGGCGAAAACCGATACGAACCACTCTCTGAAGTCATTCATCAACGACAAAAGCGCCGAGCAACCAAGACATTAGTTGCAGAAGCACCAACAAAACTGCCTCATGTGTCGAGTCTTCGTGAGTTACAAGTTCTACACACAAAGTATGTCACAGAGTTGAAACTTAAAATGCTTAGTGACCTGAAACTAATGTCACCAACAGCGTTTGAGCTATTTACCAAGAGTCTTTTAGATATCTATGGGTTTCATGACACAAAAGTTACTCAAGTTTCAGGCGACGGTGGGATTGACGGGTTCGGCAAGCTAAAAGTTGGCCTCGCAAACTTGAACGTCGCGTTTCAATGTAAACGCTGGAACAAAGGGAACATTCAAAGACCGGAAATCGACAAGTTTCGTGGGGCCGCTCAAGGCGACTTTGAACAAGGGATATTTTTTACCACTGCAACGTTCTCTGAAGGAGCAATTGGTGCATCTATCAAGCGTGGTGCTGTACCAATAATCTTGGTCGATGGAGACTCGATTGTTGATCTTATGATCGAAAAAGAGTTTGGCGTTCAAGTTGAGACCCTTTCGATACCGTCTTACGCGCTTGACTTGGTTTTGGGGAACAACGAGATAATCACGTAGGATGCGGTGAGTAACAAACTGCATCGGTCGAGAAACCTTTGGCAGCACACCTCCCTTAGGTTTGAGTCGCAGCGCCATTTGACAACCCGCCTGTTGTTGTGTACTCTTTTGTTGTACACAAACCACAAGGGAGAGTTGGCAATGATTGAAGTCAATATCAAAGAGGCCCGTAGCCAGTTGAGTTCGCTGCTCACCAGGGTCAATCAGGGCGAAGAGGTTGCCGTTACCCGGCACGGGAAAAAGGTTGCCTGCCTGGTGCCTCCGCAGGGGGTGGAGCGTTTGCCCAGCCTCGCCGACTTCCGTAGTTCCCTTTCGGTTCAGATCATCCCGCTCAGTGGTACCGTTATCGAATCCCGAAAGCAGGAAAGGTATTGACGGGCATGTATTACCTGGATACCAGCGTGCTGGCCGCCTACTATTGCCCGGAACCTTTGAGCGCGAAGGTGGAAGAGCTGGTTCTGGAATACCCGACCCCGTCTATCAGTCATCTCTCAGAACTGGAACTGGTCTCGGCAATTGCCCGGAAGATCCGTGAGAAAGGTCTTTCGTCCGAGGCGGGGCACAAGATAATCAACCTCTTCCAGTCACATCTTGACCATAACCTCTATCGCTGGGTTGCCATTGAGCATCATCATTACCGCAAGGCCTTGAGCTGGGTCTCGCAATTCAACACCCCACTCCGCACCTTGGACGCACTCCATCTGGCCATTGCCGCCACGGAAAATGTTGCCTTGATCACCGCCGACCGCCAACTTGCCGAGGCGGCCAAATTTTATGGGATAGATTTTGTTCAGGTCAAATAGGTTATAAATTTCCTGGAAATTCCTCCACTCCTCCCGACCAGCAAGAGTTTAAACGTCCAATGCGCGCCAAACTGATCATCACCACAGTCATCCTCCTGGCTTGCCTGGCCGGGGCGGTTTTGCTGCTGAAGAAACCCGCTCCGCCCAAGGTGCCGGGAACCCTGGCCGATCTGGCCCCCGAGCTGGGGCTGAGCGTGCCGGGGGGGGAGGCCTTCCGGTTGACCAAGAACCTGAGCCGAAGCGCTGCCGGCCATGCGGCCCAGAGTATCGAGGCCGAGGCGAGCGGCAAGCTCCTGAAGATCGAGGTGATCAGCAATATTTCCCCCGAGGAGGCGGCCCGGACCAGGGAAGAGCGGCTGACCATGCTCAACTCCCTGTTCAGCAATGTCCCGGCCCCCTACCCGGGGATGATCACTAATCAGGTCAGCATGCCGGACGCCTTGCGGCCCCGCAAGCTGGAGATTTCGGTGGCCGGCACCCCGCAGCCTCTCTACATCCTGCCCGCCTCGGCTCGTCACTCTTACGGGGTCACCGAGGAGTCCCAGGCCGCCTTCCAGGCCGGGGTGCTCTTCCTTTACGACCAGACAAACCGGACCTTCTACCGCTGCGACCTCTTTCTCCCCGCCGCTGGTTTCTCCGAACTCAACCTGAGCGGATTTTTCACCGGGCTGCGCCTGGCCGGGCAACCGGCCGCCACGCCCGCTACCAACCCACCACCCACACCGGTGGTCGCCCCTCCGACAATGGCGCCCGCAGCCGCTCCGATCACCACCACCGTAGCCCCGGTTGCCGAGCCCGCCGCAGTACCGGCCAAGGTCGCCGCCGTCCCGACCGCCATTTCCGCGACACCTGCGGCCAAGCAGAACTACAACCTGATCATCATCGCCTTCGAGCCGCTGGGCGCCAACCATGTCGGGGCTTACGGCTACAAGAAGAACACCACCCCCAACCTGGATGCCTTCGCCAAGGAATCGTTTCTCTTCGAAAAGGCGGTCAGCCCCTCCAGTTGGACCCTGCCGGCCTTCATGAGCTGGTTCACCTCGCTCTATCCGGAGCGCCACCGGGTGACCAACAAGTACAGCCGCTTCAACGGTAAGGAAGGGGTGCTGGCCACCCTGCCGGAACAGGCGCCGGGCGTGGTGACCCTGACCCAGGTTTTGCGCGGGCAGGGTTTCCGGACCGGGGCCTTCACCGGCGGCGCTTCGCTGGCCCGGGATTTCGGCTTTGGGTTGGGTTTTGAGGAGTACGTTGACGAGCCGCGTTTCGGCGGCTTTGACCGGACCATGCCTGCCGCCCTGGAGTGGCTGGGCAAGCACCACCAGGAAAGGTTTTTCCTCTTCGTACAGGGTTACGATGTCCATGGTCAGTTCCCTTTGAACCGCGCCCATCTGGGCCGTTTCCTCAAGCCGTCTTATCAGGGCCAACTCAAGGGCAGCGAGGAGGAATACTGGGCGTTGCGTGACCGCAATCTGGAGGAGGGCGGCGTTACCATCGCGCCCGAGGACCTGCGCTTCTGGAAGGCGATCTACGACACCAAAATCTCCGATGCCGACCAGCGTTTCGGGGCCTTTATCGCCAAACTGCGGGAGCTGGGGCTGCTGGATAATTCCATCGTTATCGTCACCTCCGGCTCCGGCAACGAATACCTGGAGCACGGTCGGATCGACCACGGCTTCAGTCTGTACGGGGAGTTGACCCGGGTGCCGCTGCTGATCCGGGTGCCGGGGGCGAAGGGGCGGGTGGCCGGCCTGGCCCGCACCCTGGACCTGATGCCGACCGCCCTGGACCTGCTGGGGGTTACGCCGGAAGCGGGAGTGAAAAAACAAATGCAGGGGGTAAGCCTGGCGCCTCTGCTGGCCGGTAAAAACCTTGGTCTGGAGGGCATTTCCGAAACCGATTACCTGCTGCGCTCCTTCAAGCGGGCGCTGGAAACCGACGATGGCTGGAAGTTCATCATCTCCCTGGATACCGAGGAGCGTGAGCTCTACAACCTCAAGAGCGACCCGGGCGAACAGCACAACCTGGCCCGGGAAAACCCGCGCAAGGCCTATGAGCTGGAGCAGAAACTGTTCAGGGTTATTCAGAGTAAGAAGTAGAAAACCTCCCTCCGCGCCCCCGCAGCCTGGGGGCCACGCGCTTCACTCCGGGGCCGGAATCAGGGCCAGTTTGCTTTCGCCGCGGCAGGCCAGAAATTCGGCCAGAGGGCCGGTGATCTCCACGTTGGCGGTCAGCTTTTTATCGACCGGCAGCTCGGTGGGGGCACTGTAAGTGACGAAAAAAGCCCCGTATTCGCTGTCGTCCGCCTCGCCAAAGCGGGCCATGGCCGGGGCGGTCTTGGTCAGCAGGAGCTGCCCGCCGTCGAAGACCTTGAGCGTCACTGAGAGATTGGCGTAGTCCGGAATCTTTTCCCGGGGCGGCATGGGCGAGGAGATCACCAAGGCGTGGGTGGTGGCGACCTGGTTGGTGAACTTGAATTTGTAGGAGGTCCGTTCGGGGGTTAGCTCCAGTTCAACCAGGGGCAGGGCGGCTTTCTTGGGGGCGACGACCGCCTTGAGATCGCTGGCTTTGACCTGCATCGAGAGCCGGAAACCGACCCGGCTGTTCTGGTGGGTGGCCTCCCGGTTACCCCGGTTGGCGCAGCGGGTGCTGCCGGTCTCGTTGTTCCAGCAACCGCCTCGCCGGACCCGGCTGTTGCTGCCGGTGGTGATGACCGGGTTTTCCCGGGTATGGTCCTTGTAGCCGTCGACCCGATAAGTATCCTGGGTCCATTCCCAGACGTTGCCCAGCATGTCGTGAAGTCCGGCCGGGTTGGGGGCCATGCTGCCCACCGGGGCGGTGACCACAAAGCCGTCGTCGCAATCGTGGGCCGGCCAGCCGAAATGGTTTTCCTTCTCGGCGCCCCGGTCGTGGACATTGGCGAAGCGGCAGGCCTCGTCCGAATCCCAGCCCCAGAAGCGGGGGGTATCGGTGCCGGCCCGGCAGCTTTTTTCCCACTCGGCCTCGGTGGGCAGGCGGAAGGAGCGGTCCTGGTACTTGGCGGAGAGCCAGGCGGCAAAATCGCGGGCCTCCTCCCAGCTCACGTACACCACCGGTTGCCGGTCGTCGTTCATAGTCCGGCCCCGGTAGTCGAGGCTGTTGTGCTCGGGCCGGAAAAGCTTGTACTGGCGGTTGGTCGTTTCCTTCTTGGCCAGCCAGACGTCATCGACGCAGACCTCGTGCCGGGGTGATTCGTCGGCGTAGAGTTTGGCGTAGTCCTGCTCGCCGTACTCCTGGAGCAGGAATTTCTTCTCTTGCTCAGTCTGGCCCATCTGATAGCAGCCGCCCTTGAGCAACACGAACTCCAGGCCGGTGGTCGGCTCGGTCCAGGTGGCGCCGCCCAGCTCCAGTTTACAACCGGCCTCGCTGCCCTTCAGCCCCGTGGCCATGGTCTGACCGGCGTCGATCTCGGCCTGCGTGGCCTGGCCGGTGAGTACCCGGGCCAGTTCCTTGATCCGCTCCGGCACCGCATCCAGGTTGCCGGCGCGGATCTCGGCGGTGCGCTTGATGGCGCCGGTCTCCGAGTCGATCAGCCGGGCGCTGACGGTAATGATATTGCCCCAGCGGAAGACCGAGCCGCTGATCACCCCGTCGAGGCCGTAGAGTTTGCCGATCTTGGCGGCGGCCTTGCTCTCGTCCACCAGGCCGGTCAAGGCCAGCTGCTGCTCGGCCAGCACCTTTTTCAGCAAGACCCGCTCCCGCAGGGCAAAGGCCTTGTTTTCGCCCAAGGCGCTGACCAGCCATTCGGCCACGATGGCGCCGCCGCCCTCGGTGCCCAGATCACCCATGACGTTGAACTCCATCACGGCGACGCTTAATTTAGCCGGCTCCGCTGCCCCGGCAAACCTGGCGCCCAGGATGCAGAAAAGCAGCAGAAAAAAGATCCGGGTCGAGGTGCGTTTCGGGTTTGGTATGGTAAGCATCTTCTCGGCACCCTTGTTTGTTTTGCAGGCTGAAGACCGAAGGCTGAAAGAGATTTGGTCTTTTATACTTCAGCCTTCAGCCTTCGGTCTTCAGCCTATTTATAATAATTATTAGTGGCCCGGGCAAAGGCCTCGAAAACCTGCGGCGGCTTGATCTGGTAACGAGTCAGGGCCTTCTGCGACATGGAGACCACGTACTGACTGGCCTGGCGAATCGGCAGTTCCGCCAGGGTTTTGTTGCCACCCAAGAGATCGACGGCCATCTGGGCCGACACCTCCCCCTGCTCGTAGGGGGAGACCCCCAGGGAAATCATGGCCCCGTCCCGGGAGTTGAAGACATTGATCCCGATCACCGGCACCTCGACGTTGGCCAGGGTCCAGGCCATCACCTCCTCGGGCGGCACGAACTCCTTTTTGCCTTCGCCATAGGGCAGCTGGCGGTAGCCGGAAACCAACAGGAAATCGATCTTGCCGGCCAGCCCCCGGGTCTTTTTCTGCCAGGCGGCAAAATCGGCGACCTGAATACCGCCCACATAAACCTGAGGCGCCCAATCGAACTTCTCCGCCGCCAGGGTATCGGCGGTGCTGGAGAGGGCCGCGTCGGCAATATGGGCCAGGCGGGCCGGGCGGCCCAGATCCAGGCCGAGGCTGGCGATCATTTCATTGACTGCCTTGAACTGCTTGCGCTCCCGGATACCGGTAACATTGTCGGCCTTGTCGTAACCATAGGGGGTGATCTCGCCGTTGATCCCGGCGAAGACGATCTTCATTTGCGGATCGTTGACATAGAATTTACCCACCAGCTCCTGGGCATGGTCATCAATGGCCAGCAGGATGTCCGGCCGGAACTGATCCACCGCCCGCCGGGCGGCCACCGAGGCCCGGCGTAGTTCATCCTTGCCGTTGAAACGATTGGTGTGCATGTAGTGATAGCGCACGGTCATCCAGTGGCTCTTGGCCAACACCCGCTTGAGACCCTCGTTGATTTCCTGGGTCCAGACGTAGTCGTTGCCGTAGCTCTGCAGCACCATCAGACGCGGCTTGTGGTAGTTCTCCCAGACCACAAAAACACCGGTCACCAGGAAAAACAGGGCCATCGCTGCCAGCACCAGTTTTCTCATAACAACCCCAGGTGGCGCCACCAAGGCAGCGACATGTACAGCGCCGCCACCTTCATGACCGTGATCGCTAGATTAAAGGGAACCAGCCGCCGGTCCTGCTCGGGATAGCCGTAGCCGGTCAGCGAGCAGTATTGCAGGTAATAGGAGGCCTGGTAGGGCAGGAAGAAGGACTCGGCCAGGAACAGCACCATGAAGCCGATCAGCCAGGGGTTGACGCCGCCGGCCACCGCCGTGGGCATCAGCAGGGTCAGGAAAATCACCGAGGCGGCGTTGATCGGCAGGACCAGCCGGACCAGGAAAATCACCCCGGCCAGCAGGGCGATGAACAGATACATGTTGTGAAGCATGTACTGGTTGAGCCAGGTGCAGTGTACCGCCAGCCACTGATCCACCCCCACTTCCTTCATGGTTGTAACCATGCCGGTCAGACCGCCCAGGTAGAAGAGAAAGGCCCAGTCAATATCGCGGCGGAAATCCTTGTCCTGCAAAAAGCCGAACATCAGTAGGCCGAAGAGGATGGAAAGGGCGATCCACGGCACCTCGATGCGATGGATGGCGCTGGTGGCCAGGCTGCCGGCAAAGACCACGATGCCGCCCAGGGCGGCGAGTTCGGGCGGGGCCAGAGGCCCCAGGGTGGCCAGCTGGGAGCGGATGGTGGCCTTGCTCAGCGGCGCCGGGTTGCGGGCCCGGAAGACCACCGACCAGAGGGCAAAGTAGAGGACCAGCATCGCCAGGCCGGTGACCGAGGCGGCCACCAGCCAGTAAGTCCACTGGAAGCGCAACTGCTCCTGTTCCGGCAGGTAGCCGAACATCAGAAAGTTGATCGACTTGCTGCTCAGGAAGATCGCCGAAAAGGCGCTGGCGCCGGTCAGGGCGCTGATCGTCAGACGCCCGGCCTCCCGCAGCCGCCGCTCCTTGTTGCCGTCGCCCAGGAGTTCCGGGACGAAGGAACTGACAATGCTGATCCGACCGTTGGCGGTGGGAATGATCGGGGTCAGGATCAATCCCACCATGAAGACGCAGAAGTTGTGCCACCAACGGGAATGGGGCCGGGCGCCGATCATCAGGAGCAGCAGCCGGAAGCCGAGGCCCGAGGCGCGGATCACGGTGCCCAGGCCCAGCACGCTCAACGCCATGAAAAAACTGTCGGAGCCGAAGCCGGACAAAATGGTGTCCGGCGTGGCCACCCCGAAGATAATCAGGGCCAAGAGGGCGAAGAGTACCGGAATGAAGTCGGGCAGCAGCCGGAACATCCACATCACCGCCACCGAAGAGAGGATGGCCAGATAATAGCGGGAATGCTGCGAGGTCAGCAGGGGATCGTGACGCAGACCGTAGAGTACCAGCAGCGGGATGATGGTCGAGAGGAGCCAGCCGATCAGCTCCCGCCAGGAACCGCTGGCCCGGGCCGCCACCGGCGGCGGAGCAGGGAGCACCTCCTCATTGATCCGGGCCGCCAGGCTGGCGGTGGCCCGGTAGCGCACCTCCGGGCAGGCCTTGACCAGGGTGGCCAGCTGCCGCCGGGGGATGGTCCAGAGACGGCAGTCGTCAATGGCCATCGCCTCGCCTAGGTAGCCGTGCAAACCCAGGACGGTTTCCTCGCCCAGGACATTGGGGTGGCCGGCTTCCAGGCCGCGGATCGAATAGCGCAGAGTTCCGTGGGCCAGCAGATAAAGGGTCTCGGCTGGTTCGCCGTTTTTACACAGCACGGTGCCGGAAGCCAGCTGTTTTTCCCGGACATGGGGCAGGAGCCGGGCCAAGTCCAAGGGGCTGCAACCGGCAAAAAGCGGGTGGCCGGTCAGGGCTTTCTGCCGGGCTTTATGGTCGGTCATCAGCTATTGGCCAGGGGGTTGAGGGCTGGCCGGGCATGCCGCACCCGGCCACGGGAAAATATCTGCTTCATTTAGCGTAGAAACCGCCGGGACCGCAAGAAAAAAGGCACCCAACCCTGACAAGACAAGTCTTTAACCGCCAGGAGTTCCGCGCCGGCCGACCCCGGCGTCTTTAACAACGCCGGATTCAACCCCTCGCTGGCGGCTCTCGGTTCCCGCGCCCGGTTAGGGCAAAAACGAGCAGATATAGTCGCTGACTTCCTTGACCTGCATGGTGAAGCTGCTGTTGGCCGGCACCTCGAAGGCCTCGCCGCCCTTGATCGTCCGCCAGGTGGTCTCGCCGGCCAGCTGCAGCTTCAGGAGTCCGGCCTGGATCTCCATCAGCTCTTTGGCGCCGGTGTTGAAGGTGTACTCGCCGGGCAGCATCACCCCCAGGGTCTTTTTGGTGCCGTCGGCGAAGATGACGGTGCGGCTGGTGACCTTGCCGTCAAAGTAGATGTTAGCCTTTTTGACCACGGTGACGTTGCTGAATTCGGACATGTGATTTCCTCGTACGGGCTGGAATTATAAGAGTTTCGGAGTGTAAAATCCCCGGGGGTGCATGCACAGGCGGCAAAGATTAGCAATTTATGGGCAGGCGGGCAATAGAAACCACCAAATCCGGGTTGTACTTCGCTTACAAACATGTAATTATTTCGCCTTCGGGAATTGTCATTAATCACGAGACTGCAACGAGGCTGTCGAATATGACCACCAGCAAGAGTACCATCGTCAGCCAGTACGAACCGGCCGATTTGGCCTGTCTCTACGAGATCACCAAGGCCCTGGCCTCTTCCAGCGACCTGCGCGACTGCGTCGAGGAGATCATGGAGATCCTGGCCGCCAGCACCGGCATGCAGCATGGCACCGTCACCATCCTCAACCCGACCACCGGTCAGCTGGAGATCGAGGTGGGCCACGACTTGAGCGAGGAGGCCCGGAAGCGCGGGGTATACAAGATCGGCGAGGGCATCACCGGCCGGGTGGTGGCCAGCGGCGCCCCCATCGTGGTCCCGCAGATCAGTGCCGAGCCGCTGTTCTTGAACCGCACCGGCACCCGGGGTGATGTCGATGCCCAGCAGCGCTCCTTCATCTGCGTACCGATCAAGCGCGGCCGCGACACCATCGGTGCCTTGAGCATCGACCGGGAGTATCAGGCCGGCTTGAACTTCGAGAAAGACCTGCAGTTTCTCACCATCATCAGCGGTTTGATCGCCCAGACCGTCACCCGCATCCAGATGGTCAACCGGGAGCGGGAGCGGCTGCAGAGCGAAAACCGGCTCCTGAAGCTGGAGCTATCCGGCAAGTACCAGTTCGAGAACATGATCAGCAGCTCCAGCCGGATGCTGGAGGTTTACGAGATGATGCACCAGGTCAAGGATTCCGGGGCCACCGTGCTCTTGCGCGGCGAGTCCGGCACCGGCAAGACCCTGGTGGCCAAGGCGATCCACTATAACAGCCTGCGCAAGCACGAGCCCTTCGTGGTGGTCAACTGCTCGGCCATGCCCGAAACCCTGCTGGAGTCCGAATTGTTCGGCCATGAGAAGGGGGCCTTCACCGGCGCCCATATCGCCAAGAAGGGCCGTTTCGAGCTGGCCGGCAACGGCACCCTCTTCCTGGATGAGATCGGCGAACTCTCCCAGGCCATTCAGGTTAAACTCTTGAACGTGGTCCAGGAGCGCGAGTTCCAGCGCCTGGGCGGCCATGCGGTGATCAAATCGGGAGCCCGGCTGGTCGCCGCCACCAACAAGGATCTGGAGAAGGCGGTGGAGGCGGGTTCCTTCCGCGAGGACCTTTACTACCGGCTCAACGTCTTCCCGATTTACATGCCGCCCCTGCGGGAGCGGCGCACCGATATCCTGCTCCTGGCCGAATTCTTCCTGAGCAAATATTGCCGGGAGAACCGCAAGAAGATCAGCCGGATCTCCACCCCGGCCATCGACCTGCTTATGCAGTACCATTGGCCCGGCAACGTCCGCGAACTGGAGAACTGCATCGAGCGGGCGGTCCTGATCTGCAACGAGGAGGCGATCAAGAGCTATCATCTGCCGCCGTCCCTGCAGTTGGCCGAACCGGCGGCCGGCGGCAAGAGTTTCGCCGGCGACTTTGCTCAGGCGGTGGAGAATTTCGAGCGGGAGTTGATCATCGCCGCCTTGAAGCGTTGTCGCGGCAACCAGACCAAGGCCGCCAATGACCTGGGCACCTCGCTCAGGATCATCAACTACAAGATCAACAAGTTCCAGATCGACTGCCGGATCTTTCGGACCGGGCGGGCATGAACATCCTCCTCCATATCTGCTGCGGCCCCTGCACCGCCTATCCCTTGCGGGTTTTGCGGGAGGAGGGCCACCAGGTGAGCGGCTGGTTCCACAACCCCAACATCCATCCTTACCAGGAGTTCCGGCGGCGGCTGGAGGCCTTGGAGGAGTTCAGCGCGGCCCGGGAACTGCCGGTGGAGTATGACCGGGAGTACGGCCTGCGGGAGTTCCTGCGCCAGGTGGTCTTCCACGAAGAGGCGCGCTGTCTGCAATGTTATGAAATGCGCCTGACCAAAGTGGCGCAGCGGGCCAAGGAAACCGGGGCCGACGCCTTCACCTCGACCCTGCTCTACAGCCGCTACCAGAACCATGCCGCCCTGAAGAGCCTGGGCGAGCGATTGGCGGCGAAGTATGGGGTATCTTTTTATTACCGGGATTTTCGGGCGGGCTGGCAGGAGGGGATTGAGATGAGCGTCGAGCTGGGCTTGTATCGCCAGCCTTACTGCGGCTGTATTTACAGCGAGGAAGAACGCTATGATCCGGCCCGGCGGCGCAAAAAGAAAGGGGCTGGCAATTTAGGAAGGTAAAGAGCCAGGTAGGTTGCGTTAGCGGTAGTATCGCGTAACGCAACATCTCCGTGGTTCACGACATCTGAGGGTGTCGCGTTTCGTTCCTCAACGCGACCTACGCATTGCACTGAATACCCCTTCCAACCTTCTCGACGCTAATGTACTTATTCCTTGCCGACAAAATCGGGGAAAATAATATCCGCATTGCTGCCCCAATCGGCTGGATACAACCCATCTCGAACATACCGATGCAAACTTGAATATGGCCAATCAAGAGGCCGTATTACCAACCCATGCTTGACCGGATTGTAATGGATGTATTCGACATGCCGGGCAAAATCATCTTCATCCCGAATCTCGTGTTCCCAAAACCGCTGTTGCCAGACCGCCTGCTGTTTCCGGGCAATTCGTGATGAAGACAAATCACCTTTGCAGCCATCGGGGCAATTGCGGGTAAATGCGCTCTTTACGAGACTCCAGCGGATGGAATAATTGTCATCGCCCTCCGGTAACGTCCACAATGCGTGCAGATGGTCGGGCATGATAACCATGGCCTCGATAAAAAACGGGTGGCATTTCATGACCTTTTTCAGCGCGGATCGCAGGAGTGCAACATTGTCCGGTTGGCTGAGAAACTTTCGCCGGTTGTGGCTTACAACCGTGAAAAAATAGGTCCCGCCCGAACTTTTTGCGCGCCGGTAATTCATATTGCTCCCCAAATATCGTAGGTTGCGTTAGCGGCAGTATCGCGTAACGCAACATCTCCGTGGTATCACGCCATCTGAGGTTGTCGCGTTTCGTTCCTCAACGGCGACCTACCCATTAGGCGCCACCTTAAAACCATCCAGAGCAGTATCGTAGGTTGCGTTAGCGGCAGTATCGCGTAACGCAACATCTCCGTGGTATCACGCCATCTGAGGTTGTCGCGTTTCGTTCCTCAACACGACCTACCCATTAGGTGCCACCATAAAACCATCCCGAGCAGCAACCTTTAGGCGACCGGGAGGTCGTTAACGGTATTGATGTTGCTAAATGACTGCAAGGCGGTGGCCGAAACCGCCCGCAGCTCCGCCTCCTCCACCGCCCGGACCTTGAGGGTGGCCAGGACGGCCTGGAGTTTGCGGGTGCCGGCAGCCAGGGCAGCCGAAATAATCGGCAGGGCGGTCTTGGCGTAGACCCCGTGCAACGGCTCCCACCCCTTGACAGTCAGCGGGATGACCGCGTCGTAGCCGGGTGCCAGGCTGCACAGGTGGGTGATCAGGGCGCGGTCCAGATGCGGCATGTCGCAGCCGGCCACGAAGATGCAGGGGGTGGCGGCGCGGCTTAAGGCGGCCTCGATTCCGGCCAGGGGACCGCCGCCGGGGGCCAGGTCCGGGGTCATTGGCCAGCCCAGGAATTCGTAAAGCTCCGGGGTGTTGGTGATCAGCAATCGGTGGGTGAAGAGTTCGGCCAGGACTCGGGCGGGACGTTCGATCAGCCGGCCGTCGCCCAGTCTGGCCAGGGCCTTGTTGCTGCCGAAGCGGCGGCTTTGGCCGCCGGCCAGCAGCACCCCGGTGCAATCAGCGATCGGCATGGTCGCCGGGGCGGATGGTGATGGTGATCTCCCGGGCCTGGGCGCAGCCCTTGAGGGATGAGGTCATGCCGGTGATCGTTTTAGCCAGGATCTGTTCGACAAAGTTGTTCAGGGCCACCGACTGGCCGTCCACCAGCAGGCTGGCGCGGGGCGGGGGGGGCGGCTTGGGCTGGCGGGCCATCAGGAAATCGGCCAGGGCGGCAATCTCCTCCAGCCCGAACCAGGGCAGGTCGCCCTCCGGTCGGAGGTCGCTGACCAGCGCCAGCCAGGTCGCATCGCGGTCGGGCAGGGGGGCGGCGTGGACGCTGCTGCGGAACACCTCGATCTTGGGCAGGTCGGTGTGCTTGTAACCCTCGGCCAGGACCAGATCGACGTCATAGAAGTAGCGGTCGAGCAGTTCCGGCACGGCCGGGTCGTGGTCGGTGTCGCGGATTACCCCCAGGCCGGTGGGGGAAGAGAGCGCCACCACGTGAGCCCCGGCCCGCTTGTGGCGCCAGGTGTCCTTGCCTTCCCGGTCCATCTCGAAGGCGTGGACATGGTGCTTGATGGTGCCGACTTTCAGCCCCCGGCGGTTCAGCTCGGGGAGAAGCTTTTCCAGCAGGGTGGTTTTGCCGCAATCAGGGCGGCCGACCAGGGCGATGACGGGTGGCATTGGCGGGCCGTCTCTCAGCCCGGCGGCCAGCCCATGGGACGACCGCCCAGGACATGCAGGTGGATGTGGAAGACAGTCTGGCCGACGGCGGCGCCGTTGTTCATCACCAGTCGGAAACCCTCGCCGATCCCCAGCTCCCGGGCGATCTCGCCGGCCCGGGCGACCATCTTGCCGACCAGCTCGGCCTCCGTTGCGGTTACCGCCCCGGGGCCGCTGATGTGCTGCTTGGGGATGACCAGGAAGTGCTGGGGGGCCTGGGGGCTGATGTCCCGGAAGGCCAGCATCTCATCATCCTCGTAAAGCTTGGCGGCCGGGATGGCGCCGGAGGCAATCTTGCAGAAAAGACAGTCGCTGCTCATGGGAAGTTCTCCTTGAAATCATTGGGGGATAAGGCCAGGGAAGGTTACCGGAGGGCGGGGGGGTTGTCAAATCGAATTCGGCATTTGTCGCGCAACCAGGGCGGGAGCGTCTGGTGAAGCTCAACTCCGGTGTTGCCGAGACACTCTGGTGGACAACTGGTAAAACCGGCTTAAGCCGGGTATTTGGTAAGCCTTACCTGTTATCGGGAGTCAGGGCTTTGAGTTGGCTCCACATTGGTTGGAGGGGACTGCCCAAAACCTTGCCCTGTCATCAGAGTTGCTGAGCTTAAGAAGTTATTCTGAATTTGTCTGAGGTCGGTGTCTTCTGGGGGGCCTAGCCTCAGCTGCTCAGGTAACGTTCGGCGGTTTGTTGCCGAACGATTATGGTAAGCCGACCGCACCCTTGAACTACTTTTGAACGCTTAAATCAGCCGCGCGCTTTTTGCGTCGGCTGTATTTTTTTGTTATGAGGTCTTATGCTGCTTACTAGATTTGCAATGTAATTCGCTGTTGATTCTCCAAGATCAGATGCAAGCCTATAAATATCACTATTTTTCATCACTCTTTCTTTCGTGTCGATAGTTAGAAAGCCAATTAAATTTTGAGACTTTGGTTCAGTAACAGGGAAAACCCATACAGACCCATAAGTTGATTTCCAATCACCATTATTGGTGTTGAAATAAATAGCATCTTTGGGGCTATTTATGTTGTTGATGAAAACAGGCTTCCTGCTATTGTATGACTCTAGGAAAAGTTTGTTTTCTAGCAAAGGATATGTATCAACGAGGATCTCTCTGTTATTTGAGTTATTAATGTCTCTTAGAAACGTTCTAATATTTTTACTTCCATCGTCTGAAAATATCTTGAAGCTGGCTGAAGCACCATAGTTGTGGTTATCATTAATTATTTTACTTAGTCTATCTAATGTTTCTTGAATTGCTTTTGAAGATTTATAAATATCGTGTTTGTTTAAATATGTATCTAAAATCGACTTATAATATTGATTAATAAGTACTAGCTTACGCTCTTTGCTTTTTGACAATCTTCGTGCTGCATCAATTGAATATATAACAGCAATAACACTAACTAGAGCTGAAGTATGTGCAAGATAATCGTGAAATATATTCGTAAGATTAGACATTTTTATTACCTCCAACCCCCAAAAATATCTCACCCTCGCTAACATGTCTCATGTATCTTTCTACTGTATGAACAATAAAGAATGCAATAATTGCCACTAACGATGAGTAAGGAACATTGAAATTTACAGACGTACCTGCTTTGAGAAATCCAAATGAACAAACTGATATCATTGAAACAAATAAAGACAATCCTAATATTGGCAACCAGTTTGATGATACACCAATAGAAATTGTGTACATAGCAGCTGTAATTGCCCATGTTTCATTTGCTACAGATCCAGTCAATAGTTTTTCTACTATGAGTGGAAGAAGGGGCAGAGTCAAATGAGCTATCACCGAAAAAAGGAATTGTTCCCATTGTTTATTCATAGTTTTTCCCAATGTTTTTCAACTCATAACGTTAGGCTGACCGGCGTGTCCGGTCCAGTCGTGAGTTGGTAAATCTCATCCTTCGAAGTGATGGCTTTTCCGGCCAATCGTCCTCTCTCTTCCAATCCTGTTGCGCTCTTGCCACTTCACATTTTGCAACATGTCAAGGTGCGCCCCCCTGGGTTCTCGCTTCACATCTTTAAGCTTGTGGTGTTTTAACCGCCTTTTTTTGAGCTTTAATCTTCGCCTTAATAACATCGTAGCGGGTAATTTCTGCCACAAGATTATCTATTGTCGGTTTTTTGTATGCGTATTTGTCACTGTGCGAATGTCCTTCCATGTATTGACAGCACTGATAAAATCCATCTTGTAATTCGTCTGCTAACTCACGGCAGAAACAAGCTTCGTTAAGGGAATCAACACTCACGCGTTCAGCGAAACGCTGGACAACATCGCTGAACATCCCAATGATAACAAGCATTTCATAGCAAGTGCGAAGGGCAGTAAACCCTGCCTTCGTCAAATACTCCCTGCGGTCAGGTGGGCAAGTCGCTTCTTTTGCTTCGTTATAATGCGTCATTGGTATGGTGGAATTGCGGTATTTTTTCTCAAACGACGGCGAACTATTAACAAAGACATGTCCAGGTTTGTCGTCACGTTTTTCCATCCAATGGCAGGCATAAGGCGTCTTGGTGGCCTCGCAAATAGATATAAGTGTTGAAACAAACACTAAATCGTGCGTAAAGACCACGATTTGCTTTTTAGCTGTTTCACTTACGATCCGATTGCCGATAAGGCATTTCCTTTCGTCGTCCAGGGAGGTTACGGGGTCATCAAAGATAATGCCCCGTGTAATCTCCGAAAGGTTCATTTCTGCCAAAAAGTCGGCTAGGGAAATAACTTTTTGCTCTCCCTCGCTTAGTATCTGCGATGGTTGATTCTTGCCCTTCAAGAAAAGCTGCTTATAGGAAGCCCCTGATGCTCCAGTATGACTTATATCAATGCCAAAATGGCCGTCCAGTGCTTCGCATTCCTTATTGAAAGAGGCAACGTAGGCATCGTTGAAGTATTTTCCCGATAACTCCTTTTCCTTCTTTGTTACCTGTAACCTGGATATATTATCCTTTGCAGCTTTAGTGGCTGTATCAGCCCATTTCAAACTTCCAATGTAGAATTCTATGTCATTTATGTGCTGCTCAAGTTTTTCTTTGTGGTTCAAAAATGTAATGGTGGTCTGAAGTTTTTTAATGTCCCCAGAAGGGTCGTTTTCTTGCAATTTAGTAATAGCTGTGTCAATATCGGCTACTATTGTGTCAATAGGTATTGTCTCTATTACGGATTGCGCTCGTTTATTTGTAACTTTTGCTTCAATGTCTGAGATTATGTCAGCAGCTAATACCTTCTGAATCAACAAACTTGCCTTAATAGCTTTTAGACGTTCAGGATGGTTTTCAAGGAGCCATGTAGTCAAAACCGCGTCGTCAGGCAGAATATCGAATTTTAAGCCATCATATAACGTCTTAGTCGTCTTCAAGACTCCATTCGCGGCCGTAGCATCCTGTTCCGCCTGGCTTTTTATGAAAACCCAGTATGACTCGATTAGTTTTTTCGCCTCCGCAGAAAGAGGCTGCTGGCAAAAAAGGCATGTGTCTTTGTCCCTGGGGTAAGGGGCCGCCGTTATCTCCCTGCTGAATCGCAAATTTGTTGGCCGCAATAATGAAAGCCTTCCATTCAGCACTTCCGACCTTTTCAAGCGTGTCCGTCTTGAAGTTTTCAAGCCCCTCATTTTTCGCGATTTCATCCTTCGCTATACAAGTGGATATGGCTGCCTGGACGGCAAGAAGTGCCTCGGTGGACAACTTTTTATTATTATCGGTTATCGAAGTCTTTAGTGTTTCCAGTAACTTTTTGTTGGTCGTTAGTATTCCAATTTCTTTGTCTTTTTTTAACGCCTGTAATTGAACCTTCTGGCCTTCGAGTTCTGTTCTCTTTGTCTTGTCTGCCTCTGTAAAAGGTATTACCGACTTTAAGTCGGCAACCTTTGTTTTAGGCGACAAATTAACCATGAATTCCCTTATCGCTGATTCACCGTCGAATAAAGCTGCATAATCCTTTGGGGCTTTTTTCGTGTTTGCTTCTTTCTCAATTTTTTCTTCCAGTCTTCTGAATGCTTCGGTTAAATCAGCGAATAAATTAAGCCCTGCAGGTCTAAATTCGGGTTTGTTCTTTGCTAAATGTATGCTTACACATTTGTTATCGAAAATTGAGAACTGTTTAAATTCTGTTTTATCTTTCTGGGTGGGGTAGTTCAGGGTATAGGGTGTTGCATCTGCCTTAAACTCAAAAATGGCATTGGTTGTTTTATGTCCAGAGGCTATATGTATATTGGGAATAATTGGTTCAGTTGTGCGACTGTGAAAGGCTTGCTTCAGTAGACGAATATAACCAGATTTACCTGAACCGTTAACGCCATAGATAATTGTGAGCTTTGGGCTAAATTCAATGGTTTGTTTCTCAACAAGTGCGTTCACACCCTCTACCCCGTAAAGACTGTCAAGAAGCAAGTCTTTGTGGTAATCACTATTTGAAATGCTGTCGCATGTGATACTAATGTCTTTTCTTGGTTTCTTCTCCTGTAGGCCAGCATCTTCAAGAAAATAGGTGTATGCATCATTAATGTCATTGTCAGTTACTTCTGTTCCGGCAAGTAGTTTGCCAGCCAGATATTTAGTGTAGTACGGCAGGGAGCAGGCGTATTGCATAATTTGTGCATTAAGGTTGTCGCTCTTTGTAACAGATACTTCTGTCATGTGAACTCCCTTGAAATATCAAACCAGATATTTAAATTCCATCGTGTATGTGATTAACTCCGTCCCTTTGTTTCAAATGCTACGGTAAATCATTACACTTAGGCATCACAAAGTGACATTGAGGCAAACGTTCCGATAACCAGACCGCGCCTAATAAAGTTGCAGGAAAATCGCGGAACGTTTACGCGGTCTGGTTAATTGGCTGGTTATGCTTTAATTATTAGTGATTCGAGTAAGTCTTCACACGAATTGAGTAGTGTAGATTTATGTATATTGCTTTCAGCAACTCCATATTTTTTACATATAGCACTAGTGCTATAAATGAATGGCTCTACTGAATAGGGAGAAATATAAATATCTTCAATAAGAAAGCTTGGGTTGACTCTGACAAGCAACGGTTCAGGTATAATTTGGTTCTGATTTTGAAAATCTTCCTTTCGTAAATTGAACAATCTTACTTCATTTTCGTGACTGAATGAAGAACGCTTTAATAGAGGTGCGAAATGGCCGTCTATAATGCAGTCACTTGCAGAGATATTTTTATCAGAAAAATCTAGGTACTTCACTGCCCCAAGGGTTAAATTTATTGATTCGTCACAATCTTCAAGAGCTCTAATGAGCGATCTGGCGGTTGTTTTAATTGCAACTCCTTTCCCCTGGTCTGAGTACAACTTCCACATCGCTTCAGACTCTGAGTTGTTTCTGTGCCAGCAATTAACAAACATACATGGTATTATTTTTTTATATAAATCTTTAAGAGATGCACGAACATCATTAATCTTATTGTCTTTTAATTTCCTAAACTCTTCAAGTTCATCATAGTTTAAACCATTTGTATTTTGGTTTTGAATTTTATTTTCAAAATAAGCATCCATGTCATTAATTACTGGTGAACATGCAGAGGCAAGAGTTTCAAATACTACTCTAGGAACATAGCCTTCATAAGGATCTGAGTTTGCATAGATACCGAGTGAGGTGAAAAAAATAGATCTCGTGTCTAGCATGTGAATAAGCTTATCAAGAGAAAGATATCTCCAAAGAATATCATCCTTACTGAGGCTCTTATTTAAGAGTACTTTTGCCATTTCTTACCTGCATAACAAGTTATTCAGCAGTTTCTGGATATCATCCCGGCTGCGTGGCCTACCGTTTGCCTCTGGGTGCGTTTACCTACCGGTTGTTTGAACCTGGCATCGGTTATCACACCATCAAGTGTTCTATATCCTTTAAAAAAATCTCTGACAATGGTTTTTCTGGCAAACGATTGCCTTTCTGTATATCATCCCATATCAGCTAGATATACAGTTTCTGGAGATCTTCGAATGCTCATCATTCCCCCCTCACTTCAGGTCCGTTTCGACGCTGCCTTGCTTGTTGGAATGATTCCTGAATCTGCTCGGCCTTACTACTCGACATGGTTGCGATTTTACCTGGATTTTTGCCTGAAACACCAAGTCGAATCGTCTGACGAGAATAACCTGGCGCCATTTGTGGACAAGCTTCTGGGAAAACAACTGCCGGAGTGGCAACGAAAGCAGGCGACTCAGGCAGTCTCCATATATTATGACCTGATGCGGAATCCAGAATTCCGGAAGCCACATCAGCTCCATGAAAAGCCACCGTTGCCTGGTCCAGATGCATCCGTTCTTTCCCGCACCGCGCCACCAGTCCCTAGCAAGAAGCCTTGCGCTGTCCCGGCGCCTTCCGATCTGCCGCCGTTGGCTGTGTATGGGCTGGTACCCGGGCGGGTGGAGACTGCGCAAATCGCAGACCATAACTGGAATTACGACATCCGGACCATCCAGGAACTGCTGGGCCACAGCGACCTGAAAACCACTATGATCTACACCCACACAGTGAAAAGCTCCACCATCAAGGATGCCCGCAGCCCGCTCGATTTTTGAGGAGATGGTGGGGATTGGTCTGCGATTGCTGGCAGATCAACCAACAATACCCTTGCCGCGCCGCAATCTTTCCTGGCGTTCGTGGTCTCGGGGGTGCGGGCCAGCAGGGTGAAGAGGCGGGCCTCGTCGGCCCACTGTGGTCTCTGGAGAGGCGTGAGGCGCTGAAAAGGCCTCAAGCTGTTCATCGCTGACGTAATAGGAAAATCCGCCCGGCCGGGTCGATTCGGCGTTTATCGCGGCCCCCCCTCTTTTTGTAGCCGGCGGAGGTGTTCGAGGGCGGCCAGATCTTGGGCACGACCACCTTGTTCCTTTAATGAAATCATATCCCCGCCAAACCTCCGTCCGTTCGTCCACGGTGCGGGTGGATCAGGGATAAATGATTCGCCAAGGTCTTGAGACTTTGTTACAATCGCACGAAAATCAAACTCCCTTTCCGGAGAGGCGATTCCTTACCAAGCCGGTCGTATTGTGGCCGGGGTCTGTTCGAGGACAGCAATGAACGAACTGGTTTATTTTGGCGAACGGCCGCGGTTGGGCGAGATCCTGGTCGGCGGCGGCAAGCTTGAGCAGAAACAGCTGGAACGCGCTTTGTCGCACCAGACCACGGTGTCCACCCGGATCGGCGAAATCCTCGTCACCCTCGGGTACATCAGTGAGGATGACCTGACTGCGGCCCTGGCCGAGCATCTGCAGTTGGAGGTTTATGTCCCCGACCCGGGCGATGAGTTCGTCAAGGTGGAGATCTCTCCCGCCTTTCATCACGCCCA
The DNA here is from genome assembly GCA_020056965.1 of Deltaproteobacteria bacterium. GTDB lineage: Bacteria > Desulfobacterota > Desulfobulbia > Desulfobulbales > JAGXFP01 > JAGVGT01. Next base: position 29,309 of record JAGVGT010000056.1, read on the forward strand.
CCCCTTCGCCGTGATCCAGAGAGGCGGGCAGGAGCAGGCTATTCTCTTGGTCGGCGACCCTCTGGACGGCGATCTGCTGGCGGCCCTGCCGGTGGTCTTCTCCGGTCCATACAAAATCCAACTGCTGGCCGAACCGACCTTGCGCGGGATCATGGCCGAGTATTACGGTTTGCACCGGCAGCAAGGCGCGGTGGACGGGGTTTTGGTTGACGAGTCGGATGTCGATCGCCTCAAAGACATGGCCTCGGAGGCGCCGGTCATCAAGTTCGTCAACGGTCTGATCGACATGGCGGTGACCCGCCGGGCCAGCGACATCCATCTGGAGCCCCAGGCCGACGGTCTCCTGGTCCGTTTCCGCATCGACGGCATCCTGCAAGACTACGAGCACCCGCCGGCGGCCATGAAGGCGGCGATCATTTCCCGGATCAAGCTGATGGCCGCTCTGGACATTGCCGAGCGGCGCATGCCCCAGGACGGCAAGATCGGCATGCGCATCTCCGGCAAGGAGATCGACCTGCGCGTCTCCACCCTGCCCACGGTTTACGGAGAAGGGGTGGTCATCCGAATCCTCGAAAAGGCCTCGATCATTCTCGATCTCGAAAAACTGGGCATGCTGCCCGATACCGAGGCCAGTTTCCGCAAAATGCTCAAGGCCCAGGACGGCATCATCCTGGTCACCGGCCCCACCGGTAGCGGTAAGACCACCACCCTCTACTGCGCCCTCAATCATGTCAGCAACGAGACCAACAAGATTATCACCATCGAGGACCCGGTTGAATACCAGCTCAAGGGCATCAACCAGATCCAGGTCCGCCCCGAAATCAACCTGACCTTCGCCAAGGGTTTGCGCTCCATTGTTCGCCAGGATCCGGATGTCATCATGATCGGCGAGATCCGCGACCTGGAGACGGCCGAGATCGCCGTGCAGTCTTCCTTGACCGGCCATCTGGTCTTCTCGACCCTGCACACCAACGATGCCATCTCGGCGGTGGTGCGGATGGTCGATCTGGGCATCGAGCGCTTTCTGCTGGTTTCCTCGCTGCGGGCGGTCATGGCCCAGCGCTTGGTGCGGCGGATCTGCGGCGGCTGCAAGGAAGAGAAGGGGCTGGCCTCCAAGGCTCTGGGGCTGGTGCCGGAAGGCGGCGATTTCCTCCATTACGAGGGGCGCGGCTGCCCGCTCTGCGCCAAGAGCGGCTATTCCGGCCGGCTCGGGATCTATGAGTTTCTGGTCATCGACGAACCTCTGATCCGGGCCATCTCGCGGGGCAGCGATCTGGCCGACTTGCGGTTGATCGCCGTCAATTCCGGGTTCCGCGGCATCTACGAAGACGGGCTGGCCAAGGCCCGCCAGGGCCTCACCTCGCTGGCCGAGGTGGTGCGGGTCTGCGGCCGGTGATCCCATGCCCCTCTTTAGTTACATAGCCCAGGATTCGGCCAACCAAATCAAGCGCGGCACCCTTGAAGATACCAGTCGCGAAGCGGCGGCCGCCCGGCTGATGCGCTCCGGCCTGCGTCCCTTGGAGATCCGCCGGGCCATGGCCGGGCGCGGCACCATGTTCCTCAAGCCCCTGCAGCGCGACCGGGTGACCCGGGCCGATATCGCCTTTTTTACCAAGCAGGTTTCCCTGCTGCTGGGGGCAGGGCTCTCACTGGACGTGGCCCTGCGCACCATCAAGCAGCACAGTCACAAGGAGTCGTTTCGGGAGTTCGTCGGCGATCTCGAGCGGCGACTCAAAGAAGGCAAGTCTTTCTCCGAGGCGTTGGCCGAACACCCCAAGCACTTTTCGCCGATGTACATCAACATCGTCAAGGCCGGCGAGGAGGGCGGCATCCTCTCGGCCATGCTGGATCGGATCGCCGAATACCAGACCAGCTTCGACGAACTCAAACAGTTCATTATTTCCGCCTCCATTTATCCAATTTTCCTGATGGTGGTGGGCATGGCGGCGGTGACCATCCTGGTGGTCGCCATCCTGCCCCGTTTCGAGTTGCTCTTCGCGGGCATGGGCCAGGTCCTGCCCATGCACGTGCAGCTGATGATCGGTGCGGCCCGGCTAGTTGGCGACCATCTGCTGATCGTGGCTATCCTGGTGGTCGGCCTGCCTTTCGGCCTCTTTCAGTATCTGCGCAGCGAGGAAGGCCGCATTGCCCTGGACCGGCTGGCCATCCGGCTGCCGCTGGTTTCGGGCTTCGTGCGCGACCTGGAAACCACCCGGATCTTCCGGACCTTGGAGGTTCTGGTCAATAACGGTGTCCACCTGGCCACCGCCATGCGGATCAGCAGCGGCGTGGCCGGGAACCGCGAGTTTCAGCGGCTTCTCCAGCATGCCACAGCAGCCCTCAAGGAGGGGCAGCGGGTGGGCGGTAAACTCAAGGGCTCCGGCCTCCTGCCCGATCTGGCCGCGGATCTTCTCTCCATCGGCGAGGAGTCGGGTCGGGTCGGCCAGGTCTGCGGCCAAATCGCCGACCACTACGAGGAAGGGTTGCGGCTCAAGACCAAGCGGCTCATCGCTTTGATCGAACCGCTCTTCATTCTGGTGATCGCCCTGGTGGCCGGTTACGTGGTAATTTCCATGCTCTCGGTAATCCTCAGCATCAATGACATTGCCGGATGATGGCGGGCGCGGGCGACTCCGGCTGGAAAAACGGGGAGGGTGGGCGGTGAACCGGCCCGGGCAGCAGGGTTTTACCATAGTCGAGATGTTGCTGGCCGTGGCGCTCCTGGGGGTAATGGTCGGCATGGCCGGTCTGGCCATGAGTCCGATGCTGGAGAAGGTGCGCTTCAACCGCCAGGTCGGTAAGTATGCCGCCATCATGCGTCAGGCCCGGCTGCTGGCGATTACCGGCGGCACACCGGCGCGTCTGGCTTTGGGCGGGGAAGGGGCCGACTGCGTCTTTTTATTGTCCGGTCCGGTGGAAGAGACCAAGGAGTGCGGGCTCGAGGATCACGATGTGCTGGTCATGGATCCCGGCGTGCTAACCTTCTTTCCGGAGGGTTCCGCCACCCCGGGTCTGTTGACCTTCACCCGCTCTGAGCGCAAAGCCTTGATCCGTCTGGATCTGCTGACCGGACGGCCGGAAATTGAGTAGCGCCATGGGATTGGAGCCGTCATCAGCATGGGTATTTTGCCGGCCCCTGGAAGGTCGGGCGAAATGGGGCGGGCTTGGCGGCGAGCGGGGGGTGACTCTGCTGGAGCTGCTGGTGGCTATGCTCATTCTGGTCATGGTCTCGGTCATGCTTTATTCGGTGCTCAATGTCGGAATCGCCTTTTCCCGCAAGGGTGAGGCGCGAGCCCGGCAGGCTGGTAGGGAGCACGCCTTTCTGGAGTTGTTGCACCGCCAGGTCCATGGGGCCTGGTACGACCAGAAGCAGAAAAAGGTGCTGATCGACGCCACCAAAATCCAGTTGACCCTGGTGACCTCCGCCCCTCTGCTTAACCGCGACCAAGGCGTGGTCATGGCCGTCTACCTTTACGATCCCTCTGCCGACACTCTTTATTACACAGAGAAAAAGGACTTCTACAACGCTGACTATCGCGAGAATTATCAGCCAAACCGGCGGGAGATGCAGGTGCTGATGAAGGAGGTCGGTGGGCTGGCCTTGGTTTATCAAGGCGACAAGGGGCTTCTGGAGGTGACCTTGCGGGGGCGGCAACACGCCATGACGGTCCGCAACTGGCTACCAGAGGTGACGAGGTGATGATGACGATCTCTGGGCGGCCCGGGAAAAAACAGGATGCCGGCGGCTTCACCCTCCTGGAAATCCTGGTCGCGGTAACTATCCTGGCCATGTCTTATCTGGTGATTCTGCAGAATTTCTCCCTCTCCTTCCGCAATCTGGAAAAGCTTGAGAAAGTTTGGCGGCGGGATTTTGCTGCGGTTCTGGCGCGGGAACCGGATTTTCGGACCATCCCGGTGAAGTCCGAGACTGAACCGCTGGTCGGCGAAATTTTGGTGACCGGTTCGAAATTCCAACTGGTGCAGGTGACCAGTACCGAAGCACCGGGCCAGACCACTCTGCTGCTGGAACGGCGGCCATGAGCGGCGGGGAGGGCAGGCTGGTCAACCAGAGGGGATTCGCCCTGCTGGTAGTAATCGTGGTCCTGCTTCTGGTGAGTTTACTCGCCTCCCAGTTGATCCTGCAGGTCAAGACCGAGCTACGGTCGGCGGCCAATTCCCGGGAAGCGGCCGCCGATCGTCTGCTGGCCGAGGGTGGGATCAGTCTTGCCCTCTTCCGGTTGTTGGATAAACCCGAGCCTGGAACCGAGCCGGAATGGTGGGAGGTGGCGGATTTTTCGTTAGGCCGCAACTATGAAATTATTTTACCGGCCGGCAAAATCGAGTACTATGCGCTGGATGAGACCGGTAAGATTAATCTCAACGCCACTTCGGCCGGTTTGATGGTTATGTTCCTGGAATATCAGGGACTGAAGCCGGAAGAGATTTCGGTGGTTATGGATTCCCTGCAGGACTGGCGGGATAATGATAACCTGACCAGGCTAAACGGCGCGGAACAAGAATATTACGAAAAGCTTGATCCGACCTATATTCCCAGGAATGGCAACTTTGAGGATCCGGCGGAGTTTTTTCTGCTCAGGGGGACCGAATCCCTACAGGGACGCTTTGATCCCCATGAGGTATTTACCGTGTACAACCCGGGAAGCCGGCTCAACGTGGACAGCCTCTCGCCGCCCGTACTGGAGTTCCTGGTCGGGGGCGATCAGGAACTGGTGAAGCAATATCGCGAGCTTAAAGAGAGCGGTGGCAAGGTCACGGCTCTTCAGGCCCAGCAGCTCATTGGGCCCGAGAAATTCGCCAGCATGCGCAACTATCTGGGCTTCAATCAGAAAAGCAGCCCCTTTTACTCCATCGTGGCCCGAGGCTGGGGTGGTGTAGAGGCTGAAAAACCGGCCGGGACACGGCCCGGGACGGTGGTAATGGTGCAGGTGAAACTCGAGAAAGACGGTTTCAACTACCTCTCCTGGAGAGAAAAGTATCTATGAGAGGCGGACTTGAGGTAGTCATTCTGGCCGACGGCTTCGTGATCAGTTTTGCCCGACGCCAGCTTCGGGAAGAACTGCGGGGCGAAGATCTTGACCTCGGCCGGGAGATCGCCGTTTTTTGCGAAAAGCATGAGATCAGCAGCAAGGCCGTTCATCTTTTCATCGCTGAGGATCTGGTTTACGGAGTCTCGCTGGACTTGCCCCTGCGCACCCCTGATCTCAAGGAGGCGGTCGGCCTGCAACTCGGTCTGATCTTGCCGTTTTCCGAAGAAGAGGCGCTCAGCGCTTATTCCGTGCAACGGAGAAAGGAGGGCTATCGGGTTATGGCCTTCGCGGCCAGGGCCAAGGTGGCCGCCGGCTTGGTCGATGAACTGATTGAGGATGGCTATACGGTAAAGGGCCTCTACCCAGAAAACCAGCGCTATGTGACGGCCCGGATGCGGCGGCGCAAGTGGGCCCTGGTCATGCCGGGTCGGCAGAACAAGATTTTGATTTTCGACGGCGCCAGATTAGAGGACCGGCTCCTACTCGCCGGAGAAAAATTGTCTTACGACAAGCTCACTGAACTCAGTGGAACCGGGCTGATTCTCCACTCCGATCCCCCCCGGGGCAGTTCCTTCATTGATGCCCAGCCGTTGCTCTCGGAAACGCCGCTTCTGCATGAATTCAACCTGTTGCCGGATTCCTACCGGCGGCCGGACTATCTGAAAATGGTCGTGACCGCCCTGGTGGTGCTCAACTTGCTGGCGCTGGGTTCGATGATCTGGTTCCGCTTTGATCACTTGACTACGCAGATTAAACAGACCGATGCAAAAATCGCCGCCCTGACGCCTTTGGTCGCCGAGGTTGATAAGACCAAGGCCCAGATTAAAAAGGTCGAGGGGTTTGTCACCACCTTGAAAGATATCGGTAAAAATCCCGACCTGATCGGGATCATGCAGACCCTGACCAGTGATCTTCCCAGCGATTCTTACCTGGACCTATTCAAGTTCGACAGCAAGGGGCGACTATTGACCCTCAACGGTTATGCCAATGATCTTACGGAATTGACCGGTAAACTGAAGAATCTTGGTGAGGTGCGGCTGAAATCGACCAGCCGGCGCAAGGATCGCAACTACTTTCAGGTGGAGATCGCTCTGCATGATTAGTCTGCCCAGGATTCTACACCGGATTGGTAGTCGCGGCCTGCTCTTGGCGCTGGTCGGGCTTTTGCTGCTCGTTAAACTAGGGTTAAATCTGCGGGATGCGTATAAGACCGCGTATAGCGATCTCGAAAGCCGCCAGGCCAGCTTGGTCCGCTACCAGAAGTTGGCCGGGAAGGCACCTGAGTTGAAGGATCAATTGCAGCGCCTGACGGCCGAGCGGGAAAAACTCATGCAGGTTTTGTTTACCGGTTCAAGTGATGAAAATATCATTTCGGCCATGCAGCTTGACCTCCAGGCCCTCGTGACCACCGCCGGTCTTGAGACGGAGACCATTCGACCCGTCAAGCAGAAGACTGTGCAGGAGGGCGGGGACGGGAAAGGCCTGGGCGAGGTTGCCATTAAGGCCAGTTTGAACGGGACCCTGGCCGGATATCAAGCCTTTTTGGCAGAGCTGTACCGTTCCGGTAGATTTTACAAGATCGAAGCTGTTACCCTTTCTCCGTATAAGAAGTCTGACCTGAAGATATTAATTGACTTGCGGGGTTACTTTGTCACCACCGCTCCCGAGGTTGGCGTGACCGTCGAGGGCGGCGGGGCCGTCCAGCCTGTTAAGGATCCCGGCATCTGATGGCAAAAATCGTAATGATAATGGCCCTGCTGGCCAGCTTGTTTTACCTGGTGAAGTATATCCAACCGGTGACTGAACCGGTGGCCCCGGGGAAGGTTGTGAGTCGGCAGGAGAAGCCCGCAGCAGAGGCCGAGGGCGATGCGCCCAGCGGTTTTAACCCGGAGGTGGTGGCGCCCCTGCCTGATGTCAATAAGGGCTATGTTTTTTCCGAGAAGCGCAAGTACGAAAAGGAAGATCCCGCCAATGCGGCCAAAGTTGCCCAGGTTGAGCAAGGGCCAGACCCTCTGACCACGGTTCTCTACTCCGGCTCCATCATTTCCGGAGACCTTCGCCGGGCCTTGGTGATCTACCAGGAGTTGCCCCGGGATGCGGCCCCCCGCCGTTCCTCTCCCGGTCGCGCCCAGCCGCCGGCCGCCGGCCAGGGTGAGATGCAGAAAAAGCAGCTCAACCAAGGCGATCGGTTCTTGGGCTATGTGGTGGAGGCCGTCGAACCAGACCGGATCGTCTTTGCCAAGGGTGATCGGAAGGTCGAAAAATTCCTTTACGACCGGGAAAAGAAACGGATCGAGCCGCCGGAAGTGAGTCAGCGACAAGTTCTGCCGACGGAGATCAGCGGGGTGCCCATCGAGGCCATAGCACCGCCGGATATTTTGGCGGCGATGATGGCCCCGTCAACGCCAAAACGCCCCCCCCAGAGATCCAGGGTGAGCGGTCCGACCGCTGTTGCTGGTACTCCGGCGGCTGAGGTTGGCTCCGGCCAAGCCCCGCAGCCGCCCAATCGGGTAATTCGGCGCTCCCAGCGGCTTATGGGCATCGATTCTTCGCTAAATATACCGGTTACCCCGGTTCCTGGGCTACCTGTCCCGAATAATTAAAAGGTGATCCATGCGTGTTGATCATAGAATGAAATTGGTTGTGCTACTGCTCGTGCTTTTCGTCGGTGGCTGTTCAACCATGCAGAATGACGGCAGTGCGAATGGCTTTGAACTGGCCGAAATGAGAAAGCACATTGAGAAGCCGCCGGTTCGGGAAGGGGCGCTGGACAACAGCGAGGAAAGTAACCAGGTCACCAGTCAGAGCGGGGAAGATGCTCTTGCTCAGCCGGTGCGGGAGCTGGCGAGCATTATTGAGGGCGGCAACCCCTATCTTAAAAAGCTTCCCAACAGCGTTGCCACCCCGGCCGAGGAGAAGGTTCTTTCCGGTGACGGGGTGCTGCTGAATTTTGACAACGCCGACATCTACGAGGTTGTCCAGGTGATTGCCGAAATCCTCGACCTCAGCTTCATCATTGATCCACAAGTCAAGGGGATGGTGAACATTCGCTCGGGTCGCAAGATTCCCATGTCCCAGCTTTATGCGGTTTTTAAGAAGCTGCTTAATATCAACGGTCTGGATATCCGCAGCGAGGGCAACTACAATTACGTATACAAGGTCGGTCAGCCCAGCGCCCAGGAGGTCTTCGGGCCGGAGCGGGCCGGGGATCTCAGCGATTCTCCGCGCATGGTCATTCAGATTATCCCGGTCATGCATCTGCCGGCCGCCGAGGCCAAGAAACTGCTGGAGCCTTACAAGTCCGAGCAGGGAGCCATCGACATTCTCGACAATCCCAACACCCTGTTTATCAGCGACTACGAAAGCAAGGTGGTGGACATGTTGATGATCCTGGCCAAGGTCGATATCTCGCCGCTGACCAGCTTCAAGGTCCGCATGGTGCGAGTTAATCGGGCGCCTCTCTTCGGCCTGCGCGATGAACTTGTCGAGATCATGGCCGCGTTAAAAGTCAATAAGCAGGGATTTGAAGGGGTCTCAATCATGGCCCTGGAACGGGTTAATTCGCTGTTGCTCCTCAGCGCTAATCAGGAACTGCTGGAAAGCGCCACGCGCTGGATCCAGGAATTGGACGTAATCCCCAGCGAGGGCCGCGACAACATCTTTATCTACAACGTCAGAAATTCGGTGGCCTCGGAGCTGGCGGCCCTGGTCAATGACCTGATCAGCGACCAACCCGGTAGCGGCGTGCAATCCCAGACGGCCCCCGCGGCCCCTGCCGCGCCAACCCCAGAGGCTGGAGCCCCGAGAGCGGTCGCGCCGGTTACCCCGGTTTCCGCGCCGGCGCCGGCAGTTAGGAAGACCGGCAAGACGGCCGCCGAGGGCGGGGCCGAGGGGGTCGGCCCGGGCCTACGCTTTGCCGGCCAGCCGACCTTGATTGCCGACGACAGCCGCAATATCATTCTGTTGCGGGCTCTGCCTGCCGATTATACCCGGCTGGTCAAGCTGCTGGAGCGGCTCGACAATATGCCCAGACAGGTATTGATCGAGGTGATGGTGGCCGAGGTCTCCCTGTCTGATTCCTGGGAAATGGGCATCGAGTGGGCGCTGCATAAACAGGGCAAGATCGATGGGCGGATCTATGACAGCAATCTTACCAGCAACTCCAGCTTCATCGACAACGGCACCTCTACCGCCCCGAACTTGCATAGCAGTCTACTGAACACCGGCACCGGCCTTACTTACAGCGTCCTGAATACGGCCAATGAGCTGGCCGGGGTGCTCAACGCCATTGCCGACAACAACGACCTGTCGATTCTCTCCTCGCCCCAAGTGATGGTTTTGAACAATGAGACTGCCACGGTCAACGTCGGCGAGCAGGTGCCGATCGTCACCAGTCAAACCGGCGATCTCTCGGCCACGGTTTCCACGAGTGTTAATCAGACCATCCAGTACAAGGACACCGGCGTCATCCTCAAGGTTACCCCAAAGATCAACTACGACGGCATCATTATCCTCAGTATTGACCAGCAGGTCAGTTCGGCCTCGGAAAATAAGCTGGGCGGCAGTTCCTCGCCGAAGATCTCCAACCGGCAACTCAGCACCAAGCTGGCAGTGCGGGACGGCCAGACCATCTTCATGGGGGGCCTGATCTCCAACAATGTCAACTACGTGAACAGCGGCATCCCGTTGCTCATGGATATTCCTCTGCTGGGCTGGCTCTTCAAGTATCAGCAGGAGAAGAAGGACAAGAAAGAGCTGCTGGTCATGATCACCCCCTACGTTATCGAGTCTGAGGATGTTTTGGGTCAGTACGTCAAGAGCTTTAACGATAAGATGGACGGCTTCCGTAAACGCTTGAAGGGCGAGGAGAAATAGGGCGATGCGCCAGTTGTTGATTGACGGCCTCTCCCGCCAGGAACGGGACAACCTTGAACACTATCTGAAGCGCACTCTGGGCGCGGGCTTAATCGAAGGGATATTCTGGCTGCCGGTGCCTGATGATCTTCTGGGTGAGGCCCAACGTGGTCACGAGGGTTGCGGGCCGTTCCATTTCGGCATTGAGTTGGGCGAGGACTCACTCTCCTTCGAGTTGCTGGTTCGCAGCCAGACCAATCTGCACTGTTCCTGTATCTGTTATGCCTCTAGTGCCCAGCGCGATTTCCTCTTCAAGTTTAGCGACGCCATGCTCGCCGAGGAGCAGATTCGGGCCTGATTGACCGGGTTTTGCCCGCCCCGCCCAAAGCAGCTCAGCCCTCACCAAGTGTGGCGCCGGGACTTCCATTGAGTCGTCGCTCCTCGTTAACCACATAACAAATCCTGGTTGCAATCGAACTTCAGCCCGTATTTAAAGTAGGCAGGCTAGTTTCCGGCGAAATCGAGGGGAATACGTCATTGCGAGGAGTGTAACGATGAAGCAGATAAGCGCAGACTTCGATCTCATGGAAGTCTGGCAACCTGATACCATTCCGCTAAAGATAATCGTGCCTGCGACAGGAGATGGAACTTCGCTTACCTGCCACGTCGGGGCTCCGCCCTCCTCGCAATGACGCTATGACGCGGAAGAACGGGCTGAAGATTAGTGGTAATCAGATAACAAATGGTCTGACGGTAGTGGTTTACGGACCGGAATTCACTGGTTGGCGGCGACGCCCAGGCTTGATGGCGCAGATGAGACAAATCTCGCGGGTAAGTTTTGTCTTGTTCGATAGAAAAACTTCTGGAGAATTTTTGGGGAAAGATTTATATGGCACCTCGGTGGTCATAATCCAAGTGACTGCCAATAAATATGAGGCTGCCGGAAAGTCTCCAGCAGTTCGAAAAACCTTTTTTTAGAGAGATAGTCATGATTAAGAAAGCAATTGTCGTAGGTGTTTCAGTACTGTCAGTGGCCTTCGCCGGTGCGGCTTTCGCCGCCGATTCCATTGTAATGAAGGGACCGTTCGGCGATGTGGCTTTCCCCCACAAGGCCCATCAGGACAAACTGAAAGATTGTGATGCCTGCCACAAGCAGTTCGCCAAGGAGGCCGGTTCCATCGAGAAGGCCATCGCTGCCGGTACCCTGAAGAAGAAAGACGCCATGAAGGTTTGCGTGGATTGCCACAAGGCCGACAAGGCCAAGGGCGCCGCCGCCGGCCCGGTTGGCTGTAAGGAATGCCACAAGAAGTAAGTTTTCCTTAGCTAGTTTCTGCTTTTAAAAAGCCGGTCGTTGCAACCGTTGTTGCGCCGACCGGCTTTTTTATGGACCAGCCAAGTTCAGTTGTTAAAGGCCTCACCGGCTTGGGCTCACACCCAGATGACCTTAGGCTCCAGAGGCTATTCCTTGAGTACACCACGCACCGCCCGGATCCGGTGCTGTCGCTTCTGCGGTGAGGGTTCAGGGCCGAATTTTATTTGGGCGCTGTTGGGGTTGCCATCCTGGCAACGGCTCCAGGTCCAGTAGAATGACGGGGCGGTGCGGGGGAAGTAGCGGCTGAACAGTTCCGGACTGTTCTCGTTTAACTTCTGCAAGCTCTCCAGCTCCTTGTCTTCCGGGAGCCGCCAGTCGGCAAAGCCGCCGAATTTTTCCTCGTTTACTGCCTTAATGAAGGTACCTTCGACATTTTTCCAGGAGTAGATATTGTCCCGATCATGGAGGGAGCCGTCGGTCGATTTGATCTCCCAAGTCAGGCCGGTGGTCTGGTCCAGGACCATGACCCAATCGGCGGCCGAGTCGGGAAGTTCCAGTCCGCTGGCGTCGAGTTTGATGAAGGCCGGGGTTGCTTCAGCCATGATCTGGCCCGGTAGCATGATCAACAGGATGAGTAGCAAGGAGGCGAGGATGGGCTGGCGCATGTCGGCATGTCTCCGGTGTTGGTTGATGAATGGAATAAATTCGTCACCATATACCACGCAGGGGCTGAGCGATCAATTGTATTGACTATTCGAGGCGTGGGGATATTGTTCGGTGGCCCGGCGACGTGGGGAAACCCCGAAAAATCTGGTAGAACTTGTCGCCGCAAATACACGGGTCGGACGGGGTGGAAATGGCATTTAAAAAGGGCGGGAAAAGGAAAGGTGGCCGCGCGTCCAGCCGGGGTAAAATCTTTCGGGTGCTGCTGGTCCTGGGGCTGTTGGTCGTCACCATGGTGGCGGCCTTTGTCCTCCTGATCTTGCGGCCATACGAGAATCGTCCATTGGCGCCGGCCAGAACCGGCAAAAACAAGGCTCAGGTTCTTCGCTATGAAGAAGGCGGCGGCGCTTCAAACCCCACGGGAACAAGGGGATCCGGGACTAATGGGGGGGCGGCCCGGCCGACCGCGCCGAGGGCGGGGCCGGAGCAGAGCGACCGGGAGTTGCCGTTGCTGGCCATCGTTATTGACGACATGGGCGACCAGCAACAACTCGGCGAAGAGTTGCTCAACCTCAAGCTCAACCTCTCCTTCGCCTTTCTGCCCTACGGCCCGCATACCAGCGAACAGGCCGAGCTGGCCAAGCGGTTGGGCCGGGAAGTCCTTCTGCACTTGCCCATGGAGCCGGCCGACCACCGTTGGGACCCTGGCCCCGGCGCCCTTACCCTGGGCATGGATTCCGCCGAGCGGGCCGAGGTCTTGGCCCAGGATCTGGCCCGGGTGCCGTTGGCGGTTGGGATCAACAACCACATGGGTTCACGATTCACCAGCGACCGGGCGGCCATGCAGGATTTCCTCGCCTTGGTCCGCGACCGCCGCCTTTTCTTTCTCGACAGTCTGACCAGCCAGGATAGCCTCGGCTACTCCTTGGCCCGGGAGATGGGGGTGAAGGCCTGCCGTCGCCAGGTTTTTCTCGACAACGTTCGGGACCCGGCCAAGATCACCGCGCAGATCAGGGAGTTGCTGGCCGATGCCGAGCGCCAGGGCTGGGCGGTGGGCATCGGCCATCCCTATCCTCAGACCCTGGCGGCCCTGCGTGGGGCCGGCCCGGAAATCCTCGGCCGGGTTAAATTAGTGGGAGTCAGTCAGTTGGCGCATTAGGATGGTCGCGAATTGCCCCGTGGTTTAGGATTTTTAGGTACTGTTTTGGTGCTGGGCATCGTCCTGCAGGGTTAAAGTGGATTTTGGCCGAAGGCTTAATTCTGGGGCTGGTATTTCCCGGGGGTTATGCTATAAGAAGGGTGCTTAATTAGCGAGTTAATAAGATAGGGGATTTCCCAGGCATGGGCCGGATCATTACCCTGACCAGCGATTTCGGGTGCGCCGATGAGTTTGTCGGTGTCATGAAGGGGGTCATCCTGGGCCTTGCTCCGGGGGTCCGGATCGTCGATCTCTCGCACCAGATCGCAGCCTATGATGTTCGCCAGGCCGCTTTTCTGCTTGGTTCCGCCCACCGCTTTTTCCAGGCCGGGACCGTGCATCTGGCGGTGGTCGATCCGGGGGTTGGGTCGGCCCGGCGCATCGTTCTGGTCGAGGCCGGCGGCCAGCTGTTCCTGGCCCCGGACAACGGCCTGCTCTCACTAGTCCTGATTGAGGCAGACGCCGCTCGGATCTGGCAGGTCGATAATCGTGAGCTTTTCCTGGCCGAAGTCAGTGCCACTTTCCATGGCCGGGACATCTTGGCGCCGGTGGCGGCCCGGCTGGCCGGGGGACTGGAGCCTGACCGGGTGGGGCCGCCGCTGGCCCCGGCTGACTTGGTCCATTTGACCGACCTGCTCCCGATGATTGATCGCCGGCTCGGCGTTGTCGTCGGCCGGATTGAGCAGGTAGACCACTTCGGCAATCTGATCACCAATATCTCCGGTCGTCTTTTGACGGAAATTTTCGGACCAGGCTTGACGCGGCTTAAGGTCAGCTGTGGCGGCCGGGAGATCCGGGGGCTCTCCACTACCTTCAGCGGGGTGGCGACCGGTGCGGTGGCGGCGCTGGTCGGCGGCCGGGGCTACCTGGAACTGGCGGTCAATCAGGGGCGGGCCGATTGGCGCCTGGCCGGGCGGGCCGGGGTTCCGGTATCGGTCAGAAAAGATTAACTTTGACAGCAAGTAAATGGTGTATTAAAGTAAACCCTAAAATACTGGCGGGGAAAAGTGAAAGAAGAACATATCAATAACGTTGCTGCGCTGTTGAAGACCATGTCTCATCCCATTCGCCTGAAGATTCTCTGTCTACTCCAGGAAAAGGAGATGACGGTTGGTGATCTCCGGGAGGAGGTCAAAACCACCAATGCCAATGTCTCGCAGCATCTGGCTATCCTGCGCAATCACGGGATTCTCAGTGCCCGCAAGGATGCCAACTATATCTATAACAAGATTGAAGACCCCCGAATCCTCGATCTGATCGGCAACATGCGGCGGCTGTTCTGCCAGGAGAAATAGACACCGCTTTTTTCTCCAGCCTTTTTGGTTCGTAGCGCTGGGGCGGCTACGGTCCGGCCGGCAGGTTCGGCATGCCGGTGTATTGGGTAAAATCAAACGACCAGAGGTAGTGGCATGAAAATGACCGTAACTGATGCAATTCACTCTATTGCCGGCACCTTCATTCTCCTGAGTCTGGCCCTAGGGGTGGAGGCGAGCCCCATCTTCATGAGCAAATACTGGTTGTGGTTCACCGCCTTTGTCGGCGCCAATCTCTTGCAGTTCGGCTTCTCCGGCTTCTGTCCGCTGGCCGTCGTGCTCAAGAAATTGGGGGTGCCGGAGAAATAGACGCCCCAGAGGCTGTCTGGTGGTTTAAAGGCGGACCTGTGGGGCCGCTTTTTTTGTGGGTCTCGCCCAAGACTGTCCTTGCCCCATCAAGAACACACTAATAGTTTCCACCCGAAGCGCCACGTAGCGCCATTCCCCGCCCTGCCAGGGTTGGTTACCCACGGCTTGCGCCTTACGAGTTCAGCGAGCCGAGCTACCAGCACCATGGTTGCCGCGCGAAATCAGCCAGCCGACCAGCAGACCAGCGCATACTCCGGCCCCGGCCACATTCCAGGGATGATTCCGCACGTATTTATCGGAGGAGTGGGCCGCATCCTTGACTTTGCCAATCGTCTCACGTTGCAACTCAATCGCCTCTTTCCTGGCGCTCTTCAGACTCGATACGAATCCGGCGCGGGCCTCCCGCAAGGCGCCGCCTATCGGCTTGCCGCTGGCTTTCAGCAATTCTTCCGCATCGTTGAGCGTGGTCTTCAACTCACCTGCCAATTTGTCCAGGTTTCTGGTGATTTTTTCAATGTCTCTCATGGACTTATCTCATAGGCAGAATTCACACAATTCTCCCCGCCGAAGTATCCGGCCTGCTTTAAATATAAGCACCATAGTCGCCTGCCGATACAGAGCGATTAGTCCCTTGAAATAACGGTAAATCGTCCCGGCCCGACCCCGGCCTCCTGCGCGATGAGCGCGACCTGCGTGCCGTGAAAACCATGGGTAGCCAGCAACCTGACGGTGGCCTGGGCAATTTCTCGGGTTTACTTGGACTTGCCGTGGACATAACCACCTGCTCCGCACCGGACTGAATCTTCGATACCCCTCCCCCAGCCAGGGAAAAACCTCGGTGACCAAAACCCCTTAAAAAGGATTTGCGCCCAGACCGGGTTGTGCTAGAGTGCTTGGCAAAAATAGTTGGCTGGACGGGGACTGTGTCGTCCGCGTGCGCCATCCTAACTTTGTCATCATGGTGCCTGCCCGTTATGGAGTTAATCAAATATTTTTTCGACCTGCTGCTGCACCTGGATAGCCACCTGGGCACCCTCATCGCCAGTTCCGGAATCTGGATTTATGTGATTCTCTTTGTCATCATCTTCTGCGAAACCGGCCTGGTCATCACCCCGTTTCTGCCCGGCGATTCGCTGCTGTTCACCGCCGGCACCTTTGCCGCCCGAGGCGATCTGCACCCCATCTGGCTCATGGCGATTCTGATCGTGGCCGGAATCCTTGGCGATTCGGTAAATTTCGCCATTGGCAAAGCCATTGGTCCCAAGGTCTTTCAGTACCCGGACAGCCGCTTCCTGCGCCAGGAATACCTGGAACGCACCCACCGCTTCTATGAAAAACACGGCGGCAAGACCATCATCCTGGCCAGATTCATGCCGATCATCCGCACCTTTGCCCCCTTTGTGGCCGGCGTCGGCAGCATGCATTACAGACGCTTTATCCTGTTCAACATCAGCGGGGCGTTTGTCTGGGTTTTCCTGCTCACCGGCGGCGGTTATTTCTTTGGTAACCTTCCCTTTGTGCAGCGCCATTTTTCCCTGGTAATTCTTGCGATCATCATCCTGTCCATCCTGCCAGGCGTTATCGAATATCTGCGCCACCGGGGGAAGGACGTCGGCTGATGCACCATGTGATGACCTGGGCAGTCAAGTGGGAGCGGATTTATCCGCGAATTACCGAGCTAAGCCATTCGCGGATAAATCCGCTCCCAC
>JAGVGT010000052.1 GCA_020056965.1 Deltaproteobacteria bacterium
CCCGGCCGCGCTTTTTTTGTATGACAACAACCAGAAAACTACAAACAAACTTTCTGGATCTGTTCCAGATCAGTCACCCCGGCCAGAACCTTGCTGACCCCATCCATGCGCAGGGTTCGCATGCCCTCCCTCACGGCAACCTCCTGAATTTCGGTGACGGAGCCTTTATTCTTGATGGTCTCTTTGACCCCCCCGCCACCAAGCAGTAATTCATGGATGGCGATTCGGCCTTTGTAGCCAAGGTCATCACATTTTTCACAGCCCAGCTTGCGCATCAGGGTTGTGGAATCGGAATATTCCGGGCAACCATGCTCCCGAAACAACTCCTCGCCATAAAAGTGGCACAACTGGGCATATTCATCCAGACTCGGATGATAGGCTTCCTTGCAGAAGGGGCACAGCTTACGGGCCAGCCTCTGGGCCAGAACCCCCAGCAGGGCATCGGCCAGGTTGAAGGGATCCTCACCCATTTCGATGAGCCTGGTTACCGTTTCCGGGGCATTATTGGTGTGCAGGGTACTGAAGACCAGATGGCCGGTGAGAGAGGCCTCGATGGCCGTGTGGGCCGCATCCCGATCACGCATCTCGCCGATCATCACCACATCGGGATCGGCCCGCAGCAGCGAACGCAGGGCGATCTGGAAGGTCAAGCCGATATGGGGGTTGACCTCCACCTGCCGCAACCCCGGCTGGGTGATCTCCACCGGATCCTCCACCGTCCAGATTTTTCGTTCAGGCTTGTTGATATAGCCGAGAGCGGCATGCAGGGTCGTGGTTTTACCGGAACCGGTCGGCCCCACGGACAGGATAATCCCGTAAGGCTTGGCCACCAGTTTCTTCATCGCGGCAAGATTGGCCGCCGACAAGCCCATCTCATCCAGGGGTAAGGGTTTGGACGCGGATAGGATCCGCAGGACGGCATCCTCCTGGCCGCCGACGGTGGGGGTGATCTCCATCCGATATTCGATTTTCTTGCCCTGGAAACGGATAAAGATCTTGCCGCTTTGCGCCTTACGATGTTCGGCAATATCCAGGCTGGCCATAACCTTCATACGGGCGATCAGCGGCCGGGCAAAGCGGGAGGGCAGCATCTGAATAACCCGACAAATCCCGTCAATTCGATAACGAACTGTCAGAGATTGCCGGGGCGCACCGGGTTCAAGATGGATGTCTGATGCCCGTTGCTGATAGGCGTCAACCAGGATCCGGTTAGCCAGGCGGATGGTTTCTGAATCGGATTCGCGGATGGTATCCTCTTCTTCAACATCCAAGACCACATCATCAATCCCGATAACCTCAAACAATTCCTTTTGTTTCTCAATCGCGGCTGCATAGTGCTGGGCGATATGGTCCTGAATCTGTTCAGGACTAGCGATGACCATTTGGATCCGGCGATTGGTGTGAAAACGCAGGCTATCGCTGATGGTATGATCGGTAGGTCGGCAAGAGGCCACCTGCAGATAATCACCCATATCGGCCACGGGGAACACCCGCAACTGAATGACCACCTCCGCAGAAACAGCCGCCAGTGCCCGTGGGTCAACTTCCAGTTTATCCAGATCGACAAAGGGCAGATTGAATTTCGTGGCCAGAGCGGCCAGCACCTGCTCTTCAGTGACCAAGCCACGCTCGATAAGCAGGCGGCCGATCTTGATCTTTTTCCCGACTTTCTGGGTGGCCAGGGCGGCCTCGACCTGCTCCCTGGTTACCAAACCGGCACTGACCAGAATATCACCGACCCTGGGCCACTTATCGGCTTTCCCATCCTGTTGGGCCTTGTTGATCACCTGGTCGATGATATCCTGCTCCAGCTGATTTTCCTGGCTCAGGATCTCCCCCAGACGCTGTTTTCTGAGACGATGTTGATCTTCCAGCGCCACATTGAGATCGGCACGGGAAAGCACCCCATGTTCTTCAAGAATCTGACCCAACGGGGCACGCTTGGTCCGAGAGCGCAAGCCACCCACAGTAAAGAAAATAAGCTCGTATGAACCGGTCTTTTCGAGCGGAATGGCAAAGAAACCTTCCGGCAACTGATGAGCCTTGAGAGTGCGGACTTCAAAGGTCCGGCCGGTGACGCATTCGACGAATTCCAGCTGATCATCCTGCTGCGGGTGCATATCCGGGGCCAGCAGTTCGGGCATCAGAATACAACTCACCAGAGAAAGAGAAAAATGTCTTTTCTCTTTGCTTTCGGCCAGAATGATCGACACTTCCTTCTCGGCCGGCACAAAGCGGCGAGCCCAGAAAGCCTCTAAGGTCTGACCACTGTTCAACACAATGATGATTGGCTTTTCCACTTCAATCCCCCTCCCTCATTCCTGCCAGCGGCCAAACCTGGTTCGCCAAGAGCGATAACTCGGCAGCCCCAAGTGCCTGTGCGAATTACTAGCTTTCAAATCCTACCTGAAGTAAGGCTGCAAAGGCAAAGCACAAAGTAATTCTCGAGGGATTGAGCACCTTTCGGCGCTCACTCCAAGCTAATCCGCACATTCACCGGCAGCTTGATCGGGTAGGGACAATCGGCGGGCAGGGAAACCTCGACATCCAGAACCTTGTAATCAACGATCTTCGAGGGGTCGGTGGGGATTAGTTTCTTGGGGCCCATCTGCTGCTTGATCTCCACGATCTGACCGGCTAACTCCAGGCCGGGAAAGCCATCGGCGCTGACTTGGGCCGCTTGTCCGACCTTGAGGCGGCCGATGTCGGTCTCATCAATCTCGGCCCGCACATAGCGCTCATTCAAGGTGGCGATATCGAGCACCGGCAGACCGATATCCAGCGCCTCCCCGTCTTCCCGATGTTTGCGGGTGATCACCCCGGCGTAGGGGGCGGTCAGCCGGGCATCGGCCAGGGCCGCCTCGGTCCGGGTAATTTCGGCCCGAGCCAGATCCAGCTTGCGGTGCAGCATGGCAAGGGTCTCCGGCCGGGTGCCCTCCCGCATCTGACGCAACAGCTGGTCGGCGACATTGCGGCGGGCCTGATTGCTGTCCAGCCGCTGCCTGACCTGTTCCCAGTCGGCGGTAGCGACCACCCCTTCCGTGCGCAATCGCTGGAACCGCTGCCAATCGGCATCGGCTTTGGTCAGCTGTGCCTCGGCGTCATGCAGTTCCTCCTCGGCGGCCGCGATCTCGCGGGGCCGCGGGCCGGCCTCAGCTTCAGCCAGGGCCGCCTGGGCAACCAGCGCCGCCGTCTTCGCCACCCCCACTTGGGCCGTCAGTTCCCGGGCCTCGAACTGGGCCAGCAACTGCCCCTCCTTGACCAGCTCACCCTCCCGCACCAGGATTTTTTCAATCTTGCCGGGGAACTTGGCGCTCAGGGTGGAATGACGACGCGCCTCGACTATCCCATAGGCATAGACCGAGGTGGGAGCCGCAACCTCCGTCGCCGCAAAAGAGTGCTGGTCATTCGGTTTACTGTCACAGGCGGCTAGCAGAAGAACCAGGATCAACGGTAATAAAAAAAATATCTCTGCAACAGCTCGCCTCGGCCCCCTCGACCAGCTTGCCCTGAGCGACAGCGAAGGAACCAAGCTAAACGGAAGTTGACTATCTAATTCCCGCACCCGGCCTTCGGCCGCCCTCTCCCGGAGGGCGAGGGTATAACAAACTCCCTCTCCCTCCGGGAGAGGGCTGGGGTGAGGGGAATTTGAGCCGCTATAGGTACAAGCAACAGATCTCAGCTGTTTATCAATCTTCATGGATAACTCCGTCCTCCATCCACAGTACACGGTTGACATGCTCCTTTAAACGCAGGTCGTGGCTGACCACCACCACAGTCTTGCGCCTTTCTTCGGCCAGGTTGTAAAGCAGGTCGATGATCTTCAGACCGGTCTTGGAATCGAGATTGGCGGTGGGTTCGTCGGCCAGGATAATCGGGGCATCGGAGGCAATGGCGCGGGCGATGGAAACCCGCTGCTTTTCCCCACCGGAAAGATCACGGGGATAGAAGTTGGCACGCTTGACCAGATCGACCCGCGTCAAGGCCGCCTCGGCCAGCCCCATGGCGTTCGCCTTCGCCACCTTCTGCAGCTGCAAGGCGACCAGGACATTTTCCAGCACGGTCAGCGAGGAGAAGAGGTTAAAGGACTGGAAGATAAAGCCGATACTGGCCCGTCGCAGTGGGGGCAGCTCCCGCTCATCCAGGGATGTGACGTCCTTGCCCATCAGCACCACTCGGCCGCTGGTCGGTTTCAGGAGCAGCCCTAGAATCGAGAGGATGGTGGTCTTGCCGCTGCCGGAAGGCCCCATGATCGCCGTCACCGTGCCGCTACGACAGGCGAAAGTCGCCTCGCGAACGGCTGGGACAGATAAGCCATCACCCCCATAAATTTTGGCAACCCCGACCACGCTCAAAGTCTCGTCGCTCATGCCCGGAAGACCTCCATGGGATCGACCTGCATGGCCTTGCGCACCGAGATCAACGAGGCTGCCACGCAAGTCAACTGGGTGATCAAGAAATCGGCTGCGAAGAGCTGCCAGGGCTGGATAATCGCCTGACCGGTCGAGCTGTAGGCCCGCACCACTGCAAAATTGATGGCCAGCCCGATAGCAAAGCCCAGCACCCCGCTGATCAGGGCCTGCTGGAGAATGATTCCGTAGATCATGCGATTCTCGGCCCCCAGGGCCTTCAAGGTACCGAACTCGCGCAGGTGCTCGATGGTGGCGCTATAGATGGTCTGGCTGACAATCACGGCCCCGACCACAATGCCCATGAGGATGGTAAAGCCGAAGGCGATGCCCATGCCGGTGCTGAAGGTCCAATAGCTGCGAGTGGCGTTGATGAACTGCTGGCGGGTGTAGACGTCCTCCAGGTTCATCACCCGGGCCAGCCGCCCGCGCAACTCGGCGATGTCGGCGCCCGGCACCGCCTTGACCAGCACGAAGACGGTCTGCCGATCGATCCAGGGGTTCAGTTCCTGGGCAGTCCGATAGGAGGTGAAGAGCACCGGCGCCGTGGTAATCCGCCGGGCGCCCCGGCAGATCCCGACCACCCGGACCTTCTTGTTCACCACCTCCCGGTAGTCACCAATGGCCAAGGCGCCGAGCTTGCCGGTGCTCGACTCATCAACGATCACCCCCCGGTGGAATTTGACGTCGCCCACCGCCCCCTGCAACATCTCCCAAGGGCCGCCGATGCCGCTTTCCGGATCAAAGCCGACCATCTCGACATTCTCGCTGCCACCGCCCTTGATCTTCATCAACGACCAGACCAGAATCAGCTTCTTGGTCCGAGCCGCCCCGGGTACGGCCCGGGCCAGGTTTTCGCGATGCTCGGGAAAAGGCATCGAAAAATCAAAGTTGCGGTTATTGCGGGCGGTGATCCAGATATCGGCGTCGGTATGCTCGATAATACTGGAGGTGTTGTACATCATACCCAGGTAGACCCCGACCTGGACCAGGATCAGCACCACCGAAAAGGAGATGCCCACCAGGGTGATGATGAACCGCACCCGGTCGTGGAAGAGGTTCTTGCGGGCAATGGGGACGGGATAAGCCATGCGTCATTTCTCTTGGTAGATTTCGCTGCACTCTACCGCGAGGGGGATAACTTCGGCCAGATTTATTACTTAACTCACTTTGCTATCTGATTTTTCCCCGGCCCCACGAACAGATTTTTCCCCTGGTTTACGGACCAGGGCAAAGGCAGGGTGATGCTGACCAACAAGCCGCCGGAAGGGAGATTAGCGGCGGTGATGGTACCGCCATGCAAGCGGATGGCCCGCTCGGCGATGGCCAGCCCTACCCCGGCACCGCCACTCTGACGATCGCGGGCCTCGCTCACCCGATAGAAGGGCTGGAACAACCTGGACAAATCGGAGTCCGGAACGCCGGGACCATGATCGCTGACGGTGATCACCGCCCCACGTCCATCAGCGGAAAGGTCCAGGACCACCGCCACCGGGCCGTCCGGGATCGTGTAGCGCAGACTGTTGCGCACCACATTTTCCAGGGCGCTATGCAGAAGTTCTTCGACCCCGACGATGGTCACCGGCCGCTGGATGGTCAATTCGGCACTGCGGCCATTGGCTTTGCCCTCATAGTTGGCGTCAGCCACCACCCTTCGCAATAACTCATCCAGGGCGACCGGTCCGGTTTCCCGGCCATGGTCGGCGCCCCCTTCCAGCCTGGTGATGGCCAGGAGCTGGCCGATCATCGCGTTGAGCTTCTCTGACTCCTTGGCAATCCGGTCCAGATGGCGGGGGCTGTTTGCCGCGCCCTGCCGGCGAACCAGTTCCAGGGCGATATTCAAGCGGGCCAGCGGCGAGCGCAATTCGTGGGAGATGTCGCGGAGCAGGCGTTGCTGGGAGTTAAGCAGGGTTTCGATCTGTTCGGCCATCCGGTCAAAATCGTGGGCCAGATCGAAAAGCTCACCGCTGTTCTGACCCAATCGTGGCGCGACGCGGGTGGCCAGGTTGCCACCGGCAAACTCCTGGGCGGCTTGGCGCAGCTTGAGAATCGGCGAAGTCAGTGAGCGGGCCAGGATGTAACAGACCACGCCGGCCACCAGGAAGGTCACCAGCAATCGGATGGTGAGGATCTCCGGATTGAGAAGAATTTCCATCCGCGAAGGTGGAGGAACCTCGGCGAAAAGGACGTAGTCACCATCCAGTGGGATGGTAAAATGCTTGGCCTCCCTTTCCCGCCGGGGCTGCGGTTCTCTGAAGGGAGGCGGCAGTCGGAGTCTGCCCGGAATAACCGGCCTGGAAAATCTCGGCAACTGCGGCTGTTGCGCCTGCAAACCCGGTGTCTCGGTGCCAACGTTGACCAGGACAAGGGCCACCCCTTCCTTATCGCGAATAGACCTAATCAGGTCGTTCAGGCCCCTGGGACCTGCCGTTTCATAGGCCTTGATCAACAAATGGCCGTAGTCGGTGAAGCGCTGGGTTTGCCGCTTAACGTAGTCATCGCGCGGATTGTTGGTCAGAGCCACGGCGACCAGGATGGCGCCGATCAAGGTCATGGCCAACCAGAACCAGAGAAAGATCTTCCAAAAAAGTTTCGACACTTTGCCGGCCTACTCGCTGATCACATACTGATAGCCCACGCCCCGGACCGAACTGATCCGCTCCCGGCCATCCGTCAGCCTTCCGAGCTTCTTGCGCAGGCTGCTGACATGGACGTCGATGCTGCGGTCAAATATTTCCAATTTGCGCCCCAGCACCGTTTCGGCAAGATCATCACGGGACGCCACCTGCCCCGGGTGTTTCAAGAGAATTTGCAGAAGAGAGAACTCCACGGCGGTAAGTTCGATCCGCTCTCCACTTCTGGCCAGAATGCGGGTGGCAGGGTTAAGGTCCAAGTCGCCGACCACCAGTCGCGCCTCCCGCTCCTGGGCGAGCTGGGAGCCATCGAGTTCAGCGACGGCCCGCCTCTGGATAGCCCGAATGCGGGCCACCAACTCCCGGGGATTGAAGGGTTTGGGCAGGTAATCGTCGGCTCCCATCTCCAAGCCGACAATGCGGTCCACGTCATCACCACGGGCGGTGAGCATCAGGACCGGGATCATCGAGGCAAACCTGATCCGTCGCAGCACCTCAAAACCATTCAGGCCCGGGAGCATGACGTCCAGCACCACCAAATCGTGCTGGCCTGAAAGCGCTAGAATAGCACCAGCCTCGCCGTCATGGACGCCCTGCACAGTGAAGCCTTCCGGGATCAGGTAGTCGCTGAGCAGCTCACACAACTCGGTGTCGTCATCAATAATCAGCAGACGGTTCATTTGCTAAAGCTGGTCCCCTATTCTGGCAAGGTGGCGCACGGGCTGGTCTTCATGGACCAGCCTCCTCTATCGCTTTTCACTTTAACGGAAAGGGAGACTGGAGTCTGTAAAATCTTGTAAAGTTCAGCAGCCTGACTTAACAGTACTTTACACGAATTAACAGCATGTTAACAGCATTAGACGGCCAAAAATAGTAGATTATAGCCAGCGCCGGCAGTTCGGCCGAATCTTTAAAGTCAAAGTTGATTGTGTAATAGTTCGAAAACCATCAGTAAGGAGAACAGCCATGAACAACAACGGATGCGGATTAGGTTATCATTGGCGGTGGAACAGGGCCTCTTTTATTAAGCTGGCTGGCACCAGCCTTATCATGATGCTCGCGGTTACGAGCCTTACCCCCACCCCCAGTCTAGGCGAGGAACGCGGCCGGGTGCGCCCGAATCGCCAGCAGGTATTAGATAAAATTTCCGCCAAATTGCAGCTTAGTGAGCAGCAAATGGCGGCAGTGAGGCCAATTTTTGACGAGGAGGCCGGCAAGCGCCGGGTGTTGATGGACAAACTGCGGGTGGAGATGGAGCGGCTTGACCGGGAAACCGCTGTCCGGCTGGCCAAGGTGCTGAGCGCCGAGCAGATGGCCCAATACGATAAGATGGTGGAGGAACGCCGGAACCGTAGCGCGGCAAGACAGGCACCACCATCGAGTCAGGAGAATGTCTCCCCTCGCCCACCCAGGGATGGCGGGCAACCCAGACCTCGTCAATAGTCGCCGATAAACATCCTTGCCTCTTTGACGTAAAAAAGGGAGCGCCCCGGTGGGGCGCTCCCTTTACTTTGATTGCGGTTTGCAAAATTGTTCAGGAGGTAATTTCCACCCGATGGATAATCAGCGGGGCGATACCGTCGATCCACTCAAACTCGATCTTGTAGTCGCCAGGCCCTTTGACCAAGCCGGAGATATCGACATTGCCCGGTTTTAGACTAGTGTAAGAGGAAGCCTCGGCTAAAGAGGTTTCGAACTGACCACTCTTCCAGGCGCCCACCTTTTCCCGGTGTCCGCCTGGAGTAACCAGCCAGATATTGCCGGAGGTGTCCTTGGAGCGACGCCCGGTGGCGTAATAAGTAAGGGTTGTGGTTGGCCCAACTTCGCTCAGATTGAAAACATAAACATTGTTCTTGGAGGAATCCTGGGAGCCGGCCAGGCCCTGCACGGAACTGGACTGAGTCTGCGGACCGCGAAGAATCGGGGTAAGCGGTTGTGGAGCCGGCGCCTGGACTGAAGGCGGTAGCGTAGCAATTGGGGCCGGTGCCGGGGCAGGTGCAGGTGCTGAGGTTACGGCCGGGGCTGGAACCGGGGCTGGCACAACGGCGGCATGACCGTTAGGGAGAGCTGATTTGCCGGGGGCAGGAGAACCGTCCAGAGAACCCAATCTAGTCAATTCCTCTTGGATTTCATTGACCTTGGCCTTGGCCTCTCGAGCACCCTGTACGTCGCCGGAACTGAGTTTTTCATTACCTTGTGCGATCAATTGGCGAAGCTGAGTTTTTATGTCGGCAATTTTCTGGGCTTCGTCAGATGCCTTCATAGCGGCCGCTTCTTCGGCGGCAGCCTTGGCGGCAGCGGCCTTGTCGGCGGCGGCCTGAAGAACGGCAGCCTTCTCGGCGGCGATCTTTTCGACGGCGGCCTTCTCGGCAGCGGCTTGTTCGGCAGCGCTCTGAAGAGCGGCAGCCTGCTCAGCGGCGGCCTTTTCGGCAGCAGCCTGCTCAGCAGCGGCTTGTTTCACCGCAGCCTTCTCGGCAGCCTCCTTCTCAGCCAAAGCCTTTTCGGCAGCGGCCTTTTTAGCAGCGGCCCTCTCGGCAGCGACCTTCTCGGCAGCAGCTTTTTTGGCGGCAGCCTTCTCAACAGCGGCCTTCTCCGCAGCAACCTTTTCGGCGGCAGCTTTTTCAGCGGCAGCCTTTTCGGCAGCGGCCTTCTCTGCGGCGGCTATGGCCGCAAGGGCCTTATCGGCAGCGGCGGCTTTGGCCGCGGCGGCCTTTTCGGTAACAGCCTTCTCGGCGGCAGCCTTTTCGGCAGCAAGCCTGTCGGCGGCAGCCTTGTCAGTGGCGGCTTTGTCGACGGCAGGCTTGTCAGCAGCGGCCTTGTCAGCGGCAACCTTGTCTACTCCGCTATGATTGGCGGCTTCGGATCTTGAGGTGCGCCTAGATGACCCGCCATCCATGGCGGCCAATTCCCGATCCAGCTTAATAATCTCCAGCTTGGCAGCAGTTGCGCCGGCTTGATCGCTAGCCTTGAGCTTGGCCTTTTCGAATTCGACCAGAAGCTTGCGGTAATTTTCCAGGTCGGCTTTACTGTTACCGACCGTACTGCGCATGTTTTCAAGCGCCGGATCGGAAGCCCAGCCAACCAAGGGTAAACAGCTCCACGCACCCAGCACGATCATGGCTACTGAAATTGTCGTCTTAATCCTCATGATATCTCTCCTGGATAAGATGGCAGTAATACGCATCTATATCGGGTTATTAGCCTAGGCCGTTGCTAGATTATCAAGCGCTCTGGTTGGCCCAACAGCACAAGATCCCGAAAAGCATGGCAAGCATAGAAGGATTAACCCAAACACTCTTCAAAGCGACTCGGCATCCCTTCAGGCTGCAACGTGGAAAACCTGGATGCTTGCAAATTTTTGCTATTTGTAATTGATATTACTAAAAAAGACAACTGCTTAATTGGCCGATTAAATTGATAATTTTTGCAGGCAATTGGCTTGACCCAGGCAAAAGGATTTGAGATGAAAAGTTATCGCAAAGAGTTGTGGTTCGAGGTGCCGGCCCGCCGCGGCCTGATCAACATCACCGCCCAGGTTGAAGAATGTTTACTGGAAAGCGGCATCAAAGAGGGGCTTTGTCTGGTCAACGCCATGCATATTACCGCCTCGGTTTATATCAACGATGACGAACCCGGTCTCCATCACGACTACGAAGTCTGGCTGGAGAAACTTGCGCCCCATGCCCCGACTTCCCAGTATCGCCATAATGGCTACGAGGATAATGCCGACGCCCATCTCAAACGGCAGATCATGGGCCGGGAGGTGGTGGTGGCGGTCAGCGGCGGTGCACTTGATTTTGGAACCTGGGAGCGCATCTTCTACGGCGAGTTCGACGGACGTCGGAAGAAGCGGGTGCTGGTCAAAATTATCGGAGAGTAACGCTCAAGTGCTGGTTTGCCTGCACCCTGGGGAGGCGGTTCCGGTCCAGCAGGCTTGGCTCTCAGCGGCTGTTGCCGTTGGGACAGGATCACTTTTCGGTCCATGATTGTCGCCAGACATTGGCATAGCCAAACAAACTGGCTACTCACCCCAAACCTGGTTCAAGGACAACCAACCAGTCATGCCGTTTTCGTTTTCAACTTGTACCCAGTTGCCGTCCTGGCGCAGGACTTTGAAGGCCACCCCTTCCTGGGCTTTGAACAGCAAGGGATAGTCCGAGCCGGGACCGCTGTGGAGGCTGCTATTTTTGGTGTTAACGACAACGGTTCTGGTTCTATTTATTTTGCTCTTCTCGATCCAACCGGAATTATTCAGGTAATCACTGACCATGTAGAAATCGCCCTTGGCTTCATGGATGTACAAAGGATAGTGAAGTGGAGCCAAAATGGTCACAAAGGATTGGGAAAACGATGGCGCGTTACGGATTTCCGCCAAGTCATCTGACACAGCGCCCATTTCGGCCGAGGCGCTTATCACGCCCGCTAGAAAAATCAACATGATCCCAAGTAGCAGCCTCATAGTTGCGCCTCCTTATACGAAGTGAAAGGGTATCCTGTTAACTAAAGCAGGGACATGCGCTGATCTTCGTCTGGATCGTGAGCCGAACATCAGGCAAACAATCTCGGTAACCCCCAGGGATTCAGAGATCATTCTCGAGCCGCCGGAGATTTTCCTTGGCCCGCACATAATACCGGGGATTCAGCAGGAGAGCTTTTTCAAGGGCAAATTTCGCCGGATCTTTTAGCCCCTGTATCATATAGAAATAGCCCAAGTTGTTATAGGCGGCGGCTTCCCCCTGTGACTGACTGAAGAGGTCAAAAGCCCTTTGGGACTTGTTATTCAAGGCATATGCGGCAGCCAGATTGTCCTGAATGCGGAG
>JAGVGT010000008.1 GCA_020056965.1 Deltaproteobacteria bacterium
AACCGTGGGTGCCCATGATGATCATGGAGATCTTGTTGGCGGTGGCGAATTCGACCAGGGTTTCGGCCACATCGCCCTGGAGGATTTTGGAGTGGCAGGGGATGCCCGGCTTGAGGTTTTCGGCCAGGAATTTCTCCATCTTTTCGGTGGCGCCGCGGAACAGTTCCTCCTCGAACTGATTGATCGGGATGTGCGGCACGAAAAAACCGGAGTAATCTTCAAAACTCTGGACCACGAAAACCACCGAAAGTTCGGCGCCGAATTTTTCGGCGATATCGGCGGCGTCGCGGAGCAGGGTGGTGGAGTTGTCGGAGAAATCTACTGGGACCATAATCTTGCGGAACTCTTTCATGGTGGTTCTCCTTCGGTGTTAAATATCTCGGCCTTTTTTATCGGCCTGGCGAACGGTTCGTGTTGCTCTGGTGTTCATAACTAAGGCTAGCAAATACCAAATCGGCTTGTCAAGGCAGGGCCGGTTTGTTTCAGGAGTAATAGCGAATGTCTGATGGTGAGTCGCAGTCGCCGGGGAAGTTTAAGGATCTGGCTGGAATTTTCGGCCCCGGCGGGATCCTGGCCCAGCGCCTGTCCGGCTATGAATGCCGACCCGGGCAACTGGAGATGGCCGAGGCGGTGTGGCGGAATCTCACGGCGCCGCTCGGCGCCACCGCTGCCTTGCTGGCGGCTGAGGCGGGCACCGGCATCGGCAAGACCCTGGCCTATCTGGTCCCGGCCGTCCTCTCGGGGCGCCGGGTGGTGGTCTCCACCGGCACCTTGAATCTCCAGGACCAGATCCTCGACAAGGAAATTCCCTTCATCCGCAAACACATCGACCCGGAGCTGGCTGCCGTCTGCGTCAAGGGCCGGCAGAACTATCTCTGCCTCTACCGATGGCAGCAGGTGGCCTCGGCCCCCCGCAAGCGGCAGTTCGGGATGGCGGCCGAGCTGGCGGCCATCGGCGACTGGCTGGGGGGCACGGTGATCGGCGACCGGGCCGAATTGAGCTGGCTGGAGGACAACGCCCCGGTCTGGAGCGCGGTCAGCGCCACCGCCTCCCAGTGTCTGGGCAGCGAGTGCCCGGAGTGGGCGAGCTGCTTTGTCAACCGGCTGCGGCGCGAGGCCGGCAAGGCCCGGCTCTTGATCGTCAACCATCACCTGTTCTTTTCCGACCTGGCCCTGCGCCGCTCCGGCCACGGCGAGGTGCTGCCCCGTTACGAGGCGGTGATCTTCGACGAGGCCCACCACATCGAGGAGACCGCCACCCGCTACTTCGGCCTCTCGGCCAGCTTTTTTCAGGTGGTCGATCTGGCCCGCGACGTCGAGGCCCTGGCCGAGGGCGAACGGTCGGAATCGGCCCGCAGCCGGACCATCCAGCTGGCCCGGGCCCTGACCAGCCAGGCCGATCTCTTGACCTCGATGGTGCCGGCCACCACCGGCAATTTCGAACTCTCCGAGGCGGTGGGTGGCCTGCCCGCCTGGCCCGGAGAGATGCAGGAGCTGGACCAGCGTTTCGCCAGTCTGGCCGCGGAACTGGCGGCGCGCCAGGTCACCGGCGAGGTCTGGGGCGGGCTGTTGCGCCGCTGTCAGGAGCTGGCCCACAACCTGCGGGCGATCGCCGCCGCCGACAATCGGGCGATGATCTACTGGCTGGAGCGCCGCGAGAAGACGGTAGTGCTGACCGCCTCGCCGATCCAGGTGGCCGCCGAACTCCGCGAGCACCTCTACTCGCAGGTGCGCTCGGTGGTCTTTGCCTCGGCCACCCTGAGCGCCGGCAACGACTTCAGTTTCTTCCGGGAGCGGCTGGGGCTACCGGAGTGGACCGAGACCCTCACCATTCCCACCCCCTTCGATTATGCCCACCGCACCCTGCTCTTTGTGCCGGACCGCCGCTTCCCGTTGCCCGGCAGCGAGGGCTATAGTGAGGAGGCCCGGCGCTTGATCGGGCGGTTGATCCGGCTGGCGGAGGGCCGCACCCTGGTCTTGTTCACCAGTTTTGCTGCCATGCAGGCCACCGCCGACTATCTGGCCGCCGAGGGACTGCCCTATCCGGTTTACGTGCAGGGGCGGGCGCCCCGGGGCGCGCTGCTCGACAGCTTCAGCCGCGAGGTCCATTCGGTGCTGCTGGCGGTGGCCTCCTTCTGGGAGGGGGTGGATGTGGTCGGCGAATCCTTAAGCTGCGTGATCATCGACAAACTACCCTTCGAGGTCCCTTCCGATCCGGTGGTCAAGGCCCGGATCGACAAGATCCGAGAGTCCGGCGGCAACCCCTTCGGCGACTACCAGGTACCCCGGGCGATCCTGGCCCTGCGCCAAGGGGTGGGGCGACTGATGCGCAGCGCCGCCGACCGCGGGGTGCTGGCTATTCTGGACGGGCGTCTTTTCGCCAAGGGTTACGGTAAAACTTTTTTGAAGAGCCTGCCTGCCAGTCCGGTCACCCGGGAGTTGAGTGATGTAGAGAGTTTCTGGGAGGCGGAGTAAGGTTGTTTTTTTATAAGTCCCATAGCTCCCATAAGTCCCATGGGACCAATAGGAGTCATGGGACTTATGGGAACTAGTCTAGGCCCGCCCGGTGCCAGGGCCAGTAAAAATTAGTCCGGAGAAGTAAATTATGAGCAATAACAAGGTAATAGCCTATTTCCGGGAGTCGGCGGCCCGGATCGATCAGACCATGCGCCTCGATCTGGAGGCGGTCCGCGACCCCCAGTTGGCCGAGGTGTTGCGCTATATCATCTTCAACGGCGGCAAGCGCATCCGCCCCCAGCTGACCGTGCTGACCTGGCGCTTGGCTGGGCGGGGGAAGGGGAGTGGCGAGGAGGTGTTGCGGCTGGCCATGGCCTTCGAGTATCTCCATGTCGCCAGTCTGGTCCATGACGACGTCATCGACCATTCCGAGAAAAGGCGCGGCAAGCCCACCGCCCAGGCGGCCTGGGGGCTGGGGCCGGCCATTCTCACCGGCGACTGGCTGCACAGCCGGGCGTTGACCCTGGCCGGACAGGCGGGTGGCCGGGAAGGCGTCGAGCTGCTGGGGCGGGCGATTACCGCCATGGTCGAGGCGGAGTTTCTCCAGGCCCGGCTGGCGACGGCCCGGAAATCCACCCAGGCTGACTACTTCAAGGTGGCGGCCGGCAAGACCGGCGCCCTGATCGGGGCAGCCTGCGAGGCCGGGATCATGCTGGCCGGCGGCGATGCCAAGGCGCGAAGCGAGGGGCGCAGCTACGGCGAGAAGCTGGGGCTGGCCTTCCAGATTGTCGATGATCTCCTCGATTACCTGGGCGATCCGGCCAAGACCGGCAAGGCGGTGGGCAACGATCTGGTCGAGAGCAAGCTGACCTTGCCGCTGCTATTCGCCCTGGAACGGGCCGAGGTGGGCGACCGTGCCCGGCTGAAGGATATTCTGGCTTATGTCCCGGATTCCCGGCGTGGGTGTGTTGGCGAGGTGCGGAATCTGATCGAGAGTTACGGTGGCTTCGTGCTGGCCCGGAGCAAGGCCGAGGAACTGCTGGAGGCGGGGGTCTTAAGCCTGGCCGGTTTCCCGGCCGGACCGGAGCATGAGTTGCTCTCTGGTCTGGCGGCCTATGTACTCAGCCGGGATAAATGACGGGCGGACCGGGGTGATGCAGAGGCGTTTCGAATGGGGAAGTACGCTTCTGGCTGACAAATCCCTCGCCAACGGGCAAGGGCGAGATATTCAAGAGATCTGTTGACTTATCCCCTGGCGAGAATGCAATTATGAAAGCCGGATCTCGCTCACAACGCCTAAATATTGTGTTTCTCATTATTGCCAATTAGAGTGGTTTGTGTATAATAAGAAACACTATGCCAGCAAAAGCACCAAATATTCCCAGAAATGCCGCCGATAAGCTGGTCGCCCTGGGCAACCGGATTCGCGCACAACGCAAGGGAATGCAGATCAATGCAACCACCCTGGCGGAGGCTGCGGGGATGTCACGCGTGACTCTGCACAGAATAGAGAAAGGCGAAGCATCGGTGACGATGGGGGCTTATCTCAATGCGCTAGCGGCTCTGGGCCTGGATTTCGGGATCATTGAAGAGGTTGATTCAGGCCGGCCGCCTGATGATCTTGAGGGCTTGATCCCGGCGCGCATTCATTTGGCCGATTACCCGCAGCTAAAGAAACTCGCCTGGCAGGTGCAGGGCGTTGATGCCTTGACCCCTTCCGAAGCATTGAGCATTTACACGAACAACTGGCGTCACCTGGATGCGAAGGCGTTGCAGCCTCATGAGCAGCAGCTTATCGATGCCCTGCAGTTGGGCCTGGGTGAAAAAATTGGCGGCGATGTTTAAACGTCAACATCATCAGCGGATTGCTTATGCCTTGCGCGCTCTGAACGGCCCGTTGCTGAAGGAGAATAATTGCTTGTTCGCCGGAGGCACTGTGATGGCTCTGCGCTTTGGCGAATACCGCGAATCGGTTGATCTCGATTTTCTGGTCTCGGATATTGCCTGCTATCGCAATCTGCGCCAGTTACTCACCGGCGCCGACGGGATCGGTGCGATTGTTCGCGAGGGAGTTGCACCGTTGCTCCAGCAGCGGGAAATACGGGCCGATCAATACGGCATCAGAACGGTTCTCGAGGTGGCGGGTCAACCGATCAAATTTGAAATTGTGCTTGAGGGGCGGATAGAACTGTCTCCACCCGGTGGTGGGGACGAGGTGTGCGGAATTGCCACCTTAACCCCTTTGGATATGGCCGCCGGCAAGCTCCTGGCAAACTCGGACCGCTGGGCTGACGAGGGTGTTTTCAATCGCGATGTGATCGACCTTGCCATGATGAACCCTTCCTTGAATTTGCTTCGCCGGGCCGTGGCAAAGGCTGAAACGGCATATGGTCAGGCCATTCTGGGTGACCTCAAAAAAGCTGTTGACCGCCTCCAGCAGAAACAGGACTGGCTTGAACGCTGCTTGGCGGCCCTGGCAATGACCCAGCCCAAGGCACTTGTGTGGAGAAACATTCGGTCACTTCTCAGGGTGATTCCCAAACCAAACTGATTCGACGGGAAGCTTTGGGGGGCGAATTTGTTTTGCCGATCCCGGATTGTCCAACATGGATATTGGTTCTACCGAACTCGATGCTTCGATAGCGCCAGACGTAAGGCTGGTACAAAAGATGGGAGCAAAGCTTAGAACCAGCTTTTTGGTATCAAAATGGTGCCTCTAAGGCCAAAAAACTGGCACTTTTCAAGCGCAACGCGAACGATATCAAACAGTTAACTTGGTCCGACCCCAACCGGTTTCAAATCTATCTCTTGACAAAGGGCCTTTTAATGGATGACCCCAATCTCTCCTCCTTACATCGCTACCAGTAAAAACTTGGCCGGAAACTACAGCGATAGGAAAGGGTCAACGATTTCGTGCCATCTTGAACCACACCTTCCATTCGGAAGGATCATCGTTGAAATCTTTTCCGGTAATGTCCTTGAGCGCCAATATCGCCTTTTCTTTAACAATCCTATCTCCATCATTTATCATTTCGATCAGAAGTTCCACCGCCTGAATATCACCTGACGTCTTTAGCGCCTGGATGGTAGCCAAACGTAATCGCAGTTGGTAGTTTTTCGGGAGTTCTCGCTTGAGATGATGCAATGTGACGAGCTGTTTGGTTGCCAGTTTGTCCTTTAGTTTTGCCAATACAAACAGAGTTGTTTTATTAATATTCGGATCGTTTGCCAAAAGTTCAAGCAAATGGCAAATCGCTTCTTGGTTGCCGATAGCGCCTAGTGCTTCAATGACATCTATCCTGACAAGGGGGTCGTCTCCATACGCTTTGATGAGAGGACCTACCGCGCGATCTTCTTTTAAATTACCCAGGCCTCTGACGGAAATACAGCGAGTTAGGTGGTCTTTGTCAGCAATGGAGCTCAGTAATACATCCGCAGCCCTTTTGTCCGCAATATTCGCCAGTGCCAACATGATTTTCCGGTGAAAATACTCATTGGGATCGTTGGACCTATTCAACAACTGCTCCACCGCCGGTTCACCGATTTTGATCAAGGCCGAGCAACTGAACTGAGACAAGTCGGGGTCGTTCAAGCTCTCGATCAGTGGAATTACCGCACGTTCTTCCCGAAGATTTCCGAGAGTCTCAATGGCGCCTTGTCGGACCAAGGTGTTTTCGTCTCTCAGGGCGTTAAGCAGTGCCCCGATTGCCGGCTTACCGATTGCCGTCAGTGCAGCGATTCCCCGGAGTCTGACCTCAGGATTTTTCTCGGTCTGGATAGGTTTTCCTTTTGAATCAAACGAACCGATGGCCATGCTCGAGGTTTGGATAAGCATCCCACTAAATCCCATTGCAGGACGTCTGACAATGGGTACGCGGAACTCGCCCGGATCCTCCGCCGTCCTTCCGAGTGACTTGATCAGTGGAAGTACGGCCACCTCCCCCAGTTTTACGAGCGATTTCACGGCAATCGAAGAATCATCGGAGTCATTTCCCCGGATTACTCCGATTAGAAGGTTGATGGTTTCCGGGGTATTGTACTTTGCCAATGCTTGAATTGCCTGTTCGCGAACTCTACTGTCTTCGTCGGAAACGGCTGTCATGATAGCTTGGTGAGCAGGTGCATCGTCAAAGAGAGCCAAGGCCTGTACGGTTTCGATGCGTACCTCGCTGTTGGTGTCCGTGACTAGGTTGAGGAAGGATGGAATGGCCTGGCTGTTGTGCCGCTTGGCAAGTGCTCCCACAACTGCCTGTCTAACGTATGGGTTTTGATCGGATGTCATTCCGAGCAGTGCCTCGTACCCTTTGGGGTCTTCCGTTTCACCTAGCAGGGACGCGGCATTGCATCGTACCGTCATGTCCGGATCGTTCAATGCCGCCAACGTTAATTCCAAGGCCCGTGGATCTCTTTTCTCAACCAGAGTAGTTAATGATTTTGCACGTTCCTTTTCATCGCCAGAACCGAGAAGTTGTAGAAGTACCTCTGTCGGCTGCGTCGGTTCCTTGAGTCCAAGAAACCTAATGGCGGCAACCCGAATCTCTGCTTGATTTTCGTCCTGTAATGTTTGAACGGTATTTGCGGTGGTTTCAGTATCCCCAATCTTGGCTAATGCCTCAATGGCCGCACACCGTAATGCGGATTCTTCATTCTTGTTTGTTGCGATAACGGCAAGAGGTTGCGCTGCTTGCGGGGCTTTCAAATTGCCCAGAATTTCAATGGATTTTTGACGCACCGAAGCGTCCTTACTTTTTTCGAGGGTGCGAATCAGAGTTGGTACAACACGGCTATCATGAATTTTCTCAAGAATCTCTACGGTTCCAGATCTGATTCGCAAGCTTTTATCACTGATCGAGGCCTCGATGAGGGGAAGCATTGCTTGTTCTCCTATTCTACGCAGTGCTTCTTTCGCTCCTTCGGATATTGGGGGGCTGTTTTCCGCCAGAGCCAAAATGAGCGGTTTGACTGCGCCTGGTCCGATAGAGGCAAGGGCTCGTGTAACCGCCACACCACTATCGCACCTGCCAGGCACACCGATGTAAGAATTATGCTTTAAGGCATTTATGAGATATGGTGTCGCCTGGGCGGCACCCGGTCCCATTTCCTCTAGCTGGAGTGCGGCACTCAATCGCTCCCTGCAATCAGGGTTGTTAAGCCTTGCGATCTCGATCTGTAAAAAATCATTTCGATCAATTTTTGCGGTGTCCTGTAGAAAGACCTCGAAGATCTTTTCGCCAAGCAGCTTTTCTTCATGAAAGATCTGGATGGCCCACTTCCCAGGTACTAATTGCCAGTCCTTCTCAAACACAAAGCCGTCATAAGTTGTCTCGCCGATCCTCTTAAGTACTCTCCACTGTGTATCAAAGTTTGGGTGATTGGGCCATTTGCCGTTCTCCCCGTTCAGTAAGGATCCAAACGAGCTTGTCGGTTTTTGAGGTCCATTTTCATTTGCTCCCGGGGGAAGCACCTTCACTGTTAGTTCAACTTCAGTATGCGGCGGAGAACCGAGGACTTTATATCGTATCCCGAACTTTCCAAGTAATGAGGCCGCAATCTTGTCTCCTTTTTTGCTCAGCTTAACAGCCGTGATGTTGTGAACTCCTGCGCCATCAATGTCGAAGGTTGTTAGAGGCTTTTCACTCAAGGGTTCTGCGGTAAAAAGTCCATATTCAATTACCTTAATCCCGGTGGTGACAGGTGCTGTGGTGGTGGCGATTTGCTTGGCTGCGCACCCATGTAGCATCAGAGATGAAAAGCTGATGAAAATCAGAGCGATAATGGGTTTGCGATTATTTTTAAATAGCATGGGCGTAATTCCGGGGGCACAATATTTAACTACCAATCAAGATATTCCAAAAGCCATCACCTATCAAACCATTTCAGCCAACACCTGTCTATAAAATTAACAGAGCAAACTTACCGGAATTCTCGGGGAAAGTGTAACGCAACAGGATTTGCCAGAAATCTAGGCGTGAAAATGATCGTAGACCGTTCGGGCCAGCTCCGGGCCGAAGCCCTTGATCGCCGACAGTTCCAGCTCGGAAGCTGCCGCCACCCTTTTCAGGCTGCCGAGTTTAAAGTTCCAGGGACACCTTACTTAATTATTGTCGAACGGTTAACCTTCTTTGCAACCAAGGAAATAAAACCGGGACAGATTTATTTTATTGAACATCACTTATCCTTACCGGCTTTTTTGACTTGGTCCGACGCCAGGCGTCTGACTGCCGAGCTGCCAAGCAGGGACCGCATCTGACCGATGGCAATATCGTTCAATTGCCGCAACCGGTCGGACGAGGAAAGCCCCTGATGGATAAGCACTGCATTGATACTCTCCATATTCGACAACACCACCAACTGCTCCAGGTTGGCGAGATCCCTCATATTGCCGGATGTCCCTGGATTATCATGGCGCCACTGAGCGGCGGTGAGCCCGAACAATGTCCACATTCAGCAAATCGGCCTCGGTGGCGTAAATGGCCCCTGCTTGTTGCCTGGTTATACGCGGCGGAATGAGACGATCCTTGATGGCGTCGGTGTGTATCTTGTAATTGACCTTGGCCAGGTGGTAAATTGGGGTCAAATCTTTATTCTTGACAAGCCCAGCCTTCCCCTGCTTTCTCGCCCATCCGCAAACGCTGGGATTTTTAGCGATACATGAGCAGGTCAGTCTTCCACGGCTTAGATCGGGACAGATTTATTTATGGGGCATCATTGCTGGGTTTACTCATGACGGCCTCTCGATGACTTCCCAATGGCCGGCCTTGTCGGAGCCGATACGTTTAAGGCGGCCCTGTTCCCGAAGCATCTTGAGGTGG
The DNA here is from genome assembly GCA_020056965.1 of Deltaproteobacteria bacterium. GTDB lineage: Bacteria > Desulfobacterota > Desulfobulbia > Desulfobulbales > JAGXFP01 > JAGVGT01. The sequence goes on from JAGVGT010000008.1 coordinate 9,270, forward strand.
CGTTCGATTGTGCGGGTGTTCTTGTTGAGCAAAGTGGCCAACTCTTTGGCCGACAATCGGGGCTCTTGTCTCAAGTGCTCCAGAATTTGATCATTTACACCGACATTTACACCGACATTTACACCGGCATTTACACCGACATCTACAGGGACATCGGCCAACGTCTCCGTCGCCACGTCAATGTACTTGTACAGCGAATTTGCTATGGCATCGAGCATGAAACCGATGAACGGACGGCAGTCTACTGCGCCAGTATGCGAATCTTGCAGCGCCTTGTAATAGAGCGCCTGATTGTGGTGCACCAGGGTTTCGACCGGCATCCAGGCGAACAACGGATTCCATTTGGAAAGAATCAACGTTTGCCACAGCCGCCCGATTCTGCCGTTGCCGTCACGGAAGGGATGGATGTATTCCAGCATATAGTGGACGGCGGAACTCTTGATGAGCGGGTGCGCCTCGCTGGTCTTCCCCCAGTGCAGGAGCTGCTTGACACGGACGGGTACCTGTTCCGCCGTGGTACCGCGGTGCATCACCACGCCATCGCCGCGCACGACGGCAACGCCGACCGTGCGGAACTGGCCCGACTCACCGATGAGTGTTTCGGTCAGGTGCGCGTGGGCCTGCAGCAAGTCGCCCACCGACCAAGGCTCATAGTGGGGCATTTCGTTGTAGGCATGCCAGGCATTCCGCACCTCTTTGATGTCCTTGGGCGGTCCCCAGACCGGTTTGCCGTTGATGACATCGGCGACCTGGCCCAGGGTGAGTTGGTTGCCTTCGATGGCGGTGGAGGCGTGAATCGAGAGAATCCGATTGAGCTTGCGCAGATGCAACACATCGCCGGACTGTTCCTCGCTGATCTTGACGCGCTCAAGCAGGGCGTGAATGTCCCCGATCTTTTCGTGCCACCGGGGATCTTCTGTATAAAACTTCTCAAGCGGTATCAAAGCTTTTCCCTTTGGATCCGTCAGCCCATAATTCCGGTGACAATAATTAACTACCGGTCAAGATATTTCCAAACCACATTACCTTTCCCCTCTGGCTTTGCGCTATTGAAAACGTGTCAGGATGATCCTTCAAAAAGGCTTTTGGCCACGTGCTCAGCCGGGACAAGTGATGATGGTGATAGTCGTTTGGGAATTCCGGCGATGGCGTCCGGTCAGGCTGGGGAGATAAGGCCTCCTTGCCGAGGTCGCTCCGGGTTGCACTCCGCAAGATGATTTGGGTCTAGGCGACATTATTGTTTCGCCAAGAACCCCAAGAGTGCCTCATTGAAGCCGGTCGGATTCTGGTAGGGGGCGGCATGGGTCGAATCCGGAATAACGATCTTCTGCGAACCCGGGATGCAGCGGCTCACGGTGTCGGCGAGGATGTTGAGGAAGGGGCGGGTCTGTGCCCCCTTGGCGACGGCGACCGGAAACTTGATCCGGCCGAGTTGGGCGGCGGTGATGGGCGGGGGGGGCGGGGCCGTGAAAATCAGCGGGAAGATCCGGGCATTCTCGAAGGTGATGGTCTTGACCCAGTCCGGGGTGGCGCTGTCGAACTCCCCGGCCGGCAGGTTGTTGGTCCATTCGGCCAACCGCTTGATCGCCCCCTCCACGTCATTGGCCTTGAAGGCGTCAATGGCCGGGCTGACGCCTTGGTGCTCTTCAGCCAGGATATCTTGGTCCTTCGGGTTGGTTACCAATGCGGCGATGGCCGTCGGCTCGTAGAGAAAGAGGCTCCGGACCAGTTCCGGGTGCTTGACCCCCAGATTGAGCGCGACCCCGCCGCCATACGACCAGCCGACCAGGTGCACCGGTCCCACGTCCAAGGCGCGAATGAAGGCGGCCAGGTCCTCGGCGTGGGTTCCCAGCGAGTAGCGGGCGCCCTGGTCGGACCAGGGATTGGCCCCAAAATAGCGCTGGTCGAGGGCGATATAGCGAAAGTCCCTGGCGATTGCCTCCCGCTGCATCTCCCAGATCCGGTGATCGGCCGTGGCGCCATGCACCATCACCACGGTGGCGTTCTGGCCTTGCTCTAAATAACTAAGCGCGATGTCGTACACTTGGAGTTGCTTCATCTGTTTATGACCTCTTCTGCCGATCAAGGCATGGCAATGGTGCGGTTATGGTTGAACAACGGCTTAGGCGGAGGTTGAAAACTCTTGGCATCGTCATTGCGAGCAAAGCGAAGCAATCTTGTTTTTCCCCAAATTAATAACTTGAAGAGCCTCTGCAAAACTCTCTGATAACCAATCTTCTCCGTCATTCCCGCGAAGGCGGGACCAGAACTATTTGATTTATCGAAGACTGGATTCCCGATTACTACCTCGGGAATGACGAATTGTGAGTTTTGCACGAGGCTCAAATAACCTGAAGATTGCTTCGTCGCAAAAAAGCTCCTCGCAATGACTGACATGCTATTTGTTAACCGGCAGTTCGCTGGCGCGGAAAACCGTTCAAGCGAAGATTTTGCCCGGGTTGAGGATGTTCTGGGGGTCGAAGGTTTTCTTGACCGCCCGCATGATCGCCTGGGTCGGTGCATCGATCTCGCGGCCCAGGAAGGCGGATTTGGTGAGGCCCACCCCGTGCTCCCCGGTGATGGTGCCGGAAAGCTCGATGACCTTGGCGAAGAGCTCGCCGGTGGCGGCCTCGGCGGCTTCGAGCTCGCGGGGATCCTGGCGGTCCAGCATGATGTTGACGTGGATGTTGCCGTCGCCGGCGTGGCCGAAGGTGAGGATGAGCAACCCGTGCTTGGCGGCCAGGGCCTCGGTGCAGGCGACCAGTTCGGGAATCTTGGAGCGGGGCACCACCACATCCTCGCCGATCTTGTGGGGTTTGAGTTTAAATGTAGCCGGTGAGATGGCCCTCCGGGCCGCCCAGAGCTGCTCGGTTTCCGGGCCGGTGGCGGCGCGGCGCACCTCCAGCAACCCTTCCTGATTGGCCAGAAATTCGTTGAGGCGAGCGGCCTGCAGTTCCACCACCTCGCGGTCGCCGTCCAACTCGATGAGGAGCAGGGCGGCGGTTGCTTCCGGCAGCGGCGCTGGGAGCTGGTCGGCGACGATCTTTAGGGCGGTGCGGTCCAGGTACTCCAGGGTGCAGGGCGTCATCCGGTTCAGCAAGCGGCTGACCAGGCTGGTGGCGGCAGGCAGCTCCGAGAAGAGCAGCTGAAAGGTGGCGCGGGCCGCCGGCTGGGGCAGCAACCGCACGGTGATGGCGGTGATGATGGCCAGGGTGCCCTCCGAGCCGACCAGCAGCCGGGTCAGGTCGTAGCCGGCCACCCCCTTGGCGGTGCGTACCCCGGTGTGGATGGTCCGGCCGTCGGCCAGCACCGCGGTAAGGCCCAGGACGTAGTCGCGGGTGACGCCGTACTTGACGGCCCGGGGGCCGCCGGCGCACTCGGCGACGTTGCCGCCCAGGGTGCAGAACTGGTGGCTGGCCGGGTCGGGCGGGTAGAAGAGGCCAAGTTTAGCCACCTCCCGCTGGAAGTCGCCGGTGATCACCCCCGGCTCCACCACCGCCACCTGATTGGCGGCGTCGATCTCGATGATCCGGTTGAAGCGGCTCATGGCCATGACCACCCCGCCCGCCACCGGCAGCGCCCCGCCGGTCATGCCGGTCCCGGCCCCGCGCGGTACCACGGCAAAACCCGCGGCGCTGGCCAGTTGCATGATCCTGCTGACCTCAGCCGTATTGCCGGGAAAGATCACCGCCTCGGGCGGATATTCCAGCCCGGAGCCGTCGTAGGAGTAGCAGAGCAGCTCCTCGCGGGTGGTGGTCAGGTGGTCGGCCCCGACGATTTCGGCCAGTTTCTTTAAGGTTTCGCGCTCCATGGGGGCTGATTCTACTCAGCTGACTGGGGCTGGGCCAGAGATATTTTTCGGCGGGATGCTTGCCGAGTGGTGGAAAAGCCTTTAAGTTGCGGGGCGTGACCAGGCTGAAGGCTGAAGACTGAGGGAATGGTACGTTTCACCGGATGCAGTTAAACTTCTGCGGTTCTGCGGTTTGTCGTCAATTAGCAGTTCCGCGGTTCGTCTATAAAATAGGTTAGAGGAATCACGATGGGCGCAAAACTGAAGGTGGCCTTGCTGGCCGGGGGTAAATCCGGCGAGCGGGAGGTGTCGTTGAAGGGGGCCGAGGGGGTGCAGCAGGCCCTGGACCGCAATCGCTACGAGGTGCGTCGTTACGATCCCGCCTTCGATTTGGCCAAACTGGCAGCCGAGGCCGGGGAGATCGACGTGGCCTTCATCCTCCTGCACGGCCGTTTCGGCGAGGATGGCACCGTCCAGGGTTTTCTCGATCTTTTGGGCATCCCCTACCAGGGGGCCGGGGTGCTGGGCAGCGCCCTGGCCATGGACAAGCATCTGGCCAAGGTCATGTATCGCCAGGCCGGGCTGCCGGTGCCGGACTGGGAACTGGTCGATCCGCGCCGCCCCGATCCGGCCGGACTGGTCGGCCGGTTGGGCTTGCCCCTGGTGGTCAAGCCGTTGCGCCAGGGCTCCAGCCTGGGGATGAGCATCGTCGATTCCCTGGCCGAACTGAAAACCGGTCTGGCCACGGCCTTCGAGTTCGACGACCGGGTGATGGTCGAGAAGTTCATCGCCGGTCGCGAGATCACCGGCGGGGTCTTGGGCAACGGTGACGATCTTACCGCCCTGCCGCTGGTGGAGATCATCCCCGACAAGCAGTTCCGTTTCTTCGATTATCAGGCCAAGTACCAGCCCGGTGCCTCGCGCGAGGTCTGTCCGGCCGAACTGGATGAACAGACCACCAAGCTGGCCCAGGGCTATGCCCTGGCCGCCCACCGCGCCTTGCAACTCGACGTCTACAGCCGCACCGATATGATGGTCGGCGCCGATGGCATCTACCTGTTGGAGACCAACACCATCCCCGGCATGACCCCCACCAGCCTGCTGCCCCAGGCGGCCAAGGCCCATGGCCTGGATTTCCCCGCCTTGCTGGACCGCTTGATTGAACTGGCACTGCAGAAGGGGAAGAGGTGAGGCGCCGGAAGGGGCCTGGACCCGTCGGGCCGGTGAGCGCCAATCCGGCCGTGAGCAAGCGCGAGATCAAAAACTCAATCGACCTCGGACTCGCCCAGATTCGCGCTACGATCGGCGAAGAGGCAGCCCATTGACGCCCCGGGTTAAGAAATATCTCCTGGTCAGCGCCAAGCTTATCGCCATGCTCGGGCTGCTGGTCTTGATTGGTAACCAGGTCCACTGGCGGGATTACCAGGTGGTTTCTCCGGCGGGGGAGCTGACCAGCAGTCCTGGACTGTCCTCCAGCCTCAAGGACTTCAGCCTGCTGCCATTTTTGGCCGCCATGCTTTTCCAGCTGGCGGCGGTGTTTTTAACCGCCTTTCGCTGGCGGCTGTTGATGCTGGTCCAGGGGATCGGTCTTGATCGCGCCAGTGTGGTCAGACTGTCTTTCCTGGGTGAATTCTTTAACCAATTTCTCCCCGGCGCCCTGGGCGGTGATGCCGTTAAGGCCTATTTCGTCATGCGGCATACCGGGCGAAAAGGCGCCACTCTGGTCAGCATTTTCGCCAATCGCTTTGTCGGGCTCAGTCTGCTGTGTCTGGTTTCAGCGACCATGCTGGGCGTTCTGCTCCTGACTGGTCACCGTGGCCTCATCGACTTGAAGCAGCCGGTTTTCGCGATCTTTGTAATCGCCGCGGGGATCGGGGTGGTCCTGCTCCTCTCTCTGAACGTGCGTTTGAACAACTCGGCCGCCCTCCGCCGACTGATCGGTTTTCTGCCTTTTTCCCGGCAGTTGGAGATGGTCCGGGTGGCCCTGCACCGCTACCGGCAAACGGGCAGCCTGTTGCCGCCGCTCATCTTGTATTCCCTCCTGATCGTTTCGGCCTTTGTTCTGTGTGTGATGTCGGTGGGGCTCAGTCTGGGGATCAACTTGGCCTGGTACCATTATGTTCTGTACCTACCCCTGATCGCCATTATGACCGCCGTACCGGTTACTCCGGGTGGGGTCGGGGTGCTTGAGGAGTTGTTTATCTATTTTTTTAGCGCCGCCGGTGATCCCAATAAGATTCTGGCCATGGCCCTGCTTTACCGCCTGGTTCTGCTGCTCTGCGGTTTGCCGGGCGCGGTAATTTTTCTGCTTTCCGAGAAAATATCCCGCCAGGATCTGGCCGCCGGCCTGCAGGAGATGGAAAAAGAGTCATCGGGGGATTGATTTCTCACTTCGGTCGGACCCGCCGAGTTTACGTTTTGCCCTTCCTAGTGCAGTCTCCGGCCCGGCAGCAGGAAAGCGATGGTGAAGAGCAGGGTGGCGGCGATGACGATGGATGGCCCGGCCGGGGTGTCCCAGCGGTAGGAGGCCGACAGCCCGGCGACCACCGCGATGATGCCGCAACCGGCGGCCCCGGCGGCCATGGACTCCGGGGTGGTGGCGAAGCGGCGGAAGGTGGCGGCCGGGATGATGAACATGGCGGTGACCAGGAGCAGGCCGACCACCTTCATCAGCAGCGCCACGGCCAAGGCCATCAGCGACATGAAGCCCCAGTTGATTTTCGCCACTGGGATGCCCTCGACCTGGGCGAGATCTTCATGGACGGTGATCGCCAAAAGCGGCCGCCAGATCCGGCCCAAGGCCACCAGCGCCACCCCCCCGCCCCCGTAAATCCAGTAGAGGTCGGCGCGGCTGATCGCCAGGATATCCCCGAACAGGTAGGAGAGCAGGTCGACCCGCAGGGTCTCGGCCAGGGCCAGCAGGACCAGCCCCAGGGAGAGGGCGCTGTGGGCGAGGATGCCGAGCAGGGTGTCGCCGGCCAGGCCGCGCCGCCGTTGGAGCAGGAAGAGCAGCAGGGCCAGGAGCTGGCAGACCGCGATCACCCCCAGGGTCAGATTGAGGTGGAGCAGGTAGCCGATCACCACCCCCAGCAGGGCCGAGTGGGCCAGGGTGTCGCCGAAGTAGGCCAGTCGCCGCCAGACCACGAAGGAGCCGAAGGGGCCGGCCACCAGGGCCACGCCGATACCGCCGATCAGGGCGCGGACCAGGAAATCATCCATGCTGGCCTCCTGATCGTTCTGTGTATAACCTAGTGATGCAAGCTGGCCTTTCCTGGACTGGCAAGAGCTTGCTTCGTCGCTGCGCTTCTCGCAATGACGCGCCTTTGGTGACAAATTGAAAGATAGCCCCGTCATTGCGAGGGCATGGAAGGAACCGAAGCAGATAAGCGCAGACTTCGATCTCCTTGTGGGGGCAGCCAGGGTGGAACTTGCATTCAATTTCTCGATATGCGTGGCCGTAGCGTTTTTCGTTGCCGTCAGTCATGCTGGCACTCCTTGCCGGCGCACTCCTTGCCGGTGACCGGATCGTGGTGGTGGTTGTGCTGGTGGGAGTAAATGGCCAGGTTGCCCAGGGCCCGGGGGCTGAACAGTTCGATGAAGGCCGGGTTGGCCTGGACCGAGCCGGGGCTGCCGGTGCAGCAGATGTGGCGGTTCAGGCAAAGGACCCGGTCGGTGGCGGCCATCACCAGGTGCAGGTCGTGGGAGACCATGACCACCGCGCAGCCCCGTTCATGGCTGATTTTGGAGATCAGCCCGAACAGCTCGACCTGGCCGTGGACGTCCACCCCCTGGGCCGGTTCGTCCAGGGCCAGCAGGTCCGGGTCCCGGAGCAGGGCCCGGGCCATCAGGACCCGCTGCAGCTCGCCGCCGGAAAGATTCTGCATCGGTGCGTTCAGCAGGGCGGCCGCCCCCACTTCCTCCAGGACCTTGAGCAGCGCCGGTTCGGGCTGCGGGGTGGAAAGGGTCAGGAAGCGGCGGACGTTCAAGGGCAGGACCGGATCGAAGGTGATCCGTTGCGGCATATAGCCGATCCGCAGGCCGGGGGCGCGGGTCACCTGGCCTTGATCGGGGCTGAGCAGGCCGAGCATGATCCGCAGCAGGGTGGTCTTGCCGCCGCCGTTGGGGCCGATGATGGTGAGAATCTCGCCCCGGCAGACCCCCAGGGAGACCCCGCTCAAGATCTCCTTGCCGCCCAGGCGCAGGCTGGCATTCTCGACCCGGACCAGGGGCGGTTCCCGGGGTTCCCAGTGAATTTCGTTCATGCGCGGCCCTTCCGGCAATGGGGGCAGAGGCCCAGGACCTCGACGGTGGTGTGGCTGATCGTGAATCCGGAGGCGTCGGCGCTGGCCCGCAAAGCCTCGGTGATCTGGCGGTCGTCCAGTTCGGCCAGTTCCTGGCAAGAGGTGCAGATCAGAAACTGGCCGGTATGGGCGGCGCCGGGAAAGGCACAGCCGATGAAGGCGTTGAGCGAGGCCAACCGATGGACCAGCCCTTGCTCCTGGAGAAAGTCCAGGGCGCGGTAGACCGTGGCCGGCGCCACCTGCCCGGATTCGTCCCGCAGCATCTCCAGCAGACCGTAGGCCCCGACCGGCCGATGATTGGCCCAGACCAGTTCCAGGACCTTGCGGCGCAGGGTGGTCAAACGCTGGCCCCGCTCGCGGCAGATTGCCTCGGCGGTCTGCAGGGCCAGGCTCACGCAGTGGTCGTGATTGTGGTCGGTGGCGATAAAGGCCGGACTTACCGGGGCAGGTTGTTCCAAGGAGGCTCCTATTAGTTCTTGCTTTTGCAACAATATAACATAATACTAGCGGGCCAATATAACACTTTAAGGTCATAAAACAATGAATTTTCAGGGAGGTTGCCGCATGTCCCGCTGGCGTTATTTGCTGTCGTTCTGTCTGCTGTTGTTTTGGGCGCTGCCGGCGGCGGCCGCCCCCCGGGTCGTGGTGACCATCAAGCCGATTCACGCTCTGGTGGCCGGGGTGATGGCCGGGGTGACCGAGCCGGAGCTGCTGATCAAGGGGGGTGGTTCACCCCACGATTACAGCCTGCGCCCCTCCGACGCCAAACTGTTGAGCCGGGCCGAGCTGGTGGTGCGGGTGGGGGCGGATTTTGAGACCTTCCTCAACAAAGCTTTGGCCGGCTTGGCCGGTCAGGCCCGGGTCGTTTCCCTGGACGGCCTGCCGGGCGTTACCCTGTTGCCGGCCCGGGCGGGCGGGGTTTGGGACGAGCATGACCATGGCGAGGAGGCACAAGGCCATGCCGAACCGGGTCATGCCGAGACCAACCTGCATCTCTGGCTCGATCCCCAAAACGGCCGAACCATTGTCGCCGGGCTGGTCAAGGTCCTGGCCGAACTCGACCCCGCCAACACCGAACGCTACCGGCAGAACGGCGCCGCCCTGGACCGGCGCCTGGTTGAACTGGACCGCCGCCTGGCCCAGCAGTTGCAGCCGGTGGCCGGGCGGCCCTTCGTGGTCTTCCACGATGCCTATCCCTATCTGGAGAAGCGCTACCAGCTGCGGGCGGTGGGTTCGGTCACGGTCAGCCCGGAGCGGGCGGTGGGGGCTCGCCGTCTCTCGGAGATTCGCGCCAAGATCAAGGCCAGCGGCGCCCGCTGTGTTTTCAGCGAGCCCCAGTTCGAGCCGAAGCTGGTGCGGATGCTGATCGAGGGGACCGGGGCCGGCACCGGGGTGCTTGATCCCGAGGGGGCGGGGCTGACGCCCGGTCCCGAGGCCTACTTCCAGTTGCTGGAAGGGTTGGGGAAGTCATTGCGGGAGTGTCTGAAGTGATGGGTCTGAGGTTGTCGCCGTGGGCTGGGGGATTTGCCGGGACTTAAGGTATTCCTTAAATTTTGGTGGTATTGGGAACCGGAATTATTTAGGGTAGAATCTTTGGAGCAACCGTTGCTGGTCTGGTTGTTGATTCCGCGCTCTCCGGGCATTGCCCTCCAGGAAGTCGAGGTGTCATGGAAGATTTGATTTTGCCGCATGAGGTGGTCAACCTGGCCGGCCAGTTGCTGCTGCCGGCCGGCGCCCGGCTGGACGCCGGGACCATGGCGGCTCTGGCCCGGAGCCGTTCCGGCCCCGCCTGCACCAGCCAGCCCTTTGCCGCGCTGACCGATTTACAGCGGGACCTGCGGGGATTTCTAGCCGCCCCGCCCTACGACACCATCTTTTCCGATCCGCTGGAAACCGCGGAAATCCTCGGCCTGATGGGCCGGGTGCCGCTGTTGCAGCCGGTGCTCGATGCCCTTGATTATTTCCGGGCCCAGGATTTCCACACCTATCGCCATTGCCTGATGGTCTTCGCCCTCTCCACGCTTTTGGCCAGGCATCTCTACCCCAACGATCAGCGGGCTCTGCTGGGCGCCCTGGCCGGGCCGTCCCACGACCTGGGCAAGGTCTGCGTCCCGGCCGCGATCCTCTTGAAACCCACGCCGCTGACCCGCAACGAGGCCTCGATCCTCAAAAATCACGCCCTGGCCGGCTATGTTCTCCTGGTTTACTACACCGGTGAAGCTGAACACCTGACCGCCCGGGTCGCCCGCGACCATCACGAGCGCTACGATGGTTCCGGCTATCCGCGCGGGATCAACGCGGTCGATGAGATGGTGGAGATCGTGATCTTAAGCGATATCTATGACGCCTTGATCTCCCCGCGCCCCTACCGGCCGATCTCCTTCGACAACCGCAGCGCCCTGGAGGAACTGACCAGGATGGCGGCGGACGGCCAGATCGGTTGGCTGGCCTTGAAGGCCCTGGTCGCTTTCAACCGCCGTTCCCGCCCGGATTATCATCACTGCGATGTCTCTCTGGAGCGGCGCGGTCTGGCGCCGGTGAACAATGTCTACGGCCTGCGGGTGGACGAGGAGGATGGGCGGGGTGCGGAGAACGGCGAGTGAGACTCGCCCCGCGGTAGGGACGGCTCGCCGAGCCGTCCGCTCCCGCAGGATGACGGCGCTTTCGGCGAAAGCGCCCTACCCAGGCGTTCCCGAACCGCAATCGGTTGGGGCGGCAGGTATTAAGGCCTTTCTCATGAGCCGCCCTTCGGTCGCCAATCCGCCAGTTTGGCCTTTATTTCGGGCATCGACCTCTGGGTCGCCTCAATGCCCGCCTGCATACACTGTTTCTTCTGGGTGAAATCAAGCATCGCCACCTTGCCCACCGCCGGGGTGATCAAGACATCGGCATTATTCCTGTGAGAAAGAACATTCTCGTTGAACATGATATTGACGGCCTGGAGCATCACGTCCACCAGGTTGGTGATGTTGTGGTTCTCGACGTTCTCGCTGATGTCCACAGCGATGACGATGTCGGCGCCCAGCTCGCGGGCGACATCGATGGGGATGTTGTCGGTCACCCCGCCGTCCACCAGGAGGCGGCCCTGATGCTGCACCGGCTCGAAGACGCCGGGAATGGCGCTGCTGGCGTGGACGGCCTTGACCACCGAACCCTTGTTCAGCACCACGCGTTTCCCTAAGTTCAGGTCGGTGGCCACCGCCGCGAAGGGAATCTTCAGGTTTTCGATGTTGGCGGTGGGGATCTTGGTCTTGACGAATTCCTCCAGCTTGGCGCCTTCGGCCAGGCCCATGCCGGTGATGGCGGTGAAGTAACCGTAGTCGAAGAGGCTGTCCTTTTCGAGCTGAAAGGCGGTCCACTCCAGTTCGAAACTGTTGCGGTCGCTGGCGTAAATCGCGCCGATCAGGCTGCCGACGCTGGTGCCGACGATCAGGTCGATGGGGATCTTCTCCTGCTCCAGAGCGCGGATCACCCCGACGTGGGCAAAGCCCCGGGCTGCTCCGCCGCTCAGGACCAGGGCCACTTTAGGTTTGGGGATCTCGGCTGGAATCGCGGCCGGGGGCGGCGTGGTCGCGCAGGCGGCGAGCAGGGTGGTTAAGATCAGGAGAGCGGTCAGCCGCAATAGTTTCATGATGATGGGGTCTCGTCGGCGAATGTTGTTGGTTCGGGCCGGCTGGGCGCCGGAGTGGGTTGCCGATTCGGCAAAGAATCGTCGCGCAACTTACTGTTCGAAGAGTTCATAACTCCGCCGGTAAATTCTGTCCACCGGAAATAGTGTCATGCCGCCAGCCGACAGAGTCGCCCCGGCAAGGCCAGCAGGGTTCTGCTCAGGGCATCTCCTTTGCCAATAAAAATAGGGGCCGCTGGACATCGTTTAATGTCCAGCGGCCCCTATTAAAGAGAGAAGAGGCCTTCGCAAGGAGGCCTCTTCAATTCAATGCGTTGGTAACTTACCAACCAATACTCATACCGACCTTACCACCAACGTCTTCGAAGTCGGTATCGCTGCCGACACCAAAGTAAATGGCCACCTTGTTTGAGAGGCGACCTGCCCCGGTCATACCCAGCGCCGTTGTGCCTTCATAGTAACCACCGCCCATACTGAGGCGGAAAGTTTCATCAGCCCGCGGCAAGAATACATCCATGGCATTGGCGATCGCTATACCACGTCCCAACTGATCCAAGTTGACTGCATCGTTACCCGAGGTGGCATCGGCCACCCCGTGGAGTTGCACCGGTTGGCCGGCAGTGTTGGAAAAGGTGGCCCCGCTGTCGTTCAAGGCCAAGGTCGTGGAGTTGGTACCACCGGTCAAGGTTGTCTGAGATGTCCCGACAACCAGGCCGTGGGTGTTGCCGAGGCTGTTTGTCACCGTCACGCTGGCTTCGGTTGAATTAACATTGATGGCGCCGGTGTTGGCTCCATCGGTGCTGCCGAGGGTGCTGGGGCCGGCAATGTTTACAAGGTTAGTACCGTTGCCGATGTTGGTTGCGCCGGTGCTGGTGCCGGTGTTGATGTTGGTTGTTCCGCCACCGGTTACGTTGATGTTGGTATCTCCGAGGATGTTGGTGGTTCCGGTCAGGTTATTGGTGCCGCTCGCCATGCCAATGCTGGTTGTAGCAGCAGTCACAGTGTTGATATTGGTTCTGCCGGTAATGGTGTTGATTGCACCTGTGAGGGTGTTGGCTGAAGTGCCGGCATTACCGATGATGTTGGAGGAATTGGCGCCGCTGCCGAAGGTGTTGGTTGTGTCAGCCGCCGTGGCGATGGTGGCGTTTCCGGTTACTCTCAGAGCCCCAGCAATGGCTGTGTTGCCGGCGTTATCAACCGTAAAGGTATCCCCATTCAATGAATCGTTCAGTACGGCACCTGTATCGGTGAGTGTCCAAGTGGTGGTCCCTGTACCACCGGCCATGGTCGCGCTGGTGCTGGTGGCTCTGATGCCGTTGACCTCGCCAGCGGCGTTGGTAACACCGAGTTCCATTGCGCTGTCAGCCAGGGTCATAACCCCGGTACCAAGAATGTTGTCAGCCGGAGTACCGCCATTGGTGTCAATGGACATAGTGTCAGAAACAACAAGGTTCTGGGTCTCAACAAGTATGTCCATCGCGTCGATTTGACCTTGAATTACGGTATCACCGGCGGCCCGGGTTCCTGCTTCAGTATCAATGTTGCTCTGCAGCGTTGTGTCAGCGCTGGTGCGGGCTGTGGCTTCGTTGGCAAGGTTAGTCGTCAAGGTTGTGTCGGCGGCGGCCCGGGTCCCCGCTTCAGCGGTAATGTTGCTCTGCAGCGTTGTGTCAGCGCTGGTGCGGGCAGTCACTTCATTGGCAAGGTTAGTCGTCAAGGTAGTGTCAGCGGCGGCCCTAGTCCCCGCTTCAGCGGTAATGTTGCTCTGCAAGGTCGTGTCGGCGCTGGTGCGGGCAGTCACTTCATTGGCAAGGTTAGTCGTCAAGGTAGTGTCAGCGGCGGCCCTAGTTCCTGCTTCAGCGGTAATGTTGCTCTGCAAGGTTGTGTCAGCGCTTGTGCGGGCAGTCACCTCGTTGGCAAGGCCGGTCGTCAAGGTTGAGTCGGCTGCGGCCCGGGTCGCTGCTTCAGCGGTAATGTTGCTCTGCAACGTCGTGTCGGCGCTGGTGCGGGCGGTCACCTCGTTGGCAAGGCCGGTCGTCAAGGCTGTGTCGGCGGCAGCCCGGGTGCCTGCTTCAGCGGTAATATTGCTCTGCAAGGTCGTGTCGGCGCTGGTGCGGGCGGTCACCTCGTTGGCAAGGTCGGTCGTCAAGGTTGCATCGGCAGCGATGCGGGCCGTTTCTTCTGTGTTAACATCGGCAATGCGGTTGTTCGTTTCAACGAGGATAGCTGCGTCACGAGCGGCAGCCTCGTTGGCGACCGCGCCGTCGGTGTAGAGATTGGCGGCGACCAAGGTGGCTACGTCTCCGGCAGCCCGAGCGCCGGCCTCGGAGTCAACATCGGCAATGCGGTTGTTCGTTTCCACGAGGATGGCTGCGTCACGGGCCGTAACCTCGGCAGCATCGGCAGCGATGCGGGCCGTTTCTTCGGCGTCAACATCGGCAATGCGGGCCGTAGTTTCGACGAGGATGGCTGCGTTACGGGCGGTGACCTCGGCAGCATCGGCAGCGATGCGGGCCGCTTCTTCGGCGTCAACATCGGCAATGCGGGCTGTAGTTTCCACGAGGATGGCTGCGTCACGAGCGGCGGCCTCGTTGGCGACCGCGCTGTCGGTGTAGAGATTGGCGGCGGCCTCGGTGGCGACGTCTCCGGCAATCCGAGCGGCGGTCTCGGTGGCGATATCGGCGGTATTGGTGGCGATGTCTGCGGCGTTAGTCGCAATGTCGGTGGTGTTAGTCGTAATGTTTGTTTCGGCAGTAGTCACGCGGCCATCCAGGGCAGTGACATCGGTCTGGAGGGTGCCAATATCGGCGGTATTGGTGGCGATGTCTGCGGCGTTAGTCGCAATGTTGGTGGTGTTAGTCGTAATGTTTGTTTCGGCTGTAGTCACGCGGCCATCCAGGGCAGTGACATCGGTCTGGAGGGTGCCAATATCGGCCGTATTGGTGGCGATGTCTGCGGCGTTAGTCGCAATGTCGGTGGTGTTAGCCGTAATGTTTGTTTCGGCAGTAGTCACGCG
>JAGVGT010000067.1 GCA_020056965.1 Deltaproteobacteria bacterium
CCCAGATTGTGGGGATCCTGGATGGAGTCCAGGGCCACCAGGGTCGTCTGGGCGGTTTCGGGGCCGCGGAGCAGATCCTCAAGGGTACAGGTCGGGAAACCTTTGAGGCGGGCCATGACCCCTTGGTGATTGGCGGGAACCTCCCCGGCCGGCAAGGGCAGATGGGGCGGGTTGCTCACCGGGATCCCCTGGCAGCTGGCCAGATCGATGATCTCCTGGATCTTGGCTGAACTCGGGCGGCCCTGGGTGATGACCTCCCGGACCAGCCCGGGGTTGCCGCGCAGGGCCTCCAAAACCGGGTGGATGCCCCAGATCAATATCTCGCGAGGGGGCGCCATCTTAGACCCTCGCTCCGAGCGAATCGGGAAATTCCGGCAGCGGGTCGCCGTTCCGGCCGCGTCCGCAGTGGCTCCGGGCGGCCAGGATCACGGCCTTGACCATCTCCACCGCCTCTTCCAACTGGTCGTTGATGATGCGATGATCGTAGCTGCCACTTGCGGCTATTTCCCGAAGGGCGTTTTCCAGGCGCAGCCGGATCACCTCGGCGCTATCGGTGCCGCGGCCGGACAAACGCTTTTCCAGCTCGGTCAGGGAGGGGGGCAGGATGAAGAGGCTCACGGCGGCCAGCTCCCGGATGGATCGGACCTGGCTGGCACCCTGTACATCGATGTCGAGGATTACGTCGAGCCCCGCCGTCAGTTGCTCGGCCACCGCGCTTCGGCTGGTCCCGTAAAAATTGGTGTGCACCTCGGCCCATTCCAGAAAATCACCGGCCGTCCGTAACCGCTCGAATGACGGCCGGTCGACAAAGTGATAGTCGCGGCCGTTCACCTCGCCGGCCCGCGGCGTCCGGGTGGTATGGGAGACGGAAAAGGCCAGGCCGGGCAGGTCGGCCATGACCTGCTTGAGGATGGTGGTCTTGCCGGCGCCCGAGGGGGCCGAGATGATGAAGAGTTGGCCGGGAACGCTCATTTCTGCTCGCCTTCCGGGTCAACCGGTTCGGGGGTGGAGGCGGCCGAGAAACGGTGGGAGATGGTCTCGGTCTGCACCGCCGAAAGGATCACGTGGTTGCTGTCGGTGACGATGATCGAGCGGGTCCGCCGCCCCTCGGTGACATCGACCAGTCTTTTCTGGTCGCGGGCCTCGTCGCGGAGCTTCTTCATCGGTGATGACTTGGGGTTGACCACGGCGATGACTCTTCCTGCCACGATGGCATTGCCGAAACCGATATTGATCAGGCGATAATCCATAAGTTTTTCCTCTATTCCAGATTCTGGACCTGCTCGCGCATCTTTTCCAGTTCGTTCTTCAGTTCGACGCCCAGGTGGGCGATCTCGGCGTTGGCGATCTTGGAGGCAATGGTGTTGATCTCCCGCAGGAACTCTTGGAGCAGGAAGTCGAGCCGGCGTCCCACCGCCTCGCTCTGGGCCAGGAAATTGCCGAACTGACCGATATGGCTGCGCAGCCGCACCAGTTCCTCGGTAATGTCCGACTTGTCGGCGATGATCGCCACTTCCTGGGCGAGGCGCTGGGGGTCGAGGTCAATCCCGGCCAGAAGGGTCGTCAGCCGTTCTTTCAGGACGGTCTCCCGCTCGGCCACCAGTTGTGGCACCATGACTTCGATCTTTTGGGCCGCTTCGGCGATGAAGGCCAACCGGGCGCGCAGATCGTCGCGCAGATGGTTGCCTTCGGCCTCGCGCATCCGGCGGCAGGCGTTCAGGGCGGCGCTCAGGGCCGGACCGAGACCGGTCGTCCAGACCTGGTCGAGGTCGTCCTCGCTCTTTTCCGAAACGATCACCTCTCGAAAGGCGGCCAGGGTGGCCAGGTCCGGCTGGGTATTCAGCCCCAGGTCGGAAATAATCTCCTGCAGGCAGCGGAAGTACTGGCGGGCCAGGGGTAGGTCGGGTCGCAGCTGGTAATTGCCCTCTTCGTTGCCGTCGCAGTTGACGGTCACCTCGATATGGCCCCTGGTGAAGTCGGCGGCGACTTCTTTCTTGACCTGTTCTTCCAGCCCGGCCAGTTTGCGCGGCAGGCGGATCTTGATGTCGCAGAAGCGATGGTTGACCGAGCGGATTTCCACCGTCCAGGTCCGCCCGTCGCTGCTTTGTTCGCCGCGGCCGAAGGCGGTCATGCTGAGAAGATTGCTCATGCTGTTTCTCCTAGAAGTTCTTCGGGGGTGACGGTGGCCGTGCCCAGTTTGCCGACGACGATGCCGGCGGCCCGGTTGGCCAGAATAGCGGCCTCGGAAAAGTTGAGGCCGGAGGCCAACCCCAGGGCCAGGGTGGCGATCACCGTATCGCCGGCGCCGGTGACGTCGTAGACCTCCCGGGCCATGGTCGGAATCAGCAGAGGTTCTCGCTCCTCCTCGAAGAGGGCCATCCCCGCCTCGCCCCGGGTAATCAGGAGGGCGGCGCAGCCCAGTTTCTCTTTGATCAACCGGGCCGCCTCGCAGAGCTCGTCTTCGTTGGTGATGCTGATCCCGGCCATCTTTTCCGCCTCGGCAACGTTGGGGGTGAGGATGGTGGCGCCGGTGAACCGCTCCAGTAGATGGGGCTTGGGATCGACAATCACCGGGATGTTCTTCTGGGTCCGAACTTTCCTCATCAGCAGGGCCATGAGCTCGGCGCTGATCATGCCCTTGTGGTAATCGGAGACAATCACGGCCTGAAAAGAGACGAGGTTTTTATCCAAATAGGCAAAGATCTTCTCCAATACCTCGGTTGGCAGCGGGCCGCTCTTTTCGCGGTCGAAGCGGACCACCTGCTGATGCTGGGCAATGACCCTGGTTTTCTTGGTGGTCGGCCGGTCAGCGGATTTAATGATCCCTTCAGTAGGTGAGCCCAGGGTCTGCAGGAGTTCCAGAAGATGGTCGCCCATGGTGTCCTGGCCGATCACCCCGCACATTTCCCCTTTGCCGCCCAAGGCGTAGATGTTGTTGAGTACGTTGGCGGCGCCGCCCAGCAGAAGGTTTTCGCGGGTGACATTGACCACCGGCACGGGGGCCTCCGGCGAGATGCGGTTGACGCTGCCCCAGATGAAGTGGTCGATGATCAGGTCACCGATCACCAGGATTCTGGCCGTTGGGAATTTGGCCAGGGCCGCCCGGTGTCTGTCGGTAATGGTTTTGTTCAAAATTTACCTCGGTGGATTCAGCTGGTTAACGGATTGCGTGATCCTGGCGATGGTCGCGGTGGTTTCGGCCGGACCAGGTTTGCGGTCGTTTACCGGGATGACGAGACTGGTTCCGGCCGGGCTTAAGGGTGACCAGCGTTCCAGAAACCGCTGGTTGGGGGCGCCGGCGAAGATGGTCACGGTCGGGGCGCCGGCGCCATTGGCCAGGTGCTGACCGCACGAGTCGTAGCCCACAAAGCAATCGACGCTTCCGCTCAGGGCTGCCAGGGTGCCGAGCGACGAGCAAAGCCCGACCACTCCGTGGCGGAAGGGAACCGATACCATCGGCAGCTGCCAGTCCTGGAGGTGGACCGTTTGCTGACCATGATCGGCCAGTAAACCCAGCAATTTCTCAGCCCTGACTTTTTCCTCTGAACCGCAGCCCATGTCAAGGATAATTATGGTGTTTTCCGTGGCCAGCAGCCCGGCCAGAAGCTCTATTTCAAAGGTTTCCGGCAGGCACTTGCGCGGATCGCCGCCCACCCCGAAGTTGACCAGCAGGAGCCGGCGGGTGCCGGCCGCCCGGAGGCTGGTGCAGAAGAAGTGGGCGGCGGCCTGTCGTTCCGGGGCGGGGGCGACGGCGGGGTAACATGGCGAACTCTGGTCCAGCCAGCTGTCCAGCCACTGGTTGGCCAGGTCCGAGAGGGAGCAGTGGCCGGGTTCTGGGGTCAGGATCTGAGAGGGGAACTGGCAGCAGACCGGGCTGACGGCCATGGGCAGGAGGCCCAGCTGGGTGAGGCGTGAATCGGAATCCACCACCAGCACCTGTTCGGGGGAGAGGTCGGCCAGGCTTGGGGCGATTGCTGCCAGCAGCCGGGGCCAGAAGAGCAGTCGGTCCGCAAGGTTGCCGTGACGCTCGATGGCGAAGGGGAGATGGCGCACCCTGGGCAAGCCATAAAACAGGTCGCTCAGATGGCCGGGACCGATCAGGACGATCTCCGTCTCGGGCAGGGACTTGGTCAGCCGCTGGGCCAGAACCGAGGTGATGGCCACATCGGCCCCCACCGAAATTCGCGAGGGTATGAGAATGGTCTTGATCTTCTCCAAGTCGGCCGGCGTCGGGTAGGAGTTCGGCGAGATAAGGTGGCGCCAGCGGGCCAGCAGCTTCGCCGAGCTGGTCAGGTCCAGGTGGTCAAGCAGCTCCCCCAGGGGGCGGCCGGGCGGGGTGGTGGTGATGTAGGCGATCAGGCCGGCCAGCACCGCATGGGCCTGGCTGGCGGCCGCGGCAGTGAAATCGTCGCAGAGCGGTTCGATCAGGTTATGGTAAAGGGCATTGGTGGCCAAGGTGGAGAGTTGCCGATCGGGGGCGGTGGCCAGGCGGCAGAGCAAGCGAAAGGTGGCGGCGTCCGCCTGGAAGTCGGCGTCCTGGCAATTCGCAAGCAGCAAGGTGGCGCAGCCTAGAGCTGTCTCGCCAGTCGTCTCGGTAGTCTGCCCGTCCTGCTCGAGACGGGTCAGAATGGAGCTGGCTTCCCGATTATCCACGTCCACAGGCCTCTGCCGAGATTGATTGCCGCGCCGGTCCAGAAAAGCGATTATAGAACTTTTCGGGGTTGCTCGGCAAGGCCATTGTCCGGTTGATCGGGGAAATCGCCTAGGGGGATAGGACAAATCAGGGCCGTCCGAGATGCTCCCGGATGGCCCTGATTTTGATGAAACCGGCAAGGTGCAGGCGTTAGTTTTCCGCGATCATCGGCTGACCATCGTCGTTAAAGGTCAACTTGGCGTCAAGGTAGCGGTTGGCGCGGCCCTCCTGGTCCAGGAGGTTGTGGGCCATCTCGGCCCGGATCCCGGTGTTGCAGTAGAGCACGACCTCCTGGCCGGTCGGCACCGCCTTGATGGCCTGGGCGATGTCGTCCACCGGCAGGTTGAGGGTGCCTTTGAGCGTGCCCTCTTCCAGCTCGTCAGCGTTACGAACATCAACCAGCTGGATATTCTTCGCCGGTTTGGCGACCAGTTCCTGAAACTCGGCGAGGCTGATGGTGCCGGGCTTGGGCTTGGGCACAAAGACGATCTCAGTGGCGGTCGGGCCGTTGGCTACCGGCCCTCCGGCCGCCTGCCACTCACCAAAGCTCACAGGCAGGATCCGCACCATCTTGTAGCCCCAGACCACCATCTTGGCGGCAGCGGCCTCGCTACCCGGGCCGTAGAAGACGATGGGGACATTCTTGCGTTCCGGGAAGCGTCCCTTGGCCTGCTCCAGTTCGGACGGGGCAATGGCCACCGCGCCGGGAAGATGGCCGGCCCGCACCTCGGCCTCCGGCCGCAGGTCGATAATGACCTGCGGGGTGGCGGCAGCGATGGCCCCTTTAAGCCAGTCGGCCTCGACCACGCCATATTCACCCTGGCTCCACTCCGGATAGCCGCCGGTATAAATCTTGACGTTGGTGTAGCCCAAGGCCTTGGTCTTCATGGCGGCGGTGGGGGAGAGGCAACCGCCGGTGCAGTAAAGGGCAATGGGGGTGGTCTTGTCCTCCGGCAGGTTTTTGACGAACTTGTCGAAGGCCGGGGCCGGCAGCGGCAGGGCGCCGGGGATGTGGGCGGCCTTGTAAGCGTCCATGGGGCGGACGTCATAGAGCTTCAGGCCCGGAGTCTCCCTGTATTTGAGGAAGGCCGCCTTGTCGAGCTTCTCGTCGTCGCCGATGGCCCGCAAGATGTCGAAGCGGATCACCTGGGTGGCGATCTTGCTCCCGTCCTTCTCGGTGAAGTTGATCTGAAAGCCCTTAGTCCGGTAGTTCTTGATGTCTTCCAACGATTTTACATACTTGACGGTGGTGTCGTCGGTAAACTTAACCACCTCCTTATGGTCCATGAAATCCATCTGGATGGTCTTCGACTTCATGGCGATGTTGTCGAGAAAGCCCATCATTACCCCCGGTTCGGGGGTGTGGCAGCCACCGCAGAGCTTGGCCATCGGCACCTTGGCCTCGCCGGCGGCGGCAGGATAGGTGGTCGCCAGTCCAAGGGTGGCGGCGAACAGGCAGGGGATAAGCAGGGGTCGTTTCATCTGGTTCCTCGTGTCGGTGTCTGGATGGAAGAAGGGCGGCAAGAGGTCTCTCTTGCCGCCCGGAATCATTAGCCTGGAAGCTCTTGTCTAAAGTTCCCCCGCTTCATCGAAGGGAAGAAGGATTTTGCACGTATTAACAGGCAAGCCTGTCCTACTCGCTAACCTCGCACTCGCCGTCCTCGCAGGCCACCTCGGCCAGCAGGAAGCGGGCCTTGAGGCCGTTCTTCTTGAGGACGGCGACGGCCAGTTCGGCCCGGGCGCCAGTGGAGCAGTGGGTCAGGATGACCTGGTCCTTGGGCAATTCGGCCAACCGGCTCTCGAGCTCGTCCAGGGGGATGTTGACGGCGCCGGGGAAGATGCCGCCAATCACCTCGTCCTTGCCGCGGACGTCGAGAATCATCTGGCCGCTGGCCTTGCCGGCCACGGCCTTTTCGAAGTCGGCGATGGAAACCTCGTCAGCCCCGAGAATCCGGACCCACTTGATCTCGCTGCCGGCCGTTCCCTTGACCAGCTGGTGACCGGCGGCCTGCCAGCCGGCCAGCCCGCCATCCAGCTGGGCGATGGTCTTGAAGCCGAACTCCTTGACGATCTTGGCGCCTTTCTTGGCCTCGTCGCCGTTGCCGTAGAGGACGATGGGCGCGGCCTTGCTGGCCGGGAACTCATCTGCCGCCTCGGCCAGTTTGGCCAGGGGGATGTTGACCGCCCGGGCGATGTGGCCGGCGGCGACTTCCTCCGGCGCCCGCAGGTCGACCAGGACGATGTTGCCCTCGGCGACGAACTTGTGGTCGGCCACCATCATCTGCCCGGCCTTCTTCCAGCCCGGCGCCCCCTGCAGCATAACCTTGACATTGGTGAAACCCATTTTGACCGCCTGACCGGCGGCCTTCGGACTCATGCCTCAGGTAACCCCTCCGCAGTAGAGGACCAGGACTTTGTCCTTGTGGTCCTGGGGCAGCATGGTTTTGGCCAGTTCGCCCATCTTCTCGACCGGGATCGAAATGGCGGTGGGGATGTGGGCCTCGGCATAGCGGGCGGCGGGCCGGGAATCGATCAGGACATAGTCGTCCTTGGCGGCGGTGACCAGCGCGATCAGTTCGGCCGCCGTGATTTCCTGGACCCCGGCCGGCAGGGTGGCCAGTTTCGGCTTGATCTCGCCGGCGACCTTGTCCTTGCCTTCGACCCGGAATTTGATGATGGCGGCCTCGCCGGCGGCGGCGTGTTCCATGCCGGTGGTGGCGGCGTCGAACTTGAGCATCACCGGGCCTTTGTCGCCTTCCAGAGTGATGGTCTTGGCCTTCTTCGAGACCCCCAGGACCTTGCCGCTGATGGTGTCGGCGGCTTGGGCCGCGGCGGCGACCGGGGCGGGGCTGGTCGCCTCCGGGCTGCTCCAGGCCGAGATCGGAAGAG
>JAGVGT010000005.1 GCA_020056965.1 Deltaproteobacteria bacterium
GCCCCCCCAGGGGTGATGGTGGTGGCGGTGCCCACCCGCTACCCCGGCGGCGGCGGCAAGCAGCTCACCTACACCCTCACCGGCGTGGAGACCCCCGCCGGCGGCCGCACCACCGTGCTCAACTGGATGCGATTCGGCCTGATCCGGGCCACCGCCGCGACAAGGGCGGCAATATCGGCCTCGCTGTCGTTGACCCCTTCGACCAGCAGAATCTCCAGCCACACCTCACCGCCGAATTCCTCGGTGAAGGCGGCCAGCCCCTCGATCAGTTCTTCCGGCGCAGGGCTGCGCGGGGAAGGACGATTGACCAAGGCATAACTTTCCGGACGGGCCGAGTCCAGGGAGGGCGCCACGATATCGGCCCCCATCAGATCAAGACGCACCTGGGGATCGGTCAGCAGCGAACCGTTGGTCAACACCACCACCGGCAGTTCGGTCCGCCCTTTGAGATAGCTGATGATCCGCCCGATGCCGCTGTGCAGGGTGGGTTCGCCGGAAGCGGTCAGGGTGACCACCTGCGGCGAAACACCACCGCCGCTTTCCAGCCCGGTGAAATACTCCTCCAGTTCAGCGATCACCTCGGCCGTCGGCTCATACTCGGCCCGCCGCAAGGTCAATCCGGTAGTCGGCCCCACCTCGCAGTAGATACAGTCGAAGTTACAGATCTTGGCCGGAACAAGATCCACGCCCAGGGACAACCCCAGGCGCCGCGAATTAACTGGTCCGAACAGATATTTCATCAAACGGGGGCTGACTCGGAGGAGAGAGGTCTGGCGATGAAAAGGCGGCTGGGCATCGGTTTGGTCCGGAGTATATTCATAAGCTTTTCTGATTTATGGCCAATCTATAGGAAAATCAAGTGGTTGGCAAGAAATGTTTAGCAAGAGAGCCAATTATCTCAACTCCGGACAAATCCGGCGCCCACAGCTTTTGCCTTGACACTGTCCATGTCGGCCCGTAAAGTCTGCGTTTGTTGAAATTTCCGGTCTTCCCCCGGCCGTCACCCGGCCCGCCAGACCTTGCCCGTGGCCGTTCCGGCCCGCATACCACTACTTTGCAGGAGATCACCCCATGCGTAGCGACCTGATGAAAAAAGGCCTGGAACGGGCGCCCCATCGTTCCCTGCTCAAGGCCATCGGCTACACCGATGAAGAGATCCGCCGCCCCCTGATCGGGATCGGCCACGCCCATAACGAGATCATCCCCGGCCATATCCACCTCGACCGAATTCTCGAAGCGGTCAAGACCGGCGTCCGCATGGCCGGCGGCACCCCCATCGCCTTCGGGACCATCGGAGTCTGTGACGGCATCGCCATGAACCATGCCGGCATGAAGTACTCCTTGGCCAGCCGCGAGATCATCGCCGACTCCATGGAGATCATGGCCATGGCCCACCCTTTTGACGCCCTGGTGATGATCCCCAACTGCGACAAGGTCACCCCCGGCATGCTGATGGCCCTGCTCCGGGTCAACATCCCGGCCCTAATGGTCAGCGGCGGCCCCATGCTGACCGGCCGCTTCCAAGGCAAGGAAGTCAACCTGATCAGCGTCTTCGAAGGGGTCGGCCGGGTCAAAGCCCAGACCATGAGCGAGGAAGAACTCGGCGAACTGGAAGACGCCGCCTGCCCCGGCTGCGGCTCCTGCGCCGGGATGTTTACCGCCAACTCGATGAACTGCCTGGCCGAGGCCATCGGTCTGGCCCTGCCCGGCAACGGCACCATCCCAGCGGTGGCCGCCGCCCGCATCCGGCTGGCCAAGCAGGCCGGTATGGCGGTCATGAACCTGCTCGAAAAGAACATCCGCCCCCGCGACATCGCCACCCCCGCCGCCTTCGCCAACGCCATGGCCGTGGACATGGCCCTGGGCTGCTCGACCAACACCGTCCTGCACGTGCCGGCCATCGCCCGCGAGGCCGGCATCGACCTGCCCCTGACCATGTTCAACGAGGTGAGCCGCCGGACCCCCCACATCTGCAGCCTGATTCCCGGCGGCCACCACAGCCTCCAGCAGCTGGACGAGGCGGGCGGCGTGCCGGCCGTAATGAAGGAACTGATCGACTCCTCCGCCGGCCTGAACCTGGAGGTAATGACCGCCACCGGCCTGACCCTGGGTGAAAACCTTGCCAAGGCCAGGGTCAGGGACCGGGAGGTGATCAAACCGGTCTCCACCCCGTATCATCAAGAAGGCGGCATCGCCGTGCTCTACGGCAATCTGGCCCCGGACGGCGCGGTGGTCAAGCAGTCGGCGGTGGTCGAGCAGATGCTGGTCCACCGCGGCCCGGCCCGGGTATACAACTCCGAGGCCGAGGCGCAGAAGGCCATCCTCGGCGGCGAGATCCGGTCCGGCGATGTGGTGGTCATCCGCTATTGCGGCCCCAAGGGCGGCCCCGGCATGCCGGAGATGCTCTCGCCCACCTCGGCCATCATCGGCATGGGCCTGGGCGGCAGCGTCGCCCTCTTGACCGATGGTCGCTTCAGCGGCGGCACCCAAGGGGCCTGCCTGGGTCACATCTCCCCGGAAGCAGCTGAGGGCGGCACCATCGGCCTGGTGGTGGAAGGCGATCAAATCGCCATCGACATCCCAGCCCGGCGAATCACCCTGGAGGTGGCCGAGGACGAACTGGCCCACCGCCGGGCCACTTGGACCCCGCCGCCGCCCAAAGTCACCACCGGCTACATGGCCCGCTACGTGAAAATGGTCACCTCCGGCTCCACCGGCGCCGTCTTGAAAGATTAAGGCCTGGCGCGGGATTTTCCGCCGGAACCGACAAGACTTGCGCGCGACCTCA
>JAGVGT010000095.1 GCA_020056965.1 Deltaproteobacteria bacterium
CAACCGCGCGCGCGACCGGCGGCCGGGACGCGGGGGCCACCTCGGCTCGGGCCGGCTTTTCCGCCCCGGCCATGAACTTTTGCACTTCCGGGGTCAGCGGCAGTTCGCTTAAACCCAGCTCAGCCCGGAAACGCAGGAGTTCCCGGGTGTCTTCCAGTATCTTTCTGACCGAGTCCGGCATGCTATCTAGGCCCCACTAGTGGCATGGCTGCTTATGCTTCCTCAGCCGCCGCCAGGAACTGATCGAACTCCCTCTGGTCGTAGAAGGCCTTTTCAAAAAACAGCCCGGAAGGCGGAGCCGTCAAGCGGGATGGGGCCGCGGAAGCGGTTTCGAGAAACCCCGCCACCTGCTCGGGGGTAAGGTTGCCCTTCCCGACCTCCACCAGCACCCCGGCCATCCGCCGTACCATCTTCCAGAGGAAGTGCGAGCCGACCACACGCAGCCGCAGCATCTCCGGGTCCTCGTAAATATAAACCCCCTTCACCAAGACCTGAGTGGATTTCTTCAGCTCCTGTTTTTCGGCGAAGGAGGTGTAGTCGTGCATGCCGGTGAAGAGCTCGGCCGCCTCGGCCATGGCCTTGACGTTCAGCTGCTCCTTGACCCACCAGACGTATTTTTTCTGGAAGGCGGTCTTGCGGTGGGCAATCTGGTAGAGGTAGCTGCGGCCGAGACAGCTGTGCCGGGCGTGGAAACGGGGCTGGCAAGGTTCGACGCCCAGCACCACGATGGCGGGGGGCAGCAGGTCGTTGAGCTTTCTGAGGATGATCTGGGGCGGGATTTTCCCGTTGGCGCTTTCCAGATGGGCGGTGTAGTTGAGGGCATGGACACCGGCATCGGTGCGACCGCAGCCCTGAACGTCCAGGCCCTGATCCTCGAACAGCGTGATCCCGGCGCTGAGCAGGGAACCTTGGATGCTCTTGGCGTCGTCCTGCTTCTGCCAGCCGCTGAAGCTGGTGCCGTCATACTCCAGGTTCAGGCGGTATTTATGGCGATTGCCGCCGGCGGTGGCAACGGCGGCCTTCTGCTCAGCGGGGGCTTGTTTCGGGGCGGCGGCTTTCTTCATGGTCGGGAATCTCCGGGGGTAAGTTGGTTTACGTTAAGCCGAGGGTAGCGGGGAAGGGAGGGATCGGCAAGGGAATATTTTCCCTTACCTCGTAAAATCGGCCGGGATGGCAGGATTGGCTTGGCCAGGGAGTTAAACGAACCCAAACGGAGGCAAGGTTTGGTGAGGGGAGTAATCAGAGTCCGGCGCTGGCTGGCCAGGGGATACTTGCTCAACCCGGAAGATTCCCGGTTGATCTCGGAAAAAGCCAGGACACCAGGTTTAAAACAGGTGAAAGCCGGTTACTCAGGGGGGCTAAGTAACCGGCTTTCAGGAGAGAAATGCACCACTTGTGCCACAATGTGGCACAAGTGCTTGGTTCTGTCAACTTTATAGTGTCGAGTCCGGTTCAAACCCTATTTCCGGAACTGACTCTCCGGCCTGACCCCTTCATTAAGAATGATCGCCTCAACCCTGCGGTTTTGCTGCTTGCCGGCGGCGTCAGCATTGCTGGCCAGAGGGTATCTCTTACTGTAGCCGACCGTGACAATCCGGTCACCGGCAATGCCGCTTTGGACCAGGGCGCTTTTAACCGCCGCGGCGCGTTGCTCGGAAAGGCCCTGATTGTAATCATCACTGCCAACGTTATCGGTGTGCCCTTCCACCAGCAGATTGCGGTTCTGTTTTTTCTGCAGGAACTCGGCCAGTTTCACCATACTGCGCTGGGCGCTGGCATTCAGGTTGGACTTGCCGGTGGCAAACAGTACATCACCGATGGTCAGCACGATCCCGCGATCGGTCAATTGCCCCTGCAACTCCGTCATCTCCACCATCAGCAGGGCCAGTTCAACCCGGGCATTTTCGGCCGCTCGGGCCTGGGCCTGCGCCTCAACCGTGGCCAGCTCCGCCGCTCGGGCTTGGGCCTGCGCCTCAGCCTGGGCCTGTTCGGCCGCCCGGGCCTGGGCCTGCGCCTCAGCCTTGGCCTGTTCGGCCGCTCGGGCCTGGGCCTGCGCCTCGCCCTTGGCCTGTCCCGCCACTCTGGCCTGATCATCAGCCTCAGCCCTGGCCAGATCAGCCTCTCGGGCCTTGGCCAGCGCCAGGGCATTGGCCAAGGCCGCCTCTTGGGCCTGAATATCGGCAATAATTCTCGCCCGTTCGGTCTCGCTGGTCGCCATACTTAGTTGCTGCTTCGCCCGTTCCAGAGCCGCCGCCTTATCAGTCAAATCCTGCTGGAGGAGTTTTTGCTCCACCTGGCTTTTCTGCAACTGGACCTCGGCCCTTTCCTTGCCCAGCTTGACAATATCGTTGCGGGCAACGACACCCTCCGCCAAGGCGACCGAGGTCTGCGCTTTACGCTCGGCCATATAGGCGAGCCGGGAAATGTCATTATAAAAGGCCTTTTTCTGACTGGCATCGTATTCCCCGGAGCTGGCCAGCCGATTGGGAGCATAGGCTTTCTCCCGCACCTGCTCGGCCTCCTGCAAGGCCTTTTCGGCCTCAAGCAGGGTTTTCAGGGAGTACGCTTCGACCAGCGGATCGGCCTTGGCCTGGCCATAGGCATTACGCGCCGACTCCAGACGCTCATTGGCTAGCTGTTCGTTATGATCAACCACGCCTGCGCAGCCGGTCAAAACGGCTCCGACCGAAAACACCAGGGCAGCAGCTTTCAACGTTCTGGGAATATATCGGTAAATCATCTCAACTCCTCCTTTTGCATGGATAGGCGGCTAGTTCGCGGCCGGTAGATTCTTGATTTCGTTTTGCACGGCCTGGATTGATTCGCGCAGACGCATGACATCGTTCTTGGCCTTTTGGGTGGGAGCCGCGGCCCTGGCATAATCAGCATCCACCATGGCCTCATCGATCAGCTTATTGGCGGTCACCATATCCTTGGCCTGCACCGCCAGTTTGGCTGCCGCCAGCTTCTCCTCAGCCGACTTGAGCGGGGTCGGGGCATACGCCTCGGCCTCTACCGCTTTGGCGGCGTTGATGTTGTCCTGCAGTTCCGGAAAACGTGAACTGGCCGTATCCGTTGTCACGCAGCCGCCTGCCAGGCCGAGGCCCAAAGCAACCACTCCGATCAAGACATAGCGCGAAACCTTGTTCCTCTTCATGGACAATCCTCCTTGTCTTTTAAACTGCATACCGTGACCGGATATTCCGCCTCAAAATCAAAAAATTGGCTGGTTGCACAGCCCCGTTATTTCCTGGACAGACTTCGAAACACGACAACAACAACCACCAAGACAGCCAGTATCACCCACATCCACATATTTAAATACCAGTCACTCATATGATGGATCCTTTCGAAATTTGGCTTGCCTTAGATGGTAAGTCGGCCGCCCCTTCAATGGACAACAAGAAAGGGATGAATGGCCGCTTGGGGCATCTGTACGAGAAGGGATAAGGCAACTAACGTGCCAGAAAATGGCCGCGGGAACCAGAAGCGCAACTATCTGATTGTACAGCGAAAGGAGCAGGCGGGCGGATTGGCCGCAAAGAGCAAGCCGCCAAATAAAACCGTCAGGGACGACATAACGGCGATATATGACAGATCGTAACTTCGGTAAATTCAGGCTTTTTCAATCGGTAGTGGAGTGGGATAACTTCGCCATCCGGTTCCTTTCACGACAGGTCTTCTGATGAGATCAGAGCATCAGGCCCAAAACCAGTTCGAACTGCTTATTCCCTAATGGTCCGATCTCATCATCAGCCTCTAATGGTTTACCTCCGGGTCAGAAGGCGTAACGCAAACCGACCACAAAGCTGTTGACCGTGTAGTCGATGGTGGCGCCGGCCCAGGACAGGTCATTACAACCAAGATATCGATAGGTTAAATCGAGGTTGGTGTGGGGAGACAGCTCTACCGCCACCCCGGCAATAAACTGCCAGGCCTCGGTGGAGCCACTCTCGTCCCCGATGCTCACCGAATCCGAGCGCAGGTCATCAATCGACAGGCGCAGAACCCCGGCGCCGGCCCCGACAAACGGGGTCACCGGGGAGGAATTGTCTATTTCGAGATAGAGATTGGCCATCGCCGTGTAGGCGGTAAAGTCGCCCTCGCGAGCATTTTCGCCGTCAATCCGATGGACGTCGCCATTGCGGCTGTTGAGTTCGGCCTCGACCCGAAAAAAGGGCTGGGCGTAACCAGTCGCGACCCCGAGGTCAAAACCGAGGTCGTGGGAGAGGGTGTGATCGGCGCCGCTGGCGTTGTCGATGGTGGAATCACTGGCGCGGCCGCCGCCGACATGGCCCGAGAGATAGAATTCGGCCCGGGCCAAAGCCGGCGTACTGATTACCAGAGAAATGATGATCGCGGTTAGTAAGGTTCTGTTCATGACGCCCTCCGATTTTCGGTTCTTGGTGATAAATAGTTCTATCCCAGTATGGCTGAGCGAAAGGGCAAAACGAAACATAAAAAAATAGTGACATATTCCCCATCCGGGCGCCTGCCCTACCCCAGTCGGCGCTGTAATCCCGGCGCCGGTCGTTCGCCAGCGGCGCCAGGGCTCGAGCAGTGAGTGATGAATTTCTTGCCGACAGGCCGGCCCTGATGATAGCCTGTGGACGAACAGGCCAGTTCCGGACCGGAACTATCTATGAAGATTTCGAATCACAATTTAAGCAAAGGAGAAGCACATGAGTAAAAAATTGGCTGCTATTTTGATTACGGTACTGATGGGTTTTAGCGCCGGGAATGCGGCCGCCATGATGGGCGGCGACAAGGGGATGATGGACTGCAAGTGCATGGACGGGGGCGGCAAGGGCATGATGATGCAGGGCGGGGGGATGGGCGGGGGCATGGGCGGCCACTTCGCGATGATGATTGAGATGCTGGGACTAAACGCCGAACAGCAGAAAGCCGTTGAGGCCATTCATTTCGCCCATCGCAAGGAACTGATCAAGAAAACGGCGGATCTCGACATCGCTGATATTGAGCTGCAGGAGATCATGGGCAAGGAGCCGGTCAATACGGCCGAGGCGGAGCAGCAGATCCGGGCCATCGCCGCCTTGCAGGCCGATCTTGACGTCATGCACCTGAAGGCCAAAGCGGCAGTAAAGGCGCAAATGACCCCTGAACAGTTGGCAAAGATGAAGAAACACATGCCCGCAGACATGAAGGCGAAGATGGAAGGCATGGGCGGGATGAGCATGCCTTGCGACAAGATGGATTGCGGCAAGATGCCTTGCGGCAAGATGCCTTGCGACATGATGGATTGCGGCAAGATGCCTTGCGGCAAAATGCCTTGCGACATGATGAAAGATGCTTCGAGCGGGATGAAGGCCCCGGCGGGCAGCAAGGATGCCAAAGCCGACGAGAAGAAGGCCGACCATTCCCGCCATCATTGATCCGGTTGGTGGAAAACAGCGCTAGACCCCAAGGGCGGTGAGATGCCGCCCTTGGGGTCTTTTTTTTGCCTTTGCCACTTAGTTCTTCGAAGTGTCGACAAAAGCTAAAAGCGGACTTGACCCCTTTTCCTCATTACTCAATCATCGGGTTATTTCCCAGCCTTATTTCGAGTAAAAGGGGTCAAGTCCGCTTTTTGCTTTTGTCAAATTTCTTCTTCAGCACATAGGAAAACCGGACACTTCCCAATTTATTGGCTGCCGCCCATTAATCAGACCAGTACCAAAAAAATACCCTCCAGAGGCCTTAAAGCTGTACGACAATGTGAGATTAAGCTCTTGTCTCAATGGTTTACCCCTAAGCTGGCTTAATCTAACCGAGTAGTATTGTTTTAGGGAAATTGTTTCCTGAATTTCTTTGTGATAAGAGAAACGAGTCGCACCTGGCGGCCGAGGCGCTAGGCGGCATACCAGAGGACCGCGAAGTAATGGCAGGTGGTGCCGGTCAGGACAAAGAAGTGCCAGATCAGATGGCCGAAACGCAGCTTGTAGTCGTTGATGTAAAAAACGGCCCCGGCCGTGTAGGCCAGGCCGCCGGCCACCAGCCAGAGCAGGCCACTGGTTTGAATCACGGCCAGCAGCGGCTTGATGGCGATAACGATGATCCAGCCCATCAGCACGTACAGGGTGGTGGAGATCCGGGGATGGGCGACCTTGCCGAAGGCCTTTAGCGCCACGCCGACCAAAGCCAGCCCCCAGACCAGCCCGAATATCGACCAGCCCCAGGCGCCGCGCAGCACCCCCAGGGTGATCGGGGAGTAGGTGCCGGCAATCAACAGGTAGATGGCGGAATGCTCGATGATCTGGGCCACCCGTTTGGCCTGGCCGGCCGGCAAGGCGTGGTAAAGGCTGGAGCCCAGATAGAGGATGATGATGGTGGCGGCGAAGAGGCTGGTGGCAAAAACGAAGAGAACATCCCCGCGGCTGGCGGCATGGCTGATCAGATAGGGGGTGGCGACCAGGGCGGCCAACAAACCCAGCCCGTGGCTGAGACTGTTGGCCAGCTCCTCCGCCCGGGTTTGGTCACGGTCTAATACTGGCGATTTAGCCATATTCTGCCTTAGTCACTGCCTCAGGCCAGGATTGGCATCCCGATCAAGCCATTGACCGAGGATTAGCAGTCTTTTGAAAAACTCGGTACGTCGTCTTTGCGAGCGTAGCGAAGCAATCTCGCCATGATGAAATCAATAAGATAGATATTGCTTCGTCGCAGAAGCGCTCTCGCAATGACACGCCCAGGGATGATTTTTGTGGGAGCGGCTCGGCGTGCCCCTTGAGGGTATCAGCCGCGAATGCCTTGGTTCGGCAAAGTTCGCGGCTGAAGCCGCTCCCACTTGAACTACCCAACTAGTTCCACTGGTAGGCTTTATATGAAATTTTTGTGTGTTTTCAACGGGCTGCCAGGGGCCGTTATTTCTTCAGTAACCGGCGGGGCACCTCGGCATAGACCTCGAAATTCTCCCGGCGGCCTACGCCGACGACTTCGACCACCACTTCGTCCTCGATGATCCGATAAACGATCCGGATCGCCTTGCGGTCCGCATACAACTTGTAGAAACCGGCCAGATCAAAACCCCGGATATTTCCGAGCGGCTGCCCGAGATGGGGGGATTCTTCCAGTTTTTTGAGCTGTTTGGCCACCAGTTTCTTGACCGCCCCGTCGAGCGCCCGGAAGTCGGCCACCGCCGCCTCGGTAAGCAGCACCTTATAAGGCAATGCCTTCCTCCTGCAGGAGCGTGTCCAGGGGGATACGGTCGCCGTGGTTTTTCCCTCTGCTGGTGACGAGGTCGTAGATCTCGAGGTGCTCGACGAACTCGACAATGTCCGCCATGTATTCATACTCGGCAACCGGCAGAATGACCGCCGTGATTTCGTTGTTCCTGACCACGGCGGTCTTGTCCCGCTTGTGTTCGGCCAGGTCGGCGACGACCTTGCCGAAATTTTTTGCCGCCGTGGTGGCGCTGATCATCTCATCGCGTGAAAAACTGGCCCGCATAACATTGCCCTCCCGATCTTACGGATTATTATGCGGCTTATGATACGCGCATCTTGGTGGTGGCGTCAAAACTTTTTTCGGTTCGCGAAAACATCAGGCCCGTCAGTCGTCCTTGTTCCCGACCCGTTCCATGATCTTTTTGACGATAAGCCGGTGGGTGGGATTGTCGTAAAGTTCGACAAATTCCCGCTCCCGGTGGGCAATGACTTCCAACAGGTTGGCAGAGTGGGGATCGTTAAATCGTTTCAGCCCGCGGGCCGCGACCTGGAGAAGTTTAAGGCCCTGGGAGATCTGGCTCTTGTCATCGACCCGCTGGTAGAAAGGTGATGAGGGGTTGCCGAATTCCCGGACCACCCCCTTGACGGTGGACTCGGAGAGGCGCCCGCCGATCAGGGAGCAGAAGACCACCACCTCACGCATCAGGGAGATCAGGAAGCGCAGCCGCATCTGCTCCTCCTGGTGGGCCTTCTTGACCGAAATCTGCAGAAGCAGCTCGGTCAGCCGTTTTACCTTGAGCACCACCAGTTCCTGATTATGCCGGAAAAAATCCTGGCCGACCCCGACCATCTTCTTGTTCAGCCCTTCCCAGACATAAAGGACCTCTTCGGGCGTCAGCTCAATATTGCTCTTGGCCTCCTGGTTGTAAGTCCGAAGCAGGATGATCGCCAGAATTAAGCCGTTGCGGTCCGAAAAGCGCCCGGTCGAAGCGGGGCTGAAGATATCGGTCAGCAGGATCTTAAAGGCCTTCTCGGGTTTTTTCAGCTGGCTGACCAGAAGCTGGATGGAGTTGAGAAAACCGATCCGGTCTTCCTTCAATCCCAGCTCCTTCATGTAATACCAGAGAAACTCAAAGACATTCTCTTCGTAGCGCAGAAATTCCGGGATGTTCTTCTCGAAGGAACTGCGCCGGAACCGGCCATTCTGGCTGAAACATTCCTTGAGCAGCTCGACCAGGTGCCGGGCCTGCCCGTCGGTGACCCGGCAATTCTTGGCAATCACCGAATAATCGACAGCATCGAACTCGACCTCGCGGTTGTTGATGTCCCGCACTTTTTTCTTGGTCAAGGCCCGCTGCTTGAAGTAACTGACCAGTTCCAAAACCTTCTGGTGCAGCGACCAGCTGGTTTTCTTCCCCTGGTCGTCCACCGAACTGACCTGGCTGCCCTCGATTTTGATCTCCTCGTACACCTCGTCGGGGATATTCTCCAGACCGACCTCGATGTTTTGCAACGCTTCAACCTGCAGGCCTTTCTGGTTGGTGCTGCCGCCCGCCATCTCCATGAATTCGCTGGCCTGGGCGAGCCGCTTGCCCATGACCTTGCTCTGGACATTGCGATAACCTTCCGCGCTGATACTGGCGATCAGCTCCGAGGCCTTCAGGGGATCGCTGCCATATTTAGAGAGGACCAGCCGGGCCACCTGGACCCCCTCGGTCGTCCGTTTGGGATTGATCCGGCTGTTCAGCATCAGCTGATGGACATTGTTGACTTCGATGGCCATTTTCTGCCGCAACTGCTGGTAATTTTTACTGGCCAGGATCGCGTCATAGACCGTGGTGAAAAAACTCAAATCCGGGTCCGGGTCCGCTCCCAGCATCCGGGGTTTGAGCTTGCCGACCAGCTCCTGCAAGGAGTCGGGCCGGACATTGTTGGTCGCCGCCAGGAGGGTCAGATTGATGTTGGGCAGGCCGTACTCATCCCGCACCAGAAAATTATCGCCGTGCTGCTGGGGGTTATAGAAGCGCACCAGAGAGCCGAGCGATTTTTCATATTGACCGGTTATTTCCGCCGCCTCGCCGGCCTTGACGACGATGGCAAAGTTAAAGATCCGCATCCCGCTCATGACCGTAAAGGCCCGCAGCAGTTTGGCCGGCAAGGCCCGGCCCTTGAGGGTCTCGCGTTGTTCAACTTTCTGGGCCACCAGATAATCGAGAAGGACATCCCCGATGGCCAGTTCATAATCGTAGGCCTCGGGCGTGGCGGAGGCTGGGGAATCGGCGGCCCGGAGGGTTTGCTGGCCCCGAAACCGGCAGGATATTTTGGTCTCGCGGCCGGCCAGCGCGGCAATCTTGTTGAGGATATTGACGAACACCCTGACTTTGGGATTACTGGCCTTGGCAAAATCGGCAATGGTGGTTTCGGCGAGGATATCGACAAACAGGCAGGCCGCCTGGGCGACCAGCAGGCGGTAAGTGTCCCTTTTCTTCTCTTCCTGCTGGAGAAACTGCATGAGTTCCGATTCCAGCTTGAGGCTGAGATCGACCCTGAGGGTATCGTCGATGCCCTCGAGTTGCTGATAGAGTTGCTGGGCCGACTCATCAAGGGCGAATTCTTTGTTTTCTTCCTTTTCCATTGAGCTGACCGTAATGCCGTAAAACATCATGAAAATACCGCCCGGTGAAAAGACTAAATCAGTCTCTTCACCTGGTTGTCGCTACACTGACCTTTTCCTCGGAGAACTCCGAAGCCGCCGGCTTTGGCAGAATGGCGCCGGCCGAATTACCGGCCGGTTTCTTCAGCAATTTAATACCCCGGGTCATTACCCCGATATCCGCGGCCCTGGTCTTCACCTGAAAGACCCCGCCCTGAGCCTCGGTAATAATCTCGCCCAGCGGCGATGAGCTGGCATAAACCAGGACGATTTCCGCACCGAACGGGGGGCTCACCTCGAGCTCAAACTGGTCGTGGCCGGCCGGGATTTCATAGATCACCCCGCCGTTAAAATAATCGTCAGTCCGGTAGGGGTTGGGGAGGATCTGGACCATAGCGCCGGCCGCGTCTTGGTAGATGACGCGCGCGTAAAACGGTTTGTTCCCCTTGATGTAGACCTTAATTTTCTCACCAGCTTTGTAAGCCGGCTTGTCCGCCCAGGCCTTGACCTGAAGGGGACCGGACGGATCATCCGCCAAGGCCGGACTCTGCGCGGTCATCTTTGCCAGCACGGTGAGGTCGGGGATGACCTCGGCCTTGATGGCGATTTCGAGACAATCTCCGGCATTGGGGTCTTTGTGCCATCTCCGGGCCGGTTCCCGCAGGAGCTTGACTTCCGCCCGTGCGTAAGCGGACAACAGGTCTTTCTCAAGGACGAAATCCTTGATGCTGGTTTCACTCTTGACATAGGTCGAAGCAAACTCGACCGCCATCCTCTTGGCGTCCGCCAGGGCTGCATCTTCGGTCTGCTTTCGTGACTTATCGTCACCCATGCAGGCGTTCCCCACCGCCTCGGTGATGGTAGATTGGGCTGAATAAGCCGGGTTTATCAGCAAGACGAGTGTGCAGGCTGCCAACCAAACGCTTCCGATCCTCATGTCCCAAACCCCTCAAGGAGAAATACCCGAACTCAACCATCGCCAGCTCAATCGCCCAACTCCGCAAAAGATCCTGAGTCCTTCCGCTTGGCGCCAGCGCCGGACACTTACGGGCGCGGCATCCGAACAACTATCAACTAACCACCCGGCCGAAGGCGATGCAATAGTTCTGCGCGACTCCGGAGCCGGGTGGCAACATTAACCGTGCCAAAAAACTCAAGGCCGGTGGCGAAGAGCAACCCACTCCTGCCCAGATTACTCCCGGCCCGGCTCCTTAATCAACTTATTGAGGTTGGCAAAAGGGTTGTGGGTGGCCACCGGTCCTTTCCCGGCCGACTCCGGGCCGCCCTGCCACTGGGATTCCAATTCGCGGGAGTGCTCGTTGTCGTGACAGTAAGTGCACAACATCTCCCAGTTGCTGCCGTCGGGCGGGTTATTCTTGTAGTTGTGATCCTTATGGTGGACGGTCAGCTCGGCCAGCTTCTTGCCGGAAAACTCCCGGCCGCATTTAGCGCAGACCCAGGGGAGAATCTTCAAGGCCTGATTTCGGTAGTCATCGTTCATGGGCTATCTCCACAGTAACATTTTGGTTAATGGGACTATACGCCGGAATCACATTACATTCAAACAACAGTTGTCGGGGAATTTGCCGTGGAATTGCCAACTCCCTCTGGCCCTGATTATCTGCTCACCTTTCGCCATCCGCCATATCTTGAGGACTCGCCACATGCCGTGGCCGCGCCGGCCCGGTCAGCCTTCACCGGCAATGCCCGGCCCGCGAAAACCCGGCGGGGATCAGGGCTGCGGTGAGATTCAAGATCTGGCCTCTTCCGGCACGCCTCATGCATATTATTCCTGCTGAATGATTTACTGATTTGCTAACCTGAGGATGAGCCGGCCGGAAAGGTTTTTTCGGCGCGACCTTCCGAGGCTGATTAGATTTACAGCGAAGGATGTTGCTTGACCCTCGGCCGGCCAGACCGGAATTTGCCGGTAAAATTCTTTCCAATTTCAAGGAGGCAATATGCACAAAATATTGATTTCAGCCCTGATCCTGGTGTCCCTGCTGTCGGCCTGCATAATCGCGCCGCCCGGCGGCTGGCGGGGCCACGGTGGCGATGGCGGCGGCAAAGGTGGCGGCGGGGATGATCGGCATCACTCCGAAGGCCGTGGTGACCGGCATTAAACCGGCTCTTTTTCCACTATCTTGACGGCTTCGTTAAACGCCGGTTGCCCCGGCAGCGGGGTCCTCAAGGCAGGAGGTAACATGAAAAAAATTCTGAGTTTATCGGTTGTTGCGGTGGCTCTAATGGCGGCCTGCGCCGTGGTGCCGAGCGGACGACACGGCGAATTGGCACTCATCCC
This sequence comes from Deltaproteobacteria bacterium, assembly GCA_020056965.1. Taxonomy (GTDB): domain Bacteria; phylum Desulfobacterota; class Desulfobulbia; order Desulfobulbales; family JAGXFP01; genus JAGVGT01. The sequence continues at coordinate 12,119 of JAGVGT010000095.1, forward strand.
CCTGCTGCCGCCCCTCGTGGTCCTGGACACGGAGCCGTACTATTTCCAGGGCGGCGTTCATTACTACTATTCGAACGACGCCTGGTACTACTCCAAGTCCAGAAGCGGGCCGTGGACCGACCTGCCCAGAGGCCACTACCCCAAAGAGACCCGCTACAAAGGCCGCGAGGGCGGGCAGGGCTGGGGCCGCGACCACGACAACCGCCGCCGCTGATCCGGGCTGGCCAACTTTCGGAGACCGGGTAACGCAGGAGATGGCTGCGTCGTTACACTTCTCGCAACGACGAGTAATGAGCTGTCTCTAGGCTCGGCACCAGGCTTCTAGTTTAGAAAACCTCGTTCCCGGATCGAAACCGACTAGCGCTTACCCCGGCTCTGGCCGCGGCTGCCCTTGGAGACGTGCTTGCGGGGCGGACGCGGCTCACTGCCGCCGGGTGGCAGGCTGGCCGGGTTCGTCGCGGCGACCCAGACAAAGCGGGAGTCCGATTTGCTGCCCAGATGGGTGGGCACCCGGTGGCGGCGGACCTGGAAGCCGCAACTGACCAGGAGGTGCTCGTAATCCTTACTGGACTCGGCCGACCAGATCGCCAGGCACCCTTGCTCACGCAGGGCCTGGTGGCAGGCCACCGTCCCGGCGTAACTGTAGAGACGATGATTGCTCGCGTCGGTCATGGCCCGGGGGCCGTTGTCGACATCCAGGAGGATCGCGTCGAACTGGTTTTTGCTGGCCGCGATCAGTTTGACGATATCGCCGCTGTGGACCTCCACCCGGGGGTCGTTAAGCGGCTGATTGTTGAGAACCCCGAGATATTCCCGGTTCCACTCCAGCACCGCCGGCAACAGCTCGGCCACCACCACCTTGGCGTCGGGGCCGAGCAGATCGAGGGTCTGGCGCAAGGTGTAGCCCATGCCCAGGCCGCCGACCAGGACTCTTGCCCCCCGCCGTCCGGCCAGATGCGCGCAGCCGAGCCGAGCCAGCTCCAGTTCCGACTCATGCTGCCGGCTCTGCATCAGGTCCTGACCGTTGACCTCAATATAAAAATCCCGGTCATGCTGGTAAAGCACCAGCTCGCTGCCGCTCGGGGTGCGGGTGGCGGCCAGTTTCAGGCGCGGTTTCATTGCTGGATCCTTCCGTCGAGCCGACCTTGGCCCGAATCGTCTTTATTAGTCGCCATAAATGATCAGCCGCTGCCGCCGGTAGATGCCCATCATAAAACTCAAGGTCTGCATCTCGGTGTAGGAGACCCGGGAGATTCCGGCCTTATGGGCGGCGGCCAGAATGCGCCCGGCGGTCCACTCCACCGAAACCCCGTAGCCGCTGACCGGTTCCCGGAACTGGTGCTCGTCGAGGACACAGCGTTTGCTGCCGACCGGCGAATCCCGGAAATCCGTGGAGTAAGGCTGGACCACATTGGTGTAGAGATGCCCCTGCACCAGAGAGGAGCCGATTCCGGAGCAACCGGACAGCAGTAGGACCGCCAGGAGCGGTAAAATAAACCTAATCCCCATAGACCACGGTGGTGATCTTGGAGTAGAGGCCGAAGAGGATGATCGTCGTCTCGGTGTCGGCATGCCTGATCACGGTGATGCCGCCCTCGGCCGCCGCCGCCTTCGAGCCGGCGTCGCCCCAGGCAAAAAGCCACAGGGCCGACTGGATGTGGGCCCGCCCGACCTTGCTGCCCAGGGAGGTGCTGTCGTAATCGGTATCGAGCGGCCGCTGCACATGGCTGTAGGCACAAGCCTGCAACCACAACGCGGCCAGGGCAATGGCCACCAGCTTAATCAGGGATTTTTTTCGCATGCGCAAACGCTCCTCCGTCCAGCCGGGCTGGCGGCAACTTTTCAAACCTTGTGCTTCACATCTGTTACGATATCCGTCAAACCTAATAAAACTGCCAGAGATAATTCGCAAAACAAATTTAAAGTGTTTAGTCTAAAGATTTAGAAACACTACCCAAGGAAAGAGCCCATGAGCTTGGCACCGGGTCGCAGATTGCTGCTGGCGGGAACCGTCTTTGCCTACCTGCTGATCGGGCTGGAAATCCTGATCATGATTTCCCCCTTCGCCCTCTACTTCTATTCCGTGTACGGGCCGGTCTTAAACGCGCTGGCCGCCTCCCGGCTCACCGGTTGGCTGCCGGAGTTCTTCCTGCCGCACATGGTCTTTCTGGATGACCGGATCATCCTGGCCCTCTCCTATCTGCAACTCTTGCTGGTAGTGGGTCTGCTTCTATTTTTGGCCGCCGCCCTGCCCCTCTATTACGGCCGCTTTTCCGGGCGGGGCGTGGTCTCCCACAGTTTTTACGCCCGCATCCGTCACCCCCAGTACCTGTTTCTGGCCATCTCTGGCCTGGGGCTGCTGCTGTACTGGCCGCGCTTCATTATCCTGGTCTTCTACGTCACCATGCTCTTCATCTACTACCTGCTGGCCAAGAACGAAGAATGGCGGATGCGCCTGGAAAGCCCCGGGTTTTATGAAGAGTACATGGCCCGCACCCCGGATATGTTCCTCCCGGGCAATCCGGGCCGGCGGCTGTATGAGCTCAGCCTGGGCTGGCTCAAGCCGAAGTGGCTGGGGATAATCGTGGCCTATCTGCTGGTCATGGGGCTGGGAATCCTGCTGGCCATGGGGGTGCGCAACTATACGATTTCCCGGCTGCCGGTGGTGGAAGCAGGACAGGTCAAGATCCTGCCGGTCTTTGCCCGGCCAGCTCCGGAAGTAGCCGAGCTTTATCGCCGGGCTTTAAGCGGGTCGGCCGAGGTGCGGGAGTTTCTGGCCGCCAATTCCCAGGTCAACCTGGTCTACCTGATGCCGGGCGACTTCTTCCTGGCCGCCCTGGTCACCGACAAGGACCGCCGCTTCTCCGAGGAGATGCTCGAACGCTTCCCGGAGATCCTCGAATGGCACCAGCACAAGTTCCGCGGCGGGCTGGGCAAATTCTTCCGGATCTTTTATAACTATACCCGCCAGCTCGGCAAGGTCGAGACCGACTACGAGGTCGAGCGCTTCATCTTCGTGGCGGTTAGCGACCAGGCAGGTCAGGCGGCCGGCAGCGACCACCTCTTCGACCTGGGACTGCACCGGCGGGCGGTACTGCTGGTCGATGTGGATGCCCACAGTCATGAGGTTCTGACGGTGATCAAGACCTCGGGCCATAACAAGTGGGGCGGCATGCCCATGCCGACCTTTTAGACAGGAAAAATATGCGCAAAATCGTGATGTTGGCCAGCGTTACTCTCTTCAGCTGGTTGGGCTGGTGGCTGGGCGAGGATATCGGCCTGATGACCGCTTTTATCCTTAGTTCCCTCACCAGTCTGGTCGGAGTGGTAGCGGGCTGGTGGATCAACAAGACCTGGCTGGCCGATTTCTAAAACCCGCGAGGTGCGGTGGGATGAGTCTTGTCTCGGTTACATAGCAAAGCATACCGAGGTATCAAGAATAAAGATTTGACCCCAAATTACCCACTGGAACGGAATCCCCACGGCAAGGTGTCAATAGTGCCAACCGGCATGGACATAAATTTCAACGGTCTTAAATTATTAGGAAAAGACTGAGCCTTTAAGGCTTGTCAAACCACAGTATTCAGCCTAGTGGAGGATGAAATGAGAATAGCAAAAAACGATATCCCGGTAAGAATTGACGTTCCTGGGGCAACCGCTCGACAAGAAGTGGATTTTGGCGACGCCACGGGCTACGGCAAGATCGGCGGCGAATACTTTTCCCTTGGGGCCGGCACCGACATCGCGCCGTTGCTGCAAGGGCTAAAGAACAACCTGTGCCAGGCTCCGCACTGGGGCTACATGTTGCAGGGAAAACTCACCGTCACCTACGAGGACGGCACCAGTGAAGTGCTCAACACCGGCGACCTTTTTTACTGGCCTCCTGGCCATACGGTCAAGGTTGAGAAAGACGCCGAGGTGATCCTGTTCAGCCCGCAGAAGGAACATGGCGAAGTCATTGATCACATGCTGCACAAGATGAGCAACTAGCTCGCCTTTGCGATGAGATTGCCTCGTGTCCTGTCTGGATAATTGCTTCCACCAATTTGAGGCATAAAAGTTTGCTGGCCTCTTGGGCTGCTTGGGCCACCCGTTCACCCTGAGCCCCCCTTGTATCTAAAAATTGTGGTGGTTAGCTACCACTACAAAGGGGCCGGGTGAGCTCGCAGCCACCCTGGGTTTATCGAAACCGAGTCGAAGATAAAGCCCCCGGTTACCACTTCTTGGCCAGCACGAGACTGGACGGTATCCAAGACCTCGGGAGATCCCGAAGAGTCTGCATGCACAAGGCAAGTCGGTCGGATGGCCACATCTTTACAGAGCGGAGGTAGCCACACCATGAAAATCGTCGGAACTGATGTCAGCAAAGGCAAACTTGACAGCTCTCTGCTGACCGACCCAAGCCTTAAAAAAACCAAGGACAAGGTCTCGGAAAATAGCCTGGCTGGCTTTCGCGCCCTGCTTGAATGGGCCTGCCGCCATGGCAAGTGCGAAGCCGCTGAACTGCACTTTGTCCTGGAAGCCACCGGGGTTTACCACGAATCCCTGGCAGAATTTCTCTTTGCCGCCGGTTGCCGGGTTTCAGTCGTCAATCCGCTGTTGGTCAAGCGATTTGCCGAAAGCCAAGGTTTCCGGAATAAAAACGACCGGCACGACGGCAAAGTCCTGGCCCTCTACGGCAAGGAGCGGCAACTTCAGTTTTGGACTCCACCTCCTCCGGAAGCCCGGCATCTCAAGGCCTTGTTGTCCAGAATCGCCGCCCTGGAGAACGATCTTCGCCGGGAACTCAACCGCCTGGAAAAAGCCCAGATCGGTAAGGCACCGGAACAGGTCATGACCTCACTTGCCAGCAGCCTTGCCTTCCTTGAAGAACAGAAGGCTCGGTTGCAGAAGGAGATCGACGTTCATTTAGATCAACACCCAAAGCTGAAGGAAGAAAAGCAACTCCTGCTCACGATCCCAGGCATTGGAGAGAAACTTTCCATGCTTTTCCTGGCGCTTTTCAAAAACAGGAATTTCGTCAGTGCTCCACAAGTTGCCGCTTTCCTGGGCCTCATCCCGGTTGAACACGAGTCGGGCAGCAGTGTTTTTAAACGCCCCAGACTGTCCAAGGCTGGCGATGGCCGCTTCCGGGCCGCACTTTATTGGCCGGCAATAGTAGCGACCACACATAACCCCGATGTCCGGGCACTTTACCTTCGGCTTCTAAAAGCCGGGAAAACCAAGATGGCCGCCATTGGCGCCGCCATGCGCAAGCTGGTGCATATCGCCTTCGGCGTTTATAAAAATCTTACACCTTATCACCCTCAAAATGCTTGACGAGGAATACGCTATCTTCGACAGGCTCAGGGTGAACGGTGATTACGTTTCAAACAGTTATTTCCGATCATCCTGAGCCTGTCGAAGGGGGGGCCAAACCTGTCCATTGCTTCGAAAGTAACTAACCATACAGCACACTAGCTGCCTTGCGCCTCGCCATGACGGCAAAGGGCATTTCGCATCAGGTTCTTACTTACGAAATTCCGGACCTCATCCGACTACTCCCCTTCAGTCTCACTCCTTCACTTCAGTTACGTATTACAACGCGCTTTTATGTTGAGGTGATCTTTGGCAATGTTGCGTTACGCGATAGGACCGCTAACGCAACCTACACTTTTCACCCGCTGCGACCTGGGAACCCTGCCCCAACCGACCTCCGGTGTTTTGTCTTGACAATTATCTGTCCCGGCGCTAAAAATCGACCACACTTTGGACAATTTTGGACAACTATGGACAAAATGTTTCTCGACGTCAGGGGCATGGCCGGCAAGATGGGGGTTTCTGAGAAGACCATCTACCGGATGCTCAACGACAATCAGATTGCCTTCGCGGTCAAGATCGGCGGCCAGTGGCGCTTCCGGATCGACGCGGTGGACGGCTGGCTGGCCGCCCAGTCCGGCACTGCGGCCGCCGGCAAGATCGACCCCTCCGTCACCGTGGCCTCGGCCCTGGAGAGCGGCGCCGTCCTTTACCGGATCCACGGCGAAAACCGCGACGAGACCATCGACGAACTGCTGGCCAGCCTGCCGACCACCGCCAGTCTGGACTTTACCGCCATCAAACTCTCGGTTTTAGCCCGGGAGGCCTTCGCCTCCTCCTCCCTCAAGGGGGTGGCCTGCATGATGCCGGGGGTGGAGCGGCCCATCGCCCCGGCAAAGTCGCTGCTGATCCTGGCCTTTCTCGAAAAGCCCATCGATTTTAAGGGACTGGACCGCCGCAAGACCGAAGCGGTCTTTCTACTCCTGCCCGCCAACTCCATGGAACAGGCCATTCTCGACACCCGCCTGCGGCGGCTGCTGATGGAGGCGAAATTCATCGACGACCTCCTCCGCCAGCCCCCCCGGCGCGAGCTTCTGCAACTGCTCAAGGATACCGAGAACCGGCTGATCCCGCCCCGGGTCCGCGCCGAACGAAAAAAACCGACCGCCCCGGCCCCGGCCGCCACCTCAACCGTCTTCTACCGCTAGACTGCATGCCGAACTCA
>JAGVGT010000078.1 GCA_020056965.1 Deltaproteobacteria bacterium
ATCGTTCAATATGGGAGTTTTGCCGATGGGCACGCTGCGCTTTGCCCATCCTACTTTGATAGTGCCATGATCTCCGGGAGCTGGGAGAGATGATGGCAGCTCCGGGCCGGTTCCTCCTTGCCATCCCTCCTCACTCCTTCTCCTGCCGATAGCTCCTTGCCTTAATCACACAGCTGGGCGGAATCTGGTCTAGTCCGGCGATACAAATATCCAGGTCCTTCAAGATGCCGTCGTCGATCGAGTAAATCCAGCCATGCACCGATAGCTCCTGCCCGTTCCGCCAGGCATTCTGGGCGACCGTGGTCTGGGCCACGTTGACCACCTGCTCGATGACGTTCAGTTCGCAGAGCAGGTTGAGGCGCTCCTGTTCGTCGGCGATGGCGTCAATCATGGTCTGGTGGTAGCGGTAGACATCCTTGATGTGGCCCAGCCAGTTGTCGATCAGACCGTGGGCCTCGCCCTCCAGGGCGGCCCGGATACCGCCACAGCCGTAATGGCCGCAGACGATGATGTGCTTGACCTTGAGCACATCCACCGCATACTGGATGACCGACAGGCAGTTAAGGTCGGTATGGACCACCACGTTGGCGATGTTGCGGTGGACGAAGATCTCGCCGGGCATCAGGTTGACGATCTCGTTGGCCGGCACCCGGCTGTCCGAACAGCCGATCCACAGATATTCCGGGCGTTGCTGCCGGGAGAGCTTGCTGAAGAAATTTGGGTCACGCTGCTTGATCTGCTCGGCCCAGGCCAGGTTGCTGTCGAAGAGGTGCTTTAGTAAGCGCATTTTAATTATGAATTAAGAGTTGAAAATTAATGAATTGTGGGCTGATTCGGCCGCAGTAAGTTCGCTATTCCGTGGTGGGTTTCTGGACTATTTCACAAACCGGTCCTTTCGGTAGAGGCCGGTCTGGGTGGTGCCGTTCTGGAAGGTGTAGGTGCCCTGGCCCTCCTTGCGGCCCCGGACGAATTCCCCCTCGTAAAGGCTGCCGTCCGGATAATGGTAGGCGCCCCGGCCTTGGAACTGGCCGGCCTTAAACTCCCCCTGATAGCGGCCACCGTCCGCGTAGGTCAAGGTGCCGCTGCCCTCCGGTTGGCCGCTGACGAAATTGCCCGAGTACTCATCGCCATTGGCGTAGTGGTAAATGCCCTGGCCGGACTGGTTGCCGTCCCGAAAGTTGCCGTCGTAGCTGGCGCCGCCGGGGTAGGTGATCTTGCCCTGCCCGTTGAACTGGCCCTCGCCGAAGTCACCCTCGTAGAGGACGCCGTCCAGGTAGGTCATGGTGCCTCGTCCGTCCATGAGGCCGTCACTGAATGAGCCCCGGTAAACGGTGCCGTCCGTGAAGCGGTAAATGCCGCGGCCGTCAAGGCAATCACCCTTGATGCAGTCGCCGCTCTCGGCCCAGGCCGGGGCGGCCGCGCCCAGCAGAGCCGCGAGGATGAGCAGTAATTTATGCATGGTAGTTCCACAGCTGGTGGTTGGTCGGCAAAATCTGGTGTTACCCTTAATCGCCCCGGTCGTTTCTGGCAAGTTTAGATTTACGCCTGCCGTCGGCATCAGGCCGCCAGGCTTGCCCCCACCGCCGCCAGGTAAAGTACTGATTCCTCAACGCCGTCAAGACCGAGCAGTTCGTTGATTTCCGCGTCGAAAAAGGCCGCTACCGGGCAGGCTGCAAGCCCCAGGGACTCGGCAGCCAGCAGCAGACTCTGGCCGATATGGCCGGCGTCAAGCAGCAGGTAGCGCACCCCCCGTTCGCCGTATTTACTCATGGTCCGGCGCGGGATGGCCGACCAGATGAAGACGGCGGCAGCTTCGGCGAGGAGCTGCTGATTGACCGCCGCCCTGGCCAGGGCCGGGCCGAGGTTGCCGCTCTGCAACCGTTCCAAGGAGAACTCCCCAACTTTGAAATGGTAGAGTCCCGGCGGAATCTCGGAGCCACGGTTGACGGCCAGATAGGTCTCGATGGGGTAGAGCGCCCCGCCCGAGGGGGCGGTGCGGAAGAAGTAGCGGCCGGCCTGGCCGGTGATGCCCTGGCTGGCCCAGAGCAATCGGGCGATGGTGGCCAGCCCCAAGCCGGTCGGGTTAAAGCGGCGGCGGGAGCGCCGTTCCTGCAGGCTCTGCCAGAGGCCCTTCGCCTCCTTGTCCCAGTTGGTGGGCAGGGGAATCTGTTCGGCCTCGGGGTAAGTCTTGAAGGGTTCAGCCCGGGTGATCTCTGGCCGGCGGCCCTTTCCAAGTTCTTCACGATCCAGGGCGGAATCGGTAAGAAACTGCAGGCCGCGGGAATTTTTCAGATCCGGCATGGTGGCTCCTTTTTCTGGCGCAGGTAATTGGTGGTAATCGCTGCCGCCGCCCATTATAATTGCTTCTCCGGTATCTGTCTTTATTTCCCAGATAATCCCTGACCGCCCGCCCGCCGGGCCAAGGAAGAAGCCCATGCGTCCATTCCGTCTTGTTACTCTGCTCGTTTCCCTCCAGCTGTGCGGACTGTTCCTGGCTCCCATCGTTGCCCGGGCCGATGTCAGGGAGGCGATGGTCAAGATCTTCGCTGTCCAGAACCGGCCCGACTATACCAATCCCTGGAACATGTTCGGTCCCGCCTCGCTAAGCGGTTCCGGCTGCGTGATCAGCGGCAATCGCATCCTCACCAACGCCCATGTGGTCAGCGACAACACCTTCATCCAGGTCCGCCTCTTCGGGCAGTCCCGCAAGTACGAGGCCAAGGTGCTGGCAGTTTCGCACGAGGCCGATCTGGCCCTGCTCGGCGTGGACGAGCCCGATTTCTTCAAGGGGGTAAAACCCCTGGAGATCGGGGAACTGGCCAAGGTCCAGCAGGCCGTGGTGGTCTACGGTTTTCCCCAGGGTGGAGACGCCTTGAGCACCACCACCGGGGTGGTGTCGCGCATCGAACATCAGGTCTACGCCCACAGCATGCTGGACCTCCTGGCGGTACAGATCGACGCGGCCATCAATCCCGGCAGCAGCGGCGGCCCGGTCCTGGTGGATGACAAGATCATCGGGGTGGCCATGCAGTTTTTGGGCAATTCCGAAAACATCGGCTACATGGTGCCGGTGCCGGTGGTCAACCATTTTCTCGATGATCTCAAGGACCATCACTACGACGGTTTTCCAGAGGACGGTATCTTCTGTCAGACCATGGACAACGATGGTCTTCGCAAGATGTACGGGATGAAGAGCGACCAGTCCGGCTGCCTGGTCTACCGGGTGATTCCCGGCTCGCCGGCCGAGGGGGTGGTGGCGCCGGGCGACGTGGTGATGCAGATCGACGGGCACAAGGTGGCCGACGATGGCACCGTAGAGTTTCGGCCCAAGGAGCGGACCAGCCTGAACTACTATGTCCAGGCCCACCAGGTGGGTGACGAGATGAAGTTGAATATCCTCCGCAATGGCCGGGATGAGTTGGTCAAGCTCAAGCTCAACCTGCCGGTGGGGTTGAACCAGTTGGTCCCCCTGGAGCAGTACGACGTCCAGCCCACCTACTTCATCTATGGCGGCCTGGTTTTCAGCCCCTTGACCGTCAACTATTTGAAAACCTGGGGCGCCACCTGGTTTGCCAATGCCCCCAAGAATCTGGTGGCCAGCTTCCAGTTCGATCAGCTCACCCAGGTGGGGGAAAAGATTGTCGTCCTCACCCGGGTGTTGCCGGACGAGGTCAACAAGGGTTACCACAACTCCGGGGATTATCGGATCGTCAAGGTCAACGGGAAGCCGATCAATAACCTGAAGGATTTGGTCAAGATCGTTGAGGGGAGCACCGGGCCATTCGTCACCTTCAGCGACCGCTGGGGCGCCTCGGTGGTCCTGGACCGCAAGGGTGTCGAGGCCCGGAAACATGAGATATTAGACAAGTACCGGATCAAGAATGATCGGTCGGATAATCTTAAATAAGGAGCAAATGATATTGACGGTTGCAGGCTGGGTTGTCGAGGCCTGGGAGGGAAACGTCTGCCGGAATCGTTCCGCTAATATCTCGCCAACGGTAAGCGTATGAGGATATGGATTCATTTGTTTGTGGTCGTTGTTTTGGGTGTACTGATCTATGCCAACACCATGCAGGTCCCGTTTGTATATGACGATGAACAGAACCTTCAAGCTCTCGAGAACCCTGCCCTTAACGACTTGCGGTGCTTTGTCGATGCCGATTACGCTGAACAGATAATGGGGAAGAAGTTGCTGTATCAGAATTTTCCGACCAGAATTGTTAGCTATTTTACCTTTGCCTTAAATTACCAGCTGTTCGACAACAGTCTGACCGGTTATCACTTGGTCAACCTCGTTATCCATCTGCTGAACGGGATATTGGTCTATTGCCTCATGAGGCTGACCATGCAGACACCCTTTGGAGTTTCGGGCAATTTTGGTGGGGGTTCCCCCGGAATCACGGCCATGCTAACGGCGCTACTATTCATCAGTCATCCGGTGCAGACCGAGGCTGTTACCTACATTTCCCAGCGTTTCACTTCTCTTGCAACCCTGTTCTACCTGTTATCGCTGGTGTGCTATATATCGTGGCGACTGGGTGCTGAACCTGCCGGTGAGTCTCCCAATAAATCTTGGGTCGGAGGATTTCTCGGGAGTCGCCCCGGCTTTTATGCGCTGTCGTTGATTTCAGCCCTTCTGGCCATGAAGACCAAAGAAATATCTTTCACCCTGCCGTTGATGATCTGTTTGTACGAGTATTTCTTTTTCACGGAAGGCCTCAGAAGGCGCTGGTTGACTCTTCTGCCTTTACTGTTGACGATGGTGATCATCCCACTGGCCGTATTTGGTGAAAAATCCAATTATGTGGACATTGCCAATCTGAGCTATTCCTTGGACGAAGCTGGATCTGGAAATGCAATTTTATACCTCTACACACAGTTCATGGTCATAGTCTCATATCTGCGCCTGCTAGTCTTGCCGGTGAATCAAAACCTCGACTATTCCTTCCCCTTGGCCACCGGGTTTTTTCAATTATCAGTAATGCTGTCCTTCCTGTTTCTGTCCACTTTGTTTGGCCTAGGTATATATCTTTTTGCGCGGTCCGGGCAACTCGGGGGGCGAGCGGCGTTTAGGCTGCGGTTGATTTCTTTTGGGATTTTCTGGTTTTTCCTGGCCCTATCCGTCGAGTCGACATTTGTTCCTTTGTTGGACGTGATCTTTGAGCATCGATTGTACCTACCCTCGGTAGGTATTTTCCTGGCCCTGATTGCCGTGGTCGAAAGCATTCGTTCCCATGTCGGGAGTGTGGGCGGAAGAATTTTGACACTAAGTGTTGTGGCCTTGATTCTGGTCTGGTCCGGGGCTGCTTATGCCAGGAATGCTGTTTGGAACGACCCGTTGACTCTCTTGAGTGATATTGTCAGTAAGAGTCCAGATAAGTCCAGACCGCATTATGCGCTTGGAAGCTTGTACAGAGGCGTGGGGCGCGATGCGGAGGCCATTCGTGAATACAAGGAAGCCATTAGACTGGAGCCTGCGTGGGTTGATAGCTCCTTCATGCTTGCCGATATTTATCTTAAGCAAGGCAATTATGCAGCCGCCCTGCCAGTATTGGAAGAGGCCGGTAAATATCAGGATGCACGTGACGAGCCGCAGTTTTATGGAGTGTTAGGCGGGCTTTATATGAAGGCCGAGCGGTTTTTTGAGGCCGAGCGTGCGTTGCGCCTGGCAATTATGATTGACAAACATCCCGAGGTTCCCATGCGGGATCTCGGGGAAGTTTATCTCAGGCAAAAGCGGTATTCCGAAGCGACAGCAGTACTCAAAAGTGCAATGAAACTCGATCCTGAAAATAGCGAAATCAACTTAACCCTTGCTGCTGTCCGTGTCGAGAGCGGTGATTACGCGGCAGCGGTTCAGGATTTCCAACGGGCTCTGGCCCGTAATCCAAGGAATGAGCAGGCTCGGCGGCAGCTCGAACATGTTCTTGCTTTGCTAAAGCGATGACTATCTGGGTAAAACAGGAGTCAACTCGTGTGGAACTGCGGCTTGGCATGCCCTCCCTGTCTTTGGTCCTTCATCCTTCGGGATCGCAAGTCCGTCGAGGCCCGGAAACATGAGATTAAGACAAGTACCGGATAGAGAAGGTTTTGCCAATCTACTCCTTTTTCTGCCAGTTGCCTTTCTGTTTCCGTTCTTGCAGTTGCGGCGCCTTGGTCAGATAACTCACCGCCTGGTAGCCGAGTCGTTCCGCCACCGCGCTGGTGAAGGCGGCGGAGGGCATCACCGTGAAATCCTTGGGTACCTCGACATCAACCTCGCCGCGTTTGTCGAAATGGAGACTTAGCACCACCGGGCAGGGGCCGTGGTTCTGGAGGATTAGTTTCTTGACATCTTCCAGGCCACGGCGACTGACCCGGTCGGCCCGCAGCAGGATCATGGTCCGGTCGACGTAACGCTGGCGGGCCTCTTCCAGGTTGACCACCTCGTCGGCGATGATCTTGCCGGTTTGCTCGTCGCTTTCGGCTTTGCCCTGGACCACCAGGGGCTGGTCGCTCTCTAGTAAGGCGGCGCAGTCGGCAAAGGTCTTGGGGAAGATCACCACCTCGGCGGTGCCGGTGATGTCTTCCAGGGTGATGAAGGCCATGCGGTCGCCGTTCTTGCTTAAAATCTCCTTCTTGGTCTTGACCAGCCCGCCCACCCGCACCGCCCGGCCGTTATGCTCCCCCAGTTCGGCGAGAGTGGTGGTGGTGACCATCTTCAACTCCTGGCGATGGCTGTCCAGGGGGTGGCCGGTCAGATAGAAACCGACCGTCTCCTTTTCGAAGGCCAGGCGGTCTTTTTCCGACCATTCGGAGATCTCCGGCAGCTTGATGGCGCTGGATTTGACCGCATCGGCCTGGGGCAGCATGCCGAACAGCGATTTCTGACCGGACAGCCGGTCGCGCTGGGCGGACTGGGCCTGCTCCAGGGCGAGATCGAGGATGGCGAAGAACTGCGAACGTTTGGCCTTAAGCGAGTCGAAGGCCCCGGCCTTGATCAGGCTTTCGATTACCCTTCGGTTGACCCGGCGCGAATCGATCCGGTTGCAGAAGTCCTCCAGGGATTGGTAGCGGCCGGCGGCCTCGCGTTCCTCGAGGATCGAATCGAGGGCCGAGTCGCCGACATTCTTGACCGCCGCTAACCCGAAGCGGATGCGCTCGTCGATGACTGTGAAGTCGCGGGCGCTCTCGTTGATGTCCGGCGGCAACACCTCGATCTCGTGGTCGCGACACTCGGAGATATAGAGCACCACCTTGTCGGTGTTGTTCATGTCGCAGGACAAGAGCGCCGCCATGAACTGGGCCGGGTAGTGGGTCTTGAGCCAGGCGGTCTGGTAGGCGATCAGGGCGTAGGCGGCCGAGTGCGACTTGTTGAAGCCGTAGCCGGCGAACTTGGCCATCAGGTCGAAGATGTACTCGGCCTTGTCGGCCGGGATCTGGTTCTTCTCGCAGCCGGCCATGAAACGGCCCTTTTCCTTGGCCATCACCTCGGGCTTCTTCTTACCCATGGCCCGCCGCAGCATGTCGGCATCGCCCAGCGAATAGCTGGCCAGGACGTTGGCGATCTTCATCACCTGTTCCTGGTAGACGATGACCCCGTAGGTCTCCTTGAGGATCGGCTCCAGCTGCGGCAGCGGGTATTTGGCGACCATCCGGCCGTGCTTGGTGTTGACGAAGTCGTCGACCATGCCGCTTTCCAGTGGTCCGGGGCGGTAGAGGGCGACCAGGGCGATCAGGTCGGTGAACAACTCCGGCTTCATCTTGACCAGCAGGTCGCGCATCCCCGAACTTTCCAGCTGGAAGACCCCCAGGGCATCGCCCCGGCAGAGCAGGTCGTAGGTGGGGGTGTCGTCCAGGGGAATCTCACTGATGTCCACCACCTTGCCGACCGTCGAGGCGATCAGCCTTAAGGCCCGGTCGATGACGGTGAGGGTCTTTAAGCCCAGGAAGTCGAACTTGATCAGGCCGGTCTTCTCGGTGTGGCTCATGTCGTACTGGGTAAGGACCTCGTCCTTACTGCCCTTGGCCAGGGGCAGAAACTCGTACATCGGCCGGGGCGAGACCACCACCCCGGCGGCGTGGGTCGATGTGTGGCGGGGCATGCCCTCCAGGGCCAGGGAGATCTCGATGAGTTTGGCCATTTCCGGATCGTGGCTGACCGCGTCCTTCAAGCGCGGCTCTTGCTCCAGGGCGTCCTTGATGGTGATGCCCAGCTGGTCCGGGATCAGCTTGGCGATGCGGTCCACCTCGCCAAAGGCAATCCCTAAGGCCCGGCCGACGTCGCGGATGACCCCCCGGGCCTTCATCGAGCCGTAGGTGATGATCTGGGCAACGAACTCGTCGCTGGGGTCGGCCTTGACGGAGTTGTACTTCTTTTGGACGTACTCGATCACCTCGCCGCGCCGCTCCTGGCAGAAATCGACGTCGAAGTCGGGCAGGGAGATGCGCTCGATGTTCAAAAAACGCTCGAACAGCAGGCCGTAGGGGATGGGGTCGAGATCGGTGATCTGCATGGCCCAGGCCACCAGGCTGCCGGCCCCGGAGCCGCGGCCGGGGCCGACCGGGATTTGGTGGTCTTTGGCCCAGTTGATAAAGTCGGCGACGATCAGGAAGTAGCCGGGGAAGCCCATCTTCTTGATGACCTCGATCTCCAGCTCCAGCCGCTCGTGGTAGCCCGGTTCCAGTTCCGGGCTGAAGTCGGCATGCTTGCGCCGCCGCACCAGTCTTCTTTCCAGCCCGTCCCGGGCCGATTTTTCAAAGAGAGAGTCGAGGGTCTCGCCATCCGGCAGCGGAAAGATCGGGAAGGAGGGGACCTCCAGTTCCAGCTTGATATTGCAGCGCTCCGCCACCTTGACTGTATTGGCGATGGCCTCGGGGCACCAGGCGAAAGAAGCCTTCATCTCCTGGGGCGATTTGAAGTAGAGCTGATCGGAGTTGAAGTGGAAGCGGCCGGGGTCGTTGATGGTCTTGCCGGTCTGGATACAGAGCAGCACCTCATGCGCCTTGCTCTGCCCGCGGGTCAGATAATGGCAGTCGTTGGTGGCCACCAGCGGGATGCCGGTCTCCTGGGCAATCGCCACCATGCCTTGGTTGACCAGGGTCTGCTCGGGGATGCCGTTTTCCTGCAACTCCAGATAGAGGCGGTCGCCGAAGATCGCCTGCAACCGGCGGGCCTCGGCCAGGGCGCCTTTTTGGTCATGGTTCTTCAGAAAGCAGGCGACCGGCCCCTGGAGGCAGGCGGTCAGGGCGATCAGCCCGTCGTTGAAGCGGCTGATCACCTCCCAGTCCAGGCGGGGCTTGTAGTAGAAGCCCTCGATCTGGGCGATGGAGGCCAGCCGCAGGAGGTTCTGGTAACCCTGGTTGTTCATGGCCAGAAGGACCAGATGGCGCATCGACTTGTTCTGGCTGTTCTTGTCGTGGCGGCTGCCGGTGGTGACGTAAAACTCGCAGCCGATAATCGGCTTTAAACCGGCATCCCTGGCCTTGAGATAGAATTCCAGGCAGCCGTACATGGCGCCGTGATCGGTGATGGTCACGGTGTCCATGCCGAACTCCCGGCTGGTTTTCATCAGGTCTTTTAAGCGAATGGCGCCGTCCAGCAGACTGTAATGGGTGTGGACGTGCAGATGCACGAAGTCGGCGGGCGGAATCGTTGCGGTGGCTGGGGCTTGTTCGGGGCTTCTCATCGGCTCGCTGCTTTCGGTTATCGATCGGTCATGCCGTGTGGCGCGGGCCGGTCGGAAGGTGTCTCGGAGAAATTTTACGCGGGGTTGTAGGGCTCAATATAGCACCGCCCACCAAGCTTGCACAGGGGGAAATGGGCGGGCAAAAAGGTTTTGTCAAAATTTGGGAAAATAGTCACATAATCAAGGTGATGGGCAGTGCGGGGGGCGGGATTGTGCGACGGGTGATACGTGCCGTCAAGTTCACCACGGGGTTGTCATAATTAAATAGATTGACACTCGAAAAACAACCGCTAGATTGATTTGACAGGCAGGGGGGCGGTTCACCTCAATTCAGAGATTACGGACAGGGGGTGGCTGCAATACATATTGCGACCCCGGAATTCTCAGCGACAAAATTCAGTTTTCTGCTTGTTATACAGAGTCAGTAAAATGCTTATTATACAGAATCTGTCTATAGTGCCGGTGACCGATTCTGCTTAAAAACGTACTGTTATGAGGGATACATAAACACCTTGCACCCGGTTGCGTCTGGCTTACGGGGCAAAGGTATTTTTTCTTTGTCTGTCAAAATCTGATACCGAATAAGGCAAACGCCTTTATCAGAGTCATAATCAAAACAGTTTTTGCATATCCGGCGTATTCTTTCCAAGATTAAAACCTCATAACAATTTGCCAGAGCTGACCGGGGGCAATCTGGCGTTGCAATCTGGTTTTTCGGTGGCCCGGTCAGCTCACCAAAGCCGTTGGCTGCCCCAAGATTCAAATTTTTAGGCCCAACCAAAAATCATTACAAAACAAATGGTTGCCGTAAAAAGGTGCTGTTTTAGGCCCGCCGTCAACCTATCCTTTCGAAGATGTATGGCCGGGGATATTCTGGGACAACAGTCCATTTTCCGTAACGAGAGTCGGGGAATATTTCCCCAATTAATTTCCAAAACCGATATTGACCTAGGGTGGAGCCTTTCATTGCATCAGCGGCGGCCAACACCTCTTCAATCTTGTCTTCAGGGATGTATTTTCTTTCTGGTTCAATTGGTGGTTTTTTCTTGAAAAATTTTAACATGATAAATCTCCTTTGAATTAATGAACTACAGCAGCCAACAATTGGGTCAACCAGACGGCGGGGAGCAGCGTTGCGCTAGTCGCGGCAAGTTCAGTGGCCGCCGCAGGTTACCCTTGGCGTTCGCTATGAAAATGAAAATCATCCATATCATATTCATCTTCTTTATGCTCACAGGCTGTGTCAATTTCAGACATGATATTACTGATAACAAAAAGGCATGGTTTCCATATGAAATCAGCAACGAATACGTATTAAAAGAAGATGTATTTTTAATGAAAGTTGATAGTGGTTTGGAGCCGCAGAGATTTGCATTAGTCCCAGTCTCGGATAAGAATCGCGGGAGTGGTTTCAACTTATCACCGAAAAGCATAGAATCTTATGAAAATGACCAAAACAAATCATCACAAATACAAATTGATAAATGGCATGTTTCTACCGTAGGTATAGTCACTGCAGGGACAAGCTTTTTACCCAATCGCATAATACAAAATGCAGGATGGAACCTCTGGTTCGGAAATCATACATCCGAAACACTATACGGTAAAATTACCAGCGGGCCTTTTTCTGGTAAGGAAGTAGACATTCAAGATATATCGTGGGGTATGAGTGAAGGGCCTGAGCTAAATAGATACGTGAAAATAAATAATTAGCGAACAAAAGTATTAAGCAGACCGGGGGCAACGCCGGGGCAATCTATCTCATTCAATAGCCCGGTCTGCTTATAACAGCCGTTCTGCTGAAAAAACATTGACAGCAAATCAACATGGCACCAAGTAATGCTTAAAGATGAAAATCCAACATTTTTGAACATTGTCGCGTTTGTTTTATTTATTATGATTTTTGGTTGCATCTACGCCATTTGGACAAATTTTATTCCAAATGCAAAATGGAAGATTGTTTCAATAATATTTGGTCTAATATTTGCCGCTTTTTATTCCACAATATCATTATTAATTAAAACTGATAATTTAAATATATACAAAAAATCATGTATTTGTATTCTTGTTTTTGTTTCATGCTATTTTATATTTTTCTATAACATCTCTTATTCGCTTCCATCAATAATAACAGAACTTTCGGCACATGAATTTAATGAACAGTATGAAGTATTAGAAAAAAGAGAACGTAAACTCCCACTTTTTTCTGACCCTGACTGTCCGTATAGTATTCGTATCTCGGAGTACAAGAAAGACACCAATAAAAACAAAGTCTGCTTATCTTATGCAGAAGTTTCAAGAATTAACTTAAACGACGTTATATCTATTCAGGGCAAAGAATCTTGGTTTGGTAAGAAAATTAAAATAATAAAATAATTGCAGAACAAACCAATTAAGCAGACTGCGAGAAAGCCCGGCGATTTTAATGCATCTTTTTTGGCGCAGTCTGCTTATCGGAACGTTAGCGTGAATTATGAAAATAAAGCACAACCAAATGATACCATATGAATTTTGCAGAAAAGGCCACTTGAATTACGTCTTAGACCGTAATGTAAAAGATCAGGTGTGTTCTTTATGCAGAGAAAAGCTAGTTAGAGAGTGTGAAAAATGTTTAGGAAAAATTGGTAGCGTTATTATTGGGACATATTTGCCTGCAATTAAAAGAGTTAGTACGTCTTACAAAATAGAGAGGCCTAAGCTTTGTGGCCATTGTGGCGAAATTTTGCCATGGACAAAAAATATGCATGACAAAATTGACGGATCAGGAATTTGGAAAATAATTAACCCTGAAGTAAGAGATGTTTCTAAATCCAGATTTGATACAGGGCATTACGCAGATGCAGTTGAATCTGTATTTAAACATATAAATAGTAAAATTAAAAAAATATACAAATGCAAAACTGGTACCGAGCTTGATGGTGTGAATCTGATGAGAAAAACATTTACACCATCAGAACCAGTTGTCGTAATTGATAATTTAGAAACCGAAACAGGTAAAAATATCCAGCAAGGTTATATGGAGCTGTTTACAGGGTCAATTTCAGCAATAAGAAACCCAAAAGCTCATGAAAATATTGAAATTTCTGCCGATGAATGTGTGCACTTTCTCTTCCTCGCAAGTCTTTTATTAAATAAACTTCATGAAGCTCAAATACGCTAACAAAATTATTAACCAGACCGGGGCAAACGCCGGGCCAATCTACTATTCAGGTGGCCCGGTCTGGTTATAATTGCCGTTATGTGTAATTGCTCTATAATTTCAAAAATAATTTCATTGGTATGAGATGAATAACTGGAAAAAAAGAACAAAACGTTTTGTACTTTTTATTGATATCCTTGGGTTTAAGGATTTAGTTGCTAGAAAATCACATAATTATGTAGAGAAAAAACTGGAAGTGCTTTCAAATTTATTGGAATCAATACCGAATGAATTAGATTTCGCAAAAATTTCGAAATACCAAACTCGAGCAGTATCTTTCTCTGATTCTATCGTGGTGTTTTCTCGTGGCGACAGCAAAAATGATGTGCAGAAGATTCTAATGGATGCTCATCATATTCAATATGTCGCTTTTAAGAATCAAATCCCAATAAAAGGATCCATTTCACACGGTGTAATTACAGTCGATTTCAAAAAATCAATATTTTTCGGCCAGCCAATAATTGATGCTTACCTGCTACATGAAGAGATGCAGATACTTTCTATAGTTGTTGATCATCAGGCTGAAAAGACAATTAATGATTTTAAATCAAAACTTAATGTTGATCGTAATTTATTAATGTATCTAACACCTATGAAATGCGGGAAGGTAAATCACAAATTGCTAAGATTAAGTGATGCTACAATGGAAGAAGGGGTTGTTTGGTTGAATGAACTCTATTATTCGGTTTCTGGCAAACCAAGAGTGTATATTGACAACACACTCTCTTTATATGAATTCATAAAAGAAAATAAAAACACATAACCAACGGATTCACTTGAAAATTTGGCATGTGGCCAATTTTCAAGTGATCCTTCACGTTAAATGCAAATTAATAAAGAATACATAAGAGATTTGATGCGGCCATTCGTTGCAATATTCATAAAATATTTCGCAGCCTTTTTCATAATCGTCGTGATTCTTATCGCCATTGGGCAGTACAGCGATCAAAGGACAATTGGAATAGTTCTGGGGACATAATACCGAACTATTTATAAAACGGTGTTTTGGAGCAATGAACAACAGGATGCGGGATGCAGTCTCACCAGATTATTACTCAAAAACTTCTATGAAATCCTAAAGCGGTTCCGGCAGTTCCAGCTTGTCCAGGGCGGCCAGGCTGGTCACCAGGTCGGCTTCCCGGTGCGGTTCCAGGGTGATGCTGGGGCGCAGCCCAGTTTCGCGCAGGTAGGCGAAAAGTCCGGCAAAGTCAAAAACACCTTGGCCCACGGCCAGATGTTCGTCGCGGCCGCCGCGGTTGTCGTGCAGGTGCAGATGGCCCAGCCAGGGGGAGAGTTCCGGCAGCCAGTCACGCCAGGAGTTGCCGGCAAAGGCCAGGGTGTGGCCGACATCCAGGCAGAAGCGGGCTCCGGGGGAATTCAGGCGCGTGAGAATCTCCCGGTGGATTTCCGGCGACTGCTCGTAGGTGTTCTCCAGCATTAAGGGTACCCCGGCCGGTTCGGCCACCTTCAGCAGTTCCTGCCAAGTCTCGACCGAATGGGCCAGCCAGTCGGTCCGCTTCCAGGCATGCTTGTTGTCTTCGTAGCCCAGGTGGCAGACGATGGCGGTCGGTTCGAAGATTTCGATCAGGGCCAGGGCCTTCTTGAGCTTGCGGCGGCTGGCCCGGCGGATCTCCGGGTCGGAGGCGCCTGGGGAGAGGTCGCCAAACGGGGCGTGCAGGGTGCAGGCCAGCCCGGCCATCCGCAGGGCGGTGGCCACCTCCTGGAACTCGGCCAGGGAGCAGTCATGGAGGCAATTGCCCTCCAGGCCGATCTCGGGACGGATGCCGTGGTGGACGAAGCGGCCCAGCAGCCCCTGGCGTAGCCGCTCGAAGGGACCGTTGACGAAGAGGCGGCTGGTCAGGTGGGGATACTGTTCGGCAAGTGGTGTCCCGAGGCCGAGCGGTTCAGTCAAGTTTCTTGGCCTCGTCTACCAGCATGAAGGGAATGTTGTCGCGGATCTCGTAGAGTAGCCGGCAGTTTTCGCAGATCAGGCCGGTCTCTTCCTGGTTCAGCTTGACCGGCTGTTTGCATTTGGGACAGGCCAGGATGGCGAGCAGTTCTTTGTTGAGCATGTTGTCTCCTTTGGAAGTCTGGAGGCTGAAGACCGAAGGCTGAAGGTTTAGGTGGATGATGTTCTTATTCCATAAAGACCTTCAGTCTTCAGCCTTCGGTCTTCAGCCTGTTTTACAGTCCCGCAGAATAAATCCCTCCGGTCGCGAATGCAAGAGAGCTGGGACGTTCCCTGAAAATATCGGCGGGCCGGTGGTGCTGCTTGCGCGAGCGGGGGGCAGCATGTACATTGCGGTTAACCTTTTATTGTCGATTTTTCCGGGGATGCGAAGCACTGGTATGAACAATATCCTGATCGTCAAGACCAGCGCCATCGGCGATGTCACCCATACCCTGCCGGCCTTGAACGCCCTGCGCCACTGCTACCCCGAGGCCCGCATTACCTGGCTGGTCGAGGAGGCGGCGGCGGGCCTGCTGGTGGGGCATCCGGCCCTGGACCGCTTGCTGGTTTCCCGCCGCAAGCACTGGGCCAGGGAGCTGCGCCGGGGGCCGCGTCGGGCTTTGACCGCTTTAAGGGAGGCATGGCGCTTCCTGGGCCAGCTGCGCGAGACCCGCTACGACCTGCTCCTCGATTTTCAGGGACTATTGAAGAGCGGGGTGCTGGTGGCCCTGGCCCGGGCGGAGCGCAAGGTTGGATTTGGCCGAGGGATGGCGCACGCCGAGGGCAGCTGGATTTTTTTAAACGAACGGCTCCCGGCCGTCGATATGAATATCCACGCCCTCGACCGGGAACTGCTCCTGCTCAAGGGCATCGGGGTCGAAGCCCCGGCGGTGGAATTCGCTCTGCCGATCACCGCCGCCCATCGGCAGAAGGTGGAAGGTCTGCTGGCTGAGGCCGGGGTCGATCCTTCCCGGCCGCTGCTGGCCATCAACCCCCAGGCGACCTGGCCGACCAAACTATGGTTCCCCGAGCGCTTCGCCGAGCTGGCTGACCGCTTGGCGGCCCGGGGCTGGGCAGTGGTCTTCACCGGCAGTCCCGGCGACCGGGAAGAGATCGAGCGCATCATCGGAGCCATGCAGGCCCGGGCCGCCAATCTGGCCGGGGCGACCACGCTGCTCGAACTGGCCGCCCTCTACGAGATGGCGGGGGTGGTGGTCTCCACCGATACCGGTCCCATGCATATCGCGGCCGCCACTGGAACGCCGGTGGTGGCGATTTTCGGAGCTACCGCCCCCTGGCGCACCGGCCCCTGGGGCGAACAGCACCGGGTGGTGCGGGTGGAGATGGAGTGCAGCCCCTGTCTGAAAAAACATTGCCCGACCGAGCGGGAGTGCATGCGCTGGATCAGTGTGGCGATGGTCGCGGCTGCGGTGGAAGATAAATTAAGAATTAAGAATTAAAGGCGAGTGCTTCCCGTTTTCTTCAAAACTTTGGCAAAGGTCGCTAGGGTGATTGCGGTGGTGTGTTCCCAGCCCAAGGTGCGGCCCAGGGCGCGGCCCCTGGCCGCGTAGCCGCTCCGAATGGCCGGGTCGGCCAGGCGGTCGATGGCCCGGGCGATCTCCTCGGCGTTGCGGGGATCGTTTAGGATGATGGCCTCGTCGTTTTTGACGTGTTCGGCGGTGCCGCACCAGGGGGTGGCGCTCATGATGGTGGCGGTGCCGCAGGTCATCGCCTCCAGGGGGGCGATGGGGCAGGGATCGGCCAAGGTCGGCAGGGTAAAGGCATCAGCCAGGATATAGTAGGGATAAATCTCCCCGATCCGACCCAGGAAGGTGACCCGGTCGGCCAGCCCCAACCGCTCGGCCAGTTGCCGGTAGGTGGCAAAGTCGCCGCCGCCGCCCCCGGCCACCAGCAGTTTGGCCGACTTGGTTCGGGCCAGGCTTAACCCCTTGAGCAGGGCGTCGAGTCCCTTGCGTTTGAACTCGGTGCCGACGAAGAGCAAGGCGTAATCGTCCGGGTTCAGGCCGTGTTGCCGCCTTAATGCTTCCCGGTTGGTGGTGGTCAGGGCCTGGTCGATTTCGGCGAGATCGACACCCGGGTAGGCCACCCCGATCTGCTCCCGTGGCAGATTCGGGTAATTCTCCAGCACATCGTCGGCGGCCATCCGCGAGTCGGCGATCAGCAAGCGGTCGGCCCGGGCGGCGTACTGGCTTTTTTCCAGCCAGAGATAGGCCAGGCCCCTGGGACTGGTCAGCTCGCCCAGCCAGAGCAAGGGCTTGCGCCAGCCCCGGCTCCGGGTCAGGAAACCCCGGTAACAGGGGCAGTGGATGGAGAGGACATCGTAGCGGCGGACCCTTTCATGGCTGTAGATCAGGTCGAAGGATGCGTCCACGGCGCGATTGCAGAACCAGGAATAGAGAAGCTGGTTGACAAAGGTCGGTTTGCGGAGCGGCCGAGGAATCTGGTGGATGGTAAAGCCGTCGCAGAGCTGCTCGTCCCAGGTCTGGCAGAAGATGTGGACCTCATGGTCTTGGGCCAGGCGCCGGCTGACCTGGTAGGCGTAACGCTCGGCGCCGCCGGTGATCACGAAATTTCTGACCAGAACGGCAATTTTTAGTTTCTTGCCGAGGGGTTGGCGGGTATCTTCCGGCATGGTTATCGGGCGGTTCTGATTGGGGTGAGGCCCAAGGGCGGGCCGGGGATCGGTTTCGATGCCAGACCATCATTATCAATGCCCCGGTCTTTGTCAATGTTCCAGACGGCCGGGGCCGGCCAACGGCGAATAAGGGGAAGCTGGCATGAGAGCGATGGTATTGGGCGGCACCGGCTTTATCGGCTCCCACTTGGTGGACCGGTTGCTGGCCGATGGTCACCAGGTCCGGGTTCTATCCCGTTCGCCGGAACGGCTGCGGCCCCCCGTGCCGGGCGTGGACTACCGGCAGGCGAATCTCACCGACATCCCCGCCCTGGTCGAGGCCCTGACCGGAATTGAGGTCGTCTTTCACCTGATCAGTACCACCGTCCCTTCCACCTCCAACCTTGATCCGGTCTTCGATATCGAATCCAACCTGGTCGGCCTGGTCCGTCTTCTGCAAGTGGTTCGCGACAGCGGGGTGCGGCGGCTGGTCTATCTTTCCTCCGGCGGCACGGTCTACGGGACTCCCGAGGTGGTGCCGATTCCGGAAAGCCATCCGCTGCGGCCGATCTGTTCGTACGGGATCGTCAAGGTGGCGGCGGAAAACTATCTGCACATGTTTCATGAACTGCACGGCTTGGACTATCTGGTCCTGCGGGCCTCCAACCCTTACGGCGAGCGGCAGGGTCACTACGGCGTGCAGGGCATCATCGGCACCTTCCTCAATAAACTCCAGCGGGGCGAGGAACTGGAGGTCTGGGGCGACGGCAGCCTGGTCCGGGACTTTATCCATGTCGCGGATCTGGCCCGGCTCTGTGTGCAGGCCGGGGAAAGTGCGCGGGTGGGGAACTATAACGCCGGTAGCGGTTGCGGCCACTCGATCCGGGCGGTGCTGGAAGGCATCGAGCAGGCGGTGGGGCGTAAGTTGCCGGTAACCTGGCGGCCCGGCCGCAGCTTCGATGTACCCCGGGTGGTGCTGGACATCGCCAGGGCCGAGGCGGATTTTAACTGGCACCCGGAGATCGGGCTGGCCGAAGGTATCAGCCGGACCTGGACGAGCCTCGGCCAATCCCCGACGGCAAGGACACCATGAGCGGGCAACAGCCGGCCACCATCTCGGCGGTCATCATCACCAAGAATGAGGAGCTCAACATCCGCGAGTGTCTTGCCTCGCTGACCTGGGTGGATGAGATTGTCGTGGTCGATTCCGGTAGCGCTGATCGCACCGTCGAGATCTGCCGGGAATTCACCGACCGGGTTTATATCCATGACTGGCTGGGCTTCGGACCCCAGAAAAATCGCGCTTTGGGTTATGCCACCGGTGACTGGGTGTTCTCCATCGACGCCGACGAACGGGTTTCCCCGGAGTTGCGGGCCGAGATTTTGGCTGTCTCCCGGTCGGACGGGCCTGGCGCCTACGAAATCCCGAGGCTCTCCTGGTACTGCGGCCGTTTCATTCACCATTCCGGTTGGCGGCCCGACCAGGTGCTGCGGCTCTTCCGGCGCGGGCAGGGGCGCTTTTCCGAGGATCTGGTCCACGAACGGGTTTTGGTCGAGGGCCGGGTCGGAAGGCTCAGAAACGATCTGATCCATTATTCGTTCCGCGACCTGGAGCAGGTCTTGAACGTGGTCAACCGCTACTCCACCCTGGGGGCCGAGCAAAAGTTCGCAGCCGGTCAGCGGGCCGGATTGGCCAAGTCTATTTTCCACGGACTGGCGGAGTTCTTTTCGACCTATCTGTTCAAGGGCGGTTTTCTGGACGGGCGGCAGGGGCTGATGCTGGCCATCTCCAACGGTGAAGGGACCTATTATAAGTATCTCAAGCTGATGCAACTTGGCGAGGCGGCCGCAATGCAGCCGGGAGGGAAGCGATGAGCAGACACCCTGAACTGATTTCGGTAATCATCTCCACCTACAACTGGCCGCGGGCCTTGGGGGTGGTGCTGGATTCCCTGGCCCTGCAGGTCGATCGGGGTTTTGAGGTGGTGGTGGCCGACGATGGCTCCACCCCGGAGACCGCTGAACTGGTGGCGGCCCGGGCCCCTTCTTTCCCGGTGCCTCTGCGCCACGTCTGGCAGGAAGACCAGGGCTTTCGGGCTGCGGCGGCCCGCAACCGGGCGGTGGCGGCAAGCCGGGGTGATTACCTGCTGTTCCTCGACGGTGATTGCCCGGTGCTGGCCCATTTTATCACCACCCATCGGCGGCTGGCGCAGCCGGGCTGGTTCGTGGCCGGCAACCGCATCCTGCTGGGGGGGACGCTGTCGGCCGCCGTTCTGGCCGGGGGGCGGCCGGTTTATCTTTATAACCCGCTGGAGTTCCTCTTGGCCCGTCGCTGCGGCGAGGTCAACCGGCTCCTGCCCCTGCTGCGGTTGCCCGATGGTTGTTTCCGCCGCCTGCGGCCCCGGCGCTGGCAGGGGGCGATGACCTGCAATCTCGCGGTCTGGCGGGAGGATTTCTACCGGGTCAACGGTTTTGACGAGAACTTTGTCGGCTGGGGCCACGAGGACGCCGAGTTCGTCGGACGACTGATCAATGCCGGCATCTATCGCAAGGAGGGGCGGTTCGCCGTGCCGGTCCTCCACCTTTGGCACCCCAACCAGCACCGGGGCCGGGAGGCGGGGAACCTGCGGCGGCTCCACGAACATCTGGATAAAAAATTAACTAGGGCCGAGGCCGGAATTGATCGCTACTCCGCCTGACGGCCGGGAAACGCGGTTTTGCCAGCGGACCGGCTTGGAAACGGTCGTTTGGAGTCTCGCCGGACCCGCTACCTGTCAGCTGGCGGCGCTGCGCGGTTTCCGAGAAATGCCCGCCTGGCGTATGTAAGCTCCGCGTCTTCGTCGGCCCTCGCGCCTTGCTCTCGGACAAAACCCTCGTTTTCGGACGGAAACGAGAAAACAGAAAGGAAACCATTTGAACCACCCCTGTTACGTCATCCATGTCAAAAAAGGTTACGAGGAAAGGGCGCAGAGCATTGTCGAACAGTTTGCTCGGTTGGGCCTTTCATTTGGGTGGGTTCTCGACTACGACATTCCCGACCTGACCCCGGAGGTTCTCAGCCGTTACGGTTACCAGGGCAGCAAGCTGCGACCGGCCGAGATCTCTTGCAGTCTCAAGCATATTGCGGCCTGGGAACGGATCGCCGCGGCTGATGCTCCGGGTGCCTTCGTCTTCGAGGACGACGTCCTGCTCGACCTGCATCGCTTCAAGGCAGTGGCGGCGGCCGCTCTCGCCGAATTTTCGGCCGGGGCCGAGGGGGTCGGCTATCTGAGTCTGGGCGACGGTTGCGCCCTTTATGTTCCCTGGACCAAGTTGCGGCGGGGCCAGTACCTTTACCTGGCCGAGCAGGTGCGGGCCACCGATTCCTATTTTTTGACCCGGACAGCGGCGGCGCGGATGCT
Organism: Deltaproteobacteria bacterium; assembly: GCA_020056965.1. Lineage (GTDB taxonomy): Bacteria > Desulfobacterota > Desulfobulbia > Desulfobulbales > JAGXFP01 > JAGVGT01. Next base: position 20,855 of record JAGVGT010000078.1, read on the forward strand.
CGCAATGATCGGGCGCGAGGGTTTTTATCTGCCGGCCGACCACCTGATCAACCGTCTCTGTCACCAGTTGGACATACCCATTCTTTGGCTTTCCCCCACCGTGGTCAGCCAGGGCTCCCATACCGGCCGATTCGCCTCGCAGATCCAGGCCTGGGATCGCGGCGAACTCAAGGAAAAGATCAAGTGGCTGGTCAAGAAGTTTCGGCGCAAGTATCTCTATCCCTTGCTGGGTGAGGATCCGCGCAAGATCAGTCCCGAACTGCGGGCCGATCTCAATATTCCCGGCCCCAAATAAGTTGAGGAATGCTGATGCAACAATCCGACGGGCCTAAGCCCGGAATCGATATGGTGCGGCTGGCCCGCGTGCTGCTGCTGGCCGAGATGTCGGCGCTGCTGATTTCCACCTCGGCGGCGGTGGGGTTGGAATTGTTGCTCTACCTGCTCTTCCTGGGCAGTGGTGCATTGCGCTCCCGCTTGAGGCGGACCTATTCCCAACCGATGATCCGGATTGCCCTGGTCTGGGCGGCAATGCTGGTGCTGGCCGCCCTCTACTCCGTGGCGCCGGCGGATGCGCTGGGCAGTTTGGGCAGCTGGCGCAAGCTCCTGCTGCTGCCCATGGCGGCGGCGGTTTTCGACGAGGAGATCTGGAAGCGGCGGCTGGTCTGGGCCCTGGTGCTGACCGCCAGCCTGGGGATGGCACTCTCCTATTTTAGCTGGTTCAGCGGTGTCACCATCCGTAAATTCCCTCCGGGTATTGCCATTGCCAATCATGCCACTCAGGGGATGATGTTTGCGGTGAGCCTCTTCGCCATGGCCATCCTGGCCCGGTTCGCCCGGCCGACCCGGGCTGGCTGGCTCTGGTTTCTGGGGCTCGCCGGAGCGGCGACCTTCGCCAACCTGATTTTCATTACCCCAGGGCGCAGCGGCTATCTGGCCCTGCTGGTCCTGGCCGTCTTTGGAGCCTTCTTTTTCGCCCCCAAACGCGCTCGGTATGGTGCAGTTCTGGTCACCGCCCTGGCCCTGGGGGGGCTGCTCTTTTTCTCCCCGGTGGCTAGCAAGCGGATCAGGCAGGGGGTCAGTGAAATCAATACGTACGACAAGTCCGCCGAGTTGACCTCCATGGGCATCCGGCGAATCATGTGGATCAATACCTTCAAGATGGTGCGGGAGCGGCCGCTCCTGGGTTTCGGCACCGGCGGTTTCTCCGAGGGCTACCGGCGGCAGGTGGCGGGGCAGACGGGCTGGCAGGGGCAGCCCGTGGATGATTGCCATAACCAGTATCTGCGGATCGTCTCCGAGCAGGGTCTGATCGGGCTGGTGGTCTTTCTGGGGCTGCTGGGGGCATTTTTCCGGCAGCCGGTCGGCCCGCCTTATCGGATTCTCGCAGTGGGCGTCCTCTTGGCCTGGTCTGCCACCAGTCTGTTTAGCGCCCATTTCTCCACCTTCGTGGAAGGGCATTTCATCTACCTCTGGTGCGGCGCCCTGTTGGCCCGGACGGGGGAGACTTTACCATCGGATTGAGTCGCCAGCAGCGATGAGTCAGTCGGTTACGGCGAGGTGCCGCGCAGCTTAGCCGGCAGCAGCGCAGCGGCGGGTTATGCGAATAATTTAGCAGGGGAATCAGGCGGTCACGCCGAACTGCATCCGGTGCAGCATTTCGTAGACCCCCTGGCTGGTCAGCAGCGCATCGTGAGTACCTTCCTCGACGATTCTCCCCTCCTGCATGACGATGATCCGGTCGGCGTTGCGGATGGTCGAGAGCCGGTGGGCAATGACGAAGGTGGTGCGGTTCTTCATCAGGTTTTCCAGGGCCTTCTGGACCTCGCGCTCGCTCTCGGTGTCCAGGGAGGAAGTCGCCTCGTCGAGGATTAGAATCGGCGCGTTTTTCAAGAGCGCCCGGGCGATGGAGATCCGCTGCTGCTGGCCGCCGGAGAGTTTGGCGCCGGACTCGCCGATGACGGTGTCCAGGCCATCCGGTAACTTTTTGATGAAATCGAGGGCGTGGGCGGCCCGGGCTGCCTCGATGATATCGGCTTCGGCCCGTTCTGGTTCCCCGTAGGCGATGTTGTTGCGGACCGTGTCGTTGAAGAGGATGGTCTGCTGGGTGACCATGGCGATCTGGCCGCGCAGCGAGGCAAGGGTCAGGTCGCGCAGATCGTGGCCGTCCAGGAGCACCTGACCGGAACTCACCTCGAAGAAGCGCGGCACCAGGTTGACCAGGGTGGTCTTGCCGGCGCCGCTAGTGCCGACCAGGGCCAAGCACTCACCCCGCCTGACTGTAAGGTTGATATTGTGGAGGACCGTGGCCCCGCTATCGTAGGTGAAGGTGACATCGCGGAACTCGATGGCCTCTTTCAGCGGTTTGGCCGTCAAGGCGTTGGCTCGGTCGGTGATGGCCGGCTCGATGTCGAGGATCGAGAAGACCCGGACCGCGGCGGCCATGCCCTGCTGGACGGTGCTGTTGACCCGGCTCAAGCTCTTGATCGGCTCGTAGATCATGACCAGGGCGGTCAGGAACGAAAAGAAGGTACCGGGGGTGGAGTTGCCCTTTAAGACCTGATGGCCGCCGTACCAGATCACGAAGGCCACGAAGATGCCGCCCAGTAGTTCCATCATGGCGTGGGAGAAGTTGCGGACCTTGGTGTCGTTGACGATGATGTGAAAGAGCCGCCCCACTGCCTTGCCGAAGCGGCCGGCCTCATACTTCTCCATGCAGAAGGCCTTGACGATGCGGTTGCCGGCGATGGTCTCATGGAGGATGTTGGAGATGCTGGCCATGGTCTCCTGGGACTGATTGCTGTACAGTCGGTGCAACCGTCCGAAGAGGATAATGGGCACCACCGCCAGGGGCAGGAAGATCATCGACATGGAGGCCAGTTGCCAGTTCATGAAGAAGATTACCCCCAGCAGCGAAACGGCCTGGAGCAGATCCTTGACGATGCCGACCAGGGCCTGGGAGACCGCATACTGGATCAGGGTGATGTCGGAGACCACCCGGGAGATCAGCTCGCCGGTGGGGGTCTGGTGAAAGTAGGAGATGGGCAGCGAGTGCAGGTGGGAGAAGAGCCGTTCCCGCAGGTCGCGGATCACCCCCTGGCCGACCTTCTCCAGCAGCACGGTGTACAGGTAATAAAAGACCCCCTTGACCAGAAAGATCAGGACCAGGGCCAGGGGCAACAGGTCCAGGGTGTTGCGGTCCTGCTCGAAGAAGATTTTGTCCAGCAGGGGCTTGACCATCCAGGCCTGGGCGCCGCTTAAGGCCGCGACCATGGTCATGCTGAGCATGGAGATTCCCAGGATCAGCCGGTAGGGTTTAACGGTGGCCAGGATGCGCCGGATGGTCTGTTTTTCGGAGAGGATTTCGGTGGACATCGGGGCTGCCTGGTATATGTTGTCTTTTCCGGCTGCGGCGCGAAAGGATAGTTGCGGGCAGCGGTCACGGAGCGGGAGTTGTTTCCACAGGGAGTGTCTTTCTTATAGCACCGACCCGGCTTTGTCAATAAATCGTTTGTAAAAACCGGTAGTTGGCTGAACCGATGGGGTGGGTTTGGTCGGTCCACCCGACGGTCGTATCGTTGCCAGCCGGCGGTGCTGCGGCGACCAATATAGAACAGGGGAAGATATGGTTGAATCAGTCGATAATTCCCGGGCCGTCGAATTGCTGGCCCGCATCAACGAACGCACGGCGGTGGTCGGCATCGTCGGGCTGGGCTACGTGGGTTTACCGCTGGCCATCCACTTCGGGCGCCAGGGTTTCCGGGTGGTCGGCTTCGATGTCGATCACAGCAAGATCGATTGTCTGGCCCGGGGCTGCTCCTACATCAAGCACATCCCGGCCGCCCCCCTGCTCGACCTGATCGAACGCGACCGGTTGCTGCCCACCGACGACGAGGCCCGGCTGGCTGAGGCCGACTGCATCATCATCTGCGTGCCCACCCCGCTGGACGATAATCTGGAGCCGGACCTCACTTATCTGCTGCAGACCACCGAGATGATCGGCCGGATCATCCGGCCGGGGCAATTGATCGTTCTGGAGAGTACCACCTACCCCGGCACCACCGAGGAGATGCTGCAGCCGCGCCTGGAGGCGGGCGGGCTCAAGGTGGGGCAGGATTTCTTCCTGGCTTTTTCGCCCGAGCGGGAGGACCCCGGCAACAAGCACTTTGACGCCTCCAACATTCCCAAGGTTGTGGGCGGGGTGACCCCGGCCTGCCTGGCGGTGGCCAAGGCCCTGTACGACTGCATCACTCGCACCGTGCCGGTCTCCTCGACCCGGGCGGCCGAACTGACCAAGCTGCTGGAGAACACCTATCGGTCGGTGAACATCGCCCTGGTCAACGAGATGAAGGTCCTGGCCCACAAGATGGATCTGGACTTGTTTGAGGTGATCAACGCCGCCGCCACCAAGCCCTTCGGTTTCAGTCCCTTTTTTCCCGGGCCGGGGCTGGGCGGCCACTGCATCCCCATTGACCCTTTCTATCTGTCCTGGAAGGCCCGGGAGTTCGGGGTGGAGACCCGCTTCATCAAACTGGCCGGCGAGGTCAACCACGCCATGCCCGACTACGTGATCGCCCGCACCGAGGCGGCCCTGGTTGAGCGGGGTAAACCCCTGGCGGGGAGCCGGATTCTGTTGCTGGGCATCGCCTACAAAAAGGACATCGACGACGACCGCGAGTCCCCGGCCTACGTGGTCATGCAAAAACTCCTGGAAGCCGGGGCCGAGGTGGTCTACAACGATCCGCTGATTCCCAAGCTGCGGCCGACCCGCAAGTTCAATTTCCATCAGACCTCGGTGGAGTTGAGCCCCGAGGTGCTGGCCGCCCAGGACGCGGTGGTTATTGTCACCGATCATTCCTGCTATGATTACGGGATGATCGTCGCCCATGCCCCGTTGGTGATCGACAGCCGCAACGCCACCCGGGAGGTGCGGGCGGGGCGGGACAACGTGGTGCTGGCCTGAAGAGAATTACGAATTAGAAATTACGAATTAATAATTTGTGGGCTTACCGTTTGAACGCTGAAGTGAAGGAGAAGAATTGATGATTCCGGTAATCATGGCCGGCGGGTCCGGCACCAGGTTGTGGCCGTTGTCGCGCGAGCTTTATCCCAAGCAGTTTCTGCCCCTGGTCGAGGAGCGCACCATGCTCCAGGCCACGGTGGCTCGGGTCATGGAGATTGCCGGCATCGGTTCGCCGGTGGTGATCTGCCACAATGAGCATCGTTTCCTGGTCCGGGAACAGCTGGCCGGCATCGAGGTGGTGCCGGGCGCCATCATTTTGGAGCCGTTGGGCCGCAACACTGCGCCGGCGGCAGCGGTGGCGGCCCTGCAAGGTTTGGCCGATGGCGACGATCCGCTCCTGCTCCTGCTGCCGGCCGACCATCTGATCCGTGACGAGGCGGCCTTCCGGGCGGCGGTGCGGGTTGGTGAACCACTGGCGGCGGCCGGTGGCCTGGTGACCTTCGGCATCGTCCCGGACCGGCCGGAGACCGGTTATGGTTATATCAAGAAGGGTGAGGCGGTCGGCGATGGTGGCTTCCGAGTCGAACGCTTTGTTGAAAAACCCGGGCCGGTAACGGCGCGGGAATACGTCGATTCCGGCAGTTATCTCTGGAACAGCGGTATGTTCTTGTTTAAGGCCTCGCGCTTGATCTCCGAGATGGATCAGCATGCCTCGCTGATCATGGCGGCCTGCCGGGAGGCCTTTGCCCGGCGGCAAAGCGATCTGGATTTTACCCGGCTGGCCGAGGCGCCTTTCCGGGAGTGTCCCTCCGACTCCCTGGACTATGCGGTGATGGAGAAAACCGAGGCCGCCGTGGTCGTGCCACTGGAGTGCGGCTGGAGTGACCTGGGTTCCTGGGCCTCGCTCCAGGAGGTTAGCGGGGCTGATGCGGCCGGCAACGTGCTCCGGGGCGATGTGCTGGTCCGGGATGTCAGTAACTCCTATCTGCGCTCGGAAAGCCGGCTGATCACCGCCATCGGGGTCAGCGACCAGATCATCGTCGAGACGGCCGATGCGGTGCTGGTGGCGGACCGCTCCCGCAGCCAGGAGGTCAAGGAGATCGTCGAGCGGTTGCGGCGCCAGAAGCGCACCGAGGTCAAGACCCATCGCCGGGTCTTTCGGCCCTGGGGTTCCTACGAGGGGCTGGCCATGGACAGTCGCTACCAGGTCAAGCACATCGTGGTCAAGCCGGGCGGGCGGCTCTCCCTGCAGATGCACCACCATCGGGCCGAGCACTGGGTGGTGGTGCGGGGTACGGCCAGGGTCACGGTCGGCGAGGAAGCGCAGATGGTCAGCGAAAACCAATCGACCTACATCCCGGTCGGGGCCAAGCATCGGCTGGAAAACCCCGGGGTGATCGATCTGGAGCTGATTGAGATTCAGACCGGCAGCTACCTGGGCGAGGATGACATCGTCCGTTTAGAGGATGTTTATGGCCGCCAGGATCAGCAGACCACCGATGATGAAGGGTGAGTATTGACCGGTTCGCTATAGGCCCATGAGACCTATAGGACTTATAGGACCTCTGAAAATCTTTCTGCCGAATATTGGGCTACCAATGAAAGAAAAAAGCGCCAACTCTATTACCACTAAAATCGCGGTTGCCAGCTATCGATTGGCTGTGGCTTCGTGGTTGGGCGGGGCCTCGCTCTTTACCTTCGTGCTAACTCCCACCCTCTTTCGCTCACTAAATCGTGATCAAGCCGGGACCATGGTCGGTTATCTTTTTCCCGGCTATTTTCGCTGGGGGCTTACCTGTGGACTAATTGCCCTGTTTGCCCTTGCCCTGGTAAAGTTTAAGCGCAAACGGCTGGCCGCCGCGCTTCTGGTCGCCATGCTGGTCATTACTGCGGTTCAGGCCTTTGTCATTGAGCCGAAGGCAGCAGCTCTGAAGCGGGAGATCCCCTCCTTTGAGACCACCTCTCCAGATCATCCGTTGCGCGCCGAATTCCGCAAACTGCATGGCTTTTCCGCAGTCGGTAACCTGGCGGTGATTGGTGGCGGAGTGGTGCTGGTACTCTTGCTCTGAACTACGGGAAGACGGTTGATTCCGCAGCTGCTCCGCCAAAAAAAAACGGGGCGCCCTAAGTGGGCGCCCCGTTTTTCGTTAGAGGTTAGAGGTCTTTTACCAGCTCTGCGAGCCGTGACAGGCGATGCTGGAGCAGGTGCCTGAGGTGGCTCTCGTGGCCGACGGCGCGTAGCTGCCGACACTGGTGGAGCCGCCGCCGATGGTGGCCGCCGGGTCCTGCTCGAAGGTGCTGGTCGCCAGGTTGCTGAAATGGCCGGTGGCCAGCTTGGTGGTATTGTGGCAGACCGTGCAGCTGTAGCCCTGGCTGATATGTTTGGAGTGCTGGCCGGAGGAATAGCTGTTGTATTGGGTGGTTCCCGAGGCATGGCAGCTGGTGCACTGGGTGTCCACCGCGATGCTGCCGGTCTGCCAGACCGGGGTGGTTTTGCCGCCATGGCAACTTACATTAGAACAGGTGTTGGTGCTGCTGGCTGTTGCCGTCCCGCTCTTGGCGTTAAAGGAGGTGGCGATACCAAGATTGACTACGCTGTCGTGAGCCGCGCCGACATGGCAGGTTCCGCAGTTGTTGTTGACCGAAGGCAGGGTCGTATGGACGGCATGGCGGCCGGCCACATTGGGATAGGTGGTCCCGGTGGGCGGTTGGCCGTGGCAGGCCGTGCAGTTGCTGTAGTCCGGGCCGCCTGGAGGAGCGGCCGGTAGGGTCCCGGCGATGGCCTGGATCTCGGCGGCGGTCAGGGTGGAGAGATAACCCATGTTGCCGACGTTGTTGGTGATGGCGGTCTGGATCTGGGTGGCAGTCCGGCCCGGTTTGGTGGTGGAGGCCAAGGCGCTGTGGCAGCCTGCGCAGTTATTGCTGTAAAGGGTAGCGCCACTGGGCGGAGTTACCGGCGGCGGGGGGGCGGCCGGCAGTGCCCCGGCGATGGCCTGGACTTCGGCGGCGGTCAGGGTGGAGAGGTAGCCCATGTTGCCGACGTTGTTGGTGATGGCGGTCTGGATCTGGGTGGCAGTCCGGCCCGGTTTGGTGGTGGAGGCCAGGGCGCCGTGGCAGCCCGCGCAGTTATTGGTGTAAAGGGTAGCGCCGCTGGGCGGAGTTACCGGCGGCGGGGGGGCGGCGGGCATGGCCCCGGCGATGGCCTGGATCTCGGCGGCGGTCAGGGTGGAGAGGTAGCCCATGTTGCCGACGTTGTTGGTGATGGCGGTCTGGATCTGGGTGGCAGTCCGGCCCGGTTTGGCTGTGGTGGCCAACGGTCCGTGACAGCCGGCGCATTCGCTGTTGTACAAGGCGACGCCGTCCGGCGGAGTTCCTGGATTGGGCGGGGGGGCGGCGGGCAAGGCCCCGGCAATGGCCTGGACTTCGGCGGCGGTCAGGGTGGAGAGGTAGCCCATGTTGCCGATATTGTTGGTGATGGCGTTCTGGATATCAGCAGCAGTCCGTCCCGGCTTGGTGGTATTGGCCAGGGCGCTGTGGCAGCCGGCGCAATTGTTCGAGTATAAGGTCGGTCCGTCGGCCGGAGTGGATGGCGGCGGAGTGGTGCCGCTCAGGGCATCAGCGATGGCCTGGACGTCAGTGCTGGTTAAAGTGTCTGCACTGCTCATCCCGCCGATGTTGTTGTCGATGGCGGCTTGGATCTGGGCGGCGGTTCGATTGGGTTTGGAGGTGGAAGCCAGGGCGCCGTGACAGTCCGCACAATTAGCGGCGTAAAGGGCAGCGCCGGTAGCCTGGCCTGGTGTGGTGTTCGTCCTGGCCATCAACTGGCTTTTGGCCATGGCGGCCATCTGGGCTTTGGCGTCGGTGATATTCTGGGTCACCACGGCCGGGTCGAAACCGCCATTAGCTGCCATGTCGGTTTTTACCGTGGAAATCAAGGTTTGCTGCAGCTGGACCATAGCCATAATCATGTCCCCCAAAGTGATAGGGGAGGTTACCTGGGGATCGCCCGCCAGGGCAGTATTGAGCTGGGAGAATTCAGCGGCGCTCAGGGTCGAGCGGATGGCCGCCCCCATGCTGTTTAAAACCTGGCTCTGGGAGACATTGGTAATATCGCTGAACGTTGGGCTGAAGTTGCCGGTGATCTCCATGTAGGCTTCAACCGCCATGGCCGCCTGGAGAAGCTTTAGTTGCTGGTCGGTGACGCCGGAGGTGAGATTGGCCAGCCCGGTCATGGGGTTGGCGTAGAGATCGGCGGTAGTCAAACCGATGAAACCGGCATTGTTCAGGGCCATGATGGCGTCAGTGGGCTGAATCCCGTTGGCCAGCATGGTGGTCAACGGCGTTACGGTCACCCTTTGGGTGTCGCCGGCCTTAACATTATAACGCAGCAAGCCCTGGAACGGTGCGCCACCGTGCAAGCCCTTGTTGGCAACCTTCATCTCAACCGTCGAACCTATGGTGAGGTCGGCGGGGAAAGTAAATACCCCGTTGGCATCGGAAGGCGTCGATTGTCGTTGCAGGATGGTGACGCCATCGGCGGCGACCTCCTGGAAGACCGCGCCGACAACATAGGGGTCAACGGCGATCCCCTGCTTAAGCGTATTGTTGGAGGCCGGAGTCGATGTGCTGCTTGTGGCTCCGTCGCCTCCCCCTGATCCACTGCTGCATGCAGCCAGGATGAACAGGGCACCAATGCCACAAACCCACTTGTTGATTTTCCGGTAAGACATTCTTAACCTCCTGTGCTCTTGCCGGCCCCAAGCCGGCGATTTGAATGAAATCCGCTTTGTGTCTGCCTAAATGAAACAAAGGTCGCTACAAATTAAGAACTGTTCTCGATAAGTCAATAACCCGAGTCCAAAGAACAGGCAAGTCTCAGGTCGAATATTCGGCAGGCGGGTATATCCTGATATTCCACGCCACCTGACGGGTTCTCCTGATGATTTGCAATTAGGGTGCCAAACAGGAATTGTTCTTGGTAAGAGCTTGATATACTGAAGTGAAAACTGTTTTCGCTGAGAATCAGTGGCGCTGCCAAAGTGAAAAAACTGAAGGGAATATCCTACAGGCGACGAGCTGAAAAGGGATTCTGATGGCGTAATTGTTTTGCTTTATCAATGCTTTAACGGTCTGGTGCGATTTTTTGTACGGATTCTGCAACGATGAAGGGATCTGGAGGTATTTCAGGAAGGGGGTCAGTCGAAAGAGTGTAGAGGGAATGTCTGGAGGATGAGAGTGTGCTCACCCCCGGAATGGCCGGTCATCGAGCTCCACGGTTACCGGTGGGCAGTTATGAATGACAAAACGAGCCTCATGCAAAGTCTCATTTTGTCATTCCCGAGGTAGTAATCGGGAATCCAGTTCTTCGAGAATTCAGGGCGTTCTGGAAAAACTGGTTAACAGTTAGTTTTGCAAGAGGCTCAAATCCAGAAGGGAATAATGCGGGCCGGAGAAACACTGGGGCATAACTCTGCACCAGATCTCTCCGTCGTACCTATCGATAAACCACTTATTCCGCCAGCAGATCGGTACTCAGGTAGCGTTCGCCGGTGTCGGGAATGATCACCACGATCTTCTTGCCGGAGTTTTCCGGCCGGGCCGCCACCTGCAGGGCTGCCCAGACCGCCGCCCCCGAGGAGATGCCGCAGAGGATGCCTTCCTCGCGGGCCAGTCTCCGGGCGGTGGTGAAGGCATCGTCGTTGCTGACCCTGATTACCTCGTCGATAATCTTGGTGTTCAGCACGGCCGGGACAAAACCGGCGCCGATCCCCTGGATCTTGTGGGGGCCGGGATTGCCGCCGGAAAGAACGGGCGAGGCGTCGGGCTCGACGGCAATTGCCTTGAACTGCGGACGGCGCGATTTGATCACCTCCGCTACCCCGGTGATGGTTCCGCCGGTGCCGACCCCGGCCACCAGGATATCGACCAGGCCGTCGGTATCGCGCCAGATCTCTTCGGCCGTGGTCTGGCGGTGAATCTCCGGGTTGGCCGGATTCTCAAATTGGTTGGGCATGAAGCTGTTGGGGGTAGCGGCCGCCAGTTCCCTGGCCTTGTTGATCGCCCCCTTCATCCCTTCCGGTCCAGGGGTCAGGACCAGCTCTGCACCCAGGTGTTTCAGGAGCTTGCGCCGCTCCAAGCTCATGGTCTCCGGCATGGTCAGAATCAGCCGGTAGCCGCGGGTCGCGCAGATGAAGGCCAGGGCGATGCCGGTGTTGCCGCTGGTCGGCTCGATGAGCACCGTGCCCGGCTTGAGTCGTCCGTCCGCCTCGGCCGCCTCGATCATCGCCCGGCCGATCCGGTCCTTGACCGAAAAGAGCGGGTTGGCCGACTCGATCTTGGCGTATATCTCGGCGCGGCCCGCCGTCACCCGGTTGAGCCGGACCAGAGGGGTGTGGCCGATGGTCAAGGAAATGTCCGCGAAAATTTCACTCATGCTTTTCTCCTTAGGCCTTCTGCTTTTTGTCTTTGCCTTGGTAGACCAGCTCCGGTCGCTTCAAAATGACCTTGGTCTCGGGCGGCACACTCTCGGTGATCCAGATATTACCACCGATCACCGCCCTTTTGCCAATCACGGTGTCGCCGCCCAGGATGGTCGAGTTGGCGTAGATGATCACCTCGTCCTCGATGGTCGGGTGGCGTTTGACGTTGCGGTAGCGCTCGCCGGCATCGTGGGGCAGGGAGAGGGCGCCTAAAGTGACGCCCTGGTAAAGGCGGACCCGCTCGCCGATCACCGTGGTCTCGCCGATCACCACGCCGGTGCCGTGGTCGATGAAGAAGCTCTTGCCGATGGTGGCGCCGGGATGGATGTCGATGCCGGTCCGGCTATGGGCGTATTCGGTCATGATCCGCGGCAGCACCGGCACCGCCAGTTTGTGCAGCTCATGGGCCAGCCGGTAGACGCTGATCGCCATCAAGCCGGGATAGCTGAAGATCACCTCGTCGGCCCCCTTGGCGGCCGGGTCGCCGTCTAAAGCCGCCTGAATGTCGGTGGCCAGGATGTCGCTGATCGCCGGCAGGGTCTGGATGAACTTCACCGCCTTGGCGTAGCCCTGCCCCTTGCAGCGGGTGCAGGACTGGCGGGCCTGGAAGCATTCGTGCTGGACGGCCAGGGTGATCTGGGCGGCCAGGTTCTCGAAGAGCTCGGTGGTCTCCTGGCCCAGGCTGTATTCCAGATTGGCCGGGTTGATGGCGGTGGGCGAGAAGTAGCCGGGAAAAAGGATGCGCCGGGCCTGTTCGATGAGCTGCACCACCTTCTCGTGGGTGGGGATGGGGATGGAGCCCAGATGATCGAAGCAGCCGTGCTTCTTGCAGCTGGCCGCCAGCTCCTTCACCACCGGCGGGATGTTCTGGTAGAACTGGTTGGCGTCTTCGGCGTCATCGACGCATCGCAGGTTGTCTATGTCTTTGGAGAACATGGCGTGTGCCTCGCTCGGGTAGGTCGGAGTTATTGGTTGAATTTTATTGTACATTAATACAAATGCTGCTTCAGGACAGGGAAGTCAATTGGGATAGTGTAGGGCGCATTAGGCGAAGCCGTAATGCGCCGGATGATTACCTTTGGGCGACACGGTTGTAATATGCGGCGCATTGCGCTGCGCTTATTGACGCTCTGCTTTGAGGGGACAGGTGCGCCTTACTAGGTGATTGTTGATAAGTTTTTTGGTGCAATGATTTATACTATTTTCCCAATCTTCAACCCAACCTTGTTTTTTTCTGGTACATACAGTGATCATTAACCTCTTGGTTTTTAATGTTACGCATTCTTCCTGAAAATCTCATCAATAGTTGAATTCATTGGTACTGCAGCGTATGGATTACTAATTGTTTGCCACCTGTCTTCACCAATAAGTGACCGGTTGTTTGCCAAAACAATACAACTGTATCGTGTGTTCTGGTTAGGCTGGAACATTGCTTCAACACACCTAATATTGTTTTTGGTACTACCAAGCATTAGGTCTGAGTTTATTGCGGTTATGAAAATTGCCCCAGAAACATGCTGATTCCTAGCGTCCCTTATTTTTGCCTGAAGTATTTTTTTATAATCAATCTCAGGGCCTTGGATAGCTATTGTTTTACCATTTTCAAGAAAGACATGTCCCGGAACACGTTCACCAGAGTTTACCTCCTCAACAATCATTTCCATCATCCCAGAAATTCGTGGATCACCATATTCGTCACGAATTTGTACATGGACTGAATAATCATCATTATTAATTATACTGCCGGTACTTGTCACGCTCTTGAGTAATTTGTGTACACTTGCACCAAGTGTATTTACTTGGTCTTCTGTAGGAGTGTTTTTGTATGAAAGAGATATTTGATGCGGTACATTTATATGTTTCTCAAATAAATCAAAAACATTTTTATGTTCTTCCTGGTTGTTAAACTGAGATGTCTCAATATTTTTGCATTCTATGAAAGCCGTAACCCCGCGCCTTTCTATTTTTATGTCTGGATTTCCCTCTCCATCTAGTGTGATTGGCTCTAGTTCAATTCTGTCGACCTTCCCCTTTAGGAATGAGGCGAAACGAGATACAAATAGTGTTGCCGAGAATTGTGGCTGGGTGTATTCACAAAAGTGGCGATTGGCGCCAGGTAGGTCTTTAATTGAGGACAAAATTTCATGAAGTGTCAGGATTCTGTCTAATGACTGAGTATCAAATACTGTTGTCGGAACGACCTCTAAAAATCTTTTATTTAGAATTTTTGATAGGCGATCTAAGTAGTACCTCAACCCATCCTCAGTCACGCCTCTGGCTTGAAGTATGCCCGAGTTGAAACTTATTTTGTAATGACCACCAGACACTGCTTGTTCTCCGTTTATGTTAACGAGTCTGTAAAAAAACTTAAAGGCCCCCCCTCGATTCAGGGCGCTTTGAACTTTTCCCTCAGGTGGGTCATGCACACATGAGTTCCGGGGGCATGGGAGTTCCGGGGACAGTATCCTCAATTGGAGTCCTCGGCATCAAACTCAACCCGGGCGGCGTAGCCCTTGTACGTCATTCCGTTCATGGTTTTACCCTCATATCAACAGCTCCACCTCAGGATTCAGTTCTTTGGCGATGGCCTTCAAAGTGTCAACAGTGGGGTTGCGCTTGCCTTTTTCGATTTGCGAAAGATAGGCGGAGCTGATGCCGATCTTTTTGGCCAGTTCGTTCATCTTGATCTGCTTGTGTTCCCGCCAAGCTCGAATCGGACTGGCGTCGTCAAGAATGGCAAAGGTGACTTCGCCGGGAACGGCAACCTCTCGCCCTTCTTGCATGGCCTTCAGGTTGGCATCAATGGCATTGATGTCCTCGGCGTCTTCCATCTCTTGTCTATGCAAACGCAACATATTCCGCGAAGGAATGGGACTCGGGGATGGGGAGCTGGTCTTCGATAAGCCCGTCAAGATGAAAGCGGATGGCCTCGGTCATGTTCTTCTCGGCCTCTTCGCGGGTATTTCCTGTTGCGACGCAACCGGGGAGGTCAGGGGAATAGGCTGAGAAATTGTTTTCTGCCTTTTCTACAACCATTAGAAATCGATGCATGTAATTACCTCGTACAGACCCGATGGTTTTGGGTAGCGTCATTTGTGTGTTTAGCTGTTAAGGCACCACATGTCAATCAAGCCCTCCGGTCGCCCTACCTCCGACTAATCAAAAAAATCCCATAAGTAGCCCGCAGGTTGGGCAGAAAGCGCACCATCCGTCCCGCCTCCTCCCCTTTGGGCGACTTGACCGCCGCCTCTCGGTCAATCCGGCACCCGAACCTACTGGCAAAATGGCGGAAATCCGCCAGGGTGATGACCCGGATGTTGGGGGTGTCATACCAGTCGTAAGGCAGCTGCCGGTTCTTGGGGGCGTAGCCGTTGACCAGCAGTTGCAGGCGGATCGACCAGTGGCTGAAGTTGGGGAAGGAGACGATCACCTGTTTGCCCACCCGCAATAGTTCGCGGATCAGCTCCTGGGGTTGGTATACCTGCTGCAGGGTCTGGCTTAAAATCACGTAGTCGAAGGACTGGTCCGGGTAGTCGCGGATCTCCTCGTTGATGTCGCCCTGCAAGACCTGGACGCCCTTTTCAATGCACTCGGCCACCTGGGCCTCGGAGCTTTCGATGCCCGAGCCGCGCACTTGCTTCTGCTTCTTCAGATAGTCGAGCAGTTCGCCGCTGCCGCAGCCCAGGTCGAGGACTCGACTGCCCGGCTTGACCCAGGCGGCGATGATCTCCAGATCGTAGCGCATTCGCTAGCCCTCCTCGCTGACCCGGGCCAGGAAGCCGCCGATCAGGCCGGAGAGGCGCGGGTTGGGCAGCAGAAAGGCATCGTGGCCGCATTGGGCCTCGATCTCGCAGAAGCTGACATCCAGGCCGTTCTTCTTCAAGGCCTTGACCAACCCCCGCGACTGGTAGGTGGGGTAGAGCCAGTCGGAGGTGAAGGAGACCACCAGATACTTGGCTTTTGCTCCGGCGAAACCCTCCAACTCGGAGCCGTGGCCGTGCTGCTGGCGCAGGTCGTAATAGTCGGCCGCCTTGGTGATGTAGAGGTAGGAGTTGGCGTCGAAGCGCTGGACGAACTTGGAGCCCTGGTAGCGCAGGTAGCTTTCCACCTGGAAATCGGCGTCAAAATTGAAGGAGAAATCCTGGCGGTCTTGTAAGCGGCGGCCGAACTTCTGGCGCATGGCCTCATCCGACAGGTAGGTGACGTGGCCGATCATCCGGGCCAGGGCGAGGCCTAAGTCGGGCCGGGGGCCGGAGTAGTAGTCACCCTTGTTGAAATTGGGGTCGCTCATCACCGCCTGGCGGCCGATCTCGTTGAAGGCGATGGCCAGGGCCGAGTGATGGGAGGTGGTGGCCAGGGCCACACAGGAGCGGACCAGCTCCGGGTAACGGACGGACCATTCCAGGGCCTGCATGCCGCCCAGCGAGCCGCCGATTACCGCCAGCAGGCTGCGCACCCCCAGATGGTCGAGCAGCGCCCTCTGGGCTTTGACCATGTCGCCGATGGTCACCACCGGGAAGGCGAGGCCATAAGGTTTGCCGGTGGCTGGGTTGATGGAGGAGGGGCCGGTGGAGCCCATGCAACCGCCCAGGATATTGGCGCAGATCACGCAGTAGCGGTCGGTGTCGATGCCCTTGCCGGGGCCGATCATGGAGTCCCACCAGCCCGGGCGCGGGTCGTCGTGATGGTAGCAGCCGGCCATGTGCGAGTCGCCGGTCAGGGCGTGGCAGACCAGGATGACGTTGTCGCCGGCGGAGTTGATCTCGCCGACCATCTCGTAGGCCAGGGTGATCGGACCCAGACGGGCGGTGCTCTCCAGGATCAATTGGCCGGGCGGCTCGGCGAAGGTATAGAAGAGCTTTTCGGTCAACCCCACCGAGCGGCCCTGGCGACCGTGTTCGATATACTCGCTCATCCGCGCCTCGCGGGCAGGTTGAGCAAATAGCCCCCCCTCTCTTGACGGGAGGGGGTTGGGGGGTGGGTGAAGGGGCCGGCTGTTGCGGCAGCGGCGACTTCCCCCCTCACCCTAACCCTCCCCCGCCAGGGGGGAGGGGATTTGCTGTGGTTAATCGAGAGACTCATGAGGCAGAATCTACAGCGTGGCCAGGGCCTGGGCCAGGTCGGCCTTAATGTCTTCCACCGCCTCAATCCCCACCGACAACCGGATCAGGTCCGGAGTGATGGCCAGCTGCGCCCGGAGTTCCTCGGTGAAGGAGAGGTACTGGGAAGAATAGGGATGGATCACCAGACTCTTGCAGTCGCCCAGGTTAGCCAGGTGGTAGACCATCTTGAGGGAGTTGATGAAACGGAAGCACTGCTCCTGGTCGGCCAGCCCGAAGGCCAACACCCCGCCATAGCCCAGGTCGCCGAACTGGTGGCTGGCCGTGGCATGGGAGGGGTTGGCGGGTAGACCGGCATAGTTGACCCATTTGACTTTGGGCTGAGAGACCAGCCAGGTGGCAATCTCCTGGGCGTTGGCCAGATGGCGCTCCATGCGCAGGGCCAGGGTGTCGAGTCCCAGCATGGTCAGGTAGGAGTGGAGCGGGGCCTGGGTGGTGCCGAAATTGATATGCTGTTCGCGCCAGACCTTGTCCAGGTAGGCCAGCGGCCCCTTGCGGTCGATGAAAGGCTGGAAATCGGGAAAACGGCCGCTGCCCGCCCAGTCGAAATGGCCGCCGTCGATGACCACCCCGCCGCAGGCGTCTCCGTGGCCGCTCAGATACTTGGTGGTCGATTCGATGACCACGTCGGCCCCCAGTTCCAGGGGGCGGCAGAGGTAGGGCGAGGCCAGGGTGTTGTCCACCAGCAGCGGCAGACCGTTGAGGTGGGCCAGGTTGGCGGTCGCCGCCAGGTCCGGCACGTCCATGCCGGGGTTGCCGATGGTCTCCAGGTAGATGAAGCGGGTCCGCTCGGTGATGGCCGCCTCGATGGCGGCCAGGTCGCAGGGGTCGACCAGACGCACGGTGATCCCATATTTCTTGAAGACATTGGCGAAGAGGATGTAGGTGGACATGAACAGCGAGCGACCGCTGATGAACTCATCGCCGGCCCGTAACAGGCCCAGGCAGCCGTTACTGATGGCGGCCATTCCCGAGGACATCACCACCGCCCCGGCCCCGCCGGAGAGGGCAGCGAGTTTCTTCTCCAGCACCCGGTTGGTGGGGTTGGTCAGGCGCATGTAGATATGGTCGGTGGTCTTGCCGCCGAAGGTCTGGCTCAAGCTCTCGGCGGTCTCATGGCGGTGGGCGGCGGACTGGCAGATCGGCGGCAGGGTGGCGCCCTGCCATTCGGCCGGGGTCATTCCTTCGTGGACCACCCTGGTGCTGAAGTGCAGACTGGATTTGTTCGACATGGTGTTTCTCCCGGCGCGGTGGTTGGTATCAGAGGGGAGGGGTGGACGGCAAGTAGCCCCGTCTTTGTTGTACCGGAAACGGGGGTTTTAAAGCAAGTCCGTGAGTACTTCGCAGGAGCGGCAGATTTTCATTTTTTCCTGCCAGTTTTTCTGAGACTTGCACTCGCAGATGGTGCCGTTGATAAACCAGCAGAGTTTGCCGGCCTGAAATTCCCAGGCCGGGCAGTGCTTGCGACGCTGGGGCGGGCATTTCTTCACCACCCAGCAGGGTTTGATGATCTTTTCCCTGGCCCGGGTCCGGGAAAGGAGGAAAAAGACCTGGCGTTCGACGTGCGAGGGTACCTTGCGCCAGCCCTGTTCGTAGCTGTGCACAGCCTTGATCGAGATGCCCAGCAGTTCGGCGACCTGCTTCTGGGTCTTGTCCAGAACTTTTCGGGCTTTGAGAAATTCGCTACTGTCCACTGGATTTCTCCGGTGCGGCTTAGAAGTCGTTACGAAATACCCATTACATTTCTGACCATTTCCTCGCGACCCCTTAGGTGATCCTGTCGTTTGATGCTACTCTTGTTTCTGGACGACGACTTAGTCAAAAGGGGTTTGGTCAAAGGTAACTGGTAGGTTTATAACACAGAATACCACAAGGTGGTATGAAAATGTCGAGGGGGTACTGAGGAGAGCGGTGTTTTTTGGAGTCGAACCAGTGGCTTGACATGGCCCATGGGCAATCTTACGATTAATCCAGCCTAAGGCTTCGCGTAAGCGATGGGCGGAAAACTGGAGATTGTTGTCTGACTCGTCGGATAGGGCGATGAGTTTATAAATTTTTTTGATGCTTAGCCCCAGGAGGTTATTGGCATGCAGATGGATAAATTCACCCACAAATCCCAGGCGGCCTTGCAGGCAGCCCAAGGGTTGGCCTACGAACTGGGCCACCAGGAGATTCAGCCGGAGCATCTACTCAAGGTCTTGCTCGCTGAGCCGGAGGGCGTGGTGGCGCCGGTCCTGCAGAAGATCGGGGTGGCCCCCGCCGCGCTACTGAGTGAGGCGGACCAGCTTCTGGAGCGGTTGCCCAAGGTGAGCGGCGCCGGTTTCGGCCAGGTCGCCATGGGGGCCGCCAGCCATCGCCTGCTGGAAAAATCCTTCAAGATCGCCGCCGGGATGCGCGACGAGTATGTCAGCCAGGAGCACATCTTCTTGGCCCTGCTGGAAGAAAAGAATACCCCGGTGGCCGAGCTCTTCCGGCGGCTACACGTCGATCACCCGGCCTTTCTGAAGGCTCTGGCTGAAATTCGCGGTAGCCAGCGGGTCACCGATCAGGACCCGGAGGGCAAGTTTCAGGCCCTGGAGAAGTACGCCCGTAACCTCACCGATGTGGCCAGGCAGGGCAAACTCGACCCGGTGATTGGTCGCGACGATGAGGTTCGTCGGGTTATTCAGGTCCTTTCCCGGCGCACCAAGAACAACCCGGTGCTGATCGGCGAACCCGGGGTCGGCAAGACCGCCATCGTCGAGGGTCTGGCTCAGCGCATCGTCAACGGTGACATCCCCGAATCCTTGCGCGGCAAGCAGGTGATGTCCTTGGACATGGGCGCCCTGATCGCCGGTGCCAAGTACCGCGGCGAGTTTGAGGACCGGCTCAAAGCGGTGCTGAAAGAAATCCAGACCCGGGAAGGGGAGATCATTCTCTTTATTGATGAGATTCACACCCTGGTGGGGGCCGGCGCCGCCGAAGGCAGCATGGACGCCTCCAACATGCTCAAACCGGCCTTGGCCAGGGGTGAGTTGCACTGCGTGGGCGCCACCACCTTGAACGAGTACCGCAAGTATATTGAGAAGGATCCGGCCCTGGAGCGGCGCTTCCAACAGGTTCTGGTCAAGGAGCCAACGGTTGAGGACACCATCGCCATCCTGCGCGGTATCAAGGAAAAATATGAGGTGCACCACGGGGTGCGCATCCAGGACGCCGCCACGGTGGCCGCCGCCACCCTTTCCAATCGCTACATCACCGACCGCTTCCTGCCCGATAAGGCCATCGATCTGATCGACGAAGCGGCCAGCAAGTTGCGCATCGAGATCGATTCCATGCCGTTGGAGATCGACGAGGTGGACCGGCAACGGATCAAGCTGGAGATCGAAAAGGCGGCCCTCAAGAAGGAAAAGGACAAGCTCTCCCGCGAGCGGCTGGCCAAGGTGGACAAGGAACTGGCTGAGGTCAATGACCGGCTGAACTCCATGAAGGGCCACTGGCAGCTGGAAAAAGATGCCATTGCCAAGATTCGCGCCGTTAAAGCCCAGATCGACGAGGTGCGGGTCGAGGAGCAGCAGGCCCTGCGCAAGGGCGATTTCGCCCGGGCCGGTGAGCTGGCCCACGGCCGGATTCCCGGTCTGGAACGGCAGGTCGAGGCGGAGAGCCAGCATTTGAACGAGATCCAGAAGGACCGCAAGATGCTTAAGGAAGAGGTGGGCGAGGAGGACATCGCCAGCGTGGTCGCCAAGTGGACCGGCATCCCGGTTTCGAATCTGCTGACCGGTGAGAAGACCCGGCTCCTGCAGGCCGAGGCGGAACTAGGCCGCCGGGTCGTCGGCCAGGAGGAGGCGATCCGGGCGGTGGCCAACGCGGTGCGCCGCTCCCGGGCCGGTCTTCAGGATCCCAACCGGCCCCTGGGCTCTTTCATCTTTTTAGGCCCCACCGGGGTGGGCAAGACCGAGCTGGCCCGAGCCCTGGCCAGTTTCCTCTTCGACAGCGAAAAGGCGATGATCCGCATCGACATGAGCGAATTCATGGAGAAACATTCGGTGGCCCGGCTGATCGGCGCCCCCCCCGGCTATGTCGGCTATGACGAGGGCGGCTACCTCACCGAAGCGGTGCGGCGGCGGCCCTATTCGGTGGTCCTCTTCGACGAGATCGAGAAGGCCCATCCAGACGTCTTCAACGTACTGCTGCAAATCTTGGATGACGGTCGCCTCACCGACGGCCAGGGTCGGACGGTGGACTTCAAAAATACCATTTTGATCATGACCTCCAATCTGGGCAGCCAGATGATCATGGAGTTGGGCGAGGCGGGGCGGGAAGAGGCGAAAAGACAGGTCGCCGAGATTCTGGGCCGGCAATTCAAACCGGAGTTCTTAAACCGGATCGACGAGACCATCATCTTCCACAGTCTGACCCGCGAGGAACTGGTGCGGATCATCGACCTCCAGCTGGAGATGTTGCAGGCGCGGCTACTCGAACACAAATTCACCATGGAGATCAAGCCGGCGGCGCGTGATTTTCTGATTGAGGTCGGTTATGATCCGGCCTTCGGGGCCCGGCCCCTGAAGCGGGCCATCCAGCGCCATCTGCTCGACCGGCTGGCCGTGCTGCTCCTGGAAGGGGACTTCGCCGAGGGTGACCGGATCGTGGTGGATCGGGGCGAGGAGGGGCTGGTGTTCAGCAAGGCGGTTATTCATTAAAGATGGCAGAAGGAGCCAATGTTAAAACTGTTCAAGAAAAAGGCGAAACCAATGCCGCTTGGCGATGGTCCGGAAGCGTTGGCCGAACTGGCCGGGGCGCGGGCCGGCAACCTGTTCAGCGCCCACGGGTTGTCCTGCTCCGAGGCGGTGCTGGTCGTGCTCGATCGGGGCTTCGGCGGCGGGCTCGGTGTGGAGACGGCCTTGGCTATGGGCAGTGGTTTCGGGGGCGGGCTCGGCGGGGCCGGTTGCGTCTGCGGGGCTTTGTCCGGGGCGGTGGCGGCACTGGGGCTTTTTCTTGGTCCCGGGCGCTGGTCGGACCATGACAAAAAGGAATTCCGTAAGCTGGTGGCCGGGCTGCATGATCGTTTCCACGCCCGTTCCGGCTCAACCTGTTGCCGGCAGCTGATTGCCGATTTTCGGGGTAAGCGGACCGAACGCAAACATTTCTGCGGCGATCTCACCGGCTGGGCGGCCCGGGAGGCGGCCCTGCTGATTTTGGCGGCCCGTCCGGAGCTGGCTGGCCCGGCCGATCATTCTTATCTTTCCGGGAGAGATTCTCGCTTCAGCGCCATGACTGAAAGGCTGCTGAAGGGCAAATCCGGGGCGGTTGGGTGAAATTTAGGTTGATTTAAAGGAGATTTGCTGAAATAGATAGGTCAGGCATTCTGCGGTGATGAAAATCGGCCAGGCGGTTGGATACGATGCAGCGTAAACGGAGAGTCCGGCATGAGCGATAACGGCGATATTGTCCAGAAGGTTTACGTCAACCAGGAAGGGATGGCGGTGATGAAATGCCCCGCCTGCGAAGCCGTCAAATCCGCCAATGTCGGGGCACTCAGAACCGGGCTGCATGTTATCAAGGTTCGCTGTAACTGTCAGAAAGTTTTCACGGTCAGTCTGGAATTCCGCCGCTCTTACCGCAAGGACGCCAAGCTGGCCGGCGAATTCCAGCCCCTGCCGAATGGCAAAAGCCGCGGGAAGATGACGGTGGTCAACGTCTCCAAGGGTGGGGTCGGCGCCCAGATCATCGGTTTCAACCACTGTCGAATCGGTGACGAATTGCGGGTCTCCTTCAACCTTGACGACCGCCATCATTCGTTAATCGAAAAACGGGTGGTGGTGCGACTGGTCAAGCAGAACTACATCGGTTGCGAGTTCCTTGATGCCAATACTGCCGATAAGGCCTTGGGTTTCTACCTGATGGTCTGAAGTGCCGCCATTGTTGATTGGTGTAACACCCTCTAGTTTGGTTCTTGTTTGCTCTGCCCTCATCCTCGCATTGACGTTTTGTTCCTTTTCAGCCCCGCTGCTGCAATTCACGACTGGAAAATTCACCGGAAGTTCTAGTTTATGTTTGGAATTTTCTGATCCCCTGTGATAGTTTTTTTGTGCGAACCACCTAAGACAAATTAGATAAAGGAGAATCAGTATGAATAAACTATTTAAAAGAATCGCCATGACGGTACTGCCGATGCTGGCCTTAGCCGGTCCGGGCCAGGCCCTAGCCGCCCCCCAAAGCGGTGATTTCGAGGTGTCACCCTTTGTTGGTTACTACTGGTTCGACAGCGAAACCGACTATGATGATGATCCCGTCTGGGGCGGTCGTTTTGGTGCCATGATCACCGACCATCTCGAGGCTGAGGTTTCTGCCGCTGCGGTAGGCAGCAAACTTGAGAGTTCCGGTGAGGACGCCGACCTGCGTCAGTTTCAGGCCGACGCCCTCTATAATTTCAGTGGTATGGGTAAGCTGGTTCCCTTCGTGGCCGCCGGTATCGGCATGGCCCGATACAATTCTGATAACAGCGGTGAGCCAGACTTAGCGTTCCTGGTCGATTACGGAATTGGCGCGCGCTACTTCTTTACTGATAATCTGGCGGCTAGGATGGATTTGCGTCACCCTATCGTTTTCAATAATGCCGAGACAAATTTCATGGCCACCGTGGGCGTTTCCTTCTTCTTCGGGGCTGCCAAGCAACCGGTGCAGGTGGCCGAAGTGGCTCCTGCCCCCGAGCCGCTCAAGGTGGTGGCTCCGGCTCCGGCTCCGGCTCCGCCGGCTGATCGTGACGGCGACGGCGTGCTTGATGCCGATGACCGGTGCCCCGAAACACCGATCGGTGTGGCGGTTGATCTCCAGGGCTGCCCCTTTGATTCTGACGGTGACGGCGTTGCCGATTATCAGGATGCGTGTCCGGATACTCCCCGTCAGGCCAAGGTTGACACCCGGGGTTGTCCGCTCGACAGCGATGGCGACGGAGTTTATGATTATCTGGATAAGTGTCCCGATACCACGGCCGGCGCCCCGGTCGATGTGAACGGCTGTCTGAAAGATAGCGATGGCGACGGGCTTTCCGACTGGGAGGAGATGAAACTGATCGGTACCGATCCCCATAATCCCGACAGTGATGGTGACGGTCTGAACGATGGGGACGAGGTCAAAAAAATCCATAGCAACCCTCTTGATCCCGACACCGACAAAGGCAGCGTCAACGATGGACTGGAAGTCAACGTCGCCCACACCAACCCGCTGGACCCGAGCGATGACGTTAAGGAAATCAAACGGATCGAGCTGAAGGTCTTCTTTGATACCAACTCCGACGTGGTTAAGCCGGAATACTTCTCGGAGATTGAGCAGGTCGCCACCTTCCTCAAGGAGAACAGCGGGGTGTCCGGTACCGTCGAGGGACATACCGACAGCCGCGGTTCCGCCAAGCTCAACCAGGATCTCTCCGAGCGCCGCGCCAAGAGCGTCATCAAGGTGGCGGAGGAGCGCTTCGGGGTTGAGTCCGGACGTTTGACCGGGGCCGGTTACGGCGGCAGTCGACCGATCGCCGATAACGCGACCGCCGAAGGCCGCGCCAAGAACCGGCGGATCGAGGCGGCCTTCACCAGCCGCTAAGTTCGCCAAGCAGTCAGCAGTTCCCGGAAACGGCCCCTTCGCGGGCCGTTTCTTTTTTTTGGCGGGTCAGTCGGGGTTTCGGTTTGGTCCGGGGTCTGGTGGGGGCGGCTTTCAGCCGCAAATCGAAGTCCGGGGCTGGCGAGTTAATAGGCAGGGTTTGCCGCGCCATTCGTGGATAAACTCGCGCCCAGAATATGAGGTATGCTCAGAACTCGGCGTGGCCCGGAGTGCGGGGGAAGGGAATGGTTTCGCGGATGTTGGCCATGCCGGTGACGAACTGGACCAGTCGCTCGAAGCCCAGCCCGAAGCCGGCGTGGGGTACCGAGCCATAGCGGCGCAGGTCGAGATACCAGCGGTAGGTGTCGAGATCCAGGCCTGCGGCCAGCATCCGCCGCTCCAGAATCTCGTAGCGTTCTTCCCGCTGGCTGCCGCCGATGATCTCGCCGATGCCGGGTAGCAGGATGTCCATGGCCGCCACCGTCCGACCGTCATCGTTTTCCCGCATGTAGAAGGGTTTGAGGCTGGCCGGATAGTCGGTGACGATCAGCGGTCTTTTAAAGACCTCTTCGGCCAGGAATCGCTCATGTTCGGACTGTAAATCAATACCCCAGGCCACCGGGAAGGTAAACTTGACCTTGGCCTCGCTTAAGATTTGCACCGCCTCGGTATAGGTGATCCGGGCAAACTCCTGCCCGGCCACGATCGCCAGCCGTTCCGGCAGCCCCTGGTCGATAAATTTGCCGAACAGTTCCAGGTCATCGGTACAGTGGTCAAGGGTGTGCCGGATCAGGTAGCGCAGAAATTTCTCGGCCAGGGCGGCGTCCTCGGCCAGGTCGCAGAAGGCCATCTCCGGCTCGATCATCCAGAACTCGGCGAGGTGGCGGCTGGTGTTGGAGTTCTCGGCCCGGAAGGTGGGACCGAAGGTGTAAACCCGGCCCAGGGCCAGGGCCAGGGCCTCGGCCTCCAGCTGGCCGCTGACGGTCAGCCCGGCCCGGCGGCCGAAGAAATCACCGGCGAAAGGTTCATTGCCATGGGCGAGCTGGGTGCCACTCAGGGTGGTGACGGTGAACATCTCCCCTGCCCCCTCGCAGTCGCTGGTGGTGATCACCGGGGTGTGGACCTGAAAAAATCCTTCTTCCTGAAAAAACCGGTGTACCGCCATCGCCAGGCTGGAACGGACCCGCAGCATCGCCCCCAGGCTGTTGGTGCGGGGGCGCAGGTGGGCGATTTCCCGCAGGAATTCGAAGGAGTGGCGTTTCTTCTGGAGGGGATAGGTGTCCGGGTCGGCCCAGCCCAGGACTTCCAGCTTTCCGGCGGTCAGCTCCACCGCCTGACCGGCGGCGGGGGAGGCGGTGAGTTTACCGGTGACCCGCACCGCGCAGCCGGTGGAGAGTTTCAGTACTGTCTCATCAAAGTCTGCCAGGTTGCGGCTGGCGAGGATCTGCAGACTCTTCAGGCAGGAGCCGTCGTTAAGCTCGATGAAGGAGAAGTCCTTGGCGTCACGCCGGGTTCGCACCCAGC
Organism: Deltaproteobacteria bacterium; assembly: GCA_020056965.1. Classification (GTDB taxonomy): domain Bacteria; phylum Desulfobacterota; class Desulfobulbia; order Desulfobulbales; family JAGXFP01; genus JAGVGT01. The sequence goes on from JAGVGT010000078.1 coordinate 46,516, forward strand.
CTTGGGCCACCACCTCCTGGTCGGATGGTTCACTGTGCAGCAGTTGCTTGATCAACATGGGATTAGTTCGAGGTGGTGAAGGTTATGGAATAAGGTTGCCCGGAGAGGCCTTTCCCGCTATTTTCTGATTTCGCACTTTACCGGGAAGTTTGATCCCGGCCCAATATTTTTATCGGAAAAAACGGAGGTCTGTGATGCGCATCCCTGAAATTCTTACCCCCGAGCGTTGCGCCTTGCTGGTGGTGGATATCCAGGAGCGGCTGATGCCGGTGATCAACCATCGGGATGAGGTGGTCAAGAACGCGGCCCTGTTGATCAAGGCAGCCAAGACCCTGAAGATGGAAATCCTTGCCACCACCCAGTATACCGCCCGGATCGGCGAGTTGCTGCCGGAAATCCAGGCTGAATTGGCCGGGCTGACGCCGCTGGACAAGATGCACTTCAGCTGCTTCGCCAATCCCGCCATCCAGGGTCGGATCAAGGCGATTCCGCCGCCGGTCAATACCCTGATCATCTGCGGGGTCGAGACCCATATCTGCATCTACCAGACTGTGGCCGGGGCGTTGCGCGACGGCTACCGGGTGGTGGTGCCGGCCGATGCGGTCTCCTCGCGGACGGTCAAGAACCACAAGCTCGGTCTGGCCCGCCTGCGCGAATTGGGGGCGGTGGTGGCCAGTACCGAAATGGTGATCTACGAGCTGTTGGGCGAGGCCGGAACCCCGGCTTTTAAGGAGTTGCTGCCGTTTTTGAAGTGACCAAAGATGTCATTGCGAGGAGCGCTTCTGCGACGAAGCAATCTCTTCCTTGCCTAAAAAATACCAGATTGCTTCGTCGCTTTGCTTCTCGCAATGACGGGGCGGCCGAAGGTCGCCGGCCGCCAGGCACAAAAAAAGGGCTGGTCAAATGACCAGCCCTTGGGAACTCATGGAGGCGGCGAGCGGAGTCGAACCGCTGAATAAAGGTTTTGCAGACCTCTGCCTTAGCCACTTGGCTACGCCGCCACTCGTTTGTAGCGGGCCAATTCTAAACATAGATTGTTCTTTTTGACAAGAATAATTCCAAAAAAAAGCCCTTGTCGCCGTGGTTCTCCGGCGGATGGAGATATTGATGGATGCCTTGAGCGAACTTACCGAAAACAACCGGAAGAATCTAGAGCGGCTGGAAGAAAAACTGGGCCACATCTTTCAGGACCGGACCCTCCTGCAATTGGCCCTGGTGCACCGCTCCTTCGCCTTCGAACAGGCCCGGCAGCCGGCCCGTGATAACGAACGGCTGGAATTCTTGGGCGATGCCGTCCTCGACCTGGTGGTCGGCCACG
>JAGVGT010000086.1 GCA_020056965.1 Deltaproteobacteria bacterium
GCCGTCGTCCACCGTGGACACGCCCTGCAGGCTGAGCGGTTGGAGGATCGTCTGGCGCTCGAAGCCGTCTTCGGCCTGCTCGAGCTTGATCTGCATCGTGCCGCCGGGGGTGTTCTGCACCACGATCACGGACACGTTCATGCACCGCGAGCGCTGCATCGACTTGAGCAGCAGGTCGCGCGCACGGGCATCTGGCCAAGGGCCGGCGAGTGCCGCGCACGTGGCGACGACGAGGGCGAGACCCAGCAGCGCCCTGGCGAACTCGCCCGGCTCAAATTCCCGCAGGTCGCCGAGCTGCTCGCCCACCCCGATAAAGCGAATGGGAATCTTCAGCTCCCGACAAATGTTGACGACAATGCCGCCCTTGGCCGTGCCGTCCAGCTTGGTAAGGATCAGGCCGGTGATCTCCACTGCCTCATTGAACAACCGGGCCTGGGAAATGGCATTCTGGCCGGTGGTGGCATCGACCACCAGCAGCACCTCGTGGGGGGCGCCGGGGATCTTCTTGCCTATCACCCGCTTGATTTTTTTGAGTTCCTCGACCAGATTGACCTTGGTGTGCATGCGGCCGGCGGTGTCGATGATGATCACCTCGCTCTCCCGGCCCCGGTTCGATTCGAGGGCGTCAAAAACCACCGAGGAGGGATCGGCCCCGGCCTCGCGCGCCACCACCTCCACCCCCACCCGCTCACCCCAGATCTGCAGCTGCTCGGTGGCGGCGGCCCGGAAGGTGTCGGCCGCCACCAGCAGAACCTTGCGGCCGTCCTGGTGGAACTTGTGGGCCAGTTTGCCGATGCTGGTGGTCTTACCGACCCCGTTCACCCCCAGGACCATGATAACCAGGGGACCGGCATCGGGAAAATTCAGTTCGTGGCCAGCCGCCGGGGCGCGCAGGTACTCGGCGATCTTCTCACGGAAGATCGCCTTCAAGGCGGCGCCGTCGGCCAATTCGTCCCGGGCGGCCAGCTGCCGGGCGCACTCCAGGAGCTCCTGGGCGGTGGTCACCCCAAGATCGGCGGTGATCAGAACCTCTTCCAGCTCGTCAAGCAGTTCCCGGTCGATCTTCTTACGACCCCGCAGGAGGTCGTTGACCTTGTCCAGAAAAGAACTCCTGGTCCGGGCCAACCCCTGTTTGAGCGGGGTCGCTGCTACTTCGGCCGCTACTTCGGCCCCTGCCAATTTTTTCTTAAACCAACCGAACATGGGTTACCCCCGAGTAAATTCAGCTTAACAGGCTGACCAAGGTGGTCAGCCCGGCGATGATCGGAAAGACCGAGTCCACCGCGAACTCGAGCCGGGTGGAGTAGGACAGTTTCTCCCTGGCATAGAGCCAGGCGACCGCAAATAAATAACCAACCGCCGGCAACAGCGCCGCCCAAGCCACCGGCAGCACCCCGGATAGCGGCCCGCCGGCCAGCAGCAGGACCAGGATTACCATCAATCCGTAGAGGAGCCGCAAGGTTTTGTCGCGGCCGATACAGACCGGCAGGGTCTCCTTGCCGACGATGCGATCCCCCTGGACCTCAAAAACATCGTAGAGAGCGCTACGCACGTAGACCAGGAGCAGCACAAAAACAAAGGCGGCCAGGTTGGCCTGGTTCCAACCCTCGCCGCGCCCGTATAGCGGCACCACAATAATCACAAAGGCCCAGGCCATGGCCACAAAGAAGGTCTTGGAGCCGGGAATCTCCTTCAACCGTTTGACCCCAATCACCTCGGCCACCTTGCGGGGGATGAAGCGAACGCTGTAGAGCACCCCGCAAAGACTCATGACCGCCAGGATCGAAGCGGAATAGCCAGGATACCGGTAAGCCAGCCAGAGGGAGAGACCCAGGGCCAGCCAGGAAATACCAAGCAGGGGGCCGCCGTAGCGGCGCCAAAAGCGTTCACGCAGCGGGTCGGAAAAACGTCCCAACCCGGAGCCGCTGTACCGATTAAGGTTGTGCATGGCGAAGAGATAACAGCTGACCATAACGAAATGCTCAGGCGCGCAGGCCCGCCCCATCAGCAGATCCACCGAAGAGGCCAGCACCCCGCCGCCCAGCGCCACGTAAAGATTGCTGGCCATCAGCAGGGCCAGCAACCGCAGGAGAAAGGGGGTCAGAGGCCCCTCATCCTGGCCGGGAATGGCCTCCAGGGCCTGAACCACCCGGTTGATCATCCAGGAGGGAGTGGAGGCCCCGGCGGTGACGCCGACACAGTCGAAACGGGCCAGACTGGCAATGTCGAGTTCCGCCTCGGTTTCCACCAGAAAGACCGGCTTGCCCTTTTTCTCGACGATCTCGGCCAGCCGCTTGGTATTGGCACTGACCTTGCCGCCCACCACCACCATGGCCTGGACCTGATCGCACAGCTCCAGAACCGCCGCCTGGCGTTTGTGGGTGGAGTCGCAGATGGTGTTGAAGACCCGGCCATCGGGGAATCGGGCGAGGATGATCCCGCTCAAAAGCTCGAAGGAGGGATCGTCCTGGGTGGTCTGGCTGACGATGATGTAGGGTTCGGACACCGTGATGGACCGGGCCTCGGCTTCGTTACTCACCACCTGGCCCGCTGCACCGGCGTAGCCCAGCAAGCCCTCGACCTCGGCGTGGTTGCGGTCGCCGATGATGATGGTGCCGCAACCCTCCTTGCGGTGGCGGCTGATGATGGCCTGCACCTTCAAAACCCGGGGACAGGTGGCGTCGTAAATCCGGGCTCCGGAGGCCGCCAACTTGGCCTTCCGTTCGGGCGGCACCCCGTGGGCCCGGATGATCACCGTACCCTGGCGCTGGTCGGGGATCTCCTTGAGCACCTCAACCCCGCGCTCGGCCAGCAGATCGAGGACCTGGGGGTTGTGGATCAAAGGCCCATAGGTGGCGATCCGGTCATCCTTGCGGACCAGGTCCAGGGTGGCCTCCACGGCCCGCCGCACCCCCATGCAGAAGCCGGCATTTTTTGCTAAGATGACTTTCATCGGTTGATCAGCTAGAATCCCTTTAAATTACGAGGTCAGCATATTACCCATTTTGGATTTTAATGCAATAAACCTCCACACCGGCCGCAGCCTGAAAAGTCTCAAATATGCACGACTTACTGCCTCTCGACCTCACCACTGCCCCCCTGGTCAACCGCTATCTGGCCGCCCACCCGCCGGAGGTCTCCGAGTTGACCTTTACCAATCTCTACGCCTGGCGAAAAGACCGGCCGGTCTGGGTTGTGGAGCTCCCGGAGACCCTGGTCTTCCTGATCCAAACCCCGGAAGGCGGGGCGACAAAGCGGCTGGTCTTCGGGCCTCCGGTCGGCTTCCTGCCTCTGGCCACGGTCATGGCCCACCTGAGTGAGACAGTGGTCGGCGCCGTCCGCCAGAGCGCGGCCAGTGTGGCAGGTTTGGAACAGACTGCCTTTAAGGTCGCCAGCGACCGCGCCAACTCCGACTACGTTTACCTAGTCAAGGATCTGGCCGAGCTGGCCGGCCGCAACTACGCGGCCAAACGCAACCAAATCAAGCATTGCCTGCGGGATTTTGCCTGCGTCTTCGAAAAGATCAACGCCACCAACCTCGCCGAATGCCGGAATCTGCTGGACCTCTGGTGCGACCTCCGCCACTGCGAGCTGGACCACAACCTGAGCGGCGAGTGGCAGGCTTTGCAGGAGACCATGAGCAATTTTCTGGACTTCGGGCTCCTGGGAGGGCTGGTGCGGGTGGATGGGGCGGTGGCGGCCTTCGCCATCGGTGAGCGGTTGAACCAGGACACCGCGGTCTGCCACTTCGAAAAGGCCCTGCCGGCCATCCCAGGGTTAGGGCAGCTGATCAACCAATGGTTCGCCGCCCATTGCCTGGGTGATTTCATCTATGTCAACCGCGAGCAGGATCTGGGCCTGCCTGGTCTGCGCCAGGCCAAGGAGAGCTACCACCCCACCCACCTGGTCGAGAAATTCACGGCCTTCAGAACAATCAATACCCCAGCCTAAAGACAGAGATATCTCACCCAAACCGCTAAGCCGCACCGGCAATGGCCATAACCGCAGGAAAACCAGTTCAGAAGCTTACCCGGTACTCCAGGAGTAACTGACGGGGCTGACGGCCAAACTCGGTGCCAGGATCAATCCCGGTCGGTTTCTGGCCCAGCGGGATGCTCCCGGTCAGCGCCAGTTCAGCCTCGTCGGAGAGGGAGTAGAGAAGATTGGCGGAAAAGAGGCGGGAACCATCATCCAGGTCGGCCAGACCAAACAGGCCGCCGGAAAGCAGCGGGGTGAACTGGTAGCCCAGGCCCAGAGCGCCATAGTGGCGATCATGGTAGAATGCCGTCCCTGCCAGGTAACCGTGGTAATAGTACTCCAGCCGCCAGTCAAAATTGTCGGCGTACCGATGTTCGATCCCCAGGGTAAAGCGACCGCCCTCCCCGGCCCCGGATTTTTCCGCCACCGCATAATGGCCCTCGGCCCGCACCCCCAGCCAGTCGAACAAATCCCCCTGCAGTCCGCCCCCCATCAGGGTGCGATCGCCGACGGTGCCGCCCAGCAATGACCAGCCGAAACCGCGCCATTCCCGCTGGTACCCGGCCAGCAGGGCGGTGCGCGACCACTCCGGCCCCCCGCTCCAGCCGTTGGCCGAGTCCGGTTCGGACGTATAGGCCAGGACGGCCAGCAGAGTCACCTGCGAAAGGGCGGCCAGCCGGAGATCGGCGCGGAGCGCATCGACCCCAGGCCGGTAGGTTCGGAAAAAGCTCTGGGCGGCAAAGGGCGCGAAAAGGTCGTTGGGCGCGAAGTAAAAGGTCGTGGCGAGACTGATCGGCTGCCGCCCCAAGGTCACATCGACATCGCTGCCCCGGTACTGGAGGGCCAGGACATCGGTGGTCAGGGCGGCCCGGCTGGCCGTTGAATCATGCTGCTCCCAGGTCAGCAGGCGGCTGCGCTCCACCTCTTTCCCAAGCTGCCCGGCCAGGGCCGGCGCCAAAGGGGGCCGACTTCCCGCCGCCTCCAGGAGATTGGCGGTGAGGTGCCACGCCCCCTGCCCAGCTTCGGCCAGGAAACGAAAGGAGGTGAACCAGGGAAAATCTTCCCGGGTGGTGTAGAGATCATTGCCGGTCGGGTAGGTCGCCTGCCCGCCGCCCAAACTGGCGAACCCGCCCAGTTGAGCGGCGGCCGACCCGGTGGTCAAAAAAAATCCGCCCACCAAGGCGACAGCCCAAACCAGCCGCGGCCTTTTCACCGCCGCACCTCGTCGGCGACCACCCGCCCGTCCTCAAGGCGAATCAGCCGGCGGGCCCGGTCCATGACCCGTTGATCGTGGGTAGAAAAGAGAAAGGTGATGCCCTTCTCCCGATTCAGCCGCTCCATGATATCGAGCAACCCGGCGGCGGTGGCCGAATCGACATTGGCGGTAGGTTCGTCGGCTAGGACAATGGCCGGCTCCGGCACGATGGCCCGGGCGATGGCCACCCGCTGCTGCTGGCCGCCGGAAAGCTCATCGGGCCGCCGGTCGCCCAAACCGGCCAGGCCGACTTCCTCAAGAATGGCGACGGTGCGGCGATGCCGCTCCGCTTTGGCCACCCCCTGCAAAGCCAGGACAAACTCGGCGTTCTCGTAAGCGGTCAGCACCGGCACCAGGTTGTAGGCCTGAAAGACAAAGCCGATCCGGTCCCGGCGCAGTCGGGAAAGGTCGGTACGCGACAACCCGGCCAAATCCCGCCCCTCCAAAACGACCCGGCCGGAGTTGGGCTCGTCCAGGGCGCCGATCAGATTGAGAACAGTGGTCTTCCCCGACCCGGATGGTCCATAGAGGGCGGCGAACTCGCCCTGGCGCAAGGTAAGCGACACTTCCCGAACTGCCGGTACCGCCACCTGCCCCTGGTTGTAAGTCTTCGAGACCTGATCCAGCTCGACGATTATCGTTGCTTCATTCACGCGGTTTCCTTTTTTTACTTTGGTTCTTTTACAATCCCCGGTCCTTGCCTTATCACACGACTTCCCAAAATTTATTCTACAAGAAACCGGCTGAGGGATTCGCCTATCCTATACAGGGATATCACCTATTGACATAGCCTGGCAAACATAGTCATCTCAAAACTTCTCGATGTCTGAGCAAAACACTATCAATTTCTCCCAATTGACACTTAAAACCGCCAGGGGCGTACCAACTTTAGTAGTTAGGATATTACTGATCGTCACATTCAACATCTACCAGCGATATTCACACATGTACTCCAAGTGGCCAAAAATTACGTTTAGGGGGTGGGATCATGAAAAAAATCGTCGCGTTATTTACCTTGGCATCACTTTTCCTGATTACAGGGAATTCCTATGGGAATAACAGAGAGGATTCCGACTCCCACCCTAAGGCTTATTCTCACGCGCATAACGAAGAATATAATAGAGATGAAAACAATAACCAGAGCCAGCCAAAAAATCTGTTAGTGGTCTTCGGCCCGAAAAAATATGAGAGAATGCGGGGAAAACCAAACGACTTCACCGATTCTTTCAAAAGCGCCGCTCAACAAGCCGTCATTTATGTTGAGAATGGCTATTCCACCACGAATAGCAGAAACGATGACGATGCGGTAATCGCCACTATAAAACTGAATGGCAAAAGAATATTTAACTCCGATGATTTTCAGAAGAATAATCATTTACTCAGCGAGGATGTTCTCCTTCAGAAAGACAACTCCCTGTCAGTAGAGCTAAAAGGCAACCCCGGCAGTTTTTTAGTCGTTAAAATCGTTCAAGACGCCCCTCCCGCCACCGTTCCCACGGTGAGCATTTCAGCCGATCCTTCGGCTGTCCATTCCGGTGAAACAAGTACCCTGAACTGGGTTTCCACCAATGCTGATTCCTGCGTGATCGCGCCGGCTATCGGCACTGTGGCCACCAGCGGCGCAGTTCAAGTCTCGGTTTCGCAAACAACGACTTATTCCGTTACCGCAACAGGACCGGCTGGTCCAGCTACGGCACAGGCCACCATCACTCATCTTAACTCCGCCCCTATTGCGGGATCACAAATTATGACATCTGATGAAGATATCTCGATCCCGATCAATTTAGGAGGCTCTGATCTTGATAACGACCAACTTAGCTACACGATACTGACGCCCCCGGCCAATGGTGTCATTACCGGCGCGGCCCAGGACTGGTCTTACACTCCGAATCCAAATTTTAACGGCAACGACTCTTTCACCTTCAAAGTAAACGATGGCCTGATCGACTCACTCCCGGCCACGGTAACAATCAATATAAATCCTGTAAACGATCCCCCACTCGCCGATGCCGGACAGGACAGGGTAATAACCCGAGACGAAACCTTAATATTGGATGCCGATGGTTCGACCGATGTCGATGGCAACACCTTGGCATATCAATGGTCGTTCACTTCAAAACCTTCCGGCAGTTCTGCCGTGCTATCCGATGCCGCGGCCAAGACCCCCTCCTTCCTGGCCGATCTATCCGGAGTTTATGAGGTAAGGCTTATCGTCAGTGATGGAACCCTGAGCAGAGAAGATAGTATTGTGGTTGAGGCAACCCCATTATCGGTTACCGTCCCTAACCTGACGGGCATTCCCCGGGCCGGAGCCGAATTGCTCATCCAGGCTAGCGGCCTTGCTATCGGGAGCATCAGCAATGCCTACAGCGATGTTATCCCGACCGGCTATGCGATGAATCAAAGTCTTAATGTCGGCGAGGTTGTATATGAAAACACCCTTGTCGATCTGGTAATTTCTCTGGGTCCGCAATTTGCGGCACCAACGGTATCCATTTGGGCCACACCCGAAGCAATCAAACAGGGCGGCTCGACCACACTTTATTGGAATTCGATAGAAGCCCTGAGTCTGTACATCGACAACGGCATCGGCATTGTTACCAACAGCGGCTCTCTGGAAGTCTCTCCCGTCAACACCACGACCTACACCATTACGGCTTCAGGATCTCAGGGGTCTACCAGTTCACAGGTGGTGATTGCGGTCCAAGGAAATCCCACCCCCCAGTCGGCAGGATCTTTCGGCGCCCAATACAATGATCTGGTGCCGCCGAACGCCACAGTCCAATCGTATGACAACAAGCGGTTTGCCTTGATTACCGGCCTGGTTGACGATTTTTCCGGCGGACCGATCTCCGGGGTATCAGTGATGGTTAAAGGCCATCCCGAATATGGGACGGTTTATACCGACAGCGCGGGAAGATTCACCATCCCGGTCGAAGGTGGCAGCACAGTTACCATTGCTTATACGAAAGCCGGTTTGATTGACTCCCACCGGCAAGTCTACGTACCCTGGAACGATATCGCCATCGCCGAGACAATTCGAATGATCGCGCCTGATAGCGTGGCCACGGCCGTGTCATTCGACGGCAGTCCCTCCTCCGTTACAGTTCACCGAAGCATCGAAGTATCTGATGCATTCGGCAGCCGTTCCGCCACCCTGGTTTTCCAGGGGAACAACCGGGCTTATGCTGTAAATGAACTTGGAGAAATCCTTCATGAGTTGCCCGCCATCACTGTCCGGGCTACCGAGTACGCTACCCCGGAGACCATGCCCTCGGACCTGCCGCCCACCTCCGCCTACACCTATTGCGTTGAACTTTCCGTGGACGGCGTCAAGAGGGTCAGGTTCGACAAACCGGTTACTGCCTGGGTCGATAACTTTCTGGGCTTCGATGTCGGGACGATCGTTCCGGTCGGCTATTACGACCAGGACCGGGGCGTCTGGGTTCCGTCGGACAACGGGGTGGTGGTACGTCTTCTTGATTCAAATAACGACGGTATCGTTGATGCCCTGGACGCAAATGACGATAACCAACCCGATGACCTCAACAGCAACGGCTCATATGTTGATGAGGTAACCGGTTTGAGGGACCCCGCAAGTTATGCTCCAGATTCAACCTTCTGGCGGGTCTCGATAACACATTTCACCCCCTGGGACTGCAACTGGCCTTATGGCCCACCCCACGATGCGATTTCTCCCAATCCGCAAGGACTTCCCTATGTCGATAAGCAGGATAACGGTACAATTTCGAACGATGTTCAATGCACCAATTCATATATCAATAAACGAAGCCGTGTGTACCACGAGGACATTCCAGTAGCGGGAACCGATATCTCCCTTCATTATGCAAGTTTCCGCGCCAAAGGGTACAAGACGATTATTGCCGTGCCTGTAAGTGGCCCCACAGTGCCGGGTAGCCTAAAAGGCATCGTTATTCGCCTGACAGTCGCTGGACGGTTATACGAACGGTATTTACCACCGCTACCGAACCAAATTGCATCATTTTTATGGGACGGGTACGATCATCTAGGTTTGGGTTCCTATGGCATAACCATGGCGCACGCAGATATAGGTTTTGTCTATGATGCCGTTTACTACAAGCCCAGTGATTTTGCCGGGGCATTTGCCAGGGTTGGGTCGGACGTGACCGCGATTGAAGGCCGCCAGGAGGTGATAATATGGAACCGACAAGACATTCCCGTCAATTCAACTGCCACAAACATTTGGGCAAAACCTGGGACGATTGCCGAAGGCTGGAGCCTTTCAACTCATCATTCCCTTTTAGGTCATTCGATACTTCAAAAGGGAGATGGAACCTGGGTAACAAAGCTCCCAGGGTCAATCTCTACAGCAGCAGGCTCGGGCTTATTTGGCTCAAAAGGAGACAATGGCCCGGCCATAATGGCGCAATTGGCATATCCGACAGCCGTGACAGTTGACGGCAGCGGCAATCTTTATATCTCTGACATAATGAGTTATATGATCAGAAAAGTTAATACCAATGGCATCATCACTACAATAGCTGGGAACGGATCACCTGGCTATAGTGGAGACGGCGGTCCGGCTATTGATGCACAATTGGGCACTCCTTATTTTCTAGCCGTGGACAAAGTCGGCAATCTCTTTATCTCATTCATGAGAGATCACGTTGTTCGCAAGATTGACAGTAGTGGCGTCATTACCACCGTGGCTGGCACTGGTGTGCCGGGCTACAACGGCGAAAACATTCCAGCCAGTGAAGCGCAATTATCCTTTCCAGCTGGCCTGGCCGTGGACAACGACGGCAATCTTTATATTGCAGACTACTATAACCAACTGATCCGCAAGATTGACATCGACGGCGTCATTACCAACGTTGTCGGCGGTGGTAACGAGTACTCGGAAAACATCCCGGCTAGGCAAGCGCACTTGTCCTACCCGACGGAAGTGGCCTTGGACAGCAGCGGCAATCTCTATTTCAGTGACTTCTATCAAATCCGCAAAGTGAATAACAGTGGCCTTATTTCAACCGTGGCCGGCACCGACTTTGAGGGTTATAGCGGCGACAACGGACCAGCCATTGATGCACAATTACACACCCCAATAGGCATGGCCTTTGACAGCAGCGGAAATCTCTATTTTAGTGACGCCCAGAGAATCCGCAAGGTAAACAGCAGTGGCATAATTACCTCAGTTACCGGCAGTGCTTATGTTGACAGCTGGAATGGTTATGTCGGCGACTGGAGTGGCTACAATGGCGACAACATTCCGGCCAGTGAAGCTCAATTATGTGGCCCTATGGGTGTGGCCGTGGACAGCATCGGCAATATTTATATCGCCGATTATTGCAACAATCGTATCCGTAAGATTGAAACCACCCCTGATTTTTCTTCCTCCTCTTCTCCCGGTAATAGTAGCTTCTATTTTGCTGACGAAAATGGTCTTGGCTATGTCATGTCAAATACCGGCATTCACAAATCCACCGTTGACCTGGAAACAGGGAAAGTGCTGCGCGAGTTCGGTTATGATCAGAAAAACAATCTAATCTCCATCACTGATCAGTTCGGCAATGTGACGACCATTAACTGGGATTCGAATGGCATACCACTGTCAATAGTCTCTCCAGATGGTTTGACCACCAGCTTGACTGTCGATGCCAACAAACATCTAAGTAAAGTTTCTTACCTAGACGGCACACAGTATGATTTTGCATATACCACGGATGGTTTGCTGACTACCGAGATTGATCCGGTCGGCAACAACTTCTATCACTATTACGATGCCGCCGGCCGCTTAACCGACGTCGTTGACCAAGAGGGGGGGCATTGGAATTACCGGAAAACGTCTTATCCCAATGGCGACAGCATGCTTCAATCTCTGAGTGCCGAAGGGGATGTAAGTACAATCGTTGATCACAGCTATCTAACCGGGGCCGTTTCTTCCACGATGACGGATGCAAATGGGGCACAGAGGTATTTTTACCAGTCGGCAGATAGCTTGACCGTCAACGAGTCGCTGTCATGCGGTATGGCTTTAAAATCCACTTACGGTTTGGACCCGGAATATAAATATAAGCTTATCAAAAACTCATCAACCCAAACTCCTTCCGGATTAACTCATAGCTCCCTGTTTGACAGGATTTATCAGGACACCAACAATGACACGTTTTACGACCTGATTACAGAAACAGCCGCCACCAATGGCAACTCTATGGTTATCGCCAACAATATTTTGCTATCTCAAAAGAAGATCACCTCGCCGGAGGGAAGAACGGCAACCCTGCAATACAATCCCGATACCCTCGTCACCACCAGCTTGAGTGTTTCCGGCCTTTTCCCGACCTCCTACGACTACGACACACAAGGGCGCCCCACGTCCATTGTCACAAATACGCGGCAAACGAGCTTCACTTATAACACCCAGGGCTTCCTGTCCGCCGTAACCGATCCGGAACACAATACCACCTTGTACAACCATGACCAACTTGGTCGGGTAACGAGTGTCACCAGACCAGACAACACCTCGCTAGGATTTAGCTACGATGCGAACGGCAGCCTGACGGTATTGACCAATCCAGCAACCGTTTCGCATATATTCGGCTACAACAAAGTTACCACTAAAAATTCCTATCAGACCCCGTTCAGCGGTTCATATCGCTACATATACGACCGGGACCGGCGCCTTACCCGTATCGATTTCCCTTCCGGTTTTCAGATCAGCAACATTTACAGCAATGGCCTGTTGACCCAGACCCAAACAGCCGAAGGCAACATCGATTACACCTATCTGTGCAGCTCCAAAATCGGTTCGATCACTAAAGGTGGCGAATCGCTCAACTATGACTACGACGGAAGCCTGGTAACTTTCGTCGATTCCGCCGGTACCCTGACGCAGAGCTTGGGCGTTACCTACAACAACGATTTCAAACCAGCTTCATTCAGTTACGCCGGGGCCACCGAGAATCTTGACTACGACAGAGACGGTCTCCTGATAACCTCGGGAAGGTTTACCATCTCCCGCAATGCCCAGAATGGTCTTCCCCTGGCAGTTACGGCCAGTGGTTTTGGCAATACCAGAACCTTTACTGGGTACGCCGAGGTTGCCGGCGAAAGCTTCAAGGCAAACACCTCAACCTTTGCTTCCTGGAACACAACCCGCGACGACAACGGCCGAATTATCACGAAATCTGAAACGGTCAACGGGCTGACTTCCACTTATACCTACAGCTATGACGCGCTGGGTCGGCTTTTGACGGTAGGCCTAAACGGCGCACGGGTTGAAGAATACAAGTACAACCCCAACGGCAGCCGGGCTTACGAGCTGAACGCCTTAAAAGGGGAGAACGGACGGACCTATGCCTATTCCCTGGAGGATCACCTGATGTCTGCCGGTGGAGCAACCTACCAGTTTGATCCGGACGGATATCTGGTGGGCAAAACAGAAGGTGGCACATCAACTGCTTACAATTACTCTTCCCGAGGTGAATTGCTGGATACCACCCTCCCGAATGGTGGAGTTTTGGAATACAAGCACGACCCCATGGGCCGAAGAATCGCCAAGCTGGATAATGGCGTGCTGATCGAGAAGTATCTCTGGCTGGGCATGACGCAATTGCTGGCGGTTTACGATGGCTTCGATCACCTCCTGGCCCGCTTTGAATATGCCGACGGCAGGATGCCGTATGCGATGGTTTCCGGAGGCACCACCTATTACCTGGCCTACGACCAGGTCGGATCGCTAAGGGCCGTCGCCAATACATCTGGCACAGTCATAAAAGAAGTTGTCTACGATTCCTTCGGCAAAATCCTGTCGGATAGCAACCCGGCTGTTGTTGTCCCGTTCGGTTTCGCCGGTGGATTGCAGGACTCCGATACGGGATTAGTCAGGTTCGGCCTTCGTGACTATGATCCTGAAATCGGCAGGTGGACCGCCAAAGATCCGATTGGTTTTGCGGGTGGGGATGTTGATTTGTTTGGCTACGTCCAAAATAATCCCGTTAATTGGGTTGATCCTTGGGGTCTTGAAAGATGGCACCCGCCAGATGGCAATCACACAGTTGGAAGACCAGGGACAATTGTCCCTCCTGGGGGAGAGATTGGCAAAGCTATTGAGGAGCGTTTGGGCAGTGGTTGGGAATTTGGCAAGAACCATGATGCATTGGTCGACAAGGCGACTCAATGCGGCATCCCCGACCCCATAATAAATATACCTTCAATGCTACCTGCCTATTTATATTCGATAGCTGAAGATCTCTCCCAGATGCCAGCCGAAAGCAGGCCTGAATATTTTCCATTATTGGAACTGAGGTATTAGCACATGGGGAAAAAATTATTCGCAATACTTTTGACCTTATGGATGATCAATTGCCAATGCGCATCAGCAGGAGCCACTAATGATCTTACTGAAGGTATTACTGCGTACAATTCAAAAAACTATATAAATTCTATACGAAAGTTAACAGAAGTGATTTCTGCTGATAAGCAAAACATGGACGCTTATCTATTTAGGGGCCATGCATATGGAGAAATTAGAGATTTTGAAAATGCTATTTTAGATTACAAAAAAGCATTAGAGATAGCACCTGATAATTCAGATTTATACTTCTATCTCGGAGTCGTCTACGGAGAAAAGCATGATTATGAAGAGTCAATATCTTACTACACGAACGCAATTGAACGGAACGAACTATGCCTAGATGCTATCACAAACAGAGGATGGATGTATTTGTCGACATTGAAATTTCTATTGGCAAAAAAAGACTTCGAGTTTGTGTTGGCTCTTGCTCCTAAAAACACACACGCTCTGTCTGGAATGGCAGAATTTTACGGTAGAACTAATGAATATGACTCTGCTCTTTCGATGCACAGTAAAGCTGTTGACTCCAATAAAAATGATCCAAAATCTTACTACCTTCGCGGTGCATTCTTAGAAAGAAATAAAAAATATATAGAAGCAATAAATGATTTCAATAAAGCAATTAGTATCAATCAGAAATATATTGATGCATATATAGGACGTGGCAATTGCTTTGCTGAGACAGGAGAACAAAAATTAGCAATTGATGATTATTCATCAGTAATACAAATAGATAAAAAAAATACTACAGCATACAACAATAGAGCATACACCTATTATGAACTTGGGCTATACGCTGAATCTCTTGATGATTACAACCAGGCTATTGACATAAGCATTTCAAATGCTGATCTTTATTATGGCCGTAGTGAGCTATTGGCAAAGATGAACAGACACAAAGAAGCATTGCGAGATGCTAAAACCGCTACAAAACTATCACCAGAAAATAATAAGTACCGTGAATGGCACAACAAAATGGCCGAATCAGTTGCCGCTCCATAATGTATTACCGAGCGGCGTAGATACAAGATACTGTCCGATCTTTATTGGAGGGTGAGCGACTGCTGCAAAATCTACGTCACTGGATCAAGTCCCAAGGTTGGGTGCGGCATCCAGTCGCTCTATCTTGAGGTGCCCCTCAAGAATTCTTATGAACATATTAACAGCGTCAAGCAATTAAAAACATAATACAAGGTTGGGTTGAGCGTGCGAAACCCAGCAATAAAAGGACAATAGAAACAAAACCACCGCCACCCGCCCCGGCACTAGCTACTCGAAAGCTGCACCGCTAAACATAGGCGACCTTATGCGCCCGAAGGGCCGTGACATTGATCGCCCCCTTTATGACAGCCCAAAAGCGCCGGGTGAAAGCCGCCTCAGTTGCCCCGAACGCATTCCACCGGCACCACCCGTCCGGCCCGGTAAGCCGGGAAGAGCCCGGCCACCGTAGTCAGAACCATGATCCCGGCCAGAATTCCGACTACGCTTTCCCTAAAAAGGCGAAACTTCAAAACCGGATCAACCAGCACCCCGCTGGTCGAATAGTCGTTGCCGATCTGGCCGGAAAGGTCAATCCCCACCCGGACCATGTAGAGATACCAGGGGGTGGTGATCAGCACCCCCAGCAGCAGCCCCAGAACCCCGATCAGAAAGGATTCGATCAGCACCTGGGTCACCACCTGACGTGGCCCCATCCCTAAGGCCATCATCATTCCGAACTCCCGGCGGCGTTCCATGACGCTCATCAGCATGGTATTGAGGATCCCGGCCGCAATCAATAGTCCGACCAGGAACTGCATCAGGTAATTACCAGCCTGGTCGATGGCGATCAAGCCGGCCAGTTCGGCCTGGGTCTCCCGCCAGGTCAGGATCGCCCGGTCCGGTCCGGCCAGGACCTGGTGCAGTTCGCCCCGCACCGTTTCAGTCCGCCGCTGATCAGCGATGAAGATCGACACCAGCGTGGCCTGGTCCGGGTTGTAATGGAGGACCTGCCGCAACCGTTCCAGCGGCAGCAGGACCACGGCCCCATCGACCTGGTTCTCGCCGGTGGCGAAGATGCCCCGCACCCGGCTAATGCCGCTGACCATCTCGCCATTCTTGTCAGTAAGGGTGTAGATCAGTTTTTTGCCCAGCCGGAGATTGAGCTTTTCGGCCATTTTAGCACCGATCAAGGCCCCGCCCGGGTCATCCGGCCCCGGCGCCGCCCCTTCTTTTAAAGAGCGGAGATAGATGTTATGGGCCGGATTTTCGCGGCCCGGTTCAAAACCGATGACCTGCCCGCCGACGCTCTTGGCGCCGCTGGCGAACATGGCCTGGCCGACGATCCGCACGTAGGCGCCGTTGACCTCCGGCCGGGCGGCGGCCCGGTCGCGGATCTCGCCGCTGCTCGACAAATACTTGGCCAGACTGGGGGTATCGTTATAGCCCGACGGTTCCACGGTCAGGTGGCCGAAGCCCAGAGTGACACTGCTGTTGATCAGGTTGGTGTAGGAGTAATCGCCGGAGGCGGTGAAGGTCACCGACAGCAGCACCCCGAAGGCCACCGAAAAGGCGGTGATCAAGGTGCGCCGCCGGTTGCGCCGCAGGTTACGCCAGGCCATCCTGGCTAGTTCGCGGAAGTCCATGCCGCTACCGGTAGTGGATGGCGGCCAGGGGCTTGATCCTGGCGGCTTTTAAGGCCGGGTAGATCACCGAGAGCATGGCCATGAGCGCCATGACCAGCAGCGGCGCGACTACGGTTTCGGTGGTGACCCGGCTGTACCAGAGGGGATCCAGGGCGATGCCGGCGATGGAGGCCGAGGTGGAGGCCAAGGCCGAGAGATCCACCGGGTGGGTCTGGCAGTAAAGGGCCAGCGGCACGGCGGTGCTCACCGCCAGCCCGGCAGCCGCCAGGACCTGGATCACCGTCTCGACCAGGATCAACGCGAAGACCTGCCAGGGCGGCACCCCCAGGGCCTTGATGATGCCGAATTCGTGGATGCGCTCAAACACCGCCATCAGCATGCTGTTGAGGGTCAGGATGCCCACCGCCGTGTAGGTGATGAAGAGCATCAAGAGGAGCGAGTAGCGGGAGATATCGAGAAGCCGGGCCAGCACCGGCTGAAGCTGACGCCAGTTTTTGACCTCCAGACCAGGCAGCCGGGCGGCCAAATCGTTGGTGCTGGTGGCCAGGGTCGGAGGGTCGGCCCCGGTATAGCGCAAGGCAATCTCATGACATTCCGCCGGCATGACCAGCAAGCTGCGAAAGGCGGCAGCGGTCATAAAAAACCCGGCCCGATCAATCCCCTCGCTGGCCGATTTAAGCAGCCCGCGGACCCGATAAATCTCGTTGGCCATGGAGCCATCCCGACCCTGGCCGACGATGACCACCTCGTCGCCCACCGTCACCCCCAGGGTCTTGGCGAGCTTGCGGCCGATCACCACCCCGGCCGGATCAGCGTCAGCCAGCCAGCGCCCGGCCAGGAGATGCTGATGAATCTCGGTGACCCGGCTTTCCTGACCAATCTCGAGGCCCCGCAACTGCACCCCGGCCGAGGCAACCCCGGCGGCGGCCAGCCCGAAGCCGTACAGGCGGGGGGCGGCCATATAGCCCTGGGCGGCCAGCATCGCCAGAACATCCGCCGGATTGCGGATGGTTTTGTAAAGATCGGGATCATCCCGATAGCCCGAGGCGTGGATCTGGATCTGCCCTGCCTCCATGGCGATGGCGTTGCGCTCGGTGGTGCGCAGTAACCCTTCCATCAGGGCGGCATAAAAGATCATGATGAAGCCGGCAAAGCCCATGGCCAGGATGATCACCCCGCTGCGTTGCCGGGTGCGCCAGACATTGCGCAGGGCGCAGACGAAAATGTTCATGGCATCATCCCCACTACGCTATCCTGGTTCTCCACCACTAAACCCTACCCCCTGAGCCTCTTGCAAAACTCACGATTCGTCATTCCCGAGGTAGTAATCGGGAGGTAGCGAAAACACCGATCCAGTCTTCGATAAATGAAGTAGTTCTGGATTCCCGCCTGCGCGGGAATGACGGAGAAAATTGGTTGCCAGAGAGTTTTGCAATGGGCTCCCCCCCTGAATCCTGAATTCTGAATCCTGAATTCTTCATTCTTAATTCGAAATTGCCTCACCGTCGCCGGATCTCCTGGAGGGAGAAAAAGGCCTCGGTGAGCGGTTGGCCGAAAGAGATCTTTTCATAGACCAACTCCGTGTACTCGCCCGGTTTATCGGCCGGAACCACATGCATCACCGCCGGCAGCCGCCGCCCCCCCATGACCTTGAGATCGGTGAAATTGATGGTCCGGGCCAAGCGCCCGTCTTCGTCATAGTAGCTGGAAAAAAGCGGCAGATAACCATCGGCCAGCACCGTGGTAACGATCCGCCCCCAGACCACCGGCGCCTCCGGCCTGGGCGTCAGGGCAAACTCGATGATCTTCCGCCCCTCCCGCACCCCCTCGAAAGTAATCTCGGGATCATAGTCGTCGGCCAGCCGCGACTCCTTGACCAGATCGTCGTTGGTGAAATGGCTGCCCATCCAGGAGCCGGACATCATGCTGGAGGTGAGGCGGATGGTCCGGTCGGTCTTGGGCAAGTAGGTATAAATGGCCGAGCCGGATTTAAGGGTGGCGGTGCCCTTTTCCTTGAGCGGCGCAATGATCCGGACCAGCGATTTATCTTTTCCCAATGACCAGCTCTCCATGGTCACCGCCCGACTGTAGTTGGCGGTAACCACCCGCATGGAAACGGTGGCGGCGGAAGAATCGGCCCGCCAGAGGTCATCGATTTCGGCCAGAATCTGCCTGGCCCGCTCACCGCCTGGGGAGGCCGCCTGAATCCCGCCGGGAAAGACAGCCAGAAGCGCCAAAATCAGGGCCAGAAGCGGGACGGTGCGGGCCGGATAATTCCTGTCATCATTCATGACCGGAATTCTACAACGGCCGCGCCGCCACTTGAAACAAAAAAAGGGATCCCGCCTGCGCGGGACCCCTTTAAAAACCCAGTACTGCCGAGTCAAAAACTACATCTGCGGCTCGTCGTGGCAGAGACTGCAATCCTGCGGGATGGTCTTGCCGCCGGAGTTTACGTGCTCCTCGTCGTGGCAGCGGAAACAGCCGAAGGTGGTATCGGCCAGGCTGTATCCGCCGTAGTCGGGAGAGCGATGACCCAGGTGGCCCTGATAGGTACCCCACTCCACCAGGGTCTCGGGCCAGACATTGGCCAGATAGCCATCGACCAGATAAAGACCGGCCTTGGTGATGTCCTGCCGGTATTTCTCCAGCTCGCCGGCATTACGGTTGGTTTGCAGATCCAGCAGAGCCGCGCCGATCTTGGCCTTGGCCTCGTCACGGGTGGCGTACTTGCCGGTGATCGCCTTCAGGCTGTCTTCCCGAAGCCCGGGAATAGCGCCGTTGATGGTCTTGCTCAGAATACCGAAGTCAACCACGTCCTCGGGCATATCGTAAACGTGAGTGGGGCGGTTGTGGCAGTCGATACAATCCATGGTCCGCCACTCACCGGCCTCGCCGGCCCCAGCCTTTTCACCATTTTTGACGAACTCATCATGGCTGCCGTCGGGCCGTTTGACTCGAACCTTGGCAATGTTGGTGCGCTTGGCATCGGTGGCCAGGTACTCGACCTGGACGTCATTGGAAACGTGCCAGTGAATCCCCTCGAAGACCCGGGTTTCCGGGTTGCGGCCGCCGATATGCAGGGCGATCTCGGTGACCTTCGGGGTGGCCTGGTCGTCATTGGTGAAATGCTTCATGACCTTGACCTTCTTGCCGTGGAACTTCTCCGGCCAGTGGCAGGTCTCACAGGTATCGCGGGCCGGCCGCAGGTGCTCGACCGGAGCGGGAATCGGCTTGCTGTAGCTATCGGTCAAAACGGCCGCGACCTGGCGCAGACCGGAGATCTTGGCCCGCACGAACCACTGAGCGCCGGGGCCGATGTGACACTCGACACAGGCCACCTTGGCGTGGGGAGAACGCTGGTAGACGGTATATTCCGGGGCCATGACCTGATGACAGACCACGCCGCAGAAATAGGGGGAATCGGTGAAGTGATAGCCCTCATAACCGATCAACCCCAGCACCGAGACATTGATGACGGTAAGGACGATGAAGACGATCAGGAACTTGCGGTGCTTGTGATCGCTGAGGTTGATGTGCAGGTGCTCACGGGGAATGCCGAACTGGTGCCACTGCCGGCGGCGCAGAAAGCCGGCGATCGGGATCAGGGCCAAGCCGGTGATCATGCCGCCGGGCAGGATCATGTAAGTAAAGATATTGGCGTAGGGATTCTCGATCAACCCCAGGATGTCGAAGGCCAAACCTACCACCATCAGGGTGATGCTGACGGTAGTCAGGGTGACACCCATCAACCCCAGCGGCGACCGCCACATTCCTCGGATGATAAAACTCCAGGGGCTCCGTTCGTCGTTGTTGTCGCCGGAAGCGCCCTTCTGCTCAGATTCATTGCCAGCCATCTGCACCACTCCTTGTTTTACTTTTATCGATAAAAACAACAGGGGCGAACATCGCCCCAAGGTCAAAAAACATTATCGGCCCAATTCTTTTGCCGCCAGCGGTTCCGCTTCCTTCATGGCCCGGACGAAAATATCGCAAATTTCACACTGGCTGGGTTCCCTGGCGCAAATGGTTCGGGCCACCTGCCAGCAAGGCAGCGTCCGGTCCACGAAGGCGGTGCAGTTCTCCCGCACTTCCCGGGAACATTTCTTGAGCTCCCAACAGGGGATCAGAGTGAGCAACTTCTTGACCCCGGGGATACTGATTCCTTCCTCGTGAATCAAACGCCGGAGACAGCGGACCCAATCGATATTATCATGGGAGAAATACCGCTTGTTCCCCTGGCGGGCCGGCTTCAGCAACCCTTCTTCCTCATAAATTCGCAGGGTGCGGGGATGAACATCCAGCAGCTTGGCCGCAACACTGATGGGGAAAATTGCTTTATCGTTCCCAACTAATTTATGCATGCAACAACTCCTGTTTATATAGGCTTGACGTTATCCAGCCTCAAAAAACAGGACTGGTTACTATATCACTTTGCGTCGCTTTGCAAATAAAAAACAAAAAAAAAGGAGTGTGGAGACTTCCCGGACATCACCGCCCCGGCTCTTGTTCCTGACCGGAAAGAGTGCCCGGGGCTGGAATGGGAGGCGAAGACTGGAGAGAACTTCGGGAAAGAGCCGGGAACGATCATGACCCGAGAAGCCCCCCCACCCTTAAAACCTGGTACTACCGAACATTACCCGGACCCGGCTTTTGCCGGCGCCCCATGAGGATCGAGCCGAGGGCGGCCACCACCCCAAAAGACAGGACACTCAAGACCAGCGGCAAGCCGCTGCTCTTGAAAAGATCGAAGAAAAAAACCTTCAGGCAACCGACCACGGCCAGGGCCACCGCCACCCAGAGCAACTCCGGCAAGCGCTGGCGGCTGCCGAGCAGGAGCAGCACCAAGACCCCGAAGTTGATCAACAACGACCGCCCACAGCGCATGGTATTGCCGGGCTCGGCCAGGGTGGCGCCGGCGACGGTATCCAGCAGCAGGGCGCCCAGAAAGTACAGCCCCCCCAGACCGCAGAGCAGCAGAATGACCGCCGAGTGGTCCCGTTCATCCAGGCGCGCCAGGAGGCTCCCGGCCGGCGGCGGATGTTGCCGGCACCAGCGATACTGGGCCAGGCTGCACACCGCCAAAGCCGAGGCCGCCAGCAGCGAAGCGGTCAACTGGCCCTCTGGGGGGGAGGTCAATACCCCGCTCATCAGCCCCACCCAGAAAACAAATAATTGATAGAGGTAGGAAATCACCCTAAGCACCGCACTGTCGCAACGGCCCGACAACCTGGCCAACCCGTACGCGGCCAGGGCCCAACCGGGTATGGCCCAAACCAAACCGCCCAAAAGTTCCGGCAGCCCCAGGGCCAGCAGCAGCGCCCCGGCCACCATGCTCCCGCCAATGGCGGCGCAGCGTCCGACATCACGCACGGAAAGGCGCCAACCGATCAGGACCTGGAGCCCGGCCAACCCCACCGCCAAGCCGCCGAAGAGGGTTGCCGCTTCCCAGACCTTGACCACCACCACCCGCCCGGCCAGAAAGAGCAGCAGCATGGCCAGGGACGGCAGTATCGCTTCATAGGCACTGCATTGCGCCGAGCGAAAATATTTCTCGGTGGCGATGGCCAGATACATGCCGCCGAAAAGCAGGAGCAACGGCAGATACCAGCCGATATACAATGGCGCCAGGGGTTGACCGTGACGCAAAGCCATATAAACCTTGAAACCCCAGAGCGCCCAGAAGCAGAGGGTAAGCAGGGTAACCCACCACTTCAGACTCCTGGATACCCCGCGCCGATCGGCCAGCAGCGCCACCAGGTTGGCGGCCAGCAGCAGCCCCCCGGCGGCCGGGAACAATACCTTGGGAAAACCTCCGGCCAGGCCGGAAACCGCCACCCCGACCACACAGACCGCCAGCAAGCGGGAGGCCGTAAAACGCAGGCCCATGAAACTTCCCGCCGCCAAGGCCGCCACCAGGATCAAGAGTGCCGCAGTAGTCGAAAGGGTGGCAAAACGGTTGAGACTTTCCACCACAATGGCAAAGAGCAGCAAAAACCCGCAACCGGCAAAGACCGGGGCCAGCGGTCGCTGCTGCCGGTAAAGCCAGGAGCCGCTCCCGACCAGAACGGCCACGTAGCCCAGCCCCAGGAGCGTCCCGACCCCGGGGTTGACATAGCCATAGTCGGTAATGGTGCGCAGCAGCAGGGCAAAGACCAGAATAAAGCAAACCGCCGCCATTTTCTGCAGAATCGCGCCCCGGTTGAGCCAGTCGCTGAACCCATCGTCACTGCCGAGGAGAACCGGCGATTCAACGGGGACGGCCGTTTCAATCCGGCCGGCCGCGGCGCCACCCTCAAGCACAGTCAAGCGCTGCTCCAGATGGTCAACCCGCCGCCGCAGTAAATTTAACTCCGCGAAGACAGCGTCAGGCGGCAAATCACTGCCGGTATCCGTCCTCCCCATGGTCCCGCTCCGGAATGATTCGGGTCATCAACACAGCGCCGGGACCAAGCCCCATGCGCATCGCCAAAAAAAATCTTTCACCGGGTGTTGCGATGCCTACCACATTGTGGTATGGATAGTAGCACATGAAAAAACCTTGTCAACAGCAAATTCCCGTTCGTCTGTACATCCAGACCTCTAATTGTATATGCTGCTCAATAGTGTGAGTTACGGCCGGATCAGCCTGCGTCAATAAGCAACATCCTGGAGGGAGAGAACGCATGAAAAACCATGTTTTGAGGCCACTGTGGCTGGTCTTGGCCGCCATCGCCCTGCTCCTGGCGGTCAGATATCTGGTGGTGCCGAGCGACTTCGGGGTCAACGGCCGCAGCTTCACTTACGGTTTTCACCGCCTGAGCAACGTGGCCGACTGGCAGAAATTTCCCGATAAATACCTGGGCAAGGAGTATTGCCAGGATTGCCACGAGGAGAAGGTCACCGAGAACGGTTCCTCCAAGCACCGCAACATCCAGTGCGAAAACTGCCACGGCCCGGCTTATGGCCACCCGGATAATCCCGAGAAACTGCCCATCGACCGCAGCCGCGAACTGTGCCTGCGCTGCCACAGCCAACTACCCTACCCCGGCAGCCAGCGCGGCCAGCTAAAGGGCATCGACCCCGAGCGCCACAACCCCGGCCAGCCCTGCGCCGAATGCCACAACCCCCACCACCCGGACCAGGAGGTAGGCTGATGGACTGCTCCCGTAGAACACTACTGAAATCCGCCTGCGCCGCCACCGCCGCCGCCACTCTGCCGATTTCCGCCTTCCGCCTCTTCAGCCCCGCCGAATGCCGGGCCGAAACCGGCAAGCCCGGCACCCGCTGGATTTTCCTGGTCGATACCGAAAAGTGCGTGGGCTGCGGCCTCTGCGTCAAGGCCTGCAAGCTGGAGAACGAGGTGCCCTACGACGCGCCGGTCACCCGCACCTGGGTGGAGCGCTACGTAATCACCAGCGACGGCAAGAGCCACATCGACTCACCCATGGGCGGCCGCGACGGCTTCACCTCGCCCAAGATCGACGGCCAGGAGATCAACCCCAAGGAGATCACCAAGGCCTTCTTCGTGCCCAAGCTCTGCAACCAGTGCGACAACCCGCCCTGCGTCCAGGTCTGCCCGGTCGGCGCCACCTACCAGACCAGCGACGGCGTGGTGCTGGTGGACCGCAAATGGTGCATCGGCTGCGGCTACTGCATCATGGCCTGCCCGTACGGGGTGCGCTTTTTCCACCCGGAATACAAGGTGGCCGAGAAGTGCACCTTCTGCTACCACCGGATCAGCAAGGGCGAAACCACCGCCTGCGTCCAGGCCTGCCCCTTCGAGGCGCGCAAGATCGGCAACCTCCGCGACCCCGACGACCCGGTGACCAAGATCGTCATGACCCAGCGGGTTGGGGTTCTCAAAGATGAATACGGCACCAAGCCACAGGTCTTCTATCTCGGCCTGGATCGGAACGTGAGGTGAGAAAATGCACGAATTGATAGTCCACGGCGCGGAATGGACCGACAAGATCGGCTTCGTCTACCCCAACGAGTTCATCTACTGGAGCATCCAGATCGTCATGTACCCCTACATGACCGGTCTGGTGGCCGGCGCCTTCGTGCTCTCCAGCCTCTACCACGTCTTCGACCAGAAGGATTTGAAGGAAATGGCCCGCTTCTCGCTGGTCTTCTCGCTCTGTCTGTTGCCGGTGGCGATGATGCCGCTGATGCTCCACCTCCAGCAGCCCTTGCGCGGCATCGAGGTGATGATGACGCCGCACTTCACCTCGGCCATCGCCGCCTTCGGCATCGTCTTTTCCACCTACGCGGTGATCGTCATCAGCGAGATCTGGTTCGTCTACCGGGTCTTCTTCGTCGAACAGAGCAAGGCGCTCAAGGGGCAGCCGGGGTTGGCCAACAACTTCAAGCGGATCGTCTATAACGTCCTGACCTTGGGCGCCTATGAACTGAGCGAGGAAGCGGTGCGCCAGGACAAGAAGGCGGTCAAAATCCTGGCCGCCATCGGCATCCCGGTGGCCGGCTTCCTGCACGGTTACGCCGGTTTCATCTTCGGTTCGGTCAAGGCCAACGCCTTGTGGATGAGCCCGCTGATGCCGGTGATCTTCATCATGAGCGCGGTGGTGAGCGGTATTGCCCTCTGCATGCTGACCTATCTGATCATCATGGAGTGGCAGAAGTTCCGGGCCATTCTGGCCAAGGGTCGCGGCGACGCCTCGGTGGAACTGCTCCGCGGAGTGGAGATGGACCTGATGACCAAGACCTCGCGCTACCTGATGATGTTCCTGGTGGCGGCCATCACCCTGGAGATGCTTGATCTGATCTTCCGGGGTTACACGCAGATGAAGTCGTGGGACATCCTGCGCACGGTGATGTTCCATGAGGACTTCGTCAAGATCTTCATCCTCCAGTACGGCCTGGGCAATCTGGTGCCCTTCATCCTCCTGCTGATTCCGGGGTTGACCATCCGCCGCACGGCCATCGCCCTGGTACTGGTGCTTTTCGGGGTCTTCATGATGCGGTGGAACGTGGTCATCGGCGGCCAGGCCTTCTCCCTCTCCTTCATGGGCTACATGCATTACGACCTGCCGATCATCCCCCACAACCTGGAGACCTTCAAGGAAGGGTTGATGGGAGCGCTGACCGTGGTGGCCACCCCCTTTGTGCTATTCTGGGGGGTGAATAAGTTGCTGCCGTCACTGACCTTCCGGAAGCAGTAAGACCAAACCACAGAACAACAAAAAGGGCGGCGCTCGCATTACGAGTGCCGCCCTTTTTCTGTTTGGTATTGCTTGCTCAGGTGAGTTTCAACAGTGACTTAATTTTGGATTTGATTTCCACCACGGCCGGACACCGGCCCGCCTTTTCGTGACCACTCCGCGGCGTAAGATTCAGCCAGACGATATCCGCCTCATCGGGAACGTAAGCCGCAAAAGCCAGAGGACTTCCTGCCCTTTCGGCGCACCAAAATCCGCTCCGGCATGCCGATTATCCGAGGTAATTCCCGCCAGTAGATCTTCCAGATTGTAGCCGGGTACGGCAGGCTCAATGATGACCCGCCCGTGGATGACCCTCCCGTGGTCGGTCCGCACCTGCACCGGCTGGTTCAACGAAAGATGCGCCGAATCTGGCACTTCGGAGATCTCCAAAAACTGGATATCTACCTGTCTTGGGATGATATCCAGAAAGGCAATCGTTTGCCAGAAAAACCATTGTCAGGGATTTTTTTTAAGGATATAGAACACTTGATGGCGCAACAGTCGATGTCAGGTTAAGACAACCAGTAGGTAAACGCACCGAGAGACAAACGGTAGGCCAAAAAACCAGGATGATACCCAGAAACTGCCGAATAACTTGTTAAGCATCAAAAACGAGGGAGTACATTGAAAACAATAATCGCCTTCATCTTCTCAATTTCCTGTGTTCTTTTCTCAAATGTCAGTTTTGCAAATACTGGTGTTTTTTATGGCTCAGGGAACCAAGTTATCCCAATCAAAAACAATCAAATTCAATTGGTCAGAGAGAAAGTTAATATCAATTTGTCTGTAGATGAAAACAGTGGGCGATTTGGCGTTCCTTTTATTCCCTGGGCTAATGTCACCGCAAAATTTTATTTAAAAAATACAACCAACAAGGCAGTTTCGTTGCAAATCGGCTTTCCTTTCCTAGATTTACAAGGGTTTGGTGATGAAAAATATGTTTTAGAAAACCTCAACTTCAAGGTTGTAAGTGGTGATAAAGAAATTAAAACAGAAATAAAGGAAGGTCTTATTGAAAATGAATTTGACCCAAGTGGTTTGTTTAAAAAAGTATTTGCATGGCAAGACGAGTTTAAACCAGCAGAGGCAAAAGAGGTTGTAGTTACTTACAAAATGCTAATGGGAGTAGCATCGGCAAATTCAATCTTTCGAGCTTTTGATGAACAAGGAAGAAAATTTAGTGCAATAGACAAACTATTTCCAGCCATAGGTTACAATTTCGGCTACATCACCAAAACCGCTTATACTTGGTCAGGTTCTATCGAGGAGGCAGTGTTCCAGATTGACTGTTCAGCTTTTTATAAAGCAATCGAGGGGCATAGCTTTCTTGCCGAATTGGGTGATAATTTTCCTAAATTCACAAGACCTACATTCTGGGAAAGTATCGATCCTGTGTCAGCAGAAAAGAAGAAAACTATCTATCAGTGGACGTTTAAAGGAAGCGTGCCAGAAGAAGGGTTGTCTGCCAGTTTTGTGGTTTTATTAGTGCCATCCCTCCCCGCCGAAGTAAAGGGATACTATTCCAGTAGCATGTCTCATCTTGAAGGAATCAAACCAGACGAATTCAAGGCCGTACTTAAAAATTATTATCAGAATATAGCCTTCAATAAACAACCAGTCGACTCATTCTCACAAAGTTATTTTGAAGAAGTTGGCCTGGTAAAAATGCCCAAGGTATTTATTTCGGAGCAAGATCGGAAAAACCTAGAAGAAATAGCTAATAATTTCGATGAATTAATAAAGAAATAAATGCTTAACAAAGTTATTAAGCAGACCGGGGGAAACGCCGGGGCAATCTATCTGCTTCAAAGGCCCGGTCTGCTTATAACTGCCGTTCGGCGGAAGGACCAATCGAGATAGGGTCTTAGTCTCGTTCTCAAGAAGTATTGGAAAAACTACGCGGGTATGTAACTTTATGTCCTACAAAATTTTCCTCAGCCATAACCACAATGACAAACAGCTTGTCGAGGCTGTAGCTCTTGGTAAATTAGGGACACTTCCCAATTTCCCCTGATTAGCGGCTCTCGCCGGTGGGGTCGCTCTGCCTCCTGCCTTGCTTGACCAGTACCGTGACGCCACAAAAAAGGCCGGTTTGTCAGTTAAGACAAACCGGCCTTTTTCGCAGTAAACTTATGAGGGTGGTTATCTCCCCCCGCTGGTCTTCCGCCCGGATTTCTTATCCAGCAGCACCCAGCCGCCGTTCTTGCGGTTGAAGGCGTAGGTCAGCTCGTAGAGGGTGTAAACACCGCCTCCCCCGCTGCCTTCAAAAGAGCTGGCGGAAAGACTGTATTTAAGGGTGTCGCCCGCGGAACTGAGCAGAACCACGGTCGGATCGAGCATAGCCACATCCCCGCCCAGCCCGAAGGCCTGTTTAAATAAGGCGCGGTGGCGGCCCAGGAGATAATCCTTCTTATCGGCCAGATAGAGCTTCTCGTCAACCTCAGCCTGGCGGGCCACCGCGTTCTTGCGGAAGGCGGTAAACTCAGGATCGGCGGCGTAGGCGCCCTGGTCGATCAAAGCCAGCTGGCGATCATAAGTCTTCTTGGCCTTGGCCCATTCAGCGGCGGCCATAAATTTTTGGCCCTCCCGCTCGCCGTTCCGCAACTCATCCAGGGCGGCAACCCGCCGGGCTTTGGCCAGGCTGTCCACGGTCTGCCGGTACAACGGCAGGTCCTTTTTCAGACCGCTCTCCTCATGGAGTTTGATGGCGCTGCCGTAGCTGTTGATGGCATCGGCCCAGCGGGAACGCTTGGCGAAATCGTCACCCTTGCCGGCCAGGATGCCGACCTTGGCCTGGGTGATTGATTCCCGCACCTTGGCTGTCTGGGAAACCCCCAGATTCTTCTCCTGGGCAAAGGCCAGGGCCTGCTCGTAGGCCGAAATTGCCTCCGCGAAACGCCCGCCGGCCAACTTTTTATCACCAGCCCCCACCATATCCCGATAGCGGCCCTGCTCGATCTCCTGATATGCCCCCTCCCGGGCCTGGCCGGTCACCTCCGCCGACAGCCCGTACTGGGCCGCCATTTGCGAGGACTCATTAAGCTTGGCCACCGCCCCGTTGAAGTCCCCGGCGCTTTTCAAACTCCGGGACTCCTCGATCTTCTGCTGGACGGCCGCCTCCTGGGCCGCCCGCAGGGAGGTTTTGAGCTCGTCGCCGTATTTGCCGGCCAGACTGGCCTCCAGGCCGCCGGCCTGGGCCAGCCCCTCTTCAAATTTAGAGATCGCTCCGGCGTAATCGGCGGCGGTGCTGAGGCTGGCTCCTTCGGCCATCAAGGCCTTGACGCTGTTGACCTTACTGACATCACCGACCGGGACATAGGCGCCATCGGTCATGACCCGCCCAACCGCCCCCTGCTTAACTGTTTCCGACTGGAGAATCTGGTTGAGCTTGGTCAGGATCTCGTCCTTTCTTTCGCCACCGAAGAGACGCACCTTGGCGAGCTTGGTAATAACTACCCCACCGCCGGTCTGGACTTCGGCATACTTTTTTTCGGCGAGGAGCCGCGTGACCTTGTCCCACTCCTTACCGGCATCGCTGAGCACCCAGGTTTCATAACCGAAATACCCGCCACCCACCACGCCCAAGACCGCGGCGGCCATACTGATGGTGCGCAGGTTCTTGATCAAATTCTCCCTGCCGCGCATGTCCTTCTTGCGGTTTTGAATCGCCACTTCGAAACGGCTGATATTCGAGTCATTCTGATAAACTTCCCGAAAGGCCTTGAGCAGTTCGGCGGCCTTGGCGAAATTCTTTTCGCGAATCGCAGCCTCCAGGCTCTCCAGGTAAACCTGATAACGGCTGTAGGCCCCCCGGACCGCCGCCACCTCCTCCTGCAAGCCGGGATAATCGGGGACCAGACCCAGCGCCTCTTCAAGAATTTTTAAGGCAGGGCTGCCTCCCGACTTGGGCAAACCCCGGGCCTCTTCGACCAGGCCCTCAGCCCGGGCAATCCGGCTGGTCAGATCGCTGACCATCTGGGCTCTATCGGTAATGATATAGTTGGCCGGCAGGTCCTTGAGCAGCTGGCAGGCCTGATAATCCTTGCGATCCTTTAACAGCACCACAATGTAGTCGAGCAGGCTGTCGAGCTTTTCGATGGCGTCTTCGCGCAGGAAGATCTCATCCTCCAGATCTGGATAGTCCGGGTCAAAAGCTTGGGCCTGGCGCAGTTTTAGCAGCCCGCCTCGGAGGTCACGCTCCAGCATGGCCTTGCCTTCTGCAACCAGTTTCTTGGCCTGTTCCCTGGCCATCAGTACCTTGCCCTCTTCGGCCGCCCTGCGAATCTGCGCATCATTCATAACGGTCCCATCCTGTCCGTTTACTAATTCAAATTCCAATCATTCTAATAAATTCATCCCCGCCGGGGGATTGAAAAAAATCAATCTCATCAGGCAACGCCTAAAGGCTACCCCCGCTAGAACTCAACACCCCAGCCACCCGATTGCCCTGGAGAATCCGCATGATATCGGGCGAAGGTTGCCGATCGGCCAGGACCACATGACAGAGATTGCAGTCATGCGAAATGGTCCGGCCCTCGCGGCTGACCAGTTCCGAGGTATGACAGCGGAAACAGCCGGTATTATCGCGGTGTCCGAGTTTGCTGCCGTAGGTGCGCCAGGAAATTTTCATCTCCGGGAAGACGTTTTCCGACCAGGCCTGGAACATTCCGGCCGCCGCCTGGTTCAGCTGTTGCGGCGCCGATCTTTTCAGTTCCGGGTAGTTCTGTCCGTACCAGGCCTCAACTCCTTCGGCAATCTGGCGCCGGGCCTGGTCCTTGCCACCATAGGGACGCTGCACCAACTCCAAGCCGAGTTTCTTGACAAAGGGCAACTCGGGAGGAATTACGCCGGTGCTGATCTTGGTGTCCAGCGCCTCATCGGGACTCAGGAAGACATGGGTGGGGCGGTTGTGACAATCCAGACAATCCATCAACTTATAACCGGGCCGGCCCGTTCCGTTCGGTTTGCTATTGTCGCCCCGCTGGTAGATGACCACCGCTCCATCGTGGTCGACCAGCTTGATCTGACTGATAACCCCGGGCTGCTCCGGGTCCTCCTGATAATAGGTATGATGATTGGCCGAGACGTGCCAATGGATGCCCTGGGCCACCTGGCCTCGATAGCCGCCGGAACCGACCCGCATCAGCAGGATGGTCTGGACGTGGGTATTAGCCTCGTCCGGCAGGTAACCATCCTTGACATACAATTTATCGCCATGAAATTTTTCCGGCCGGTGGCACTGTTCACAAACTTCCCGGGTGGGGCGCAACGAAGCGATGGGGGTGGCAATCGGCCGGTCGAAGCGGTTGAATAAAGTCGCGAAGATCATCTTGATCCCGGTGACCTTGCTCTTGGTGAACCCCCCGGCGTTGGCGCCGATATGGCAATCGACACAGGGCACCCGGGAATGGGCCGAGTTCTGATAGGTGATGTACTCCGGCTCCATGACGGTATGACAGAATTGCCCGCAGAAGCGGACCGACTCGGTATAAGTGAAACCGGTATAGGAGACCACCCCGATCACCAGGAGGGTCATAAAGGTCAGGAATGACGAAAGATAAATCATCTTCCGCACCCGGATAAAGCGCCCCGGCATGGCCATCTGCTCCCGGATGTATTCCAGGGCGTAAACGCCGATCTCTTCCTTGTCGCGGAAAAGCAGGAGCCCTACCACCACGGTGGCAAGACCGGCCACGAACAGCGGCCCCATGACCATGTAGATCAGAAAGCCGAAATAGGGGTTCTTGACCACCCCGCGCAGATCGAGAAACACCGAAAAGAGCAGCACCGGCAAAACCAACCCGGCCACCACCGCCCCCGCCACCGCCACCCGGCTCTTGACCAGAACCTTAAGCAGATCCAGGATAAAGTCCTTGAACAGCCGGAAATATTCTTCGAACATGGCCCTCAAGCGATCACTCCCCCGCCGCGATTTCGGACGGAACAGTCATAGATTATCTCCATCTCTTCCCGATCCAGGGTCTCGACCTCGAACAGCGAGTCGCTGAGCTGCTTCAGGAAGGGTTTCTCCCTTTCCAGGAGGGTCCGGGCCTGGTTGTAGCATTCGCCCAGCAGCTCCCTAATCTCGTCATCGATCAGCCGGGCCGTGTGTTCGGAATGGCTGCGGGCCCCGGAAACCTCACCCAGAAAGCCCCCGTTGACCTGGAGGTAGGCCAGGGGGCCGACCACCTCGCTCATCCCCCATTTACCGACCATGTTGGTGGCGATTTCGATGGCCTGTTGGAGGTCCTGTTCCGCCCCGGTCGAGCGCTGGTCGAGCAGCACCTCCTCGGCGGCCCGGCCGCCCAGGAGAATGGTAATCCGGCTGGTCAGATATTCGCGGTTGTAGGCGTGGCGGTCCTGCAGCGGCAGCTGCTGGGTATGGCCCATGGCCCGGCCCCGGGGAATGATGGTAATCTTGTGCAGGGGATCGGCCTCCGGCAGAAAGCGGGCCAGCACCGCATGGCCGGCCTCGTGGATCGCCATGGTCCGCCGGTCGCTTTCGCTGATCACCAGCCCCTTGCGTTCGACCCCCATGAGAATCCGGTCCTTGGCCACCTCGAAGTCCTGGTGGCTGATGCTGTCCTTTTCCTGGCGCCCGGCGATCAGGGCCGCCTCATTGACCAGACTGGCCAGCTCGGCCCCGGTAAAACCGGGGGTTGAACGGGCCACTTCTTCGAGAACGACGCTCTTGTCGAGCTCCATCTTGCGGGTATGGACCTCCAAGATCATCTGCCGGCCCTTGATGTCGGGGGGCAGGATATTGATAATCCGGTCGAAGCGACCGGGCCGCATCAGGGCCGGATCGAGGATGTCGGGGCGATTGGTGGCGGCCAGAACGATGATGTTGTCATCGGAACCGAAGCCGTCCATCTCGACCAGCAAGGCGTTCAAGGTTTGGCCACGCTCCTCCTGACCGCCGGCCATGCCGGAAGAACCGCGCAGGCCGCCGACGGCGTCGATCTCGTCGATGAAAATTATGCAGGGCTTGCTCTTCTTGGCCTCCTTGAAAAGTTCCCGCACCCTGGAGGCTCCGACACCTACGAACATCTCGACGAAATCGGAGCCGCTGATACTGAAGAAGGGCACCCCGGCCTCACCGGCCACCGCCCGCGCCAACAGGGTCTTGCCGGTGCCGGGTGGCCCCTGAAAAAGGACGCCGTGAGGAATGATCGCCCCCAGGCGGCTGTATTTCTTGGGATTCTGGAGAAAGTCCACCACTTCCAGCAGCTCGCTCTTGGCCTCGGGAATGCCGGTGACATCCCGGAAGGTCACATGCCGGGTGGGCCGGGCGAAAGCGGACTTGCCCTTGGCGAAGGAACCGGCGCCTTCCGCTGCGTCCTGGCGGCGCATCATGGCGTACCAGGCCAGCATGATGATCAAGACCGGTACCGCCACCGACAGGAGGTTCCAGAGGCGGGAACTCCGGTCGTTTTCCCCGAAGATCGCGACCTTCTTGTCGAGCAGTTCCGGCATGACCGCCTGGAGGTCCGGCGCATAGGTCTTGAACTGCCGGGAGTAGACATCCTTGAGGCGGATTTCCCCGCCCTGGAAGCGAACCTCAGCCACCTCACCGTTGCGCACGGTGGTGATAAACTCGTTATAGGAGATTTCCGGGCAACTCTGCTCCAGCTGCCAGAAGATCAGCCCGGAGCCGCCCAGCAGGGCCACCAGGAACAGGATGTACAACACTCGGATAAAGGCTACCACGTATCCCCCCGGTTAATTCCTAAACCCAGATAGATTAAGGTCTCCACCCCAGGCGGCCGCCTGAAGCAAAAGAACCAGCCCCGCCCCAACTGGCTCAGGTTCCGGCATTCTATAAGATCGCCTGGCATCCTTCAACCGTTATCAGGCCGGCAGGATTGGCAAAATCATTTTTGTCCGGCCGGTGCTAGCCAAGCTGGTGGTCGAAATTAAAGGAGCTGACCACCCGGCCCCCGCTTCGTTCGTTCATCAGACGAAAGACCTCGCCCACGGCCCGGCCGGCCAGGGAAACCCCGCTCAAATCGATAATCCCGTAATCCAGGCCGAGCCCGGCCAGTTCACCCAACCGGTGCAGCAGGGAAAAGGGCTGGTCGGCCAGGGCCAGGGTGTAGCCCCAAGCCTGGCGGAGGACAAATCCCTCCCCGCGGGGGCTGACAAATTCCCGCCCATACTGGAGCGGCGTCCCAGCAAAACGCGAGGTGAAGAGCGGCGGGAAACCGTAAACCGTCATCCCGACCGCCCCAAAGCCGGGATGGCCGAGAAAAGCGGTCAAGTTGGGCCGGTCGGTTTCGATGGCGATCTGCCCGGTTGCCAGCCCCTGGCCCTGCCAGAAGCGGGCCGCCAGGGAGTTCAGGACGTTCAGCCGGTAATCGCCACTGAGCCGGCAGTCCCGCCCGGCGAAAAATTCCAGCTGGCCCAGATTAGCCACCTGCCACTCCCGGAAGCCCTGGTCGATCAGCGCGCAGATCATGCGGCGATACTCTTCAACCATGGCCTGATCGATCAGGGGTGGCAAGGCCCAGACCAGCTGTCGGGTCTGGGCCGGGGAGATTTTGGCTCGGGTAAAGCCGCCCAGGAGCTGCGGGGTCAGGACCAGCACCAACCGCTCGACCGGGGCCGGAAAACGTTGCCGAAGCAGCTGGAGATCCTCGCTCTTCACCCACAGCGGCAACTGGGGCGAACGGCGCCCGCCGCCCCCCGGCCGCTCCCGTTTCTGCTCTCTGCCCCCGGCTGGCGATGCCGCCTCCGCGAAGAGGTCGGCGGTGATCCGCCGAACCCGGGCGGCGAGCTGTTTACCAACGACGCCGCGCCCGGCGAATTTGTCAGGGTGGATCGCCCCCCCCCCCCCCCCCCCCCCCCCCCCCCCCCCCGCC
>JAGVGT010000009.1 GCA_020056965.1 Deltaproteobacteria bacterium
CAGATCGCGGGCATGGCCCGCTCCTACTTACAGAATGGTCAGACCATTGTGCCAATCCAGAAAATCTCGCTGAACACCTGCTTAGCAACGGGAAGGGGAACGGCATCGGGGTTAGCGCTCCCGCCCTGATTCCGAATCCTGAATTCTGGATTCGGCCGCCTCTGCATCAATTGATGCAACCCAACAATTTCCCGGCTATACTGCCCGCCATGGCCAAGGAAAAAACCAAAATCATCTTCATCTGTAGCGACTGCGGCGCAGACTACTCTCACTGGCTGGGCCAGTGCAGCGCTTGCGGGGCCTGGGACACCGTCAAGGAAGGCAAGCTGGCGCCGCCGCCGGCCAAAGGGCGCTATCACGGCTATGCCGGGGAACGCTCCGAGGTCAAGACCATGGCCCAGGTGGCCTCCACCTCGGCTCCCCGCTTCAGCAGCGGCCTGGCCGAATTCGACCGGGTCCTGGGCGGCGGGGTGGTGCCGGGTTCGGTGGTCTTGGTCGGTGGCGATCCCGGGGTCGGCAAGTCCACCGTCCTGCTCCAGGTCTGCTGCGAACTGGCCGGCCGGATGAAGGTGCTCTACATCACCGGCGAGGAATCCCTCCAGCAGATCACCATGCGAGCCCGGCGGCTGGAGCTGCCCGACCACGGGCTGCTGCTGCTGGCCGAGACCCGCATCGAGGAAATCTGCGCAATCGCCCTCCAGGAAAAACCGCAGGTCATCGTCATCGACTCGATCCAGACCATGCAGTCGGCCCAAGTCAGCTCCGCCCCCGGCAGCGTCACCCAGGTCCGCGAGTCGGCGGCCCTGCTCACCTCTTTTGCCAAACACAGCGACACGGCAATCTTTCTGATCGGCCACGTCACCAAGAGCGGCGATCTGGCCGGTCCCCGGGTGCTGGAGCATATTATCGACGTGGTCTGCTATATCGAGGGCGGCACCGACAGCCGCTACCGGGTGCTGCGGGCGGTGAAGAACCGTTATGGGGCGGTCAATGAGCTGGGGGTCTTCGCCATGACCGACCGGGGGCTCAAAGAGGTCAAAAACCCCTCGGCCATCTTCCTGACCAAGCACGAGCAGCCCATGCCGGGCAGCGCCGTCATGGTGATCTGGGAGGGCAGCCGCCCCCTGCTGGTAGAGATCCAGGCCCTGGCCGACGACAGTTACGGCGAGAGCCCGCGCCGGGTCACCCTGGGGCTCGACTACCAGCGTCTGGCCATGCTGTTGGCCGTTTTGCACAAGCACGGGCGGGTCGCCACCTACAACAAGGATGTCTTCGTCAACGTGGTTGGCGGCATCCGGGTCAACGAGACCAGCGCCGACCTGGCCCTGCTCCTGGCCGTGGTCTCCAGCCTGAAAAACCAACCGTTGCCCCAGGATCTGGTGATCTTCGGCGAGGTGGGGCTGGCCGGCGAGATCCGGCCGGTGCCGGGCGGTCAGGAGCGGCTACGCGAGGCGGCCAAGCACGGGTTCAAGCGGGCCCTGGTCCCCAAGGGCAACGCCCCCCGGCAACCGATCAAGGGGCTGGAGGTCATCGGGGTCAGCAAACTCTCCGAGGCCTTGGAGAGCATTTAACTGTTCCAATCTGGTACAATAAATTACACCAAAACCCGCTCGGAATCGGGTAAATCCAATTTATTAAACCGACAGTCCATTTGGGTCGGCGGCTTGGACTTTTCTCTAACTATTTAATATTATTCTGTAAAGATAAATAGTTTACTTGGTTATTTAAGTTGGCATGGCCATTGCTTTTAGAAAGAGACAAATAGAAAGAAATCCCCCCTTTCTTTCCCTCCTTGAAACCGGTCAGTCCTCCCCCCTGACCGGTTTTTCTTTGTTCACTCCCCGGCATTATGACCTGCCAGGCGAAAATCTTACCAGAAAGTGCGACCCGGTCATCGGTGGCGCCCGGGTTCGGCCGACCAGTCCGCGGGTACAAATTATCCTGCGCAAACCGGGAAATTCAATAATTGGCACCCGATCACCCCCCGCGGACTTTTTGGGGCGGCGGCTTTGGTCGGCTGTAACTGGCCAATATCAATCAGTAAATCTAGAAAGTTTTTGCGATTCTCCAAGTTGGCATGGCCATTGCTTTTAGAAAGAGACAACATAGAAAGAAACCCCCCTTTCTTTCCCTCCTTGAAACCGGCCAGTCCTCCCCCCTGGCCGGTTTTTCTTTTTGCACTTCCGGGGTTATTGGTCGACCAGTCGAAAATCTTCCCGGAAAGTCCGGTCTGGCTGCCCTGACGGCCTTCTTCCTGGTACAAATAATCCTGCGCGAACCGGGATAATTCAAAAATTAGCACCCGGTCACGACCGGTGCAGACCTCTGGTCCTGGTTGGTAACGGCTTGATATTGCAGGATTTGTGTAAATATTTAGCGCTTATTCCGGGTTTGGCACATCATCTGCAAAGTGATAAAGACATCTCAGAAAAAGCCTTTCTTTTTCCTCATCGAAACCGGCCGGGTCCCCCCCCTGGCCGGTTTCACCTTTTTTGCCCCCCAGCATTATTGACATGCCCAATCGGAAATGTTACATGATTGGCTGGTTTGCGGCCAGGAGGAATGGCCGAGCGGTTTAAGGCGGCGGTCTTGAAAACCGTTGAACGAAAGTTCCGTGGGTTCGAATCCTACTTCCTCCGCCAAATATGATTCAGGAGAGATGACCGAGAGGCCGAAGGTGCCCGCCTGCTAAGCGAGTGTAGGGTCAAAAACCTTACCAAGGGTTCGAATCCCTTTCTCTCCGCCAAAAAAAGAGAACCCCCGCAGCCGTAAGGCTTCGGGGGTTTTTTTGTGGCGGATTTTCGCTTGGTGATTTTAGCTTTCCGGGCTGTCGTGAGCAGTCCCTTATTCCAGGCGATTCAGGTTCTGGTTTTCAAGGTGCCGTCTTACTCAACAACTCAAAGCGAGCGAGCCTGAAAATCGGGGGGCGCGCACCGAAAAATTACCTACCGTCTATGTCCAGCTATTTGTAAACCAGCAACTGCACCACTGCCCGCTCGGCGGATGAAACGACGTCCGCGAAGGGACGAAGGCTGCTGTCCGGAACCGGCAGCCTGATTGCTACCTCCGGCAACGAGTCGATCAGCGACAACGCATAGGTAGACTTGACCGCGTAATTGATGTTCTGCGGCAAGCTGCCGGTCGTTTCCAGGGCCACATCCCCCCTGATCTGGGCCTTAACCACCCCCACCACATTGCCGTTAAAATCGAGGAGCGGGCCACCGGAATTTCCGGGCTGGACCTGCACGCTGATCTGGTAAAAACGCGGGTCGTCCTGCGCCCCGGCCATACTGCTCACCGATCCCTTGGTGAACTTGTTTGCCACCCCTTGTAGTTGCGGGTTGGGGAAACCGATGGTGAATACATCCTGGCCCAGAGTGGCGCTGCGGGCCGGAGCAAAGGCCAGGGCCAGCAGCGGTTGACCGGTGGTCACCTTGAGCAGGGCCAGATCGGAGTCGGTGTCGCGCCGGACCACGGTGGCGTCGAGCAACCGCTCGCCCAGCTTGGCTTTAATCGCCCGGGCATTTTCAACTACATGGGCACAGGTAAGGATATAGCCTTCGGGGGTGATGATAAAGCCGCTGCCGCTGCTGCTGGAGGTTGGGCTAATCGCCGAGGCTTGCCCGGCCGATGTCACGGCAGATAAATCCGCCTGGGTTTGTGGGTGGTTGATCTTTTCCTGGATCCGGGCCGACTGGGCCTGGGCCTCGGCCAACCCTTGCGGGGTGAGCTTAGCGGCCAGGAGGTCACGATTAATAATTCCCTTTTCATCGCCGGTGGCGGCGGCCAGGCTGGACCAGACGTAGGCCAGACCGAAATTCTGGGGAACGCCCTGGCCTTCAAAGTACATCACGGCCAGGTTGACCTGGGCCTTGGCATGGCCTTGCTCGGCGGCCTTGGTGTACCAGGCCAAAGCCTGCTGGTAATCTTGGGGGACGCCGACTCCCTCCTTGTACATCACCCCCAGGTTGGCCTGGGCGTCGGCATTACCCTGCACGGCCCCCTTGGTATACCACAGTACCGCCTGCTGGTAATCCTGGGGAACCACCTCGCCCTTATCGTACATGAGTCCGAGGTTGACCTGGGCC
The DNA here is from genome assembly GCA_020056965.1 of Deltaproteobacteria bacterium. Taxonomy (GTDB): domain Bacteria; phylum Desulfobacterota; class Desulfobulbia; order Desulfobulbales; family JAGXFP01; genus JAGVGT01. Next base: position 4,089 of record JAGVGT010000009.1, read on the forward strand.
TTGGCATCCCCCTGCTCGGCGGCCTTAAGGGTGGCGGTGAAATCGGCCGGTTCGCCTTGCGCCCAAGCGGGCAAAGCCGGCACGCCAGTCAACAGGACGAGGAGCAGCAGGAGGTTACGGAATCGAAACGGGCTGGGACGCATATTTTCTCCTTTGAACTAATGGGCTGAAAAATCGGGGACCGATCTTAACTGTCGGCATCAGTAAATGCACAAACCAGGCCAGATAATTTCGCGATTCACCTGTCCCGGACCCGGGCTGGCCGGGTTGCCCCACCCGGTAATGGGGACAGGCGTGAATAAAATGAAAAGTGTTCATTGCCAGAATGGCCACACCCCAGATGGCGTGGCAGATCAAGCCGATATTCCGGCGAAGGGAGGCCCAATCATACAGTTTGGAACTCCGCGATTGATTCGGAAGAGCGCCGTTTCCAGGACGGCCACCGGGCCAGGTCGCCACGCCCGCAATATCCTGAGGTTCCACCAAATACTGAGGCCGATCCGGGCAATCCGGCCGTCCCGACCTTTGGGTGTCGCCCGCCCCGGTCTTTTGCTAAATAGTGGTTTCGCCTCGCCGCCTCCTTCCAGGCTCAGGCGGAAGCGGATTCTGGCGGTGCCGAAACCACCTTCTGACTTTTCTTCGGCGGTTTGGCGTGCAATTTGCTGTGCAGTAATGGGTAGGAGGTTCAGCGAGCCGGCATGGCCCGAGGAACCTGGATAGCGGGGAGTACCCCCAAAAAAAATTAATCAACCCCACACTGCCATCGGAGATCATTATGAAAACCAGAAAGTTCCCACTCGCCTTGTTCACCATGCTGACGATCGGCGCGGCCGCCTTCCTGGTCGGTTGTGCGACCACCGGCATGGACCGTTCGGTCAAGACCTCCAGCTCCATCCAGGAAGTGGACGATGAGATCGGCAAAATGGTGGTCCAGCTTGATAAGACCTCGGTATCTCTCGATACCCTTCTGAAGTCCGGACCATCCGATGTGAAAAAATCTTTCGAGACCTATTCGGACAATGTGGTCAAGGTGGAAAAGGAGGGCAACCGGGTCCTCAAGCGCATGGAGGAAATGAAGTCGCAAAGCAAGGAGTATTTTGCCGAGTGGGAGAAGCAGGGGAGCGCCTATGCGAACCCGCGCATCCGCGAACTCAGCGAAGAGCGCCGCCTGAAATTAGCTGAGACCTATGCCAAGGTGCCGGCCGCCGGGGCAGGAATCAAGGTTACCTATCTGGCTTACCTGTCCGACCTGAAGGAAATCCAGATCTTTCTGTCCAATGATTTAACCCCGCAAGGGATCGCGAGCATTACCCCGGTCGCCAATAATACCGCCAATGACCTGGAGGCGTTAAAGGCCTCCCTGCAACCGGTAGTCGCCGCCCTGGCCGAGATCAAGGCGGAATTACAAGGCGGAACCAAATAAGCCCGAGTAACCAACGCCGGCCAAAAAAATCAGGGGCCGGTAACATTGAAAATCCATAGGAGAGCAAATCATGGCAAGACTACAGCGTGTTTTTAGTTTTCTGGTCATCCTCGGCCTGGCCGTTACCTTTCTGGGCTGTGCCGCCACCCAAAAACACGAAAGCACCGGTCAGTATGTCGATGACTCCGTGATCACCAGCAAGGTCAAAGCGAATATCTTTGAAGAACCGACCCTGAAAACCCTGCAGATCAATGTCAAGACCTTCAAAGGGGTCGTGCAGTTGAGCGGTTTTGTTGACTCCCCGCAAAGCGTGACCAGGGCCGGACAGGTTGCCGCCGGTATTGAGGGTGTGAAATCGGTGGAAAACGATCTGCTGATAAAATAGCGGTCGGAACCAGGATGGAATCGCCATGACCGGCTTCCGGCTGGTCATGGCGATTTGCGCAGAGGTGTTTAATCAGGTGTTGGAATGGCGATGGTTGGCTGCCCCGGCAATCGTCGTTCCCAAGGAGGCTGTAATGCTGTGGACAATTTCCGTGGTCTTGATCGTGCTGTGGCTGCTGGGGTTCGTGACTTCAAATACCATGGGTGGGCTGATCCATATTCTGCTGGTCATCGCGATTATCATGGTGCTGATCCGCATCATCCAGGGTCGAAAAATCCTCTAGGCTGGTACTCCCGGGAACAATCCCGGGTAGTGCGGTTGCGGAGTACAGAAAGTTGGGCTGGTGTCTCTTGCCATTGAGCGGCAGTGGCCACCACCCCGCTTTCCTTAAAGGAGAACATCATGAAAAAGATCCGCTACGGGCTGATTGGCCTCCTGCTGCTGGTGGGCGCGGTGACCACGGCCGAGGCCGAGGTGAGCATCAGTATCGGCTTGCCCCGCGTCAGCATTGGCATCAATCTGCCGATGTTCCCGGAACTGGTCCGGGTGCCGGGCTATCCGGTCTATTATGCGCCACGCTTGAGCGGCAACTATTTCTTTTACGACGGCCTGTACTGGGTTTACCAGGACGATACCTGGTATGCCAGTTCCTGGTACAACGGTCCCTGGGAGTATGTGGAGCCATTTGATGTACCGCTCTTCATCCTGCGGGTGCCGGTGCGCTACTACCGATTGCATCCGGCCTACTTTCGAGGCTGGCGCGCGAATGAGCCGCCCCGCTGGGGTGATCACTGGGGACGCGAATGGGAACACCAGCGTCAAGGGTGGGAGCGCTGGGACCGCCGGAGTGCCCCGACGCCAGCCCCGTTGCCGGTCTACCAGCGGCAATATTCAGGGAGTCAATATCCCCGCGGAGAACAGCAGCAGACCCTGCACCGCCGGGAATATCGCTACGAGCCGCGTGATGCCATGGTCCGTCAGCACGCTCAGAAGCCGGCGGAGTCAAAAGCGGCCAGACCTGCCCAGCGGGAAATGCGGGACGAACCGGAGCGGCGCAGCCAGCAACAGCCGGCTGCCCCGGCCAGCTCCAGGGTCCAGCCCTCAAAACGGGCGGATGAAAAGGTCCAGCGTTCAACCCCAGCCCGCCAAGAACAGCGCGGCCCAGCTCGGGAGCAACGGCCGCAACCGGTAACGGCCCAGCCGGAGCGGCAGGCGCCGGCGGCGCGGGAGCAGGGACAAAGATCCCAGCCCCGGGCGGAATCCCAGCCGGCCTCAGCCCGCCAGGAACAGCGCGGCCCAGCTCGGGAGCAACGGCAAGAGCCGGTAACGGCCCAGCCGGAGCGGCAGGCGCCGGCGGCCCAGGAGCAGGGCCAAAGGTCCCAGCCCCGGAGGGAATCCCGGCAACCAAAGCGGCCCCGGGGGCAAGACCAGCAGAAGGACGAAGAGGAGCGCGGCCGGGAACGCACCCGGTAACCAATCATGGCTGTTGACCGGAAAATCCCCTCATCCCGCCGCGGCGGAGATGAGGGGCCTTCATATCCTGAGGCTTAACAAATTATTTCCTTCTGATCCGCTCCTCTCTGGCCGGTCCAACCACTCGTTTTCAATAGACTAATTAATTCTTTCTAGCTTTCTCGCTGGGTGGCAGGTTAATTGCTCTTTATATTTGATGATTCTGGTCAGTCAAGCGGAATGCGAGTTCTGATGACAGCCACCACGGGAACAACCCTTTCTGGCCCAGAAACAATTAGCAGTCAAGAGAGGTATCGTCATGCGGACAAGATCTGTTTTATCCATATTGCTGATCACAGCAGTAGGCATCACCATCGGCCTGAATGAAGCCAGGGCGGGATTCCCGTTGCCGCCAGGACTGCCCCTGCCGCCCAATGTTAACGTCAGTATCAATGGCCGCGTTCCCGCCCCCCCGAGGGTAAATGTCCAAATCGACGGCTACCTGCCGGCGCCGCCAGGGGTCCACGTTCTGATCGATTCCGGCCGTCCTTACTATGTCGAAAGAGAGCGCCGTGTCTATATCGAAAGGGAACCGGCCCGACGCCATGGCAAGAAGCATAAAAAACATCATGATGACAATGGCAGACGCCATGGTCACGACGACTAAGCCATTCAATAATAATAAACTGTGACCAGGTTGTGACCATGCCAGACCCTAATGTCGAGCAGCAATTGCGTAGCGCCAACGCCGATTTGACCAAGCGCATTGCCTGGCTGGAAGCAACCTTGTCGGAAAAGACGCGGAGTGAGGAGGCGCTGCAAGATTCCGAGAAGCGTTACCGCCGGCTCTTTGAATCGGCCCAGGACGGGATCTTGATCCTCGATGCCGAGACCGGCATGGTGGTCGATGTCAATCCCTTCCTGATGCGGTTACTGGGCTATTCATATGAGGAATTATGCGGGAAATACATCTGGGAAATCGGCGCCTTCAAAGACATTGCCGCCTCCAAGGACGCCTTCAATACCCTGCAAGAGAACGAATATATCCGCTATGAGGATTTGCCGCTGGAGACCCAGGCGGGGCAGCCAGTCGCCGTGGAGTTTGTCAGCAATGTTTACCTGGTCGATCATGTCAAGGTGATCCAGTGCAACATCCGCGACATTACCGCCAACAAGCTGGCTAAGGCCGAGCGCAAGCGTTTGATGGCGGCCATCGAGCAGACTGGCGAGGCCATTGTTATGACCGATGCCCAGGGCAATATCTATTTCGTCAACCCGGCCTTCGAGCGGATGACCGGTTACAGTGGCGCCGAGGCGGTCGGCCAGAATTCGCGGATCCTCAATAGCGGTAAACAGGACAAGCTGTTCTACCGCCACCTGTGGGCGACCATCGCCGGTGGCAGCACCTGGACCGGCCGGATGGTCAATAAACGCAAGGATGGAACGCTGTATACCGAGGAGGCGACGATTTCGCCGGTTCGCGATGGTTTGGGTCAAATTGTCAATTACGTCGCAGTCAGTCGTGACATTACTGATGATCTCCAGATGGTGGCCCAATTTCAGCAAGCCCAGAAGATGGAAACGATTGGTCTGCTGGCGGGTGGCATCGCCCACGACTTCAACAATATGCTCACTGTGATCCTCGGTAATGCGGAATTGGCTTTGCTTAATGGGGATCTGACCCCGTCCCTCCATACCAACCTGGAGAGAATCATCGAGGCCGCCAACCATTCCACCGATATCACCAGGAAATTACTGGCCTTTGCCCGCAAGCAGACCATCACCCCGTTGACGCTGGACTTGAACCTGACCGTTAAAACCATGCTCAAGATGCTTCGGCACCTCATCGGCGAGAATATCAATCTGGCCTGGTTGCCCGGGGTGGACCTGGGACCGGTCAAGATGGACCCGGTTCAGATCGATCAGATTCTGGCTAATCTTTGCGTTAACGCCCGGGACGCCATCACCGATGTCGGCAAGATCACCATTGAAACGGGCAACGCCGTCTTCGACGAACCCTACTGCGCGGAGCATGTCGGCTGTACAGCCGGAGAGTACACCCTGCTGGCCGTCAGCGACGATGGCTGCGGCATGGAGAAGGAGATTCTCGCGCAAATTTTCGAGCCGTTTTTTACCAGCAAGGGGTTGGGGCAGGGCACGGGGCTGGGGCTATCCACGGTCTATGGTATCGTCAAGCAGAACCATGGTTTAGTTAACGTTTACAGTGAACCAGGGAAAGGCACGACCTTCAGGATCTACCTGCCCCGGTGCGCCGGCCCAGCTGTCTATATCCAGCCTGAGGCGGCGGCGGAAATCCCCTTGGGTCATGGCGAGACCGTGCTGCTGGTCGAAGACGAGGCGGCGCTCCTGGAGCTGGGCAAAAGGATGCTGGAAAGGCTGGGTTATCGGGTGTTGGCCGCAGCCACTCCCGTTGAGGCCATGGGGCAGGCCGAGGCCCATGCCAGCGAGTTGCACCTGCTCATCACCGACGTAATCATGCCGGAAATGAACGGCCCGGATCTGGCCAAACAGTTGCAAGCCCTGCACCCCGGCCTGAAAATTCTCTTTATGTCCGGTTTTCCCGCCAACGTGCTGGCCAGCCAGGGCGTCTTGGACGAGGGAATTAATTTCATCAATAAGCCCTTCTCGATGAAGGAGCTGGCCGTCAAAGTGCAGGAAGTCCGAAACTCGGTGCCTCGTCAATGAAAACGAAAAATGTTGCCCATGACTTTCCCGTTGTTTGCGTGGGTGGTTCGGCCGGCGGCCTCGACGCCTACATCCGATTACTTGAACATCTCCCGGCTGATATGGGCGTGGCCATCGTCATCGTTAATCACCTGCGAACCGTCGCCACCCTGCTCCATGAAATTCTGCCGCGCTACACCAAGATGCCGGTGGAATTGATTACGGAAAAATTACTCATCGAGCCCAATCATGTCTTTATCATTCCGGAACAGCGTGATCTGCACGTTCTTGATGGGGAGTTCCGTCTCAAGCCCATCTCAAAACCTCGGGGCTGGCCCGACGTGATCACGGTTTTTCTGCGTTCCCTGACGCAAAACTGGGATGGCAAACTCGTCGCCGTCATTGTCTCCGGCTTTGACGGTGACGGGGCGGCCGCGCTATGCGGCATCCAACAAGTGGGGGGAATTACCATCGCCCAGAAGCCAGAGACGGCCGGACAGCCGGATATGCCCGAGAGCGCGATAGAAAGCGGATGTATCGATTTTGTCCTTTCACCTGAGGAGATCGCTAAAGAAATTGTCAGAATTGCGCACGCGGTGGCAAAGGTGGAGTAACAAAGAGCCCCAGCTTTAACAACGACAGTCACTCTTTGGCTTAAAAGGATGACACGATGAATCGAAAAGAAGCCGAAATATCTGAAAAATTATTTCGCACTAAATATGACCAACTCACCAAGCAAGAAAAGCATGTTGCCCATCACCTGGCCGCACGGACCCACATTGCCAGAAATGTCGCTCAAGACTATTCCACGCAACTGACTTTCGGCCAGAGGCTAGCCGACAAGGTCGCTTCCTTTGGCGGTTCCTGGACTTTTATCTCGCTCTTTGCGGTGGTCCTGGTCGTTTGGGTCCTTCTGAATTCCTTTATTCTGATCAACTACAGTAAATCCTTCGATCCCTATCCATACATCCTGCTGAATCTGTTTTTATCCATGCTGGCCGCCATTCAAGCGCCGATTATTTTAATGTCTCAAAACCGCCAGGCCCATAAGGATCGCCTGAGCGCGGAACATGATTACGAAATCAATTTGAAGTCGGAGCTTGAAATATTGACGCTTCATGAGAAGATAGATTTGTTGCGGGAGAAGCAATGGAATGAGCTGATTTCCATCCAACATGAACAGCTCAATATTCTCAGCAAATTAAGAGCCTCTTGATAATTAATTGCTGACTGTTTTAGCCTGTCATTCCTGCAAAAGCAGGAATCCAGAACTCCTTGAATACACAAAGAACTGGATTCCCGATTACTGCCTCGGGAATGACCAATCAGGACTTTTCCAAGGGGTTCTTTAGTAAAGACCTGAAAAATCGATCAGTAAAATGTTCTTTAGCGGTCGCCCGGAAAGGACGCGGCAATAGGCCTCCTTAGCCCCACAAGTCGTCGTTACCCTTCTCAAACCAGGGAGAGATCGTATCAATGAAACCTACTGCCGTTCTCTATTTAACCATGGCCCTTTGCATTGCCGGCTGTGCCACCAAACCGCTGCCACCGGTGGTGATCAATATTCCGACTCGGACCATTGATTACCAGAAGGAGGTCAAACCGCTGCTCGACAAACGCTGCACGGTCTGCCACTCCTGCTACAACTCGCCCTGTCAGCTGAAAATGGACTCCTTCGAGGGTACCGACCGCGGTGCCAGCAAACAGGCGGTCTACAATTCCTCGCGACTGACCGCCATGGATCCGACCCGGCTCTTTACCGATGCCCAAACAACCGAGGAGTGGCGTAAGAAGGATTTCTTCAGCGTTACCGAAAGTACCGTGACCAACGGCCTGTACCGCAAGGGCATAAGTCTCGTACGAGCAGACAAGCTGCTCAACTCGGCTTTAAACGATTCGATCATGATTCAATTGCTGAATCACAAGATGAAGAACCCCAAGAGTACCGGGGAGTACAGTCCGGAAACCGACGATCTGACCTGCTCGGAAAACCAGAGCGAGGTGGCGGGGTACCTGAAAAAGCACCCCAATCGCGGCATGCCCTACGGCTTTCCGCCGCTCAAGCAGGAAGAGTTCGAGATTATTGCCGGCTGGCTGGCCCAGGGCGCCAAAGGCCCCGATGCCGACCAGCAGGCGACATTGATCAGCCCGAAAGCCCCTGACGCCCTGGCCATCCAGAAGTGGGAAGCCTTTTTGAATCAGGACGATGCCAAGCACGGGATGACGGCCCGCTATCTCTACGAGCATCTGTTCCTGGCCCACCTGAAATTCGCCACCCCGACCAACGAGTACTATGAACTGGTTCGCTCCAAGACCGCTCCCGGCCAGCCCATCGAGCTGATTCCGACCTTGCGGCCCTACGACGATCCCGGGGTGGCCCGGGTCCACTATCGCTTTCGCAAGATCTACTCCACCATCGTCCATAAAACCCACATGGTCTTTGCCCTTGACGAGGCCCAACTGCAGCGCTTCGAGGAACTTTTCATCGAGCCGGAGTGGCTGCAGCCGCCGCACCTGGTCGGCTATGATCAGAAATTGAGCGCCAACCCCTTTGTGGCCTTCGAGCAGATCCCGCCCAGCGCCCGCTATCAGTTTCTGCTGGATAACTCGCTCTACACGATCAAGACCTTTATCCAGGGTCCGGTCTGTAAAGGCCAGATTGCCCTCAACGTGATTGATGATCACTTCTGGGTCATGTTCATGGACCCCGAGCATGACTTGAGTGTGAGATATCCCGGTTTTCTGAAGGTGAACAGCGACCGGCTGCGGATGCCCATCGAGCAGGGCAGCAACCAGCAAATCGTTTCGACCTTGACCGATGAATATCGAAAAAAATCCATTGATTATTACCGGGCCCGCCAGGATTATTACGCCTCGCACAACTACGCCGGACTTAACTATGATTCGATCTGGAAGGGCAATAATGGCGCCGATGCCCCGGTCCTCACGGTCTACCGCCATTTTGACAGCGCCTCCGTCCACAAGGGGCTGTTGGGAAATCTGCCGAAAACCCTCTGGGTCATCGATTATCCCCTGCTCGAACGCATCTATTACGCCCTGGTGGCCGGTTTCGATGTTTACGGCACGACCGGTCATCAGCTGGCGCTCCGCATTTACATGGATGCGCTGCGGGTCGAAGGCGAGAGTTCCTTCCTCGACTTTCTGCCCCCGGAAAAGCGGCCGGAGACCATGCAGGCCTGGAATATCGGCACCTCTCTTGAGAGGATTAATTACTACCCGTCCAGCCTGCCGGTGCAAATCCCTTTCACCACCGGCGAACCGAAACGCGAATTCATGGAACATCTGGTCAAGCAGCACCTGTTGCCGGCCACCGCGATCAGCTTTGATCCCATTAATTATCGACCGGGCGAACTCGGTTATCCGCGGGTGCCGAAAAAATACACCACCAACGACGACTATCTGCGGACGCTCGGGACCTTTTTGCAACCCGGCACTCCCTTCTTCTCCCTGATCAATGACCACAATGCCAATCTCGCCTACCTGCGAATCCGCCTGAAGAACGGCAAGGATCTGGCCGGTTCCATTGTCATTAACCGCTGGCATGACAATGTCGCCTTCATCCTTGGCGAAGATGACCGGCTCAATCCGCTGAAAGACAACGCCGACATTATCCCTGGTCTGATTGGCTCCTACCCGAATTACTTTATCGATGTCATGGAAGAAGATCTGCCGGATTTCTTTGATCTCCTGGCCAGTTTCGACCGGAAAAACCCGCAGGATATGGCGCGGCTCGCCAAGTACGCCATCAACCGGGCCGACGATCGATTATGGGAGGCCTATGATTGGTTTCAGCAGAGATTTTATGCGGACGAGCCGATCGAAGGCGGCCTTTTTGACCTGAATCGCTACTACTACAACACTCAGTAGAGGCGAAACCACCGTTTGGCGGTTTGCAGGCGCAGGGGCTGCCACAACAACTGGGGGGCTTCCGGGAGATGCCAGAGATTTTCTATGGAACCCATAAGTCCTATAAAGGCCCATGGGACCCATAGGTCCTATAGGACTTATGAGAAAACCTTATTGCTGAACGCAGCCGCCGATTGGGCGGGAGCCGTGAGGCGTCATTTGCCACAAAAAAACAACCAAAAAGAGGAGAAGGAGGTTCCCCGTTTTGGTTGTCACTTTACAATTACCATCCAAAAGGGGAGGGAGAGGTTCCCCCTTTTGGATGGCTCACTTCCTCTGCCGCCTAATGTTTCACCATATGGCCGGCAGAGGTCATTCCGTTACTTGGCTCTTGGACTGTGGTGACTACTTGGTGGTCATCAGGTTATTTACTTTCGTCACACCATGGACGTCGTTGACAAGTTTGTTGACCAGGTTCAGTTCGGCTACGTTGCTGGCCTTGCCGAACAAAGTGACCACGCCGTCCTTGGTCTCGACCTTGGTGCCGAGGGCGCTGGTTGAGCGGTGAAACAGCAAGGCCATCTTGACCTGGGCGGTGATGGAGGCGTCATCAATCTTTTCGCCGACCGTCTGCTTGTCGCCCGGGGTCTTGGCCACGGTCATCTCATTGACTACGTCTTTGACCCCTTCAACATCCTTGGCATATTCCGTCGTCAGTTCCTTCTGGGCCTGACTGGAAGCCTCGCCGCGCAGGGTCGCGATGCCGTCTTTGACCTCGACCTCGGTCTTTACGGCGCTTACACTCCTATGAAACAGCAAGGTGACCTTCACTTTATCGCGGACCCAGGCATCCGAGTTCACGGCGGGGGGCACATCCTTGATTTCCAGTTTGTTCTCGACGCTCTTGACGCCGGGCAGACCGGTCAGGGTCTCCTGGGCCAAGGATTTGTGGTATTCACCCGAGACGCTTCCGGTCAAGGTAACGGCGCCGTCCTTGGAGTCGATTTTGATGTCGTCACCTTGCAGATAGGTCTTGAACACGTAAGATTTCTTGGCGGATGACTCGATGCGGTCGTCGGTTTTTGAGGCGTATACCGGGGCGCTGAGACCAAGCAAGGCCACCGCGGCGACCACTACGGACAAAGAATGCACAACTTTCATGAAATGTTCTCCTGTCGTTTTCTGGTTTTGTATTAAACAGTAATTGCGGGATGCTACTTATCGGTCCTTCATGGGCACCATCGTGTTGATTTCCTTGAATTGCTGGTCCGAGAAAATATCCCGCATCTCTTTTATGGCTTTCAGCATTGCTAGATTATGAATCTTGGTTATTTCGGCAATTTGGTTGACGGCATTGTTGGCGTTTTCCAGATCAAACTTTTTTATTTCCAGTGTTTCCATCAATTCAATCTCGGCAATTTTCAGGTCAGCAATAAACTGCGCCTGTTTTTTTTGCATTTCGCTGTGCACCGGCTTGATCTTCTTGATCTGATCATCGCTAAGCCCCATCTCATAGGCATGCCCGATACACCTGGCCATCATCTCGCTCATTGTATCCATGTATCTAAGATCCATCATCTGCCCATGCCCCAGCTATGCCAATTTTATGGACCAGTTCAGCGCAAACTGTCCGAAGCCGCCAGACGAGGCAGCAGGGCCGGCCGGCGCAGGTCATTTGCGGAGCAGCGAAATACTGATGGTGGTTATAGCGGCGGCCCAGATAATCGCTGAGCCGAAACGTTTTTTGGCAATCACGACATAAGGCGAAGAGTCGCAATAGCCGACCGCCTGCCGCAGTTCCACGAAGCGGCCCAAAAGTCCCAGCAAAAACAAGACGTTAACCACTATCAATCCGACCATTAAATACCACATAATTAAATACCCGGCGGACCGTTTATGATCAGCTTTCCCCGGGGTCCGTACCGGAAAAAGCTGAGTTTCAAGGGCTGTCAGTGCTCGCTATTTCCCTAAAACCTTCTCGACCTGACCGATCTTATTCTGGACTTTGCCGGTCACCTTTTCGGCGTTGCCTTCCGCCGCCAACTCAGGTTTGTTGCTGATCCTCCCGGCGATCTCCTTGATCGTGCCCTTCAACTCGTGAAACTTGCCTTCGGCCTGGTCTTTAGTGCTGTCTTTCATAGCGTGTCTCCCTTCACCCTTCGGGTATAAGTCTCGATGTCTCGTGAACTCGCTTATCTGTACGAGCAGGCAAGCTGCTCAACTCAGCTTTAGAACCTGAAACCGAGGTTGGCGGTGGTGATAAACCCGTCCAGATTGATGTCCTGGCCACCGAATGAGGGTTTGGCCCAAAGGTATTTCGCCTCAAGGCCCGCGAACATTTCATTACTGAAATTAAAGTTGACGCCGCCGCCGGCGTGCAATCCGTAGGTAATCTCCGAGGAACCGCTGAAGTTGCCGGTATTGCCGCTTACGTCCAGATCAGTAAAGTAGGCGCCGATGCCAAACAGGCCGTAAGGCTCGAACGCCCCGATCGGGACCAGAAACTTGCCGGTCGCGGTTACCGGTATGACTTTCAGCTTGGTTTCACCGGGCTGGGCCTCCGCTGAGCCCTCGCTCTGGAAGTAGCCGGCGCCCAGCTCCAAGGCCAGCATGGGCAGGAAGTAATGGCCAGCGGCGAGCTCGCCGGAGAATCCCGTCTTGCTGTCTATGCTGGTGGTGCTGCCGCCGTTAAAATCATTAAGGTCGTTTGACTCACTGGGCGAATAGACCCCAGCCTTGAGAGTCAGATAGTTGGCCGGCTTCTCCGCCGCCAATGCCGGGGTGATAACTCCAGCCAAACTGGCGGCGAGAACCAAGGACATCACGCTGTTTGTTTTCAAAATTTCTCCTTGAGGTAGTAGCAAAATTAGGTTTGTCGATTTTTCGACGGTTGGCGCTTTTCCTGGACATCCCCTGTGGAAAAAGCCGCCTCTTAACTCAGCCGCAAGCACTGCAGTGCTCGGGTGCGGTTAAGTGGGGATAACGCAACTAACGTGCCAAAGATGAAGCTCAGATAGAGTGCGGGCAATTGTCTGATTATACAGGGAAAATTTAAATCTGGAGAGATCGGGGAGGGGTGGCGGGCAGGGAGGAAGCCGCCATGTTTAACGTATCCGCTAAATTTGACGGATCACGTTGAGGAAAAATTGCGGACGGGACTTTGAATGAGAAATGCGAACTTAGTCATTCCGGCTTTGGCCGGAATGACGGAGAAAAACGGCTGAAGATTTGTGTCAATCGGATGCCTTATTGCCGGGGAATCTCTAGTTTGCGCATCCGGGCCCGCAGCGTACTGGGGTTGAGACCAAGGAGTACCGCCGCGCCGTTTTTCCCTTCGATTCGGCCCGCGGTTTTCCGGAGCACCATGAGGATGTGGTCATGCTCCAAGTCGGCCAGGGTCTTGTCCTCGGAATCTTCCGGATCCTCTTTCTTCAGCCCGGCCGCGAACCGGTCCAAGACCTCCAGTTCGGCCCCCCGACTGATAATCACCGCCCGCTCCATGACGCTTTCCAGCTCCCGCACGTTGCCGGGCCAGTGGTATCCCCGCAGGAGCTCCAAGGTTTCTGGCGACACGCTCTCGATCTTCTTGCCCATTTTCTGGTTGAATTTGGCGACAAAGTGATTGACCAGCAGCGGGATGTCTTCCTTGCGCTGCCGCAGGGGCGGGACCGTGATCGGGAACACGTTGAGCCGGTAAAAGAGGTCTTCCCGGAACTTGCCGGTGCGGGCCTCTTCCTCAAGATTCCGATTACTGGCGGCGATGATTCGCACATCGGTCTTAATGGTGCGGGGGCTGCCCAGCCGTTCAAACTCGCCGTCCTGAATGACCCGGAGCAGCTTGGATTGCAGCTCCAGCGGCATCTCGCCGATTTCGTCCAGGAAGATGGTGCCGCCGTCGGCCAGTTCGAAACGGCCGATTTGTCGGGCATTGGAGCCGGTGAAGGCCCCCTTCTCGCGCCCGAAGAGTTCACTCTCGATCAGATTGGCCGGCAGGGACGCGCAGTTAACTGTGATCAGCGACCGCTCCTTGCGCGCGCTGCTGCTGTGGATGGCGCGGGCGATCACGCCCTTGCCGGTGCCGGTCTCGCCCGTGAGCAAGACCGTCGCATTCATCGGCGCGACCTGCTCAACCCGCAGGAATACCTGGGCGAGGGCCTTGCTTTGGCCAATGATCTCACCGAAGTTGTACTCACGGTCCACTTCCTGTTGGAGGTAGACATTCTCGGCCTGGAGCCGGTCCTTAAGCTGTTTTATTTCCGTATAGGAACTCTGGAGCGACTCCTCCGCCCGCTTGCGTTCACCGACTTCCTGGGTGAGCTGCGCATTGGCCTTGCGCAGGTCCCCGGTCCGCTCCTGCACTGTCTGCTCCAGCACCTTGTTGTAATTGGCGAGTTGTTTGTAGAGCAGCCGCACTTCCAGCAGGTTATGGATTCGCGTGGTGACTTCGAGCAGATCGAACGGCTTGCCGATGAAGTCTTTGGCGCCGGCCTGCAAAGCCCGCAGCTTGTGGCTGGGCTGGGCGGTAATCACCAGGACCGGCAGATAGCCGTCCGGATCGATTTCTTTGAGCCCTTCCATGACCTCGAATCCGTCCAGGTCGGGCATCTGCAGGTCGAGGAGGATCAGATCGTAGTGGTTTTTACGATGCAGCGCGCAGACCTCCTGGGGACTCATCGTGGAGGCAACGGCGGTGTAACCGGCTTCGCCCAACAATTGCTCAAGCAGGAGGACATTGGCCTCCTGATCATCAACAATCAGGATATCGGCCTTGAGAATGTCGGACTCGGTGATCATCATATTGATTCCTTCTCAGCGGTCAAAACTGCTGCCGTTTCTGTATATTTGAGGGCCTCATCCAGCGTATCCATGAACTCGTTGACCTTGATCGGTTTGGTGAGATAGCGGAAGAATCCTGCCTCCAGCCCTTTCTCGATGTCGCGCGGCATGGCATTGGCGCTGATCGCAATGACCGGGATCTGGGCGGTCGTGGGGTCTTCTCGGAGGATTTTCAAGGCCTGAATGCCGCTGATCCCGGGCAGATTGATGTCCATCAGGATTACCGCCGGCCGATGGATGTTGGCCAGGGCGATGCCTTGGGTGCCATCGATCGCCCCGATCAGGCGCAAATCGGAACGCAGCTCGATGAGCCGCTCGACCAGCTGCATGTTGGCCTGGTTGTCTTCCACGTAGAGCAGGGTGCGCAATGTTGAGTCCTGCTGAACCGGGACTTGCATTGCCGCCAGCACTTCAGCGTCAGCGGTGGTAATCTGCGGCCTGACCGCCAGAATTAGTTCTATCCACAACACAGTACCCACCCCGACCGTGCTTTCCACCCCGATTTCACCGTCCATAAGCTCGATCAGTCGTTTGCTCACCACCAGGCCGATGCCGGTGCCTTCCTTGGGGCCGGCTTCTTGGCCGAGCCGATTGAACGGCTGGAACAAGTCAGCAATTTTTTCAGGCGACAGGCCTTCACCGGTATCCTGCACGCTGATGCGGATCCGGCCCGGACCGCTCACCCGGCAGGTCACTTCGACCTCGCCGTTGGGGCGGTTGTATTTGATCGCGTTGGAAAGCAGGTTGATCAGAACCTGCTTTACCCGGGTCCGATCGGCATGGACAAAATACGGGCTTTCGAATTTGGGAAAAATCAGGTGAATGTTGCTCTTTTGCGCCTCGGGTTCGATCATGGTCTGACATTCGAGCATGACATCGACCAGCGACATGGGCTCCAGCGACAGCGACATCTTGCCCGACTCGATCAGCGCCAGATCGAGAATTTCGTTGATCAGCTTGAGCAGGTACCAGCCCGCTTTGAGAATCTGGTCGATACTGGACTTTTCCTTGGGCGACGGCGAACCCTTGTCCAGTAATTGGGCGAAACCGAGGATCGCATTGAGCGGGGAACGCAACTCGTGGCTCATGCTGGAGAGGAACTCCGATTTGGCGCGGTTGGCCTTTTCCGCCACCCGGGTGGCGTTTTCCAACTCGACGTTTTTATCCTGCAGCGCCTGGGTGCTCTCACGCAAGGCCTTCTGCACCGCATACTCCCCGGTAACATCGCGAAAGACCAGGACGGCGCCGATCACCTGGGCGTCACGGTCGCGAATCGGCGCGCAACTGTCGGCGATATCGCACTCGCTGCCCCCGCGGGCAATCAACACGGTGTGATTGGCCAGCCCCTGGATGGTGCCATGCGCCAGGGTTTCGACGACCGGGATCACGGCGGGTTGGCGGGTTTCCTTGTTGATGATCTGAAAAATTTCGTCCACCGGCCGGCCGAAGGCCTCCTCCCGGGTCCAGCCGGTGAGCTGTTCGGCCAGGGGGTTCAGCAGCGTCACCAGTCCTCCGGCATCGGTGGCGATCACCGCATCGCCGATGGAGTTGAGCGTAACCGCCAGCCTTTCCTCGCTGACTTGCAGGGTGAAGTTGGTCTGCTGCAGTTGTTTATGCGTCTCCTCCTGAATGTCGAGCAGATGCTGTTTCTCCGCCTCGATCTGTTTGCGGGCGGTATTGTCGGTGCCGATCAGCAGATAGCCGATGATGGCGTTGTGGGCGTCGCGCAGGGCGGTGACCGAGACGACCGCCGGGAAGCGGCTGCCGTCCTTACGGATATAGGTCAGCTCATAGATGTCCTCGATGCCCCGCGAGGCCTTGAAAACCAGGGCTTCGAAACCCGGAGTAATCGGGGTTTCCAGCTCAAGACTAAGGGCCTTGGCGCGGACGATTAATTCCTGCGGATCGGAGATGTCGGCCGGGGTGATCTGGTTCATCACCTCGGCGGCCGTGTAGCCCAACATGCGCTCGGCGCCGACATTGAAGATCTGGATGACGCCCTTGGCGTCGGTGGCGACGCTGGCAAAGACAGCGCTGTTGAAAATCGCGCTCTGCAAGGCTCCGGCCTTGAGCAGCGCTGCTTCGGCCTGCTTGCGGGCGGTGTTGTCGGTGCCGATCAGCAGATAACCGATGATGTCGTTCTGGGCGTCACGCAGGGCGGTGACCGAGACGACCGCCGGGAAGCGGCTGCCGTCCTTGCGGATATAGGTCAGTTCGTAGATGTCCTCGATGCCCCGCGAGGCCTTGAAGACCAAGGCCTCGAAGCCCGGGGTGATCGGGGTTCCGAGTTCAGCGCTGAGCGCCTTGGCCCGGGCGATCACCTCCTGCGGGTCGGAGATGTCGGCCGGGGTGATCTGGTTCATCACCTCGGCGGCCGTGTAGCCCAGCATCCGTTCGGCGCCGACGTTGAAGATCTGGATGACGCCCTTGGCATCGGTGGCGATGCTCGAGAAGTTGGCGCTGTTGAAGATCGCGCTCTGCAAGGCCCCGGCCTTGAGCAGCGCCGCTTCGGCCTGCTTGCGGGCGGTGTTGTCGGTGCCGATCAGCAGATAGCCGATGATGGCGTCCTGGGCATCGCGCAGGGCGGTGACCGAGACGACCGCCGGGAAGCGGCTGCCGTCCTTGCGGATGTAGGTCAGCTCGTAGATGTCCTCGATGGTGCGCGAGGCCTTAAAGACCAGGGCCTCGAAGCCCGGGGTAATCGGGGTTTCCAGCTCGGCGCTGAGCGTCTTGGCGCGGGCGATCAGTTCCTGCGGATCGGAGATGTCGGCCGGGGTGATCTTATTCATCACCTCGGCGGCCGTGTAACCCAGCATCCTTTCGGCGCCGACGTTGAAGATCTGGATGACGCCCTTGGCGTCGGTGGCGATACTCGAAAAGTTGGCGCTGTTGAAGATTGCGCCCTGCAAGGCCCCCCCCTTGGCCAAGGCCGCTTCTGACAGTTTGGCAACCGTGACATCGGCAATGGAGGAAAGGATATAACCGTCTTGGCTTTCGCCAGTGTCCACCGCGATGCTCTGCAGTTGGGCATAGACCACCGCGCCGTTTTTTCCGGTAAGTCTTATTTCACATCTCTGCGACCCTTCTCTCTGCAAAACCTCTTCGAGGTGACTGGAAAAAATCGCCCGGTCGTCGGCCGCGGCAATAAAACGGCTGAAGGGTTTGCCGGCCAGCGTTTGCCTTTCCATGCCCAGCAGTTGCGCGCCGGTCAGATTTACCTCCCGGATCACTCCGGCCGCAGCAAAGGTGAAATAGCCAACCGGGGCAAAGTCGTAGAGTTCGAGATACTTATTTCGCGATAACTCAAAATCTTCCTGGGCCCGGCGCAGCTCTTCATTTTGCATCTCCAGTTCGATCTGGTGGACCTGCAGTTCATGAAGCAATCGCCGCGTCTCGTCCTCGGTTCGGAGCGGCAACGCTTCCGGGGCCTGGGTGTTGAGCCGCTCTTCCGCCTGCCGCCGCAGTTCGGTTGTTTTTCGGCTCTTGTCTTGGTCGGTACTCATTATTTACCTTTAATTCATCTTGTGGATCCAGCCCCGCACGAATCTCGACGACCTCGCAATAAAATCTGCTTACCATCGAACTTCAGCCAAAATTTAAGGCGGACAGCATAGTTTTGTAGAACAAAAACGCTTTATAATCAGTTGTCTTGTTTGCCCTGAGTGTGGTCGGTTAGCCTTTTGCCAGGCTCACACATCATATGAAATTTGACTGTTTTACTCCCTCACCCGGCCTTCGGCCGCCCTCTCCCGGAGGGCGAGGACACCTGGAAATCTCCCTCTCCCCTTGGGAGAGGGTTGGGGTGAGGGAGATATGAACGTTACAAATTCCTTATCCAGACAACAACGGTTTGCCCTGGGAAAAGGCTGAAGAGCAGTGGGGCGTTTGGAAAAACGGCGAAAAGCTGCGAACCGCACTCGCTGTTTATTGCCGGGGAATCTCCAGTTTCCGCATCCGGGCCCGCAAAGTGCTGGGGTTGAGACCAAGGAGCACCGCCGCCCCGTTTTTTTCCTCGATTCGCCCGCTGGTTTTCTGGAGCACCAGCAGGATGTGGTCATGTTCCAACTCGGTAAGGGCCTTGACCTCCTGCCCGGTCGGCTCCCCTTTCTTCAGATTGGCAGCGAAGCGGTCCAATACCTCCAGCGCAGTCCCCTGGCTGATGATTACCGCCCGTTCCATAGCACTCTCCAGCTCCCGCACGTTGCCGGGCCAATGGTATTCCTGTAGGAGGTCCAGGGTCTCTTGCGAGACGCTTTCGATCTTCTTGCCCATTTTCTTGTTGAATTTAGCCACGAAATGATTGACCAGCAGCGGGATGTCCTCCCTGCGCTGTCGAAGGGGCGGGATGGTGATCGGGAAAACATTGAGCCGGTAGAACAGGTCTTCCCTGAATCTGCCGTTACTGACCTCCTCCTCAAGATTGCGGTTGCTGGCCGCGATGATCCGCACATCGGTCTTAATGGTGCGCGGGCTGCCCAGCCGCTCAAACTCGCCGTCCTGAATGACCCTGAGCAGTTTGGGTTGCAGCTCCAGCGGCATTTCGCCGATTTCATCCAGAAAGATGGTGCCGCCGTCGGCCAACTCGAAGCGCCCGATCTGCCGGGCATGGGAGCCGGTGAACGCCCCTTTCTCCCGACCGAAGAGCTCGCTTTCGATCAGATTTGCCGGCAGCGAGGTGCAGTTGATCGTGATCATCGACCGCTCTTTACGACCACTGCGGCCATGGATGGCGCGGGCGATCACGCCCTTGCCGGTGCCGGTCTCGCCGAGGAGCAGGACGGTCGCCTGCATGGGCGCTACCTGCTCAACCCGGAGGAACACCTGCGCGAGGGCATGGCTTTGCCCGATGACCTGGCCGAAGTTGTTGTCCCGGGCCACCTCATGCTGCAGGAGGGTGTTTTCAGCCTGCAGGCGGTTTTGCAGGCAGACAATCTCCGCATAGGCCTTCTCGCAAGAGGTTTCCGCGTTCTGGCGGTCCTTTATTTCCAGCCGGAGCTGCGCATTGGCGCTGGTCAACGCGCTGGTCCGCTCGGTTACGAGCAATTCCAGATTGGCATGAGCTTTTTCCAGCGCTTCTTTGAACTGGCGGCCCGGCGTGTCATCGACGAGGGAGGAAAGGACACAGCCGGAGACGCTGCAACAGGTATCCACGGTGATGCTCTGAATTTTGCCATGGATTTCCGTGCCGTCTTTGGCCTTGAGTGTGATTGCACAGCTTTGCATCGCCTTGTTGCGCAGAACATCGGCCAGATGGTGCGAGAAAACCTCCCGGCCTTCGCGGTCGGTAATAAAGCTGCTGAAGGGTGTACCGGCCATCTGGTGCTTTTCTACCCCCAGCAGTTGCGTGCCGGTCAGGTTGACATCCTTGATCATTCCCTGACCATCAAAGGTGAAATAGCCGACCGGGGCAAAGTCGTATAGTTCGGAAAATTTGTTCCTGGCCAGCTCAAGCTCCTCGTTGGCCCGCCGCAACTCGGCATTCTGCATCTCCAGTTCGATCTGGTAGATCTCCAGTTCGTGAACGAGTTTCTGCAGGGCATCCGGGTTCCGCGGGAGAGGCGGCGGGACGAGGTTTTGCGTGTCCAGGCGTTCTTCCGCGCCCCAGCGCAGTTCGGTAGCCTTGGTCGGTCTCTGGTCTCTAGTTGTTTTCATTTCCGACTCCACATAAGAAAATCCGGAATTCAAGATTCAGATTCCAGGAGACAGATTCCAGGAGCCAGGAGCCAGGAGCCAGGAGCCAGGAGCCAGGAGCCAGGAGCCAGGAGACAGGAGACAGGAGACAGGAGACAGGAGACAGGAGACAGGAGACAGGAGACACTTGGCAAAAGGCTGCCGCGCTTTTCTTTTTTATTCTGACTCATGGATTCTGACTCCTGAATTCTATTGAGCAACCACAAACAACCTTCGTCTCCGACTCGATTAACGCTTAGCCACTAGCAGACTCTTTAACTTGGCGTTCTCCTCGCGCAACTCCGCCTCCAACTTTTTGGCCGCGGTAATCTCGGCAAAGGTGATCACCACCCCGGCAATCACCTCTTCCATGGTCCGATAGGGCATGATCCGCACCTTAAACCAGCGGCCATCGGTGGCGCTGATCTCTTTTTCCGAAAAGACCAGGGTCCGCAGAACCTCGCGCGCCTCATCGACCATGCCGGGATAGAGCAGGTCGCTGGTAAGGTCGGAAAGGGGCCGCCCGACGTCGCCCGGGATCAGCTTGAAGAGCTGGTTCGCGCCGCTGGTGTAACGCCGGACATGGAGCTGGTTATCCAGGAAAACGGTGACTATTTCCGTGCTGTTGAGCAGGTTGCGCATGTCATTGTTGGTCCGCGACAGCTCGTCCATTCTGGACTGTTGCTCGGCGTTCAGGGTCTGCAGCTCTTCGTTCATGGACTGCATCTCTTCCCTGGAGGTAGTCAGCTCCTCATTGGTTGACTGCAGCTCCTCGTTGGTTGACTGCAGCTCCTCATTGGTTGATTTAAGCTCTTCCTGGGAGGATTGCATCTCCTCGCGGGTGCTGGATAGTGCTTCTCTGACCTGCTGGAGTTCCTGCCCCAGTTCGAGAGATCTGCTGTTGCCGTCCGCCGCTATTTTCTTGCGGCGGCCCGGGGCCTTCTTTTCCGGGGGCAGCGCCACATCGGTAAAAACGATCATCACCATCCCCCGTAAAGCCTCCGGGGTGTCGATCACCTGAATGGCGATATCGACGGCCTGGTTGGTGTCGCCTTCACCAATCCTCAGCCCCCTGACCATGAGCGGCTCCTTGGTCCGAACCGCCTTCTGAAAGGCGCTGCCCAGTTCAAAACGGAGGCCTTCCCGGGCCATGGCAAAAATGTTCCAGTTGGCCTTGCCGGCCGCCGGCTCCAGATATTTGCCGGTCCGCCCGCTGATATAAAGGATATCGCCCCGGTCGTTGACCAGCACGGCCGGCGGGGAAAAACGCTGCAAAAGCAGTTGGTCGGCCAGGGACTGGAGGTTGGCGACAGGTTTTGCCATGGTTAGTTCCTTGGGGGATCCCGGCCGGCCGGGGATAAACGAGGGTGGAAAGGCCAGTGGTTCGGCCAGGACCGATTCGCGCCGCCGGAAGAGTCTCGACTTGATGTGCACCGAAGTGAAGAAATCGGCGAAGGCGGTGGCGGTCTCGGCGCTCCCCAGAAACATGATCCCGCCGGGGTTTAGGCTGTAGTGGAAGAGCGGCAGGAGCTTCTTCTGCGACTCCGGCGTCAGATAGATCAGGAGGTTGCGACAGATCAGGATATCCAGCTTGGTAAAAGGCGGGTCCATGATCAGGTTCTGGGTGGCGAAGGTCACCATCTCCCGGATCTCCTTGGTGACCCGGTAGCCGCTTTCTTCCTGGACAAAAAACCGGTGCAACTGTTCGGCGGAGACGTCGGCGGAGATGTTAACCGGATAGACGCCCTGCCTGGCCTTGTCGATGGCATCCCGGTCCAGATCGGTGGCAAAGATCTGCAGGGTAAAACGAGCCGTGGGTTTGATCTGCTCCAGGGCCTCCTTGAAGGCAATGGCCAGTGAATAAGCCTCTTCCCCGGTCGAGCAGCCGACCGACCAGGCCCGCAGCACCCCGCCGGTCGGGCGGTCCGCCAGGAGCGCGGGAATAGCCTCTTCCTGGAGTTGTTCCCAGGCGGCTGGATCGCGGAAAAAGCTGGTTACGCCGATCAGCAGTTCCTTGAAGAGTAGCTCAACCTCCTGGGGATTCTCCTGCAGGAAACGGACGTAAGCGGCGATCCGGTCGATCTGATGAATGGACATGCGTCGTTCGATCCGGCGGTAGACCGTGTTCTTCTTATACAGCGAGAAATCCTGACCGGTCTTGGAGCGCAGCAGAATCAGGACTTTCTCGATGGCGCTTTGATCTTTCTCTTCGAGGGGGCGCTCGCTCTTGGCGATGACATGGGCGTGGCGGAGATAGTCGATAATCTTGCCGGGCAGTTCCTCGACCGGGGCCACCAGATCGGCCAGGCCGGCCGCGATGGCGCTTCTGGGCATGCTGTCGAATTTGGCCGTGGCGGGCTCCTGAACCAGCACCACTCCCGCCTTTTCCTTGATGGCCCTTAGGCCCATGGTGCCGTCCGAACCCATGCCGGAAAGGATGACACCAATGCTACCTTCCTGCCGGTCCTCGGCCAGGGAGCGAAGAAAATAATCGATGGGAAGACGCAGGCCGCGCGGGGCCGTCGGCTCGAACAGATGCAACACCCCGTGCAGAATAGACATGTCCTTATTGGGCGGGATCACATAGACGCAGTCCGGTTTGACCCGCATCCGGTCCCGCACCTGGAAAACCGCCATCCCGGTGGTCCGTTGCAGCAGTTCGGCCATGATCCCCTTGTGGGTAGGGTCCAGGTGCTGGACGATGACAAAGGCCATGCCGCTGCCATCCGGAACCTGCCGGAGGAACTGCTCCAGCGCCTCCAGTCCGCCAGCCGAGGCGCCGATGCCGACAATGGGGAACGGTTTGGCCCCTGGCTGCGTCTGGGGCTCATGCGGGGAAGAGGAGTTTTTGACCTTGCCGCTGCCGACTGTTTTTGGTTGTTTGTTCATAATTAAGTGTAAGTCTACCAGTTCCCGTCAAATATAACCGAATTGTTTTTTGAGGGGCATAAAGGCCCGGCTCTACTGGTTTTAGTTCCATTTGATTTCGTATTGGGCGGCGCCAAAACGCCTTCCGTAGAGCAGCAAATCCGCCGATTGATCCGGCCGAACATCCTCCAGCCCCTTAAACTAAAACGATCCTGAGTATTTCCAGGTTTGGATTTTTCCCGGCGGAAAACCTGGGGCAGAATCGAACCGCTTTTCTTTAAATCATCCCTCCATATCATGCGGTTCCACCAAATGGTAAGGGCGAAAGGATTGTTTCGCAACCTAGTTAAAGCCTCTGGCTCTGGATCAACAGGCCGTTATTACAGCACTAAGCGAAATATATGCCTAATCCAGGCCCTGTTGGAGGTCTATTTGCTTTAGTGACGTTACATGCTTCTGATCATCTCGTCTAAATGCGCTTTATTTTTGGAAAAGTGGAATCATAATCGAGGGCAGATGCGTAACAGCCGGCTGGTTACATAAAGTGTTGAGGTTAAAAATCATGGAAACAAAAGGAGATTTATGAAAAAATTCAAGGCGCAGAACGCTTATCTTCTGTTGGCGTTACTGCTAACTGTCTTTGGGGTCGGATGCAGCCACGGCGGCGACGACGTCACTCCGGTGCCCACTACCAGCACCGACACCACCGCGCCAACGGTGACTCTCACCGTCCCTGCTAACGCGGGTAGTGATGTGGGTATCAAAAACAAGGTCACCGCGACCTTCAGTGAAGGTATGACCGCGACGACGATCACCGGAACTACCTTCACCTTGACCGGGCCGAGCGGAGCCGTAGTCGCCGGCGAGGTGACTTATGCGACCTCCGTCAAAACCGCGATCTTTGCGCCGACCGCCAATCTCGCGACCGGTACTATCTATACCGCCAAAGTTACTACCGGGGTCAAGGACCTGGCCGGCAACCAGCTGGCACTGGAGAAGAGCTGGACCTTTACCACTGGTACGAGTGCGGACAGCATCCCGCCCACCGTATTGAACACCGACCCGGCTGGTAACGCCACCGGGGTGTTGACGACCCAGAAAGTCTCGACCACGTTCAGTGAGCCGATGGACCCCGCCACGATCACCACCGCCAACTTTACTTTGGTCGCCGGCCTCAATCCGCCAGTCTCTGGAACGATGGAATACTTTGGTACGACCGCGATCTTTACGCCGGCCGCTAAACTGGCGACCAACACCGCTTATACCGCCACGATTGCCGGCTTGGTCCAAGACTTGGCCGGCAATCAACTTGGAAATGCGACGGTCTGGAGCTTTACCACTGCCGCCACGGTAGCAGCCGGCCCACAGGCCCCAGTACTTGGCGAGGCCGGCCGGTTCGTGATTCTGGCCAGCCAAAAGATTACCACCACCGGATCGACCGCCAGTGCGCTGAGCGGTGGTGATCTGGGCATTTTAGACCAGGCCCGCACCTATTATGGGGGATTCACGGAGCCTGCCGGTAATCTGGGGTACTTTAACGAGCTTACCAACGGGTACACCTATGCGCATGATGATATGCCGCCTGCCTATGTTATCCCGGCACCCTACGCCAGCACGATTGCCTTTATCAATCAGGCCAGAACCGACCTGGGAATTGCCTATGACTTCCTGGCCGCCGACCCGAATCCTGGTGCGGCCACCCAGGTTTGCCCAACCCAGTTGGGCGGGCTGGTCCTTACTCGGGGCGTCTACAAGACCGGCGCCGATGTTTTATTGACGACCGGGGCCCTGCATCTCGATGCCCAGGGCGACCCGAATGCGGTCTTCATTTTCTCGATCGACGGCAATCTTACGGTCGGCGCCCCCAGCGGGGCAATCCTGCTCGATAATGACGCCCAGGCTAAGAACGTCTATTTCCGGACCGGCGGCGCCACGGCTATTGAGGCGAACACCAGCTTCTATGGAAACGTCTTCGCCTGGGCACAAATAAACGTCCTTGCCGACGCCCACATTACGGGCCGGTTGTTTGCGGTAACCAATCAAGTTACTTTGATCTCCGATACCGTCACCGCCCCGTAAGGCATTGGGTGACAGGTAGTTTCCGGAAGGGGACTGGTTGTGGAGGTAGCACTGAAAGGGGGAGGGCGGCTGAATCTGATTCAGCCGGTCTCCCCCTTTTTTAATTTGTCGGCTTGTTGTTCTATCGTTCCCCCGGTCTCCGTGGGAACGCAGCCTTGGACGCTCCAGCGTCCTTTCTCAGTTCCAAAACCCTTAAACTAGCACCATTCTGGACACGGCCCGTCATTGCGAGGAGGGGCGCAGCTCCGACGTGGCAATCTCCCGGGGATCGGGAAAGGTCTGGCCCTGGTTGTCCAAGCGAGGAGATCGAAGTTTTCGCTTCGCGCAATGACGAGTATTTACCCAATTTACCGGCCTGTTGTTCCGGGGGAAATCGGCGCCGGTCAATCCGCCCCCATCCCGTCGCCTATACTCATCCTGATCCTCCCAGCTTTCTGGTCTGGAACCGGCCGGGAGTTGCTCGTAGGGCATCCCGCAATATTTTGAGGTTCCACCAAATATTACGGGCCGAACGATATTTGGGGGCTTTGTCAACGTTACCCAACTTAACCCAACCTCCCGTTTTTGCAGCATTAACCAAAATAAATGACTGAATCCGACTCGGTTGGACGGCTATTTGCTTTAGTGACTTTAAGAGAACTGAACATCCCATTCAAAAGCGAGTCCTTTTGGAAAGGGGAGCCCTGCCCGAGGATAGTTTTGAATTATTAATTTAGACGGGGAAGGAGAAAAGATGCGCAACAGAGGCCAGGTAATATGCAACAAAAATTTCAACAACTTAGGGAAGGGAGAATATGAAAAAATTTAAGATCCAAAAGGCCTATCTGCTATTTGCGATAATCCTGGGCTGTTTTGTAAGCCTGGCTGGATGTAGCGGCAACGAAGCCGGCGGCGGCGAGTGGAATCAACCCAGCACCACCACCGCTGTCCCACCCACCGTGACCGCCGTAACCCCTCTTGCCAATGCCACGGCGGTGCCGATCAATATCAAGCTGGTCACCGCCGCCTTCAGTAAGGCGATGGCCCCCAGTACGCTCACCACCACCACCTTCACTCTGTCCTGCAACGGAACCCCCGTTACCGGTGGAGGGGCGGTTACCTATGTGGCCGCGGGTAATGTGGCAACCTTGCCCCTGCCGGCTGCAACCAATCTGCCGAAGGCGGCCACCTGCACCGCCACGGTCACCACCGGCGCCATGAGCGCGACCGGCCTCGCCCTGGCGAAGAACCATGTGTGGACCTTCACCACGAGTACCACGACGGACACGGTCAAGCCGCTGGTGACCAGCACCGACCCGGCCACCACGGTTCCAGGTCCGACTCTTAACGTGCCGGCCAACACGGCGATCACCGCAATCTTCAATGAGGATATGAACCCTCTGACGATCACTGATGTGGCGACCTTTACGCTGACCGGCCCGGGTGTGACCCCAGTCGTCGGCATGGATCCCCCCGTTACCTACAATGTCGCCTCCCGGACTGCGACTTTCCGCCCGCTGGCGATACTGACCACCGGGGTCACCTATACCGCCACGATCAAAGGGATCGGTATCCACGCTGCCACGGATTTAGTCGGCAATGCCCTGGCCGGCGACCCTCTCCTGCCGCTGCTGGCCAATGATTATGTATGGACCTTTACCACCACCGCCCCGGCTGCCCCGCAACCTGTCTCGGTGCTTCCTCCCACCAGCCCTGCGGCTGACGCCTCCGGCGTTTGTCCCAGCGCGACCATTCAGGCCACCTTCAGCGTCCCCTCCGGCTTGCGGATGGACCCGGATTCGCTCAACAGCGCCACCTTCATCGTGACCGGACCGGGACCGACCTTTACCCCCGTGGATGCCGCCACCGTGAGCCTTGATGTCGCCACCGGCAAAACCGCGACCTTTACACCTCTCAACCCGCTGGTTGACGGCACGATCTACACGGCCACCATTAAAGGCGGGCTCCTTGGTGTTAAGGACCTGGCCATCCCGACGGCCAATGAAATGACCAGTGATTACACCTGGAACTTTACCGCCGGCCCGGCCACCGGGGTATGTCGGCCCCCGATCAACCTTGGTTTGGCCACCACCTTCGGGATTGCCTCGACCGCCGGGATTACCAACACCCTGACCGCCCCGATTACCCACATCGATGGGGATGTGGTGTTCAACCCTACAGCTACTTGTAATGGTGTGGATATCCTTTTTGCCGACGGGCCAGGGTTTGGCCTTTGTAATGGAATGGCCCCGACCATCGTTGGTGAAGTCATTACTCCCCTTTATCCTGACGCAATCACGGCCCAGCCGATTACGGACGCTTTGCGGGCCACTTATCTCAGCCTCACTCCGGCAAACCTGCCCGGGGGAACCTCGATCGCCGCCGGCACCACTTTGGGGGCACCCATCGGAGATCCACTGGTGGAGGGAGATAACCTGTTCTATCCCGGCGTTTATACAGCCGCCACCTCGATCCTGATCACCGGCGACCTCACCCTGGACGCCCAGGGCAACGCCGATGCCGAGTTCGTCTTCCAGTCAGCCTCGACCATTGGCACGGCACCCGGCGCCAAGATCCTCCTGGCGGGCGGCGCCAAGGCCTCCAATATCTGGTGGCAGGCCGGTTCCGCGGCGACGCTGCAAACGAACACGGTCTGGAAGGGCAACATCCTGGCCTATGATGATGTCACGATGGTAACCGGCGCCACCTCGTGCGGCAGATTGTTTGCCGGGGCGTTCACCGATGGGGCGTTTGTCTTTGACTCCAACGTCGTCTCGGTGCCGGGGCTTAGTACCTCACCCGCGGGTTGCGAGTAGGTATTTGGCGGGAAAGCAGGCAAAAAGGGCAGACCGGTTATGGCGATGACAAGAGCCGGTCTCCCTTTCGCCTCACTCCAACAACAGAAAGGCAAGTCACCATGCAAGCACTTAATCAAGCCCACCAAAAGAGGCCTTAGATGAGAAAGACATATCCCAGAGTTCCCAGCATAAAAAAGACGGCGTTGGCGTTGTTTGTCTCGGCCTTAATCCTTCCGGTGTCCGCCCATGCCGAAATTAAGGAAGGAAGCGTCGAGCTGAGCCCGTTTGTTGGCTATAATTTTTTCGAAAGCCAGCAAAATTTGAAAGATGACTTTGTCTATGGCGGGCGTCTCGGCTATAACATTACGCCGCATTTCGGCATTGAAGGTGTCGGGGAATTTACCCAGACCAAAGTTGATGACCGCGCGGCGAGGTTTGCCGATGAAGGACAGTTCACCAGCCCCATCGATAAAGTGAAGATCACCAGGTACCATCTGGATCTCCTCTATCACTTCATGCCCGAGAAGAACTTCAACCCCTTCATTGCGATCGGCTACGGTTTCGCCCATTACAATCCCGAGATCAATAGCCGGGATATGGCTATTTTCGATCTTGGCGTGGGCGCCAAATACTGGGTGGCTGACAATATTGCCCTGCGGGCCGATCTCAGAGATCATCTCATTTACGATGAACGCATCCACGATATGCAAGCCACCTTCGGGATAGTCTTTGCCTTTGGCGGCAAGTCCACGCCACCACCGGCGGTTGCCAGGTATGAACCAAAACCGCAACCGGTAGTCGTAGCCAAGGCTGAGCCGAAACCCGAGCCGAAACCAACCCCGCCGCCCCCAGTGGTTGCGAAGAAGGTAGTTATTCTTGCCTCCGAGCCGGAGGTTGAGAAGAAGGTCCAGGAGGTCGTAGCTCCGCCAAAGGCGGATAAGGTGCTCTTCGAGGAAGCCGAGCCTACCGTAGTGGTTCTGGCTTTTGAGGATGTCCATTTCGATTTTGACCAGTCTACCCTGCGACCGCAGACCCAGACGATCCTGAAAAGAAATATCCAGCTCCTGAAAGACAACCCCAAGGCCAAAATCCGGATTGCCGGCTACACCTCAGCTTCCGGTACCGATGAGTACAACCAGAAGTTGAGTGAAAGAAGGGCCCAGGCCGTCAAGGATTACCTGATCGGCGAAGGGATAATCGTTTCGGACCGGCTTTCCACCATCGGCTATGGCGAGGAAGACCCGGCTAACTTTGAGGCGGCTCCCAAAGAGCTATACTCACCGGAAGCCAAGTCAAACATGCGCGTACTCTTTGAAATAGTCGTGCAGTAGAGAGCATCAGACTGCGGGGAGGAAAAGGGCCTGAGCGGGTCGGCCTGGCAGGTTGCGAATAGCTTGCCCAGGCTGACCCGCAATCCGAACCCTGAAGCCAAGCTTCTAAGCTTTGGGGTTGAGATTTAGATTACCGGAGAGCAGGTTTGCACCTCGAATAAACACTAGGGAGCCCGCCGCCAGTTCCTGGTCGCGGGCTTTTTGTGTGCTGCCGGAGCTGATTGTTGGCGGCATATTCCTCTTACCGTTGCGACCAGCAGGGATTGGCCGGCGGGGTTGAGCGAAAACTCCACAGTCGTAACCGGGATCGAATTTTATGACGAAAATATTTATCTTGCTGATTGTTCCCGTCTTGCTCCTGCTCGGAGTGGGCTGCGCGAAACTCCTGCCGTCCAGCAAGATCACGTTCATCTCGCCTTGGCAGGACTACGAAAGCGCCAACAACGAATACATGAAAATAATCCCTGAAAAAACTACCTTGGCAGAGCTGAAAGCCTTGGGGTTTGACCCCACGCAAGTACCGAATATAAGAATCATGAGCGCAACCGAGGTGGTCGGCGTTTTCGTACCCAATTCATCGATTGAAATTAACAGTCTGGCGCCTGGTATTCAAAAATGCATCCGCAGCAAAGACCGCTGTACCGCTTACAAAATTGAACCGTCATTTAAACAGACCAAGCGTACAGGGAATTTCTTCACGGACATGCTCACTTTCAAACGAGTTACAACTACAGAAGGATGGGAGTTCCTGGGGCTGATTGCCATTGTCGATGATGTTGTCACCTACCGGGACCCGGCCGGCGGCCGGCCGTTAATCAAATCGGAAGAAGTTGTGAACAAGCCATTGGGGCCATTGCAGGAGGTTGGCGGAGTCATCGAAAATTCCGTCCAAGGCATTTTCTAATCTGATTACCACCGAGCCTCAGCCAGTATTCAGGCTGGCTGGGATAACCGGTTGATAAACCGATGTTGGCCTGGCAGTCTCGTGTAATCAAGTCATTCCCGCGCAAGCGGGAATCTAGGAAACCTGGCTAACTCTCTGGATTCCCGCCTGCGCGGGAATGACATTAAAGTGCTGGCTGAAGATTAGTGGTAATAAGCTTTTCGGAGCCCGCATCTTAGGCCGTGCGAGCCAGACCAATTTATGTGTGCCTAGAGAGAGATTGAACATGCCCAAACAAATTAGCGATCCAGCAATGCTCAACCTTGCCAGCGGCACGACTGAGGGCATCACCGAGTTCCGGCGCCAAGAATCCTTGCTCGTAACCGGGGCACTGCAGGATGCGATATTGAATAGCGCCAACTTTTCGAGTATCGCCACCGACGAGAAGGGCGTCATCCAGATCTTCAACGTTGGTGCCGAACGCATGTTGGGCTACACGGCCGCCGAGGTGATGAACCAGATTACCCCGGCCGACATCTCCGATCCCCAGGAAGTGGTCGCCCGCGCCAAGGCCTTGAGCGTCGAGCTCGAAACCCCGATTACTCCGGGCTTCGAGGCCCTG